>JAZDOW010000134.1:0-18920 GCA_043798185.1 Pseudomonadota bacterium | reverse complement strand
TGATGTTTTGTCTGGTATACTGCTCCAAAAATCATTACTTCATTATAACAGAGTCCTTGTTTAAAGCGTTACCTCCTGTTGCAATGTTGAGATTTTGGCCAAAACTTGCCGGCGTTGTTACATTATGAAGTTGTGACCCCCCCTGTCCCTGATTCAATATGAGCATCCCAATGCTGACGTTGCTTATATTGTCAACCCCCCCAAAAAAAGTTCCATCCAAACGACTAACTCCCCACAAAAGAGCTAAATGACCAGCACTCGTTGAATTTCTGTATTAGCTTTCATGCCTAGGGAGCTAATGAAAACTGTTGCCAAATCTTTCTGCAGGCAACAACCTCATCTCAGTCAGAAAGCTTCAAAGAAAAAATATTAGTCATGTCTCTTGTGACTTTTTTATAACCCAAGAACCTATGCAATAATAGAGGACATCGGGCCTAATCGGGTGCCAAGTCGCCTCGTATTAAGGCTATGTCGAGTACGTGTCGGATTCATGTCTAGTTAATAAAATACATAAAATAGGATAGTTAAATGCGTGGTGTTGTTTGGGGGGCAAGGCAAAGGGGGGAGAAGATAATTGTCAAAAAAACCTGGTTTCAGGGGGGATAATTCCTGAGGTTATAGAAATTGGGGGAGTTAACAATTGTTTCAGGGAAGAGAGAAAGACCTTTTGTTTAGCAGAGGCATAATACTTCATGCGGGTATTGAAGTGTTGTATTCCGGCTGGGTTATTGTGGGAAAAGAAAAAATTCCTTATATAGTCAGTTACATGGGTGTTTTACGATTGGAGTCAAGAAACGAAGTTTCTTTTTGGCAGTCGATATGGTAGGAAAAAGATGGTTTGGTCTATTGGCAGGGTATTAAATACATCATTCAGGGTGCAAATATGAAACGCCGGTTCGTTCAAATCAGTATCTTAGTTTTCTTTTTATCTGTTACCAATGTTGTTCATGGTTCGGGTGATAAGGTATATACGAACAAGGAAGTTGTGCTTAAGAACTCAATATTGTGTGATAAAACGACATTTATACCAATAAGCGGTTTGTTTAAAAAGATGTATGAATCGGGTAAACTCAAATTTGAAATTCCCTGTAAAAACGGCAAGAAAGAGGGATTGCAAAAAGAATATTATGAATCGGGGAAAATAAAAAGTGAATATACATACAAAGAGGGGAAACCGGAAATCAATGGAAAAGAATATTTTGAAACCGGTCAGTTGCAACTCGAGACACCATTTAAGGATGGGAAAAAAGAAGGTATTGAAAAAGAATATTATGAATCCGGGAAATTAAAGAGTGAATACAGATACAAAAACGGGAAGAAAGAAGGTGTCGAAAATAAATATTATGAATCCGGAAAATTGAAAAGTGAATATTTTTTCGAGGACGGAAAGGCCAAAGGAATTCAGAAAGAATATTATGAATCCGGAAAATTAAAACTTGAGGCACCCTATAATGATGGAAAAGAAGAAGGGGTGTCAAGAAAATATTATGAATCAGGAAGGTTACATCTTGAGACACCCTTCAGCGATGGAAAAGAAGAGGGGTTGCTGAAAAAATATTATGTGTCTGGCAGGCCAAAGCTTGAGATTCTCTATAAGGATGGAAAGAAGGACGGTTTGCAAAAGGAATATTATGAATCCGGCAAATTAAAACTTGAGATTCCTTATAGGGATGGAAAACCAGAGGGATTGCAAAAGGAATATTTTGTGACCGGAGTATTAAAACTTGAGATTCCCTATAAAGATGGGAGGCCAGAGGGTGTTGAAAAGGAATATTATGAGTCCGGCGTATTGCAGACCGAGATCTCTTATAAGGATGGAAAAATGGAAGGTGTCGAAAGAGAATATTATGAGTCTGGGAAAACACGAATTGAAATCACTCATAAAAATGGATTAGGTGTCTCTGGTTACATCTTCACGGAAGATGGGAAAAAAAGAGAAATGACAAACTCGCAACTTCGAAAAACTAATCCAACCATGAAGAATTAACCAACCGTAATGGGGATAATTGCCTGTGGGGATATACCAAGAAACTTAAGTTATTGATGCCTTTGGCCGGGTGAAAAATTGATTTTCGGAAAGGGGGTTGAAAAAAGCAATTGCGTTGTCGTTGTAGACGCTTCATGGAATATAGTGTAAAGTATGTGGTGGCCTGATGCCAAATGAAGAGATAAATATCAAATTAAAGGTGAATTTTTGCAAACAGTCGTAAAAAAGTGGTTTCGTGATAAAGATTCTGGATTTCTCGATAACGGGAGTGGCCCGGATATACTGGTAAATAAGGCAGATTTGATAAAATGCCAGTTCCTGAAAGTTGGAGAAACCGTTGACTTCGAATGCCACTCCGATAGCCAGGGACTCATTGCTAAAAAGGTCAAGCTCGCGAATCATAAACAGCAAAATGGGCCTAATAGTGGAAATCGGAGCCCTAAGCCCTTTCGCTTTGGTGTAATGTCTTAAATTACTTTTCATGTAATTACATGGTCATAGGCTTATCTTGCCACTCGTTTTTCCAGATCGCCTTCACCTGGCATTCTTTCGCCAATCGTACTCGATGCTCATTCATTTAAACCTGTTACCCGTTTAATGGAATCCAAGAAGGAGAGGGCGCAATTCACACTCTCCGATAGGCCTTGCCCAACCACTTCGGTGGGCTACCGCTGAACAGCCGCATAGCTAGGGTTTGTCGATTGGAACTGAGATGGATGAGAACCAGGGTGAAGATCATCAGTGGGAAGGGTGCCACTTGGAAGATCTGCGCCGGAATAGCCGGGAAAAAATCCTGTAAGTAGATGCCAAGCAGTTGCAACATGCCGAAGAGATAAGCACCAGCCACCACTCGCAGCGGATGCCAGCTGCCGAAGATGACCAGGGCCAAGGCGATCCAACCGATGCCCTCGCAGCCTTGGGGTTGGCCCCAACCGGGTTTGACCGAGAGTGAAAACGCCGCACCCCCGAGACCAACCAGCATCCCACCGGCCATGGTTGCAAGCATTTGCACCCTTGTTGGATTGATCCCCCTTGCCCAGCAGCCTTCCGGGTTTTCTCCCGCAGCACGGAGGAGCAGGCCCTGTCGGGTACGATAGAGAAAATAGGAGCAGCAGGGGATCGCCAGGAAACTTGCATAAATAACAAGGGAATGGGAAAACAGCACCTTGCCGAAAAAGGGGAAGTCCGAGAGAAAGGGCAGGGGCAGGGTTGCCAGTTGCGGTCCCTGTTGCCTGGCATAGGGGTGGCCGAGAAAGTAGGCGAGATCCCGACATAAAAAGGTCAGGGCAAAACCCACGGCCACCTGCGACTGACCAAGCCATACCCCGATGAAGGCGAGGATTGCAGCAACTGCACAGCCGGTAAGCGCTGCCGCGAGAAAACCAAGAGCCAGGGATTGCGACCGGCTGGCTACGACAAAGCCGGTCATGGCGCTGAGCAGGATGGTGCCGTCCAGGGAAAGGTTGACGACCCCGGCCTTCTCGGTCAAGGTCTCGCCCAAAGTGGCAAGCACCAGAGGTGCGGCCATGACGGCGATGGCCGCGATAAACGACGAGAGGGTAATATCCATCAGCTTTTCCCTCTTTGCCGTTTCTGCAGGCCCTGCACGAGAAGGGCAATGACCACACAGGCCCCCTGGATGACCCCGGACAGGGCCGAATCAAGTTGCAGGACGATTGGCAACTGAATGGCAGCGGTGGCGAGGCAGGCAAAGAAAAGGCAGATGGCCGGTACCGAGGCGGTCCGGTAGTTGGCAAGCATGACCACCAGAAGCGCCAGGTAGCCGTAGCCGCTGGAGATTGGTGGTAGGAGGCGATGATAGACACAGCTGACCTGCAGCCCTCCGGCAAGTCCTGCCATGCCGCCACCTATGACCATGGCTGCAAGAGCTGTTCGCTCGGGGTCGATGGCAAAGAGCCTTGCCGCCAGTGGATTGTTGCCGGTGGCCTTGACCTTGAGGCCAAAACGGGTAGCGCCTAGGACAAGAGCTGTCAAGGCAAACGCCGCCAGGGCGAGAAGCAGGGCGGCCGGGGCGACCCGCCAGCCGGGTGGGGTGTACATCCATAATTCTTTTACAAACATATCGGTACCGCTCATTGAGGCGACTCCGCCACGTTTCCATGGTTCAAAGATGAGCCAGAGCACGAGGCCCTGGGCCACGAAGTTCAACCCAAGACCGCCGAAGATTTCGTTTACACCGCCACGATTCTTTAAAATCCCGACACAGCAGCCCCATAACCCTCCACCAATAAAACCCAGAACATGCGCCAGTACCAGGATCAGGGTCGGTGGCAGGCCACCTGTTCCCTCGCGTAGCAACACCGTTGCGGCGATGGCGCCGACAATCATCTGACCCTCAACGCCGATATTCCAAAGTCCGGCCCGAAAGGTGAAAAGAAGGCCGCAGGAACAAAGAAGTAAGGGGATCCACACTGAAAGCACATGTCTGAACTTTTGCCAGGAGAAAATCGAGCCCTTGGCAAGGGTGATCGCAATAGTAATCGGATTGATGCCGAGAAATATAAGGAGCAGGCTGACCACACCGAGGGCGAGACCGGCGATGAGGAATGTCGCGGCGGTTTGGCTAGAAAGCAAGTGGCGGCAGTGGTCTGGAAATTTCATTGAAGAGGGGAGATTGAAAATTTAAAAGACGGAGACACCTAACAGACTCCAATTTGCTCCACCTGCCCGGTGATCGCCCCGGAAAGTGTACGGTAATCAGTTGATCGGGTAGGTGTGTCGAGGATGATTCTGCCATTAAAAAATACCACGATGCGGCTAGCTTGGCTCGTGAGTTCTTCGAGATCCGGTGAGGCAAAAACGATAGCTCCGTCTGTTTTTAACCTGGAATGGAGGTAACGCCAGGTCCAGACGGCGGAGTGGACGTCAAGTCCCCGGGTCGGGTTTTCCATGAGGATCAGCCGTACTTCTTTTGGGATAAGGGAGAGCAGCAGTCGCTGCTGGTTGCCGCCGGAAAGATCCTCGACCGATGTTTCCGGATATCCTTTGATATCATGGAGAACAATTGCCCGCTGCGTGTCGGCGAGACCGGTTGCCGAGGTGAGCGACCCGCTTCCGGAAGTGGCGAGAAGATGATGCTCTCTGATGGTCATGCCGGAGAAAAGCCCTTCTTTGAGGCGATCGGCAGGAAGAAAGACTGTTGTTCGACAAAGTCCCTGGTCTTGGCCCCGGAGAGGTGCGCCGAACCGAAGGACGCGGCCCGATTTCGGCATCGCCAGGCCGCAGGCGGTTTTCAGGAAGAGTGATTGACCGCTGCCGTCAATTCCGGCAAGGCCTACCACTTCACCGGCCCGAATGGTGAGTGAGACTTTCTGCAGCCCGGAGCGGCCCCCACTGCTGACCACTTGATCAAACTCCAGCACCGGCGTTTTGGCACTCTTTTTCTCCGGCGGCGGCAGATGCTCGGGCAGACTGTCGAACATGGCGTGGAGCAAGGCCTCACGGTCGAAGGGTCGCTGCCGGGTGGTGACTACCCGTCCATGGCGCAGCACTGTCACCGTATCACACAATTGGTCGATTATATCAAGTTTGTGGGAGACCAGGAAGATGGTGGTGCCGCTTTCCCTCAATCTTCGTAAGGCTGAGAACAGCACGTTCTGTTGCTCCTCCGAAATACCGGTGGTCGGTTCATCGAGTATGAGAATTTTTGCACCGTCGCCGATCAGGCGAAGCAGCTCCAGCTGCTGACGTTCGCCGACGGTGAGATTTTGCACACGGCTATTCGGTTCAAGGCTAAAGCCGAAGGTCGCGGCCAGGCGTGTTAATTCGGCTCGTGCCTTGGTCGGTGCAAAGGTCGCTCGCCCGGCCATGAAATTTTCGAGCACCGACAGTTGCGGAAAATCGAGGGGTTCTTGATAGAGCATGCCGATCCCCAGGCGAAGGGCATCTTTTGGGCTATCGAGGCGTGCTTTTTGCCCTTTTATAAAAATATCTCCGCAGCTTTTACCTGTAAAACCGGTGAGAACTTTCATAAGGGTAGACTTGCCGGCGCCGTTTTCCCCGACAATGCCGTGGATGCTTCTCGCTTCAGCCTTCAGACTCACGTTGGTGAGGGCCTGAGTCTTGCCAAAGGTCTTATGAATATTTGTCAGCCGGATCATGTCATTGGTAGAGGGGCGGAGGCAAGTGGAAAACGTAGATTTGACACATTGCCCCAACCCGCATCCGACCTATTTGGAGGCGCCGTCCATACCTTCAAGCAACATCGGCAGGTTCCAGACCTGGTCGTCGCTGGCGATTGTTCCGGCTTTTAAAAAAGGTGAGCCGTCTTGAAAATTCAGGGGACCTGTAAAGAGATTAAGCCCATTGGCCAGAGCCTTTTGAAACTCGCTGAGGGCCAGTTTTTGACTGTTACCCAGGGCATTACCTTCCATAAAGCCGATGGTTGTGGTGGCCGGGTTGTTGATTGCCTGCCAGTCCGGTCCAAGCCAGAGGAACTGCTGTTTCCATTGGCCGGTCATAGCCTCGCCGATCAGTTTGGTGTAGCCGGGAATCCAATTGAAATAGGGCACACCAAGACAAGCCTCGGGGGCGATGGCGCAGGCACCCTGATATTCATAGGGAAGAGCCCATACCGTCTTGCCTTCTTTTTTCTTCTGGCCGGCAACGGCCAGGGCCTCGGTGGTGTCGAGACCGGAAATGACCACATCATGGCCGGTATCAAAGAGGCTGCCGGCAACGAGGGTCGGGTCGGAGGTTACTCCGGGAATATTGAACCAGAAACCGATCCAGGTCACTTTAAATTTTAAATCGGCCGCCGGCTTTTTCAGGACATTCACCCAGGCGTAGCGGGCGCCGAGATAGGCAGCTGCTGCCAACCGGCGGGTTTCGGTATTGATTAGTGGGCCGAGGTAGGCGATCTTGCCGGTTTGCGAGGTCATGGCGGCGACGAAACCGGCCATCATCTTGCCGTATTCCATGCGGCCCATAAGGTTGCTGAGATTGGTTCCGGCCTTGCCGGTAAGAGCGTCATCGCCGGAGATATGGATGAACTGCACCTCGGGGTGCATGGCTGCTGCCTCGCGGACACCGTCCTTCATGTCGTCTGAGTTAGCGATAATAAGTTTTGCACCCTTAGAAACCAGGTCGTCCACCAGCATGGGAATGGTGATTCCCGGCCGGTCGGCTGGGTTGACCTTGTCGATATAGAGCATTTTCGCTCCCGGAAATACTTTCTCCATGGCCTGCCCGGCCTCAAAATGTGCCTGGCTCCAGCCGTGATCATTGGCTGGGCCTACCAGCAGCAGACCGAAGGGGTAATCGGCGGCAAACAGTGGACTACCTAATGAACAAAAGAGGAAACAGGAAAATACCAATGCTTGCAAAAATAATCCGATAGTCTTCATTTTTTGCTCCTTATCTTAATTTGTTTCTTTTTTGAAGCCATTTTAGAGAGAGTTGACTCTTTCCCGGTGTTATATGTTAGGAGTAAGTTTGCTGCACTTCCCCTCATGATCTATTAGACATGAAGCATAAACAATATTTGTAGGAGAATCACGGAAAAAACGGCGGAGATGAGGCACCCTGAGTGAGGAGAAGAGAAGGAAAAGTACGATCAATTGCTCGAATATTTTTCAGGAATGGTTACCATAGCCGTGAAGCATAGAAAAGCAGTACGTAAAAGTAATAACAAGAGGCGGATTATGCTCAATCCCATTCTATCAGCCGACAGGCTATGTAAACACTATTATCTCGGCGGAGAGAAAATTGCCGTTCTCGACGATGTTTCCCTGGCTATAGGTAAGGGAGAGTTCGTCGTCATTGCCGGCAACAGCGGCAGCGGCAAAACCACACTGCTGAGTATTCTCGCAGGTATTGATCTGCCGAGCAGCGGTAGAATCGGAATCGCCGGCCGCGATATCACCGGACTTACCGAGGATCAGTTGGCGCCGCTACGCAATAGTCTGACCGGTTTTGTCTTTCAGGCATTTCACCTCATTCCCTCGCTCAATGCCCTGGAAAATGTCATGTTTCCGGCGGAATTAAAAAAAGACCCGCAAGCCCGGGAAAAAGCCGAAAAGCTCCTCGACCGGGTTGGCCTCCTGCCGCGGCGTCACAATTTCCCCGAACAACTTTCCGGCGGCGAGCAGCAGCGGGTGGCGATCTGCCGAGCGCTGATCAACGGGCCGGAGATTATCTTTGCCGATGAACCGACCGGCAATCTCGATTCCGGCAATAGCGAAGGGATAATCAAGCTCCTCCTCGATCTCCATGACGACCAAAAAACTACACTGGTTATGGCAACCCATAGTCAGACAATTGCTTCCCGGGCGGATCGGATC
This sequence comes from Pseudomonadota bacterium, assembly GCA_043798185.1. Lineage (GTDB taxonomy): Bacteria > Desulfobacterota > Desulfobulbia > Desulfobulbales > Desulfocapsaceae > Desulforhopalus_A. Next base: position 10,631 of record JAZDOW010000134.1, on the reverse strand, counting down.
ATCCGCCTGCATGACGGCAGAATCCTCAGCGTCCAGGCGATAGGGCTATGAACTGGAGGTTTTTACTACGGGAAATAGTGCATAGCCGCGGCCAGGCGGTGGTCTTCATTCTCTGTGTGGCGCTCTCCCTGGTGAGTATTGTGGCAATTAACAGCTTTCGGCGTGATGTCCGCGGCGTCATAGCCGGCGACGCCAGGAGTATGCACGGCGGAGATATCATCATCCATTCGCATACTCATTTTAGTCCGACTCTGAGTGCCGAACTCGACGATGTTGTACGGGATGAGACCATTGTTGCGGTCAGCACTCGGGAATTCTATTCGGTGGCGAGAAGTGAATACGGCAGGTCTTCTCTCTTTAGCAATATCATGGCAGTGGACAAGCTCTATCCCCTCTATGGCCAGGTGGAGTTGCGCTCCGGTCGTAAATTTGGTGATGTTCTCGGGCCCGGCAAGGTGGTCGTCGCGGCGGCGCTTCTCGACCGAATGGGACTTTCTGTTGGCGATTTTTTGCTGCTTGGTGGCGCAAGGCTTGAGATCGTTGATGTAATCAGCCGGGAATCATTGCGACCGGTCGATTTTTTTAATTTTGGCCCACGAATCCTCGCCTCGACAGCTGACCTTGCCGCTATGGATCTGGTCGGTAAGGGCAGCCGGGTGACCTACGAAACCCTGCTGAAGCTTGCCGACCCAAGCCGACAGGATGGCATTGTTGCGCGGTTGCAGGCCAAGGCAGCTGCCGGACAGGAGCAGGTGACCACCGCGGCCAATGCCGGCTCCAGGGTCAAACGTTTCTTTGATAACCTGCTGTTCTTTTTGTCGCTGATTTCCGTCTTCACCTTGCTGCTGGCCGGTATCGGCATGCAGAGTTCGCTTGCGGCGCTGCTGCGGCGAAAGGTCAAGAGTTTTGCGATTATCCGGGCGCTTGGGGCCACCGGCTGGTTTTTGCTGCGCCATTCTCTGGTGTTGGTGCTTCTTCTCAGCGTCATCGGCAGTGGTCTCGGCATCCTTGCCGGACTGCTCCTCAAACAGAGTTTTGCCAGCCTTCTGGCAGGACTCTTGCCGGAGAATATCATGCTCGGCGCTTCGCTGTGGGATGTCCTTCAAGGCATGGGACTTGGTCTCGTGGTGGTGTCCTTTTTCACCTTTTTGCCGCTCAGCACCATTGAAGATATTAAACCGGCGGCCATATTTCGTAAGGAGACCCGGTCCGGTTTGAAACGAAGGACCACCCGGGTGCTGCTAGGCTGCGGGCTGCTGCTTTTACTTGGTCTGGTAATCCGACAACTGGACGATGTGCGCACCGGCCTCTATTTTATGGGAGGAGTGTTTGCTCTGGTCATATTCATTGCGGTGCTGATCGGTGGCGTTCTGCAACTCCTGTCGCGCTGTTCTTTCAAGGGCTTGCCCCTGCGACAGGCGGTTAGAAGCCTGCTGCGTCCCGGTAATGCCAGTCGGTCCGTTGTGGTGACCCTGGCCTCGGCCCTGGCCGTTCTCCTTTCCATCTATCTGGTTAAAGAGAACCTGCGCGCCACCTATATCGACTCGTATCCGACCGATGCCCCGAACCTCTTCTGTCTTGATATTCAAAAGGATCAACAGAAGGGCTTCGTTCAGCTGGTCGGTGGTAAGGTTGAACTTTTTCCGATTGTTCGCGCCAGGCTCCAGGCGATAAACGACAGGAAAATCAACCGGGAAGAGGAACTGAAAAAACGCGGCGACAGCCTTGCCCGAGAGTTCAGTCTCACCTACCGCGAGACGCTGCTTGCCGATGAAGTCATTGTAGCCGGTGAAAGTCTTTTTGGCCCTGGTGACCGGCCCGGAAGCCTACCGCCGGTGTCGCTTCTTGATACTGTGGTTGAAATGGGTGACATGAAGATCGGCGATATTCTCGATTTTAATATCCAGGGGGTACCGCTCAGGGCAGAGGTTACCTCGATTCGCAGTCGCACCAAGTCGATGCTCTACCCCTATTTTTATTTTGTCTTTCCGGAAAAGTATCTGAAGGCGGCACCGCAGACCGCCTTTGCCGCTCTGAAGGTGGCAAAGGGTGAGGTGGCGACACTGGAAAATACAATTGTCAATAATTACCCGAATATCAGCCCGATCAATGTTGGGGAATCCGCCGCTGAGCTCGGAAAATTGATGGAAAAACTGTCGGTCATGATTACTTTCTTTGCCTCTTTTTCCATCCTCGCCGGAGGCCTGATTCTTGTCAGTTCGATTCTTGCCACCAGGATGGCCAGGATGGAAGAGGCGGTGCATTATAAAATTCTCGGCGCCGACACCTTTTTTGTGCTCCGGGTCTTTTTTCTGGAAAACCTGCTTCTTGCCATTTTGAGCGGTGGCGCCGCCGTGCTTGTTGCCGAGCTTGGCAGTTGGGGGCTTTGTCATTTTCTCCTGGATATTCGTTACGAGGCGTATTGGTCAGCCTGTATCGTCCTGGTAGCAGCAACGGCGGCCTTGGTGGTGGTTCTTGGTTTACTCAGTTCGGTTGCCATAATTCGGCAAAAACCCGGGCGATTTTTGCGGGAGCAGTAATAAGGCAGTCCAGGATTGTGAGGGAATGGCATTGAAAAATATATTTGTGATAGTGTTCATAATGGCTGTAACCTTGGCCGGTTGCAAGGGTGATCGGCCAAAGGAAGTGCAGGAGAAAGGGGAGAAGGGCGGGATGAAGACTATTGTTGCGGTAGGCGACAGTCTTACTGCGGGTTTCGGCGTTGCCGAAGAAGAGAGTTATCCGGCGCTCCTGGAGAAAAAACTTCAGGCCGACGGCCACCAATACCGGGTCGTCAATGCCGGAGTCAGCGCCGAGACGAGCAGTGGCACCCTGGCCCGGCTGGAGTGGATTCTCACCCTTAATCCAGATATCGTCATTCTTGAAACCGGTGCCAATGACGGGCTGCGCGGTATCGACCCGCAGGTGGCTGAAAACAATGTCCGGGAAATTCTGAGAATCCTTGCAGACCGCGGTGTGGTGGTGCTCCTGGTCGGAATGAAGATGGTGCGTAACCTCGGGCCCTTGTATGTTGCCAAGTTCAATGCCCTGTATCCGAAACTTGCCGAGGAAAGCGGCGCGGTCTTCATGCCGTTTTTCCTTGAAGGAATTGCGATGCAGGCAGGACTAAATCAGGCCGACGGCGTACATCCCAACGCCTTTGGCTATAAGAAGGTAGTTGAAAATCTCTATCCCTATGTGGTGGAAGCCATCAAGAAAAGGCAGCGTCGATGAGTGATTCCAGGGAGATATCGAAAAAGGCCAATGAGATCATCCTCGAATCCATTTCCGAGGGGGTTTTTACCGTTGATCATAACTGGCGGATCATGACCTTTAACCGGGCCGCCGAGGAGATCACCGGCACACCTCGTAATGATGCGATCGGCCGTTACTGCTGGGAGGTCTTCCGCTCTAATATGTGCGAGGGGGCCTGCGCCCTGAAACGCACCATGAAGGAGGGGAAGTCCTTTGTCTCCAGCACCACCTATATCATCAACAGTCGGCAGCAGCGGGTACCGATCACCGTCTCGACCTCGCCGCTGAAAAATGAAGAGGGTGTAATCCTCGGCGGAGTGGAGACCTTCCACGACCATAGCCTGGTGGAGGAATTGCGTCGCGAGCTGAGTGGCAGTTTTGCCGTTGGTGATATGGTCAGCCGCAGCAAGGCGATGAAAACCATCTTCAATATCCTGCCCCAGGTGGCGGGGAGCGACAGTACTGTGCTCATTGAAGGCGACACCGGTACCGGCAAGGAATTGATGGCGGGCGCCCTGCACAGCCTGTCGTGGCGAAAAGATGAACCTTTTATCGCCATCAACTGCGGCGCGCTTCCCGACACCCTCCTCGAATCGGAGTTGTTCGGCTATAAGGCCGGGGCCTTTACCAATGCCGATAAGGATAAGCCGGGGCTCTTCCAGGCCGCCGGTAAGGGCACTATCCTCCTTGACGAAATTGGTGATACCAGTGCCGCCTTTCAGGTGCGGTTGCTGCGCGTCCTAGAAGAACGAGAGTTTCAGCCCTTGGGCGGCGTTGAAAAAATCAAAACCGATATTCGGATTATTGCGGCAACCAACCGCGACCTTGGGGCGATGGTGGAAAAGGGAGAATTTCGCCGCGATCTCTTCTACCGCATCAATATAATCCGTCTGCACCTGCCGCCGCTTCGGGAACGGATGGAGGATATTCCTCTATTGATTGAGCGGTTTATCAAAAAAATGAATCATCTTCGCGGCCGGGCCGTCTCGGAGGTCGGCAAGGAGGCCATGGCCCTCCTCCTTGCCCATGACTATCCCGGCAATATTCGCGAACTGGAGAACATCATCGAACACGCCTTTGTCCTCTGCCATGAAGGGGAGATCGGCGTTGAGCATCTTCCCGCCTATCTGCACAGGCGAACCGAGGAGCAAAGTCATGACCTGTCCTCCATGGCGACATCCATTCGGACCACCGAAGAAGAGGCGATAACCGAAGCGCTTAGACAACATGGCTACAACCGTCTGGCGGCGGCTGAGGCCCTCGGTATTCATAAAAGCACCCTTTTTCGTAAGCTGAAAAAGTACCGTATTGCCCTGCCGGATATCGACGGCCGCAAAGGTCGGAAAAAGGCCAGTTAAGAGTCTCAGCTATGCAACTCTTTACAGTCGCAATGGGGCGCACACCTGCGACTGTAGACATCTTTATCGTCCCTCGAAGTTTCCTGAAAAAGTAGTCATCATATGATAATTATAGGTAATTCGCATTCTTAAACTTGGTTGGCCCACGGATTGCTACTCATGCACTAATGGGAGCTGGGACTGAGGCTCATTGCCTGGTCTGGAACTTTCGTATTGGGGGACGCCGGATGTCGAGGGCCACCAGAGCCACCGGCTTGTTATTTTTCCAAAAAGCAACTTTGTGAGGCGAAAAAGACTGTTACGAAGCTTTTACAAAGAGGAACACCGTTCCTTGCGCATCCAATAACTCCGCCATGAGGTTTTGGTCACGGAACGGGGAACCGGAATTGTCGAAGGTGACAATTCCGGTTCTTTTGTTTGGACGGAGAAGTCTCGAGTATCCTTATGTTTTGACTGACATTTCACAAAATGCACTCTTCATAAACAGGATTGCGCCAAAAAAAATTGCAAAGCCTGGTTTGAAAGAGTATCTTCGCTTGATTGAATTAAACAGCCATCAACTTTGGCTGGATATTCATCTGTTTACCCAATGAAAGCATTTACTTGCCGCTTTTCCCTGCAGCAGCACACCCGGTAGTTTGTTGCATCACAAGATGGCATGAGTGATTCGCTGGCAACTTGACCTTATGGTGAGGTGTATGCAAAAAAAGACCGTAATCGTACGCAATGCAACACTCGCTGATGTTTCGGGGATAGTCGAGGTAGCCCAAAAAGCCTATTATGCCTGGTCTGCCCGCCAGCTCGCCAATGAGCGGAATTATCAAATGCAGATTAACGCCTTTCCTGAAGGGCAGTTTGTCGCGATAAAAGATGATAAAGTCGTTGGTTACTGTTCAAGCCTGATTGTCTACCTGGACGACGAATCGCCATGGTATGCGCATGGGGAAATAACCGGCTTCGGCAGTTTTTCCACCCATGATCCCTCCGGGAATACCCTCTACGGGGCAGATATCGCAGTTGACCCGGATTGTCAGCGGCAGGGCATCTCAAAAAAACTCTATACTGCGCGAAAAGCGCTGTTACGGCGACACAATCTGAAACAGATGATCGCCGGTGGGCGAATCCCCGGCTACAGCGAATACAAGGGAAAAATCAGCGCCAAAGAGTATGTGGCAAAAGTACTCAAGGGTGAGCTGCACGATAAGGCACTCAATGCCCATATTCTTGCGGGCTATGAAGTGCGCGGTGTCTATTACGGCTATATTGATGATGAACAGTCGCTGGGATATTCGACCCATCTGGTTATGCCTAACCCTCGCCACAACGCGAAAAAAAGAACCCTGGCCGGACAGCCTATAAAAAGAACAACCAGGAAGGCAAGAGTCTGTGCAGTCCAATACGAAATGCGGAAAATAAAGTCCTGGGAAGAGCTTTGTGAACAGGTTGAATATTTTGTCGATACTGCCGATTTGTATGACAGTCATCTTGTGGTCTTTCCGGAGCTCTTCATTGCCCAAATGCTCTCTACCTTTGATCGCAATACACCTTTGCCCGAGCTTGTTCTGCAATTGGCAGACCTTCACGGTCAATACATCGAGCTCTTTACCTCACTCGCCACGTCACGGCAGATACTGATAGTTGCCGGTTCGGTACCGGTACGCCAGCCGGATGGCTCGGTGAGAAATGTGGCCCACCTTTTTTCGCCCTTGGGCAATGTTTACACCCAGGAAAAACTCCATCTCACTCCGGCAGAATCAACCTACTGGGGCCTGAGCCGGGGAGAAGGATTGAAGGTTTTTGAGACGAATCTCGGCCGGATTGCGATTTTAGTCTGTTATGATATCGAATTTCCAGAACTGTCTCGGATGCTGGTTGATTCGGGAGTCGATCTTATCGTCGTACCTTTTGCAACAGATGAACGTAAGTCTTATCAGCGGGTTCGCTACTGTGCTCAGGCCAGGGCTGTTGAGAATACTATTTACGTGGTGCTGGCTGGAAATGTCGGGGCCTTGCCGCGAAGTCCGGCGATGTGCCTTAACTTTGGCCAGGCCGCCGTCCTGACGCCCTCAGATTTCGCCTTTCCCCTTAATGCGATAGCCGCAGAAGGGATCATCAATACCCAGACCGTAGTCATTACCGATATTGATCTTGGGGCACTGGTGGTAGAAAGAGAAGTAGGCAATGTCCGGCCGCTCGTTGATCGACGAACGGACATTTACAATGTGCAGAGTCTGATCAAAATCGAAAAATGTAGGGTCAGTTGATTGCAATGAAGCAATAACCGACTCAACACTCGGATGGAAACATCTGAGTACTGATAACATGAGATGAGGAGAGTTGAGAGCATGAGTGATTCAGAGAAAATAGGTAAGAGGATTACAACCTTCAGGGAAAGACTCGAGATGAGTGTCGAAGACCTGGCGGAAAGAGCCGGTGTACCGGTAAGCCTGATTAAAGATATCGAGGGCGGAGTAGTATCTCCTGCTTTAGGGGTCATGATCAAACTCTCCCGCGCTTTAGGGCAGAGGGTCGGCACCTTTATGGATGATCAGATCACTAAGGATCCGGTTATCACCAGAGCGGTTGAGCAGGAAGAAGGCATTGCCTCACATAAAGAGAGCACGCAGGGTGATTATCGATATCATGCATTGGGTGCCGGCAAAACAGATCGTCATATGGAACCATTTTTCATTAAAATTTCACCGACCAAAGAAAGAAACACTTCATCGCATGAAGGTGAGGAGTTTATTATCGTCATCTCCGGCGAGGTGGAGCTGCTCTACGGCAAGACCACCTCTCTCTTAAAGGAAGGGGACACCATGTACTATAACTCCCTCGTCCCGCACTGTTTGAGCGCCGTTGGTGGTGATGCAAAAATATATGCTGTGATTTTTACACTTTAGTAGGTGAGAATGATGCCAAGAGATGAAATTGTCAGGGAGATAACACTCGGCCGGATCCTCGCCGAAACAGTTGCCAAGTATCCAAACGAAACCGCGGTTGCCTACGCAGACCGAGAATACCGACAAACCTGGAAAGAGTTCTCGGACACAGTTGATGATATGGCCAAGGGGTTGATGGCCATGGGCATCCAAAAGGGCGAAAAGGTGGCCGTGTGGGCGACGAATGTTCCCCACTGGGTTGCCCTCCAGTTTGCAACTGCCCGAATCGGTGCAATATTGCTGACCATCAACACCAACTATCGCTCTGCGGAAATCGATTATGTTTTAAAACAGTCCGATTGTGAAAATATTTTTATTATTAACGGTCTGCGGGATGCAAATTATCTCGAGATTCTCTACGAACTGATACCTGAATTAAAAACCCACCAGCGAGGAAAGCTGCAATCGAAGGCCTTTCCATGTCTGAAAAGAGTCTTTTTTCTCGGGCCGGAAAAACACCGCGGTCTCTATTCCATGCCGGAGGTCATGTCTCTGTCGGTTGCTACCAGCGACGAAGAATACCAGGCACGGCAGGATTCCCTTTCGCCCGAAGATGTCATCAATATGCAGTACACCTCGGGAACCACCGGTTTTCCTAAAGGGGTTATGCTCACCCATAACAATATAGGAAATAACGGCTATTGGCTTGGCGCCGGTCAGAATTTAAGCCATGTCGATCGCATATGCATTCCCGTACCGCTTTTCCACTGTTTCGGCTGTGTGCTTGGGGTCTTGGCCTGTGTCAATCATGGGGCGACGATGGTCTTTGTCGAGACCTATAATCCTGTCGACGTGATGATGTCCATCGAAATTGAAAAATGCACAGGTGTCTACGGCGTGCCCACCATGTTCATTGCCATGATGGACCACAAGCTCTTCAAAAAATTCGACTTCTCGTCCCTGCGTACGGGTATCATGGCCGGTTCACCCTGCCCGGTAAAAAGCATGAACGACTGCATCGAAAAGATGAATATGACCGAGGTCACCATCGTTTTCGGCCTCACCGAGGCATCGCCGGGAATGACGCAAACCATGTACAATGAGCCGTCCATCCAGAAAAAATGCGAGACGGTGGGGCGGGCTATGCCCGGCATCGAGGTGAAGATCGTCGATGCAAAAACCGGCGAGGATTTGCCCCCCGGCCGGCATGGTGAGGTGGTCTGTCGCGGCTATAATATCATGAAAGGCTACTATAAAATGGAGGAGGCAACCGCTGCCGCCATCGACAAAGATGGTTTCCTTCATTCAGGGGATATCGGCGTAATGGATGAAGACGGCTATTTTGCCATCACCGGGCGGATCAAGGACATGATTATCCGTGGCGGCGAAAATATCTATCCCAAGGAGATAGAGGATTTCCTTCACCATATGGATGGGGTGCAGGATGTTCAGGTGGTGGGCGTGCCAAGTAAGAAATATGGCGAACAGCCCGGCGCTTTTGTTATTCCTCACCCCGATTCAGACATTACTCCCCAGGATGTTATCGACTTCTGCCAGGGCAAAATCTCCTGGTTCAAGACTCCGAAATATGTCCATTTTATAAAGGCCTTTCCACTTACCGCCAGCGGCAAGGTCATGAAAATTAAGCTGAGGGAACAATCGGCTGAACTTTGGCCTGAGGTGTAAAAATGGGGCCGGGGTAAATTCCAGGACTTGCCCCGGCCGCTGCTTTCACCAGATAATTGGTAATGGTTAGCTTTATACAGGAAGCTTTGGGAGAAGGAGGGATGTTATATTTACCCCAATTTATCCCTGCTAGGTGTTGTGGGGACTGGAGGAGAAAATCCCCCGACTACCCGATTAAACGCTTTTTATCTTCTTTTCAATTAATTGTGATGCATATTTCACAGCTTGAGCGACTACTTCCCCACAAACATCTTTACCACCGTCAAACAGATACTCTTTTGATTCTTTCGGATCTGAGAGGTTATATGATTTGCCCATTTCATTCTGGAGGATCCTTCCGCAAGATGTACTACCAAAATGATTCTCAAATTCGGTGCAGAACTTTCTTGCGGACGAAAGAGACACTAAGTAACCTCTTTGGTTATTTAGTTCATCTCTGCCAAATACAAGCCCCAATGCCATGAGAGAACCAACTACTGCGCCACATGCCTCACCACGTAAAGCTAGCCCTGGGAAAGGTGTGAGTGCTTTTAAAATATCTTTTGAATCTAGATGAAAGTGTTCTTGAAGTGCAGCAAATGAAGATTGGGCGCAATTCCCTGAAATATTAAGAAGTTCTTTGGCGCTTTCTTCGATAGTGATTTCTAGATTGCCTTTATTTGCTTCTGTTTCCGCCATTTTTTTCTTATCGTTTAACGTTCCGGCTCACCGGACCCGCGCTTGCTTGTGGGGTCCGCGTGAAGCCGGAGGTAATAAAAATTATTCTATTATTTTATATATTTTCCGAGCGATTTCCTTCTCCATGCCATCAAAGTGCCACCATTCAAAACTTAATGGCAAGAAACCAGCCTTTTTCATTGTTTCTGAAAGTAATTCTCTGTTTTGTTTCTGTTCTTTAGATAGCTTTTTGCCTATTTTTATCATAGCATATTCCCAATAAAGTCCAACGGTACTTTTCCTGAAAGGAGATATGCCCATATCAAGCTCTTTGCCCTCACCATTTACGATAGTTATATCAACAGCTATTCCATAATTATGCATCGAACCTTTGGTTGGATTGGCAACAAATTTTTCAAACTTGGTTCCCTTCATTTTGTCGTACATTGCTTTCGAAACAGTTCTAGGTCTTGCAGCATCAAGAATTTGCAATGAGTATGAAGGATGATTATTTTTTAAATTTTTTTGAGCTTCTGCTAATTTAAGGGCTACTGATTTCTGCAAATAGGCCTTGCTAAGACCGCTGTAATAGTTCTCACGAAAGAAATTTTTTTTGGGATCGGAATTCACGAGATCTACTTGGATGGTAGAATCAATGATTGATACATCAATAAGTCCAGCAGCAACAAACTCCTTTTCTATTTCATTTGCGTTTGCTGAAATACAAATGATTGAAATAAGAAAGAGTTGGCAAATGATCGAGAATGGTATTTTCATCAAATTTATAACGTAA
>JAZDOW010000115.1:0-58926 GCA_043798185.1 Pseudomonadota bacterium | reverse complement strand
CGGGACGGCTCAAAGGGAAAGATCTTTGTCGATATTTTGCACAGAATTATTTGGCTTTGGGACGGCAAGGAACCTGAAGCGAGAAGATGGCATCTGGTGGTACGACGTGAAATAGACTCTCCGGAGGAAATAAAATACAGTTTGAGCAATGCCCCCCTTGATACTCCGACAGAGAGATTAGCATTCATGCAGGGGCAAAGATACTGGGTGGAACGTCCATTCCAAGATGCCAAGAATCAGTGCGGAATGGGAGACTACCAGGCACGAGGCTGGTTTGCCTGGCATCATCATATGTCAATGGTGCTGCTCGCTATGCTGTTCATGCTGGAGCAGAGGTTACAACACCAGCCTGATATTCCACTGTTGAGCTGCCCGGATGTTGCAACTCTACTGAAATCGGTTCTTCCAAGAAAGGATATTACCGAAGATGAAGTGTTGAGACAGCTCGAAGTCAGACACAGGAAAAGGCAGGCCTCAATTGATGCCGCCTACCGAAAACAACAAAAAGACGGGACGTTGCCTCTGGCGGCATGCTCGCCAAAGTAGAATTAGGTGCTGTAACATGTATAGATGATATTCGTTGGACTAGAAATGCTGTTGTACATAACATGCCAACTTCTTTTGAAAAATATAACAATATGTTGCTGCGTAACTATCATCTAAAAAAAGTATCTCCTTCTTCATTAATAAATGAAATTAATATTTTGACTGGTAACACAATATATGAAGATTGGAGTAATGAATTGAAAATTGCATTGTGCAGTGCAATTTAGGACCGAAAAAGGGAACAGAACTAATATCGATGAGTAATCTTCCAGATATTAAACTTTTAACCAGAGCAATGAATAAAATAGAATCAGATTTATCAGATAGCAAAATATTTGAAAATGATACATTCTCAGAGATACATCTGGCCCAAAACACCAGGCTAACTGAAGTCGAGTTTCATAATTGTACATTTATCAATTGCAAATTTTTTAAAGTCATCTTCTTTAATTGCAGGTTTGAAAATTGTATTTTTCAGAATTGTGACTTAAGCTCCATTTTGATAAAGCATAGTGTTTTTGATGGTGTCCTTTTTGAGGAATCAAAAACTACTGGAATCCAATGGGCTGATGCCGGTATTCCTCTTGATGTGAAATTTAGACAATGTTCACTAAATTATTGTAGCTTTATAGGTGTAGATCTCAGAGGCACAGAAATGACTCATTGCACACTTAAAGAGGCTGATTTTTCTGAAACCAATTTATCCAAATCCAATTGCCAATATTCAGATTTTACTGGAGCTAGATTTGCAAATACCAATTTAGAGTACACAGATTTTTCTTATGCATTAAATTACTCTATCCATCCAGATGGAAACAAATTGAAAAAAACGGTATTTTCTTCGCCAGATGTTTTGTCTCTATTAGATGTATATGACATAGTAATTAAATAATATTATATCTAGTCAATACTTTGTTTGCTAGATCTGTTTTGCTTCAACACGTTAGTGGAGAGGTCTTCGTTGATGAAATTGAGAAACCCAATTTTTGCTATGTTGTTCATCCATCTGGTATGTCTCTTCTTTATGGTGAGATAAACGATTGTTTTTTAAAATCCGATCTTAAAAAGCACGAAATGAATTTCTAAGGCACTGATAAAAACAATGCATCACAAAACCTTCGAGTGGACTCGCTGTAGCTCGCCACGCATCTCTAGGTTGGACGGGTGAGCAGAGAGGGAAGAACCGTATGAAAACACAACGATTTCCCATTCAATTCGAAACATGGTACAGGGTTCTGTCGACTGCTTTATTTCTGCCCCCTGCGAGTTCCTACGTCGAAGTCAATGACGAGGAAGTCCGCGTGCAAATGGGCTGGGCGTTTCGATCTTGCTTTCCGAAAACGGCGGTCGTCCTGGCCGCAGAAACGCACATACGTCCGCTGAGCCGCGGTGTGCATGGATTCGCAGGTCGATGGCTGGTGAACGGATCGGGACGGGGAATTTTGGCCATCAACCTGGCACCGATTCAGCGTGGATATATCATGGGTTTTCCCGTCCGCTTGCGACAACTGATGGTGAGTGTCGAGGAACCGTCAGCGCTGGCCGTGGTACTCAAGAGTTCTGCCTGATCCATGCGAGAGGCTCGTAAATCGTCCAACCAGCGAATTCACCCGACAGGAAACTACGGGATGGGTTTATTGGTTTTAATCGGAAGTCCTTTCCCGCGGTTGCTTGCAAATAAGCCGCACGTTTCGGTGACAGTCTATGATGAAATTGAGTGATATGGGGTTCGACCCATGGTTTGACTCGCATGTAAGTGACCTGCATCTCACTGGCCGCGACATTGCCCGCATATCGGCAGTTGACCGCGGCGCATACCTCATCAGAAATCTCACCAGGGAAGTCCCGGCTGAACTCGCCGGGAAGTTTTCTTTCCAGGTAGAATCTCGAAATGACCTGCCGTGTGTCGGCGATTGGGTAACGGTGCAATATCACAATAACGACACCGAAGCAATTATTCATGAGGTGTTTCCGAGAAGAACCTTTCTTCGTCGCAAATCGGCTGGTGAAAAGGTGGATTTCCAGATGATTGCGGCCAATATTGACGTCGCTTTTATTGTCCAGTCGTGCCACTTTGACTTCAACGTGCGGAGAATGGAACGGTATCTGGTGATGGCGACGGATGGGGGTGTCGAACCGATTGTTATTCTCACCAAGACGGACTTGATCGCCCCCGAAGAACTGGACCAGAAGCTTGCTGTCCTTCAATCAAGCGTCATTTCGGCCAGAGTCCTTGCCCTCAGCAATATCACCGGCATTGGATTTGAAGAATTCCAGCAATTGCTGGTTCCGGGAAGGACATATTGTCTCCTCGGTTCATCGGGGGTGGGGAAAACAACGCTCCTCAACCGCCTGATCGGTCAAGACACTTTTGACACAAAGGCCGTGAGTGGAACGGGGGAAGGCATCCATACAACTACGCGCCGCCAGCTCATTGTGCTTAATCAAGGTGCTATGTTGATTGATACGCCTGGAATGCGGGAACTTGGCCTTCTCGGTGTCAGCGAAGGGATCGATCAGGGCTTTGAGGACATCGTCCAGCTCTCCTTGAATTGTCGCTATCCGAACTGTGGTCATTCGCAGGAACCCGGCTGTGCGGTCCGAGCCGCAGTAACAAGTGGCGCAGTTACTGAAGATCGCTATCTAAGCTATATAAAGCTCAAGAATGAGTCGGAGTACCATGAGCTTTCCTACCTTGATAAACGAAAGAAGGATAAGGCATTCGGACGCTTTATCAAATCTGCAAAAAAGCAAATGAAGGGCTGAAAGGGGGAGCGAACACATCAATAATCCAACACCCCGCACAGCACTAAGGTGGACTCCTAGCTCAATAGAGTCGTAAAACATTGGACTCCCGTATCGGTAACGACGTATCCGCTCTTGAAGAGGGCCGCTCTCTCCTGACAACCCTAAGTTTTGCTTTATTCATGGTCTCTCGTGCATAAATATGATAAAATATTGTTGTTTGCCTCCTGCAGATACCCTGAAATAAGAACCTGTCTGTTCTTAAAATCAATTTACCTTCACGATATCCGGAAAAGAGCAACAATGAAAAAACTCCTTTTTTTGCCCATGGTTTGGCTTTGTCTGTTTGGGTCTTCGGTTGAGGCAATGGACCGCTTCGACATTATCACCACCCATGAACTGCAGCAGATGTTGGAAAAGCGCAGTCAGGGCGACATCGACTTCCTGCTTGTCGACACTCTCGACGAAATCATCTTTCGTCATTCAGCTATTCCCGGATCAATAAACCTGCCCTGGAGCGAGGTATCTAAAAACGCCGCCGTGCTCGGTGCTGACAAGAACAAAATGATCGTTACATACTGAATGGGCTACCGGTGAGTCTTCGCCTACAAGGCGGCAGTTGCCGTCAAAAATTTGGGATTCGGGAACATCAAGATTTACAACGGCGGGTTGAAAGACTGGGCCAAAGCCGGGAACAAAACTGTCAGCGCCGACGCCCTGCCGGAGTATGACGGTAAATTTATGAATGCCGACGAATTGCTCAAGGAAATCCAGGTAGCTGAAAAAGCAAACTGTCTTGGTGCCGATGGTAGCGTCCTTCTCACGCTCCTGGACCTGCGAACCGAACATTTCCTGCCCACGGAACATCCCATTCCGGATATCCATACCACGTGCCCGACAATCCATTATTTGCTGGACGACCTGATCCAGCCGGAGGCACGGGCCAACATTCCCCAGAGCGGTCGAGTAGTCAGCATTTCCGAAACCGGCAACCGGGATATTTTTGCCATGCGTTATCTTTATAAATTCGGTTACACCAACATTGTCGGGCTGGAATTCGGCATGCGGGGATGGATCAAGCTGAATCACCCTATAGAGACCCAAGACTCCAAATCTTCGATTCGGTAATGCTGCAAGGAACATGGTGCCGAAATCCGTAAACTCAAAATTCAATCAAGCCATTGCGTTGATCATTGGATTGATGTTGATGGTCGTTTTGAATTTTTATTTCCAACACCTGCTTCGATCTTCACACCAGGAGCTGTATCACATACTGGATTTGGAGAAATCCTTTTTTGATATTATCATTAATGAAAAAGGGGTGCTCAATCATTTCATTGAGTTAACCGCACTGGGAGAAAAGTACAAAACAGTAGCCGACGGTTTAGCCCAAGGCCTGCCCTATACCCAGCAAATCGAAAGGCTGCGGAAACGGGAACAGCTCTTCTCTGAAGTAAACGGTGCGGAAACCCAACGGGATATCCTGCTTGACAGCGTCAACACCATTCTGCCCGAACTTGTAAAAAGCGTGCGCTATATTCATGAGCACCATATCGCTTATATGAAAAACCTGTTTGACCGCGGCAAGGCCCTCCAGGATTATGATACTGCGGAAAGCTTTACGCGAAGTTCCGTTAAATCCGCGTCGGAATTGGATATCATCAAAATGGCGGTGGCCATCCAAAACCGGTTGCTGGATATTTACAACAGTTTTTACGATCTGCAACGGGGCCTGAACCCTTCGGATATCAAAGCGGTGTTCACCGAAAGGATCCAGCGGTTTTACACGGCCATCAATCAGTTCGAAGACTATTCACTCGACGCCCAGGATGGCCTTCTCGTGGAAGAACTCCTGTTGAACGGCAGAACATTTGAAAACGCCTTTCTGCAGTTGTTGAATATAGAGCAGCAAATCAAAGTCCTGAATGGAGATCTGCTTCTGAACCGCCATACTATGCTGGACCGCTTTAACGCCATCACTCATCGAATTCAGGAGGACAATAGCCAACTCAAAACAAAAATAGAGGTGCTGCAGTCAATTTCGCTTATCACCACCGGTATATTGGTTCTTTGTTTTCTCATTTACAGCCGACGGATGGTTAATGCCTTGCAGCGCACCGTTCAGGAAACCCAAAGAATCCAGTCCGACTTATCCTATACGATTACAACCGAGCCAATGGATTTCTTCGAGTTCAAGGTTATTTTCAATGCATTGAACATGATGGGGCGCACCATTGAAAGCCAATTCCGCAAACTGGAAGAGGCGCAGCTGCAGCTCAGCAATCGTGTCGCAGAAAGGACCTCCGAGCTTCAGGAGGCCAATGAAAAACTGAAAAAGGAAATTGACGATCGCATCTATGCCGAAGGCGAACGTCTTGATTTGGAGAAACGTCTGCGAAGAGCACAGAAAATGGAAGCTATCGGCACGCTGGCCAGCGGTGTCGCCCATGATCTGAACAATATTCTGACAGGTTTGGTCAGTTTTCCGGAACTCATTCTGCTTGACCTTCCTCAGGACCATGAGCTCCGAAAACCTATTCTGACCATTCAGTCCTCGGGGAAAAAAGCTGCGGTCATCGTCCAGGATCTGCTTACTTTGGGCCGTCGCGGTGTCACCACCGCAAGCGTGATCAATTTAAACGACATCGTCCAGGAGCATATCAACAGCCCGGAATACAGTGATATCCTCCGCCATCACTCGGAGGTTGAGGTTCAGATCAGGATGGGTTCCGGTTTGGGAAATATCTACGCTTCGAAGGTACATGTTGCCAAGACAGTAACGAATCTTTTATCCAATGCGGCGGAGGCCATGCCTGCCGGAGGGACGATCGTTGTCACCACCGATAACCGATATATGGATACTCCTCTCCGGGGGTATGATCATGTAAAAGAAGGGGAATACGTAACCTTGTCTGTTTCTGATAACGGTGTCGGTATCAACCCCCAGGATCTGGATCGAATTTTTGAGCCATTTTTCACGAAAAAGAAAATGGGACGGAGTGGCACCGGATTAGGAATGACGATAGTCTGGAGCACGGTAAAAGATCACGATGGCTATATCGATGTGGTCAGTACGGAAGGACGAGGCACAACATTTACTCTTTATTTTCCCCTTTGCCGGGAGAGCCTCGATAACGAAACGTCGACCGAATCGAAATGGGAAACCTGGCGTGCAAACGGAGAAACGGTGCTGGTAGTGGATGACGTATTCGAACAACGTGAAATTGCCGTTCAAATGCTGGAACGGCTGGGATACAAGGCAACGACGGTTTCCAGCGGCGAAGCGGCGGTGGACTATCTCAGTAGCCATTCGGTCGAAATTTTAGTACTGGATATGATCATGCCGCCGGGCATGGACGGTCTTGAAACCTATCGGCGTATCCTGCAGCAGTACCCTCGGCAAAAGGCCATCATTGCCAGCGGATTTGCGGAAACGGATCGCGTAAGGGAAGCCCAACGGCTGGGTGCGGCTATGTATCTGCGCAAGCCCTACACCCTGGAACAACTTGGCAAAGCGTTGCAAAAAGAATTACAGCGGACGACATGATAAGGTGTCCGCAAGGGAAACGCCGCCACAATTCTGGGGCGATAGCACACTTTGGGAGAAAATCAACGCACTAGTGCATCGAGAACCACCGCTGGCCAGGATTACAGGACCTCTGGCACGATTATCTCACCTGCAACTTGTCGGTGTGCAGGAGTTCGGTGATCCGGTCTTTGGGGCAGTTAGGCGGAACATTCACCAGAATGGGGGGTGTTCCAGGCAGAAGTATCCGGTCGCAAGCCTTGCCGGTGACGATGTAACCCACCTGGAAATCCCCGAATTTCAAGTCGGTACCCAGTGCACTCAGCTGCAGAGCCACCTTTTCCATGGACGCATCCTGATAAATGTCGTCGGGACTGCATTGTATTCCAGCTTTTTTCTCGAGCAGATTTTTCAGATTGTCCAGTGGTGATTCAACCAGCTCAGGGGGAATATCTATATCCAACTCTATATCTAATTCTATATCTTCTAATAAGAGATCTGTATCCGTCGGCTTGGAAGGCAAGGGCGAGGACGGCAAAGGGTCGGCCAATACCGGGGTGCCAAGATTAGTAGCTGAGGCAGGTGAGGATGGTTCGGTGTCATCCTCGTCGGAAATGACCGGGTCATCCGACTCATCCCTCATGCCCGCAGCTTTCATGATGATCGGCTGCAGCCCGCTGTTGATAATATCTTCCCGCGGCGGGCAATCATTGCGGAGAAAGATTGTCGCCGCATCCCAGGTAAAAGCCTTTAGAGCAGCGTCCATACCTCGCAAATCACTGATCCGTGCATCCACCAGCTGGCCGTCGATGAAATAGAGGATCCCACCTTGCTTTGATGCTTTGTCAAGGATCCGGATCGTACAGGTTTTGCCATCCATTTCCATGAACTGCAGAAAGACTGCCGGAGAAACATCATGCATGATGCCGCCTTTCGCCTCCTCGCGCAGGACATTCATGATCGTGGTGACAAGTTCCTCGACCTGGAAAGGCTTATGGTGATAGGCGACTACATCGGTTGCCGCTGCCAGCTGTTGCATACTTTCAACCGGCATCGAGGAGATTATAACGACGGGGATGTCGGGATAATGTTCGCGTATATGGCTTAAGAGGCTCATTCCATCCATCCGCGGCATTATCAGATCAAGGACGACCAGAGAAAACGGCATTTTCTTCAGCTTTTTCACGGCATCGAAGCCATCGCTGGCGACAACCGCTAAAAAGTGCTCGCTATATGTCTCTAAATGCTTTTCAACGGCGCATCGCAATATCTGGTCGTCGTCAACAAAGAGAATCTTTCGCAACATGGACTTTCCTGGCCTTTCATCTTGGGTCGAATAAACCTGACCCCATTCTCTGGAAGGCGGAGATGATGGGGCAGACATGCCGGTTCTGCCGGGAGCAGGTAGCATTCTTTCAGAATACCCGGATTTTTTCCCTCGGCCAAGGGTTTTCAAAAAGAGATCGCAGCAGTTTCGCAGTTGTGCCCTCGCAAACCGACGGTAATGATGGGGAAAGTTTTTTTATGCTGCTTGCCCTTGACTTTGTCTCTGCAATTTTTATCTTTTGAGCCGATTGATGTTTTGATCCGGAAAGAGACTTCCGGATGAGGACAGAGTGATGGCGGGGTAGGGCTCTGTTTGCTGTGGAGGACGGCGGGCAGAGCTTTTCGGGAGGACACCGGTATCCTGCGTGACTGAACTCTGCCCCCGGTAGTGTTGCCGGGTGTTGTACGTCTTATTGTCTCTGCAGGTCCGCACTTTTCCTCTTCCAGGTAATTTCTCCGTTTCCAGATCGTGTTTTTTTGAGTGCCTTCAGTTTTTAAAGGGGCTTGGGGGGCTACTTCGCCCTTCTGCAACCGAATTGTTTAAGCATGGAGCAGAGGAATGATCAAAGTTGAAAATATTACCCGAAAATACGGTGATTTTGCGGCGGTGGACAATGTCTCGTTTGCAATATCGCCGGGTGAGATTGTTGGGCTTCTCGGCCACAATGGTGCCGGTAAAACGACAATTATGAAAATGATTACCGGATATCTCGAGCCGACCAGCGGCACGATCACCGTGGGCGGCCGGGATATCGGTGCCGATCGCCGCTCAATTCAGCAGGATATCGGCTATCTCCCGGAAAACTGCCCGGTGTATCCGGAAATGACGGTTTTTGATTATCTCGATTATGCCGCCGCCTTGCACGGTTTAAGTGAGACCGAGCGGGCACCGCTCATTGCCCAGGCCATCGCCCGGACCGAACTGCAGGATAAGGCGATCCAACCCATCGCCACCCTGTCTCGGGGGTATCGTCAGCGGACCGGGGTGGCCCAGGCCATCCTTCACAATCCGGGAATTCTCATCCTCGACGAGCCGACTAACGGTCTTGATCCGACGCAGATTCAGCATATGCGCGGGTTGATCACCAAACTTGCCGAGAATTCGACGATCATCATCTCCACCCACATTCTTCAGGAGGTCCAGGCCATCTGTGACCGGGTCATCATTTTAAAGGACGGTAAAAAGGCCCTTGATTCCCGTCTTGACGCCCTGCGCACCGAAGGGCGGTTGCTGGTCTCGGTAAATGGTGAACCGGGTGAGGTCATCACCTGCCTTGGCGCGGTTGCCGGAGTGACCCAGGTTGCCCCGCTCGTTTCGGTCGCCCAGGCGAGCCCCGGCAAGACCTATGGCCTGACTCTTGAAAACAGCGAGAATCGACACGAGTCGGCGGCTACCATCGCTAAAACGGTGCATGATAAAGGCTGGCAGCTCTACTCCATGGGTTTTGAGGCCAGGAATCTTGAAACCGTTTTCGCCGAGATCAGTGCAATAGGGAGGAGTGAAGTATGAAGACCATTTTTCGTATCGCCAGAAAGGAGTTTGCGGCATTTTTCAGCTCGCCCATCGGCCTGATTTTTATCGGCGTTTTTTTGGCTGCGACGCTGTTTATCTTTTTCTGGGTTGAAACCTTTTTTGCCGGCAATATTACCGAGGTGCGGCCTCTTTTCAAATGGATGCCGATTCTTCTTATTTTCCTTACCGCCGCAGTGACCATGCGATTGTGGGCCGAGGAGCGACGGGCGGGAACGCTTGAGTTCCTCCTCACCTCGCCGGTTGCGCCCTGGGCCCTGGTATTTGGCAAGTTCCTTGCCTGCCTTGGCCTTATCGGCCTGTCGCTACTGTTGACCTTGCCGCTGCCGATCACCGTCAGTTTCATGGGACCGCTTGACTGGGGCCCGGTCTTCGGCGGGTATCTGGCCACCCTCTTTCTCGCCGCGGCCTATATCGCCATTGGTCTCTATGTCAGCGGCAAGTCGGAAAACCAGATCGTCAGCCTGATCGCCACGGTGCTGGTATGTTCGCTCTTTTACCTGCTTGGTTCCGACACCCTCAGCGCCTTCTTCGGCAATCGTGGCGCCGAGCTGCTGAAACTCCTCGGCTCGGGCTCCCGCTTTAATGCCATCACCCGCGGGGTGATCGATTTGCGAGATTTGTACTATTACCTCAGCATCATGGGTATCTTTCTCAGTCTCAATATCTATGGGCTGGAAAAGTTCCGCTGGGCGGAAAATCCGGTAAACAGCCACCACCGACGCTGGCAGTTGGCCTCAGGCCTTATCATCGCCAATTTTCTTATCGCCAATTTCTGGCTGGCCCCCATTGGTGTGCTGCGTAGCGATATGACCCAGGGCAATATCTATTCGATCTCCGAGGCAACCAGGAGCTATCTGAGTCAGCTCAAGGAACCCCTGCTTATCCGCGGCTATTTCTCCGCCCAGACCCACCCCCTCCTGGCGCCTTTGGTGCCGAGGATCCGTGACCTGATGCAGGAATATGCGGTGGCCGGCGGTGGCAAGGTGCGGGTTGAATTTATCGATCCGCTCGAGCACCCCGATCTGGAGAAGGAGGCGGGGCAGAAATACGGTATTCGTCCGGTGCCGTTCCAGACCGCCAGCAAGTATCAGGCGGCGGTGACCAATTCCTATTTTGATCTGCTCATCCAGTATGGCGATCAATTCCAGGTTCTTGGTTTCCGTGATCTTATTGAGATTAAATCGGCAAGTGAAGAAAAAATCGATGTCGATCTGCGTAACCCGGAATACGATATCACCAGGGCCATTAAAAAAGTGTTGTACAGCTACCAGGGCGGGGGTGACCTCTTTGCCGGTATTGGCAAAAAAGTGGAGTTTACCGGCTATATGTCACCGGATGGGAAACTGCCGGCGGAACTCGTCAGCCTGAAGAAGGATCTGCAGACTATGCTCTCCGACATGGAGAAGGAGGGTGGTGCGCTCTTTGCCAGTCGCTTTGTCGACCCCGACGCCGAGGGTGGCAGCGTTGCCGCGAAGATCGGCAAGGAATACGGGTTTCGGCCGATGGCCACCAGCCTCTTTGATCAGCGTTCCTTCTGGTACTATATGACCCTGGTCAGCGGCGACCGGATGGTCGAAGTTCCCCTGCCGGAGGATCTCGGCAAAGAGAGTCTCAAACGGGCGATCGAGGCCGGTTTGAAAAGATTCTCGGCCGGGTTTGGCAAAACCGTTGCTCTCGATACTCCAAAAGTTGTGCCGCCGATGCCCCAATACGGTATGCCGGGACAGGGAATGCCGTTTGAAATTTTAAAAGAAGTCCTGGGCAAGGATCATACCATCACCCCAACCGACCTGGCAAACGGTTATACCCCGGATGAGGCCGATCTGCTCATGGTTATGGCGCCCGAGGCGACCAGCGAAAGGCAGCTTTTCGCCATGGACCAGTTCCTTATGCGGGGCGGCACGGTGGTCATCGCTACCGCACCTTTTTCCGTTGGACTTGATCGTGAATTGACTGTTGAGAAGAAAGCCTCCGGATTGGAAAACTGGCTTGGGTTTATGGGGGTGAAGATCGGTGACGAAATGGTGCTCGATCCGCAAAACAGCGCTTTTCCGGTACCGGTGCAGCGCCAGGTTGCCGGTTTCTCCATAAAAGAGATGAGTTTGGTCAACTATCCTTATTTCGTTGATATTCGTCCGGATGGTATGAACCAGGCGAGTGGCCTGACCACCGGTTTGAATCAATTGACTATGAACTGGGCCTCGCCGATATCGGTTGATGCCGAGAAAAACAAGGACCGTAAGGTCATCCGCCTTCTTGAAAGTTCTGATAAAAGCTGGACCTCGGCCGAGACTAAAATCCAGCCGAATTTCAAGGCCTATGGCGAACTCGGTTTTGCCGTTGGTGAAAACCAGGGCAAAAAGCTGTTGGGTGTGGCCCTTGAAGGACAATTCGCCTCCTATTTCAGCGGCAAACCCTCACCTCTTTTGCCAACACCGGAAGAGATGGCAAAGGAGGCCACTAAGCCCCCTGCACAGCCTGCGCCTGGAAAGCCGGCAGAAGAGAAGAAGGCTCCGGTCATTACCCGGCAGCTGGACAAATCAGCGGAAAGTGCCAGGATCATCCTCTTTTCTTCAAACACCTTCCTCAGCGATACCATCCTCAGTATCAACTCCAGCGTCATGCGCACCAGCTATCTCGCGCCGGTGCAACTTATCGCCAATACCATCGACTGGTCTCTTGAGGATCGTGGGCTTTTGGCAATTCGCGGCAGAAGCCACTTCGCCAGGCCACTGGTACCGATGACCAGGGAAATGCAGCTGGTCTTTGAATATCTCAATTATGGCCTGGCCTTTGTCGGTCTGGTTCTGATCTGGTTTATCAGGAGGCGGGCTGTCAAACGCACTGAAAAACGCCATATAGCCTTGTTGCAGCAAAGCATGGGGAGGATTTCATGATGAAAAGGACGATTACAATAGCAGCGCTCCTGCTTGTGCTCCAGATAGGCCTGGTGGTGGCCTTCCAGGTCGGCGGCAAAACGGCGAGCGATCTCGCAAAACCCGAGGCGCCGCTGCTCGGGTTTGCAGCTGATGCAGTTACCACCCTGGAAATCACCGGCCCGGAGAAGGACCGGATCGTCATACAAAAAAAAGATGGCGGCTGGATTCTCCCGGATTCCTTTGGTGCTCCGGCCAGTGCTGAGCAGGTTGCCGCTCTGCTCACTCGACTCCAAGAGATGAAGCAGGGTTTTGCCGTTGCCACCTCGGCTACGGCGGCTAAACGTTTCAAGGTAGCCGATGATCTCTTTCAACGCCATGTGGTGCTGAAGGCCGGCGAGAGTGTGGTTGGCGATCTGTATGTCGGCACCTCTCCGAGTTTTCGCCAGATACATGCCCGCAAGGCTGGATCGGGGGGTGTGGTAGTGGTCGAGCTCAGCACCTATGAGCTTGAGACCGCAGCCGATAAGTGGCTCGATAAAAATATCATGAAAATCAAGGAAGAGGATATCGAGGCTCTCACCTTTGCCGATTTTTCCCTGCAGAGAAAGGATAAAGACTGGCAGCTCGTCGATCTGCCGGATGGGCAGGCAACCGATGCCAAGGCTGCCGCGGACCTTGTCGCCAAGGCCAGTGGCCTGACGATTCAGGCGGTCCTTAAGCCGCAGGAGGCCCAGTCGCTTTTCACCACCAGTCAGGCTTTATCCTTTACCATAACCCGAAAGGGTGGTGCTAAGGCGGAGTTTCGCTTTGTTAAAGCCGAGGGAGATGCTTACGTTCTGAAACAGTCGGAGCGGGATTTGTACTGTAAGGTGCATAGTCTTCAGGTTGAAGGCCTTTTAAAAGCGAACCGCGATTCCTTGATTGCCAAGGCAAAGGCAGTAGAGCCGGAAAAGGCCGTGGACGCAGGTACCGAGAAAACAGAAGAAGTGAGTAAATAAGCGACCGGCAGGGTGGCGGAATTGCAGTTTCGCCACCCTGGTCGATAAGAAAAATCTTACATTTTTAGCTGTAACTTGCTATAGCTTGGCCAACTGCTGCGGCAGCGGCAGCATACACCGGTCGCGGACCTACCCGGTTAATAAAAACAAGGACGAAAAAATGAAAACCATTGTTGTTTGCTCCGGCGGACTTGACTCCGTCACCCTCGCCCATAAAGTAGCGGCTGAAAACCAGCTGCTCGGGCTTGTTTCCTTTTTTTACGGCCAGCGCCACAAAAAAGAGATCGACTTTGCCGGACAGTGTGCCGATCGACTTGGCGTACCCCACTTAAAGATCGATATTTCCCATCTCGGCCCCCTGCTCAGCGGTTCGGCCTTAACCGACGAAATTACCGTCCCTGAAGGGCACTACGCCGAGGAGACCATGAAACTCACCGTCGTCCCAAACCGTAATGCCATTATGCTGACCATAGCTTACGGCATTGCCGCAGCGCAGGGGGCGGAAGCGGTTGGCACGGCGGTGCATGGCGGCGATCATTTCATCTATCCCGATTGTCGGCCGCGATTTATCGAGGCCTTTCAGGCCATGCAGGATCTTGCCCTGAAGGGCTTGGCGCAAATCAAACTGTACACACCCTTTGTCTCCTCCACCAAGGCCGATATCGTTGCCGTCGGCAATCGCCTGGCGGTGCCCTTCAAGCGCACCTGGTCATGCTACCAAGGCGGTGAAAACCATTGCGGCCGGTGCGGCACCTGCGTCGAACGCATCGAGGCCTTTGCCCTTGCCGGGGTTGCCGATCCAACGGAATATGTCGATGGTCTTTACTGGCGAGAAGCCGTGGCCCGTGCCAAAACCAGCGGGGTGGTCTAGATGTATACCATCAGCAAAGAATTCACTTTTTCCGCTTCGCATCAACTCTTTGGTCTGGCGGACGATCATCCCTGCGCCCGGCTGCACGGCCACAATTACACGGTTGTCGTCGAGTTGCAGGCGATGGAACTGGGCCCCACCGGTTTTGTCCGTGATTATCGCGAATTGAACACGTTCAAAACCTACCTTGAGGAAGAAGTTGACCATCGTCATTTGAACGACATCTTCGGCGATGCCCATGTTACCGCCGAAGGTCTGGCGCACCGCTTCTTTACCTGGTGCAGGAACCTTTGGCCGGAGGTTTCGGCGGTGCGAGTCAGTGAGACGCCGAAGACCTGGGCGGAATACCGGCCATGAGCGATGCCGAAACCATCAAGATCTGTGAGATCTTCGGGCCCACCATCCAGGGCGAAGGTTCCCTGATCGGCCAGCCTACGGTATTTATTCGCACCGGTGGTTGCGATTATCACTGTCGCTGGTGCGATACCCTGTATGCGGTTGAAGGAAGCTTTCGCGACAGTTGGACGGATATGTCGGCGGCAGAGGTTCTCGCTGAGGTGGACCGATTGAGCGGTGGACAGCCACTGCTGATCTCCCTCTCCGGCGGCAATCCGGCCCTCCAACCTTTAGAGGGCTTGATACGGTTCGGCAAGAAATCAGGGTATAGTTTCGCCATGGAAACCCAGGGGAGTGTCGCTAAGCCATGGTTTTCAGGCCTTGAGGTTCTGACGCTCAGTCCAAAACCACCCTCCAGTGGGATGAAAACAGACTGGCAAAGACTTGAGGCGTGTGTTGTCGCTGCAGCAGCGGCGACGGTGGTTCTGAAGCTTGTCGTTCTTGATGAAGATGACTACCAGTTTGCTCGTAAGGCAGCTGCTAACTTTCCGAAGTTGCCGGTCTATCTACAGCCCTGCAATGTGCGCGCGGATGAAAATTACGACGGCGACCAGGCAAGTCAAGAGCAACTGCGCCGGCTTGTCGCAAGAATGTTGGCCGACAGCTGGTATGCGGCCCGGGTTCTGCCGCAGCTGCATCTGCTCCTTTGGGGCAACAAACGCGGACGATAAAGGAAAAGGGAGAAAAGGTTATGACCGAGGAAACAATCTACAGCAATCTCACCCAGCTTGGCGGCAAAGCGTCGTTACCGGAAAACCCTGAATCGGCAATCTTGGAAAAAGTGGCCAATCCGCAGCCGGGGATAGCCTATCTGGTTCGTTTTACCGTCCCGGAATTCACCTCCCTCTGTCCGATTACCGGGCAGCCCGACTTTGCCCATCTGGTCATCGACTATCTGCCGGGTGATTGGCTGGTGGAGAGTAAATCCCTGAAACTCTTTCTCGGCTCGTTCCGCAACCATGGTTCCTTCCATGAGGATTGCACAATTAAAGTTGCCCGACGTCTCATTGACTGCATTGCTCCGCAATGGCTGCGGCTCGGCGGCTACTGGTATCCGCGCGGTGGCATGCCCATCGACGTGTTCTTTCAGACCGGCGAACCTCCAAAAGGTTTGTGGGTTCCCGATCAAGGGGTTGCCGGCTACCGTGGCCGAGGTTAACTGGCAAGGAAGGCGACAGCCATGAAAACAAAAACAACAGCCACAGTCTATTCCACCGAGCATGGGCGGATCTGTCCCGATTGCGACAAGCCGGTTTTTTCCTGCATTTGTCGGCAAAAAAAGGCTGCCAACCCTGCAAAGGGTGGCGTCAGAGTTGGTCGGGAGACTAAAGGCCGGAAGGGCAAGGGCGTGACCACTATCAGCGGCTTACCCCTTGATTCCAGCGGACTGGAAGCTCTGGCCAAGGACTTGAAAAAACGTTGCGGATCCGGGGGGACGGTTAAAGACGGAGTCATCGAAATCCAGGGCGACCATCGCGATGTGCTCCTTGAAGAAATGGCAAAACGCGGCTGGCCGGCCAAGCGGAGCGGGGGGTGAAAACATGAATGGAAAGAATCGTGCCGACATAAAAATCGGCTCGGATGTGGCCATTGTCCTGAAAGAGGAGCAACGGACGGGGACTTTAACCCGTGGCCGGGTGCAGACCATTCTCACCAAATCGCCGACCCATCCCCACGGTATCAAAGTGCGGTTGGACAGCGGTGCAGTTGGCAGGGTCAAGGAGATTTGCGAAGACAAAGAAGCGAAAAAAAGCTAGAATTGCAGATCAAGGAAGTCAAGGCGGCCTGCCTGTGTTGTCCATTTTTTGAGTGGTCACGTAGTTGCTGGTTTTTACATAAATACACTATCAAGAGGTCTTAAGGTGCACATATCTTGTTGCTTTTTCCGTAAAGTCGGCGTTCTCTTGCTCTCGGGGAGTCTTCTCCTGTCTCCGGCTGGTTTCGTGTGTGCACGTGGCCATTCGGATGACCAGGATATAACCATACCCGCTCCGCCAGGGTTTCCTACGATAGCGAGGTTGCCGGTGCCTGGTTTGCCCCATGGTGTTCCAGTGCCGGTACCGCCGGTGCCTGATTTTCACCATGGCGTTCCAGTTCCAGTGCCGGGTCCGGTTCCCGGAGTGCCGTTCTTCGTGGAAAAACATCGTGAGCGGCAGAGGCCCCCAGAGGTCAGGGAACAAGGGCCGAATAGATATGACAACCGTGAGTACTCACGAAATAGACCGAATCAGCGGGATGATTACGACAGGGGTCGGCATTCGAGGCCGCATGGCAGAATGTACAGAAATCTTCCTTTTGAGGCCTTTGCCCTGAGTGTTGCCGGTGCGGCGTTTTTTTTCCATATGGGGAATTATTATCAACATACCGATGAAGGGTATGTGGTGGTTCAGGCACCGCTCGGCGCCCGGATACGAACTCTGCCGGAGAGATGCTCACCCCTCTCTATTGATGGCCGTCGCTATTACGGTTGCGATGATGTGTACTATGAAATGGATGGTGACGAATACATTGTCGTAGAAAAACCATCGCCTCGTGAATACCGGAATGAACCGGCAGGCGGCGATTTTCGGGTCGGTGTCGGTGACGAGGTAGGGATCAAGGTCGAATCCCTCAATGTTCGATCGGGACCGGGAACACAATTCGAGGTCATCGGTCAACTGTATCGCGGCGAGGTTGTCGAGGTCAGTGGCATGGAGGGAGAATGGTACTCTTTCAGACTGCCCAATGGATCGTACGGCTGGATATTGCAGGAATATGCTATCTCAACAGAAGCAGACATGAGGTGAAAGGCTGAAGTGGCGCAGCTTACGACGGCAGGTCTATTTTCCAAGAAGCCAGGTGAGTGCCGTCGTTCTATCGTAAAAGATTGAAAATCGATAACCTCGATTTATACATACGGTTTCCAGGAATCTAAAGAAGATATATGGATAAACAGCTGGTAAAAGAGCTTGAAGCAATTGTCGGCGCGGATAACGTTTCGATCGCCTCAACCGATAGAATCACCCACTCCTATGATGCCACCCAGAAGTGTCATCTGCCGGATGTTGTTGTTTATGCCGCAACCACAGACGAAGTGGCAGAAGTGGTAAGGCTGGCCAATCGATATAAGATTCCGATTTTGCCGCGTGGGGCGGGCAGTGGTTTTTCCGGTGGAACCCTGCCGGTACGCGGCGGTATTGTCCTGGTCCTGACGCGAATGACCAGGATTCTCGATATTGACAGTGAAAACCTCACCGCTGAGGTCGAACCGGGAGTGGTTACCGCCGAACTGCAACGGCAGGTTGAAAAGTTGGGGCTTTTTTATCCGCCCGATCCGGCCTCAAAAGAGTTCAGTACCCTGGGCGGCAACGTTGCCGAATGTGCCGGTGGCCCCCGCTGCGTCAAATACGGGGTGACAAAGGATTACGTTCTGGGCCTTGAGGTGGTGACGCCTACCGGCGAGATAATTCACACCGGTGGCAAGACGCTGAAAAACGTGGTTGGCTACGATCTCACCAAGCTCTTTGTCGGATCGGAGGGGACGCTCGGCATTGTTACCAAAATTATCTTAAAACTGCTGCCGAAACCGGCGGCGAAAAAGACCATGCTTGTTCAGTTTGCGACCATCGAAGGGGCAGCACAATCGGTGGCGGCAATTATCGGAGCAAAAATCATTCCCACGACCCTTGAGTTCATGGACGGGGCCACCATCGATTGCATCCGTCATACCAGCCCTGTTGCCCTGCCCGAGAGTTGCCGAGCCCTTCTCATAATCGAGGTGGACGGTGATGTGGCCATGCTTGATCCGCAGATCGCCCGGATACAGGAGATAATTCAAGATTTCGGTGTCCTGTCGGTCTGGATTGCCGCCAGCCACGAAGAGTCGGAGGAGATTTGGCAGGTACGGCGTAACGTCAGCCCCAATCTCAGGCGGATCAATCCGGACAAGTTCAATGAGGACATTGTCGTGCCCCGTTCCAAGGTTCCCGATATGATCCGCGCCCTCGAAAAAATTTCCACCGACTACGGCGTGCCCATCATTAACTTTGGCCACGCCGGCGACGGAAATATCCATGTTAATATCATGGTCGACCTGCGGGAAAACGGTATGGCGGAAAAGGTGGAGATGGTGCTTGGTAAGGTGTTTCAGGCGGTCATCGACCTGCGAGGCTCGATTTCCGGAGAACACGGTATCGGTACAGCCAAGGCAAAATATTTAAGCATGGAGCTTGATGCCACAACCATCGCTTATATGCAGCGGATTAAGGACGCCTTTGATCCGAACCATATTCTTAATCCCGGCAAGATTTTTTCTGATAAGCCTTTCGACCTCCCAGTCAAGGCGGACAGTAACTGAGTCATGAACAACAATAAGAAGTTACAGGATTTTTCCAAGGTGATCGGCGAATGTGTCAAGTGCGGCGTGTGCCAGGCGCATTGTCCTACTTACCAGCTTACCCGAAAAGAAGGGGCGGTGGCGAGGGGCAAGATCAGCCTGGCTGCGGCACTCCTGGCTGGTGGGGCGGATCTTGAAGAGCGACTGCAGGAGGATATCAGCATGTGTCTCATGTGTGGCTCCTGTGTCAGTAAATGCCCGAACAAGGTGCCGACCCATGAGATCGTCGGGGCGATCCGCCGCGAGATTGCCGAAAAACAGGGGCTGTCCCCACTTGGTAAAGGGATTTCTGCTCTTCTTGGTTCTAAGGTTTTAATGAATAGCCTCAGTAAGGGTGGGGCGTTACTTGCACCCCTTTTACTGAAAAAAGTACCTGAGTCGAGCGGCCTGCGTCTGCGGTTTCCGGCCCCAGGTTTGCAAGGCATGCAAAATCGGACTGTTCCGAAGATCGCCTTTCGCAATCTCTTTGACCGGCTGCCGGAGTTTATCGAGGGGCAGACGGATAAGCCCGTTGTCGGATTCTTCGCCGGCTGTTCGATCACCTACGCCTATCCGGAAATAGGCGAACATATGGTGGCCATTCTCCACCGTCTGGGATATTCCGTCTATCTGCCCCGCGCCCAGAGGTGCTGCGGCATCCCCGCTCTATCCTCCGGCAATGGCCAACTGGTGAGCGAACTGGCCGAGAAAAACATTGCCGCATTTGCGGCCAGGGAGGTGCAGCACATTGTAACCGCCTGCGGATCATGCAATGGCGGGATCGGTGAACACTACCGGACAATGCAGGCGGATTTTAAGAGCTTCACCGAAAAAGTCGTTGATTTCAGCGTATTCCTGAAGGATGCCGGGCTGTTTGACGAACTGGCCGGGATAGAAAAATGGCCGGAGAGGACGCGGGTCACCTACCACGATCCCTGTCATCTGAAGATTCAAGGAATAACCAGTGAACCGCGCGAGTTCCTGAAAGCACTGCCTAACGTCGATTTTGTTGAAATGGCTGGAGCCTCTACCTGCTGCGGACTGGGAGGTACCTTTTCGGTGCATCACTATGAAAGCAGCAAGGCAATAGGGGCAAAAAAAATTCCCGGCCTTCAGGAAAGTGGGGCGAGTATGATTGCCACCGCTTGTCCCGGCTGCATCATGCAACTGCAGGACGTCATCAATCACGCCGGGATGCAGGTGAAGGCCGTGCATATTCTTGAACTGCTGGCGGCGGCGCTCAATCCTCGACGGTCTTAACCTTCATCACAGCCAAGGAGTGGGACACGCATCGTCAGCGAGCTGTTTTTTGTGATGAACAGGCACGAATTTTCTCCTTGAGAGAGTGGATGCTTGCCGCATTTTTCTCAACGATATGGACATTGCCGCCGGCTTGGAGTCCGCTGATAAAATCATGGTAAGCATGGATAATGATCTGGAGCGATGGGTTATTATCGAGAACATCGGCAAAAAGAGAATGGCCATAGGGATAGAGCAGCTCGGGGTCAAGAATAATAAGGTCGACCATGCCCGAGTCGCAGATCGAATGGTAAGCATCAATGCCGCTTTTAACGCAGAAAACCGAATAGCCCTCTTTTTCCAATTCACGTTTCAGGAGATCTCTGACGTTATGATTAATGTCGGTGACCATAATATGGTAAGGCTCTTTCGTTCGCATAGTTGTCACCCAATTCCGACAAGGAGATTCTTGAAGATGTGTTGTCACGGCGACAGAAATATTTACAGGGTGTAAATATTTCTGACACTGTTCGCATCGCCTTTCCTTTTCTTTGTTGCCGCAGCAGTTGTTCTCAAGTTTTCCTCGGTACCTCATCAGGCTTTCAGAACTTCACCCTTCTTTGTAGCCTTACTTCCTTGATTTCATTGTGATCTCTTAAATCTTCCGAGTGTTTTTCGAGGTGTTCCTGGTCAGAACTATCTTTACTCGAGGTCTCTAATATGAAATGTTTTGCACAAAACGTTCCAGTCATATGGTTTTCCTATGAGATTGACGAAAACGAAAGAGTGCTCAGCTCTAAAAAACGAAGTGATCGGTGTTCTTTCAGGTAGATGAAGATATGGCACAATTTGTGCTAGCTAAATGTGTGTCAGGAACGAAAGAACCTAATCGGGGGGCAAGAGTGGAGTTTGACGGAAATAGGCAAATGCTTTTTCAAAGAAATGATAACAGCCACGCCGACGGGCAAAGTGGCAAAAATGGGGAAGAGCAGCGATACGCAGGAATGTGCAAGCGAGGTTTTTCCACCGACAAGGAGGGTGTCGTATGAAAACAATTGAGAAAATTGTTGTTCCTGTTGATTTCGCAGAAAATACCGGCAAGTTGGTTGGTTATGCCTGCTACATGGCTGAAAAACTGGCGGCAACCATCCATTTTGTCCATATCGTCGCAACCTATCCGGGTGATGCTATGATTGGGGCACCCTTCGCCGAGGAGTATCGGGATAAAGTGCATTTTGCGGCTGAAGAAAGAATGGCCAATCTTGTTGATGATACTAAGGAAAAATGCCCAGGTTGTTCCGGGCAGGTGGTAAACGGTGAACCTGTCGAAAAGATCGTCGAACTGGCTGAGATTGCCGATGCAGATCTGATAATTATCTCTACCCACGGTGCGAAAGGTTTGGAGAAGATCCTCCTGGGCAGTGTGGCGGAACGCGTTTTGAAACGGGCTCATTGCCCGGTACTGATCATGAATCCCTTCAAAAAGCAGAGAAATAGATAATTTTTGCCGAAAAAATATCAGTGAATTTTTAACCCCCCAAGGGAGAATTGATAAGAGACCCGTTTATCGGGGCTACGGAACCAGCGAGTTCTAAAGGAAAAAAACGCCCGTCGGCGGAAAATGGCCGGACCAACATGTGGTCCGGCCATTTTTTTTGCAGGTGAGACATCATGCAAGACAAAACAATTCTCTTTACTCTCTTTTGTCCAGGAGATGATTGAGGGGCGGTGGGTCATGGCGGACAGCTTCCTGTTGGGGGAGATCAAACTGAAATGTGCCACCGATAAAAATCGAAAGACAGGCGTCCACTGCATCAGAGTCATATAAAGTACCCCGGTGTTGCCTCAGTTCCTCTAATGCGGCCTCTATCCCTTGGGCAGGCCGATAGGGCCGGAAGGAGCTTTTTGCCTCCATGACATCGGCCACTGCCAGAATCTTCGATTCGAGAAGAATGTCATTTTCGTGCAAACCCTGTGGGTAGCCCATTCCATCCAGTCGCTCATGATGCTCCAATACCATACGGGCGCAAGGCCAGGGGAAGGGGATGTTTTTCAGGATCTCGAAACTGATTTGTGGATGGATTTTAATAACCTCCATCTCGGCATCGAGAAGTCGTCCTGTTCGATTGAGGATTGAAACAGGAATCCTGATTTTACCGACATCATGCAGTAATGCGGCAATACGCAGTCCTTCGATTTTATCCGGCGGCAATCCCATTTTGTCGGCTATGGTACAGGCCAGCTGGGCCACTCGTTGCTGGTGGCCGGAGGTATAGGGATCGCGGATTTCGACCATCAGGGCCATGCTGCTGATGATACCCTGGAGCATGTTTTGAATCTCCAGCGTTTTCTTGGCCACCATCTGCTCTAAAAGCTCATTTTCGGATCGGAGCTCTGATTTCATCCGGGCCATGGCCAGGTGGGCCTGGACCCGGGCCTGGACCTCGGCCGCATGAAACGGTTTGGTGATATAATCGACGGCACCCAGGGTGAATCCTTTGGTTTTGTTGACTGTTTCCGTCATGGCCGTAATAAAGATGATTGGGATCGTCGCAGTCAGGGGATTGTTTTTCAACCTGGTGCAAACCTCGTAGCCATCCATTTCCGGCATCATGATGTCGAGAAGGATGAGGTCAGGACGGAACTTTTCTGCGTATTCAAGGGCGTTCAGGCCTCTTTTGGCAATACCCAGCCGGCATTCGGCTTTCAAGGTATTGACCAGTAAATCAATGTTGGTAGCATTGTCATCGACAATCAGAACCAGTGGTCGAGATTCGTTCATTTATGTTCCTCTACGGCCTTTTGGATATGTTCGATGGTTTTCATAGCCTCGTCATAATCATAGCGCTGTGTTTGTGAGAGAAGAGTGGTAAGGGTTGTCTGGTCGATGATATTACCCCCAGCCAGTTGGTCGAGCAACGCTGTCGCTATTGTTTGAATTTCTTCCGGGTCGGCCCGGTCGATAGCCTCGGCGAGGCTGGTCAAGAGGCGCAGGATATCATCGGTTGTGGCCGGAGAAGGACCTTGGGTGACGCTCTTATCTGATGCGGGGCTCATCGGTTCAATGACTGCGAGAATTCGGGAGAGTTCCTGCTGCAGTTCCCGGCAAAGTTGGGCAAAGTCGCTGGCCGGAAGATGCAGTCCGCAGGCGCGTTCCAACTCGTCGGCTGCTTCGCGGAGTTCACCCGCACCGATATTGCCGGCACTTCCCTTGAGGCTGTGGGCGAGATGCTGGAGGGTGTTGCGGTCTTTTGTTTCAAGAGCCTGCGCAATGGCGGTGACGGTATTGCGGTTGTCTCGGTAAAATCCGTAAAGTATATCCTGAAATGTTTTCCAGTTGAGACCGGTAGCCTGCAGCACGGAGCCGATATCTATGCCCGGAACCTGGAAAGAATCAGTGGAGGTCGGAGTGGCGGATTCCTCAAGTTCATCTTCTCTTGATCCGATCCAGGTCGAAGCTTCGCCTTGTTTTTCGGTTAGAAATTCCTGCCCGCCTTCAGTAGCGGTCACCCGCTTCCTGTTGAGAAGATGTCGCCAGATGGTATAGAAGAGGCGTTCCTGATTGATTGGCTTGGAGACATAACCATCCATCCCCGCTTCAAGACATTTTTCTTCGTCGCCTTTTAAGGCGTGGGCGGTCATGGCGATAATCGGCAGTGTTTCGCAGCCGGGGATCTGCCTGATCTGTTGGGTGGCCTGAAAGCCGTTGATCCTCGGCATCTGCACGTCCATGAGCACCGCATCAAAGGACTCCCGGACAATTTTTGCCACCGCATCCTCGCCGTTGCCGACGACAGTGACGCGAATGCCTGCCCCTTTGAGAATGGCCCTGGCAACCTCCTGGTTGGTGAGGTTGTCTTCAGCCACCAAAATTTTACAGCCTTTCAGCTGTTTCTTGTACATCGAGGCCTTGGTAGTAAACGACATCTTAGCGCCGCTCTTTTGTAGTTCCGCCTTACCGAAGGCATCCATAATCGCATCAAACAGGGTTGATTGGAAAATCGGTTTGGTTAGAAAGCCGTTTATCCCGACTTTTTCCGCCGCCGATCTTTGTACCTCGCGGGCAAATGCAGTCATCATGATGATCGGCAGGGTGAGATGGAGGTCCTCGCGGATCCTGCGCGACGCCTCAATGCCGTCCATCTCGGTCATTTTCCAGTCCATCAGGACCAATTCAACAGGAGCTTGGTCTCCGTCATTGCTTTGCAGCCTCAAGATTGCCGCGGCACCGGAAGAGACCGTTTCCACTGCGAAGCCAAGGGAAACAAGCATTTTTGTCATTATTTCCCGGCTGTCGCCGCTGTCGTCGACAACCAATACATTCAAGCCGCTGATATCAGGCGGGAAGACCAGTCGTGAGACCAACGGTTCCCCGGCTTTTTCGAGGTGTACCGTAAAGTAAAAGGTAGAACCCTTGCCGAGAGCGGTCTCGACACCAATGGTTCCGTGCATCATCGATACGAATTTCTTACAGATGCTCAGACCGAGGCCGGTGCCTTCGTATTTCCTCGTCGAGGAGGAATCACCCTGGGTAAACGGTTCGAAGAGCAGCGGCAGATATTCAGGGGAAATGCCCGCGCCGGTGTCTTTCACGGCAAAGCTCAAAACCACCTGGTTGTCTGTCAGTCCTTCGACCTTGTCGCTCTCTTTGGCACTGACCAGAATGATACCCTCTCGACCGGTGAATTTGAGGGCGTTGCTGATCAGATTGGTGAGAATTTGCTGCAGACGGAGAGAATCGCCCCTGAGGATGCGTGGGGTGTCGGCATCGATATCGACCAGGAGTTCAACATCTTTATCCGCAGCCAGATTGACGAAGACATCCATCACCCGGTCAAACATCTCGTCGAGTCTGAAATCCCTTTCCTTCAGTGCTAGTTGCCCGGCTTCGATTTTTGAAAAATCGAGGATATCGTTAATGATTCCGAGAAGGGCGTAGGAAGAATTCTGGACAATATGCAGATAATGCTCGACTTCCGGCGACAATTTTTCGGCCAGGGCCAAATCGGTTGCGCCGATAATACCGTTCATTGGTGTGCGGATCTCATGGCTCATGTTGGCGAGAAAGCGGCTCTTGGCTAAAGTCGCAGCCTCCGCCTGGTGTTTGGCTTGTTCCAGTTCTCTGTCCAGTTTTCTGTGCATCTCGATCTCGGCCATGAGTGAAAACTGCGACGCCTTGATGCGCCGATTGAGTTTCATAACCAGGCCGGTGAAGGCAATATGACTGCAAAAAAAGATGAAAGCGACGAGCAGCCAGGGTCCATAATTACGGAGGATATCGGCGATGGTTACTTTCCCGAGATCCTTGTAGGGACCGAGGCGCAGAGCCATCATCAGCTCCATGACCGGCTGGTAATTGAGGGGAATGGTCCAGCCGGCACACCTGGCGGCGAGGGCAGCCGGTGAATCGGCAGGCATCTGGAGCAAGGCTACGGCGACTTTTTCGGCAAGTGTGTCCGGGGTATCCTTGACCTTGGCCATCGGCCAGTCAGGATATTCCCGAGTGGTGCAGAGATAGGGGGTCTTCTCACCTGTGTTAATAATCCTGGGGAAGACATAAAAATCATCAAGGTTGATTTTCCCCTCGGCGTGCATCTCCTCAAGGGTGTTGGTCCGTACCGTACCGGCATCGACAACGCCGTCCCGGACGGCATACACCACATTGTCATGGGTTTCGCCAAAGAGTAGTGACTTGAAATCGCGCAAGGGATTTATGTCTTTTTCCTTGAGCTCCCGCCAGGTCATCTGCCAGCCGCCGAGTGAACCGTCGGAAACCGCCATGAAAGATTTACCTTTCAGGTCACTTATGGTTCTCACATCGTTGCGCGTTTTCCGACTGAAGATGACACTGCCGTATTTCGAATAGGCATGGCCCAGGCGCATCTCTTTCAAGGAGGCAATCCTGTTGATGCCGTATTGTTGTTCCAGCTCCACGTAAAAAGAGGAGTTGGTGAGGATGAAAGCGATTTCCCCCCGGTCAACGCTTGCGGCTATTTGGTCATGGGTGAGCGGCACAATGACGAAGGTTTTTCCCGGGATATGATCGGTCAGATAATCGGCGGTTGCTCCCCAGGTTTTCAAACATTGCTCGGTGCCGCGGGTGGCGAGAACACCGATTCTTATCTGAGCTTCCTCTGCCTGCGCCGTGGCAAATGCGAACTGCAACAGGGTAAGGAGGAAAAAAAAGGCAGCTGGCAGCGATTTGTTTTGTCCAGCAATGATCTTTGTATTCATGGGAGTGTCGTCGATCAGTTAGACAGGCATCGGAAGAAACCTTTCCCGTCTATTGGGTTTATGAAACGGAGGGTGATAAAGATCAAACAAGACCTTCATTCTTCTCTGAAATGTAGAATACCATGGATCATGCGATTTTTCCTTTGTAACAGCCATAAATATAATAAATGGTGTTGCCTGTGGGACTGTCAATCCCTTTCTTTTGTCCGTTAGCTTGCCACCCTGTAAAACAAGCTGACACTTGTTGCCTGCTCTGGCAAAGCCCTCTGTAGTCGCAAGTGGGGAAACGAATCTTGGTTCCTTGGTAGCAAAACCTGCAATGGGAAGGAACCTAGTGTTTTTCTTGCGACAATTTTCAAAACATTCCAGGGATGGCTCGCGTCGACTAACGCTGGCATATTGTTTGCAATCGCAATGCCAGCATCAAGACAGCTGACGATGGTAATTTTACAAGGAGAGTAATGATGCGTTCGATTGCCCTTTTTCCCTGCCCCTATACCGATGGTGCCATGATAATCGGGGAACTGTCTACCGCTCTGCGGCTGAAAGTATATACCGATGAGATGCTGTTTGCCGACATTTCCGATCGGTTCGGAGTGCCGAAGAAAACCTTACGGAGGATGTTTTTTGGAACGGCGCAGTCGAGGAATGGAAAGCCATTTGAAAAGGAAATCTTTGTTGACTTGGCTAGGCGCACCCTGGCGGCCCAGCGTAAGTTATTTTCAGGTCGGCGGATGTTTTTCGGCCTGCATACCGCATTGCTTGATCCGCAACTGGCCAGGGTACTGAAGGTGCTTGTTTACGATGACGAAGGGCGGCGAATCAAGCGGGCGATGCGTCAGGAAGGGTTTTCTCGAATAGTTGCCAGGGAAGTTGTCAGGCAACACGATCGGAAGGCTTCGGCGTTAACTCATTTTCTATTCGACAAAGAACCGTATGACTTCTCGCTCCATGATGTGGTGATAGTGCATGGGACGAGAGATACACTGGAAGTGACCAGGCAGATTATCCAACATTATAATGATATCGAAAGCTGGTTTACGCACATCCAGGGTACGCCGCCCTATGCAGTTGCCGATAACTACAACAAACTTTGCTTCGGTGCCGGCAGCATTGGGAGTTCTGTTCACCGGAGTCAGGGCTTTGAAAATACCTCGGGGTAGTTGTTATGGGCGCAACGAGGGCAGATGCCATGGGAGAATCTCGCCTCCGAACGGTTCTGGATATATTCCTCCATCGGCAGCCAGTTACCCTGCTCATCGCGCACCATCTTGCAGGAAGAGCAGGTCGGTAAAAGTCCCTCAAGATACTTCATGCGACTGAACACCTTTCTTGTACAATAAATCACGACGCAATATGCAGAAATATAGATTGAAAACAGAGACAGCTTTGCCTGGGCTTGGTTTTTTGCTTCTCCGTGGTGAATTTCAAGCTAAAAATACAAGTTCTTGTAACAGAATAGAAAAATAGGGTATCTTGGGCGGGATTGATCGTGGATTGAATTTACACAGAGGTTGCCATAGAGTTTGCGGATAAAGAATTTTATCCCCGGAGGAGATGGGGAAGAGACACTGCAACATGCTGCTTTTACAGAAGTTAGCCCTAATACTTTAGCACTTATAGCCATATGGATGCATATACTGAAGCCCATTTATTTGTTGCTGCCGTCCGAGTCCTCCAGCATCAGGGGGCGTGCCCGCCGAACATTGAAGATGTCTGTGCGATGTTGAACCTGTCTGTTGAATTGGGGCATACCCTCTGTCGCAGGCTTGTGAAACAGGGAATTATAGAAACCTTTGAAGATCCCTTCTCCGTAAAACTTGCCGTCGCAAATCACCTGGCAATTGAAACCCTGCCTAGGAAGGTGATGGAAGAGAACAGTCTTGCCAGGGAGCTTGAGAAATTTCAATCCGAGAAGAAAAACGTCGAACAGAAGGTTGCCACCATTCAAGCCGAGATGGCTAAAAAGCGACAGGATTTGTTTGCCGACATTGAGGCCAAATTCAAAAAGGAAATGGAAAAGCAGAAAAAACAGTGAAATTTGGCTGGGTAAAAGTTTGAGCGAACAGTAGACGCCTTAAAAACATAAACCACCTCAAACTCTTAACATTCGATGTGGCAATATAAATTCGAAAATATTGTCCACATTACTGATCAAATACATTGGAGTCTAAATGCATTTTGTGATTGTATTCATTGGGTCAATCCTAGAATCTCAATTCTATAATTGTTTATGAAGATATCAACCGATACACGCACCTGGCATCCGGTAAAACAATCCTTGTTTTATTGCCTAGATTAGATTTTTATCTTCATTTTTCTTATAAAAATATCAGTTGCAATACCAACTCCAAACGCCCATCCCATATTGGGTACGGCCAGAGCGATACCAGCAATCAAGAGTGCAATAAAATATTCCTCATTTGTCTTAAGGCTTCTCAGCAACGGGCACAGTTCCAAACCGGCAAATACCAGAAGGACACCCAACACTGACTGGGGGATTATTGCCAACAGTGAAAACCCAAGTTCTCCGAGTACCAGAGCTATGACAATAAAAAAGATGCCAATCATAATTGGTGCGCCGCCAGTCCTCGCCCCAAATCGGAAATGCGCTGCCAATCCACCTGTCCCATGGCACATGGGTACTGCTCCTAATAGTCCTGCGGGAAGATTCATAAGTCCCATTGAGAAGGCAAATTTTCCAGCTTTGGCCTTGTGAAGTTGAGGGTTGCCTGTAAAGAGGCTAGTGCAGGTATCTGCAGTTCCAACGCACGCATTACCGATGGTTAAGGGGATCTGGGGTATGATCAACATTATTGCGGCAGTCCAAAAATCTCCCATACTCGGGTTGATAAAGTGCATATCCGTAGGGCCGAGAGAAAGAGTGAGCATGGAGAAACCGCCCAAGGCTATTCCTGAAACGATTCCAACAGCAAGTGCAACTAAAGCTGCTGGAAATTTCTTGTTGTCAAGAAGGAGCAAAACCAGAGCAAAGACCATAATACCAATGATCAAATTAATCGGATATTCTGATAATTTACCATTCAATCCTGACATAAATACATTTTTATTTATAATGAGCTCAATACCTTTTTTGAGGAAAATGAGTCCGAGGGTTAGTTGAATGCCTCGAACAACCGCCTGAGAAAACAGCTTGGCGAGTTGATCAATCATTCCAGTCATGGAGAATGCTAAAAGGAAGAGACTGAAGATGATTCCTGAAGCGCCGATTACCGATTCGGTGATGATAGCAGGATATGCAATGGCTATGGCTCCTACTGCTTTCAGGGGTTGTACGGGTATCGGCAAACGATAATAATACCCAGAAACCAAGTAAAAAAGCCCAAAGGTTAAAAAAACCGAAGATGGGCTCAATTTGTTGATGAAAATCATAGCTACAACTATAGGCAGTAGCGTACCTAAATCGCCAAAAGCGCCAGCTAGTTCAACCCGGTCGAACCGAAGGCTCCGTGAGTCAGCAGCGGGATTTTGGTCTTCAGGTTTTGAGGAGGAATCTATTCCCCGCGGGGAAAGGTTCTCATCGTCTAATTTTTTATTCATCGCAATCACCTCTCTTCTCTTTAACTAAAATATTTTTAAGAAGCACCACAAATAGGCACGATTATAAATATATTCGTGCCTATTAATCATTTAATATTTATATTTCGATGCTGTCAAGCCTTTTGGGGGCTATTTCCAAAATAAGCTTGATGTGGTAAAAGGTACCAATACTTATTAACGAATATTTTCGAACTTCATGTGAATCACATGCATAACCTAAAAGACGTACCTCCCACGCCAAGTCATGGGCGGCTCTCCCCAGCTACCGACTCCGATAATTGCCTGGATACCAAGCAACTCCACGATCTTGAGCAATCCTTTCGCCAGTGGGCAAAATCCTCCCAAAGGCCATCCCACCGGAATTCTCGAGATCGCATCCTGTTAATATTTCTAATAATCAGATACACTGGTGCCAGATTAAACGAAGTGCTCACTCTCGATCTCTTGAAAGATTTTTATCCAGGCAACAATACGGTTCGTTTCTGTAAGAGCTATGACGGAAAGGGTTCCAACAGCAGGGATGTGCAGATTCCCGAGACGATTTCTGCCGAGATCCAGGCAATGACATCTGACTTGGAATCGAGATGGCCAGGCGGCTCCCTATTTCGGATTGACCCCGCTCATGTTCGTCGGAAGTTTTATGAACAAGCGACAGCGATCGGAATAAAAAATAGTATGGGGAATCCCGAGACCATTAGGAAATCTCGGGCTGTGGAACTCATGCGGAGTAACATGCCTTTGCAAGTTGTGCAGAAGATCATGGGCCATTCATCCCCAAACCTTGCTGCATCCTACGTGGAATTTTCAGACTCTGAAATTGATCAAGTCGCCAAATATTTTGCTGACCGGGAGAACAACCGTAAGACGAGTGCCCGCAACTCATTTTTCGGCAAAATCAATGCTATTCACAAAGGAACGATTCAGACTCTCGTTGAAGTTGTTTCGGTGAGTGGCAATAGCATTACCTCGATCATCACAAACGGCAGTCTGGCACGCATAGGTCTCAAGTCAGGTATGCTCATTACGGCAGAAGTGAAAGCTCCCTGGATTCAGTTATGCAAAAACGAGAGTGTACCTAACTGCACAGCAGATAACATGTTT
Source organism: Pseudomonadota bacterium (assembly GCA_043798185.1). Lineage (GTDB taxonomy): Bacteria > Desulfobacterota > Desulfobulbia > Desulfobulbales > Desulfocapsaceae > Desulforhopalus_A. Next base: position 27,616 of record JAZDOW010000115.1, on the reverse strand, counting down.
CAGGGTACGGTCCACCATATCACCAGAAATCGTACTACAGCCGAGATTGTCGTTCGACTTTCCGACGACACTGAATTGTGTGCTATTATCACTGAGAAAACTCGGAAGCAAATGAACATACAAACCAAGGACATACTTTGGGCGTTCTTTGACGCATTTGCCGTTGTCCTCCATGTCGATTAAAGGTGACTTTAAGAGTTGAAACAATGCTCCAAGAGGAGGATTTAAGATTTTTTTAGGAGACGGTCCAGTAGCCCTTTTTTCTGGGGTTCGGGTAGACCAAGTTGGCGACAGATACAGGCATCCAATTCGTGTTCGGACACATCAGTTCCTTCTACGACAATCTCGTCGCCGACCATAACCGCAGGTGCAACCGGCAGATCAAGCGCGAAATATTCGTCGGTCTCGTATTCTGATTTAGGTTTTGCGGTGATATCAATTTCAACCGAATATTTATCGCCCAACCTGGGCATAATCTGTTTGAAATGCTTTCAGGGTTTACCGTTTGGTTCATTTAAGAAAAACCGGACCTTGAGCATGCTTTTCTCCTTGTTTAACCTATTAAAAGTATTGGAACGATCGACGAGTTTCCCGCCGGATAAAAATACAAATAAATCGTTTGGCTCATCAACTATTTATGTGATCCGGCAATATCATGCATCCGAACAAGAAGCTTGTCAGGGGGGAGATAATCCACGAGACGGAAGTCCGCGCGCTCCTTTCCATCACCATCAAGAAAAACAATAGTTGGCACCCCCTTCACACTATATCTTTTCAACAGTTCTTCGTGATAAGCATTGCCCCCTTTGGTTACATCGACCTTGACCATCGTAAAGCCCTTTTCTGCTAAACGGACTACATCGGGGTGATGAAAAGTCACCTCTTCAAGTTCCCGGCATGGCGTGCACCATGTGGCGTAGAAATCAATGATGACGGGTTTCTTTTGGTCTTGTGCTTCCTTTAGGGTTTCTTCAACATATGGCTTCCATGTAACCCCAGTGCCTCGCATGGCCATGGTTGAAATAAGAATAGTAGCAAATACCAACCCGGCAATACCGATCCCGCTCTTAAGTATGGGAAAAGCACGGAAGTTTGCCTGACTTTTATCAATCCAGCCGAGATGCAGACCTGCAGCCATAGCAACAAGGGCTAGTAGAATAATTCCTCCTTGGCCAGGAAGAATTGGCCTTACGAAATGAGCGGCCATTCCTACCAGGACCCATCCCATCAGCTTTCTAACCCAAATCATCCAACCACCAGACCGAGGGAGTTTTTCCAATTGCCCCGAAAACATTGCAAGAACAAATAATGGCAGGCCGAGCCCTAAACTCAAGGTGAAAAAGACTATAAACCCAAGCCATGGACTCCCCATACCCGCAACCCAGGTGAGCAACCCGAGAACGAACGGACCGATACAAGGGGCTGCGACCACTCCAAGAGTTGCGCCCATAAAGAGAGTGCCCAGATAACCGGCATACGATTTTGCCGCTGCTTGAGTGAGGCCGCTTGGAAGACGCATCACCCATAATCCAAAAAGGCTTGTTGCAAAAAAGACTAGGACACCCGCAACAACCAGAAGAACAACGGGATTTTGGAGCACCGCCCCCATAAGGCCGCCTGTCAGAGATGCAACTACGCCGAGCAATGAATTGGTGAAAGCTAGGCCCAGCATATAACATAGCCCGTGTACCACGAGCCTTCCACGCCCCCCACCTCCCTTAGCAACCTCACCACCGAAGTAGGAAACAGTAATGGGTATCATTGGATATACACACGGAGTCAGGTTTAGTGCCATTCCTCCTGCAAAGATACCCAAGAGAGTCCAGAGCATTGCCCAACCATAGAGAGGACCCGGTGCTTTAGGTTCCTCGATAATTTGTGCAAGTCCCGCTGGAGCACTGGCAATCGGTAAACCTCTGTTTTGCCATTCTGGAAATCCATATGGATCACGATAGACGTTTTTGTAACCAAGTTTCACGGCCACCCGGGCTGCCGAATCACTGCGGACTCATGTGAGTCCTGCTCAGTAGAAGACAAGAGTTCGGTCCTTATCTGGTCCAAGGAAGTTTTCAAGTGCTGATGCCTTGCGCCATCTTGCCCAGGCAGTCGGTTCCATAGGGAAATTTACAGCACCCTCAAGATGTCCTGTTCTGTACTCCCATTCCTGACGGGTATCTACCAGGAAAACGCTGCCGGTATCCTTTTGTTTTTGGAAGAGATTGGCAAGATCTTCAGTTTTAATGATCTGGTAGTTACCATTTTTCCCCTCATCGAGCACATCATCCCACGTAGCTTGTTTGGGCGTAACCGCACGATTAGTAAACCAAAGAGCTCCAATCGTAAGTAGTACTGCCATAAAGGCTATGAATGTTGATTTTTTGTTTTGCATAACAGTACCTTTTCAAGGTTCACAAATTTTTAGATTATTAATTCACTTTTGTTGGCTCGATAAAAATGCGACACCATCCTGGCGGAAAAATGCGTTAGATAATTAATACAAAAACAATATGTTGTGTGATCATATCTTGCTTTCTCTGCGGTAGTTATCCTTACCGACTGGGAATTTTCATTTCTTGAACACTTCGACATGCCTGAGATTGTCTCGCATCCTCATTTAAATCTTGACTCAAACTAACAAGGAAATCCAAATTCGGAGCGAGGCAGCTGCTATAAGAGCAGCCAAAAGTCGCCTGAGGCAGATTGTTGATACCCTGCAGCTTATTACTCCGCCTAAAACTGCCGATGGCACCACCGTCAGGACAATTGGTATTGTCAGAAGCCATTCAATCTGGCCTGTTAACGACTTTCCTATAAATCCTGCGATAGACGACAGCAAAACAATGGCAAGATTACTTCCAATTGCAATTCTGGTTGGAATTTTTACATACGTTGTCATTAAGGGAATCAGAATAAAAGAACCGCCTTGACCAACGAGTCCCCCGAGAAACCCGACACCTGAGGCTGTTGTCAGCGCCCGAAAACGGTTGAATTTTATCATGGTCACATCAGGCTTCTCACTGTCATGAGGTATCGGCAGCAGCATACAGACAGCAGCACTGATTGAAAGACAGGCGAAAATGAAAAGCAAAATCTCATTTGAGATGAATTTGGAGCCAGCTCCTCCTATTGCAGCAAAAATGAAGATCGCACTGCCCATAAAGAGAGAGAGTTGATTGGAGACGAAGTGCATTTTTTTATGAATCACTGCCCCAGACAGACAACTGGCTAGCCCTTGCATAATTGTCATCCCGGCTACGCATTGCATAGTCAGATGCTCCAGTCCAAAAATCGGAGGAATATAGAGCAAAAGTGGTGCCATAACAATTCCACCACCAATACCGAGAAGACCCGACAGGAAACCGCTGATCAGCCCAAGAAAGCCTATGACTAAGTAAATTTCCATTGTCGCTCTCAAACCTATCTTGGTAGGCTCACTCGTAATATCTCAAAATTTCAAGGCAAATTCATCTCAAGAGGACTTTAGTTGGCAATTCCTGAAATGGTCTTCCTTCTTGGAAGATTCCAGAAATATCCACTCATAGGATCTATCTATTGATTTCAAACAATCAATCGGACATTCTTATGATAGAACGATTTTGCGTAATGTAAAGAGGGAAGAGTAAATGGAAGGAGAAAGGTGGGGGCACACTTTGTCGGTTAATCTTCTTTCTGATAGTTTCAAAAGCAGACAGAGGTAATCTCGATAAGATTGGGGTAAATTTTAGGTCAATAGTATTTAAGGCAAATGAATTCTGTCTCTTAATAGGTTGGCATTTGACTTGTCCTTTTCTGGCGCAGTAGTTTGTGCCACATAACCGCTTCCTATGGCTGAAAATGGGAGTTTTAAATCCAGCTCCGGGGCCAGTTTGGCAATCCAGGCGACAAAAGTGTTGCTGTTAGGTCCTGGAAACGCTTTGTATGTTGTTTTCCACGGGTAATCTCTGGCTGCCTGATCGATAGCATCTATCAATTTGTCAGTTCCTGCACCTCGATGGTCTTTCAAAACCTTCGGTTTCTCTCCATACCAGTAACGGTCTGGGATATCTCGAGCCACTCTCATCACAGGTTCGTTATGGGAGCTGCACCAGTCGACCACATCATAAACGGGGTAAAAGTCTTCACCTGATCGTTTAGCCGCTATTCATGCATGAATAGCAAACAAGCCGCGCCAAACCCCAAGTGTCTGCAACATTTACTTGGATTATTGTTTCATTTATACTCGATGGGTATGGCGCAATTCCGGCGGAGTCACGCTTTGCTGTCCTTCAGTCTTTATTAAGGCTGCAACTCAATTTTCCTCAGTGACTGAAAAATTCGTTAAATCGAGCGCAGAATATTTGTTTATGCTATTATTTTCAATGTATTACGTAAAATACTAAAAGTATCAGTACGGCGGGATATCTTTTCGTCATCCTCCAATAAAACACCATTTATCTTTTATTAAATCACGATCAAACGGAATCTGGTTTGAGCAAAATCCCTGGTGATATTTGATGCAGCTTTGTGTCGCATTTCAATCGAGAAAATCTGCATACTGGAGTCGCCTTCACAAATAATTCTTGACCAGCAAACAAGAACTAATTACTCTTAGTAGAGATTCTCAAAAGGAAAAGATTCCTATGCAACTGCGCATGACCAATCAGAGGGAGATAATTCTCCGAGAGCTCATAAAGAGTCAGAGACATCTGGCTGCAGATGAGCTCTACGATATTGTTAAGAAAGTCATGCCGCGGATAAGCCTGGCGACTGTGTATCGCAACTTGGAGATTTTATCCGAAGCAAAAATCATAGGTAAGCTTGAAATCAGTGGCAGGCAGAAAAGATTTGACTTCGATCCCTCCGAGCATGATCATATATACTGTGCGGTTTGTCACAGGGTGGATAACCTTGAGTTGATTTACAAGGGGCTGACGGCCGAGGAGTTCGCGGTTGTGGCTGGGTACTTAGTGACCGGGTATCGTCTGGAATTTGTCGGTGTATGCCCGGAATGTCAAAGAAAGAGAGATAACAAGGAGAAAAAACAATGAGTGGATGTGGTTGCGGTTGCAGTTGTTCAAGTAATAGTAAGGGTACCGGCAGTGAAGCAAAAGTGATACTTGAGGCGCTTGCCAAATGTGAAAATCCCTGTGGGTCCAAGGATATTGCCTTGGCGACAGGACTCGATAAGAAGGTTGTCAGTGATCAGATAGCCGAACTGAAAAATAAAGGACTGGTCGATAGTCCGGTGCGTTGTAAATATGGCATCACTACAGCTGGAAAAGCTTCTCTCTGACAGTTGATCGGCTGAGGACGAAGGTCGGGAGTGCGTCGGCTGAGAAACCCGTGGATGAAGAGTTCATTCGCGGGTTTCTTTTTAGAAAAATGTGGCTATTCATTGACGAAAAATGGTATGATATCCTGTCGTTGAAATGCAGTGATAAACCAGTTCTTTTTCTTAACGGTGTTTTATGCAGGAAATTATCGCGAAAACCAGAACCTTCAGACGTTTTAATCAGAAAGAGCCAATCAGCATGACGACTCTCCAGGAGCTTGTTGATCTGGCACGCCTGGGAGGGTCAGCCCGAAACGGTCAACCATGGCAATATATGGTTGTTAATAACCCGGAACTTTGCGCAAAAATATTTCCCTATCTTGGTTGGGCCGGCTACCTGACTGACTGGAAAGGACCGGTTGAGGGAGAGCGCCCCAGTGCCTATGTTCTCTGCCTGTTGAATAAAAATCGCCTCAAGGGTCCGGAAAGTGAAGCCCAGTTCGACCTCGGTGTGGCCACCCAAAACTTGCTGCTCGGTGCGATGGAGAAAAGAATCGGCGGATGCAGAATTGGTGCCTTCAATCCGCAACTGGCCTCACTTTTTGATATGCCTGAACATTTATCTATTTCTCTGGTGGTAGCCCTTGGCAAGCCGAGGGAAACGGTTATCATCGAAGAATGTAAAAGTGATGATGATGTGCGCTACTGGCGTGACGAGCATGGAGTGCATCACGTTCCTAAGCGGCCACTGACTAGTTGTCTGCTGAACCTTGCACTACATGAATAGTTGATCACTTCTCTCTTTCTGGTTGGGAGGCGGGTGGATCAGTAAGACGAAGATTGGTTGTATTCGTGTCCATGGTTCATCGTTATTTTCCCAATACCATTGTTTGGCCGCGAGCCGAAGTTTTCTCCGGCTGGGGAGAGGTTTTGTAGCAATGTCGCAGCCTGTTCTCCGTTCCTTCAGTTATCATTACCGGCAAAAGTTTGGTCATGGGGTTGGTAAAATTCCCCTTGACCTGGGACAACCATGCCCCAACCGACTTCATGGCGGCTGTATCTTCTGCAGGCCGGCCGGATTCACCCCGGCCTACCTGCGAAAGAGTGATGCGATAGCTCAACAGATCACCGAAGGGAAGGCCCATCTTCTCAAAGGCAGATTTAAAAAATACTTTGCCTATCTCCAGCAGGAAACCTGCACTGCCGTACCGGTAGAGGCTCTGTTGGAGGTCCTGAAACTGTTGCTGGCAGATGTTGATTGCGTCGGCCTGATACTCTCCACAAGGCCGGATTATGTCGCGGATGATCTGCTCCTGCCGCTCGCTCGTCTGGTGAAAGAAACCGGTAAGGAATGTCTCTTTGAACTGGGGGTGCAGAGTGTCCACGAACGAAGCCTGAAATTCCTCAATCGCAACCACAGCCTTGCCGATTTCCACCATGCCGCAAACCGGATTAAGGCGGCTGGCTGCTTTCAGCTCGGTGCCCATCTTATTTTTGGAATTCCCGGAGAGAGCCAGGAAGATATGCTCTTCTCCTTGCGGAGCGTTTGCGAAGTGGGGGTAGGGCATCTAAAGCTCCACCATTTGCAGGTCGCTCGCGACACCGCTTTGGCGACTCTTTATCATGAGGGGAAGGTCACTCTCTTTACCCTTGAAGGGTATTTGCAATTTCTCCTCCGGGCTCTGCCGGTCATTCCCGCCGAAGTGACCATTCACCGGCTTTGGGCCACAACCCATCCTGACCTCCTGCTCGCTCCCAAATGGAATTGTCTGGCCGGGACTCTCAGCACCATATTACAGCAAAAGATGATGGAACAAGGGATATGGCAGGGCCAGCTGACTGGCGGGAGTTGATGGGGTGTAGTTTGCAACCACTTCTTGCCACAATGGCATCCGGCGGCCCTGGCCTTGGGCAGTTATAATGAATTCGCACACCATCGTTATTACCTGATTGTCAATGTTGCCATGAAAATGGTACCATTGACAATCACCAACAAAGAAGAGCCGCTATGCAGCACCAACCACAAAGGAATAATCATGGAAGAACACTTTAAGATCCGCTATGCCGAGCGGATGAATCAGCTGCCGCCGTACCTCTTCGGCATGATCAATAAAATGAAAATGGAGAAACGCTGGAAGGGCGATGATGTCATCGATCTGGGCATGGGTAATCCCATGGACCCAACCCCCGGCATGGTCACCGACAAGCTCTGCGAGGTAGCCGTTGACCCAAAGGCCCATCGTTATCCGGTGGCCGGTGGCATGAAAAACCTCAAACGGGAGATCGCCCTCTATTATAAGCGCAACTATGGGGTGGAGCTGACCGGCGAGGATGATGTCATCTGCACCATTGGTTCGAAAGAGGGTATTTCGCATCTCTGCCTCGCCCTCCTCGGACCGGGCGATACGGTCCTGACCCCGGCACCTGCCTTTCCGATTCACGTCTATGCCGCGGTTATCGCCGGGGCAAATGTCCTGCGCATCGCCCTCGGTCCCGAGGATGAGATGCTGGCACAGATCGTTGCGATGTGTAAGTCGCTCTACCCTGGGCCGAAGCTGCTGATGCTCAACTACCCGCACAACCCGACAGGTGTCCTGGTCACAAAGGAGTTTTTTGCGGAAGTGGTTAAACTGGCCAAGCAGTACAACTTTATGGTTATAAACGATTTTGCCTACGCCAAGATCACCTATGACGGTGTCGTTGCCCCGAGCCTACTCGAGGTGCCGGGGGCGATGGATGTCGGGGTGGAGTTTAGCTCTTTTTCCAAGTCCTATAATATGGCGGGCTGGCGGCTCGGCTACTGTGTAGGCAATACCCAGATGATCGGCGGGTTGGCGAAGATCAAAGGCTATTATGATTACGGCATTTTTTCAGCCATCCAGGTCGCCGGTATCGTCGCCATGCGCGATTGCGATGAAAACATCGTTGAACAGGTGGCGGTTTACCAGAAACGCCGTGATGTGCTGTGCGATGGCCTCATCAAGATGGGTTGGGATGTCGAGGTGCCGAAGGCCGGGATGTTCCTGTGGGTGAAGATTCCCGAGCCCTATATCCGTATGGGATCGATCAAGTTCTCCATCGAGATGATGGAGCGGGCCAATGTGGCGGTGGCTCCGGGCGCTGGTTTTGGCGTTGAAGGGGAAGGTTATCTGCGGCTCGCCCTGGTGGAAAACGAAAACCGTATGACCCAGGCCCTGAAACAAATACGCCGTGCCTTAAAAGATATCGACAGTGAAGTCGCCGCCGGCACCTTTCACTTACACCCTTAGGGCAACGCTTTTTCCTTTACTCCTCTGAGACCCGCGCCAGGAAAGCCTTCAGGTAGCGAGTCTCGGGGATCGCCGGGTGGACTGGGTGGTCCGGACCCTGCATGCCTTCCATGAGAATCTGTACATGGAGATTTTGGCGCTGACCAGCAGCTCGCAGGACATCCTGCAACTCTTCCCGACTGAGATGCATGGAACATGATGCCGAGAGAAGGATGCCGCCAGGACTGAGCAGCTGCATGGCCAGCTCGTTAATGCGGTAGTAGGCCTGCAGCCCCTCCTTGTGGTCTTTTTTTCGTTTGATAAATGCCGGTGGATCGACAACGACCACATCAAAGCGCTCGCCGTCCGCTTTGAGTCCCTTGAGAACGGCAAAGGCATCACCTTCAATGCCGTTAAAGATCTTGCCGACTCCGTTAAGTTCGGCATTTTTTTCGGCTATCTCGAGAGCTGCGCGCGAGGCGTCGACAGCCAGGACGTCCCGAGCGCCAAAAGCCGCCGCCTGTACCGCGAAAGCTCCGACATAGCTGAAGACATCAAGCACCCTTCTTCCGGGAACAAAACGCTTGAGCCAGGCCCGGTTCGGTCGTTGGTCGTAGAACCAGCCGGTTTTTTGGCCTTCGAGCAGGGGGGCGAGCATTCGTACACCGTTCTCGCGCAGTTCGACTACCACGGGTGCCTTGCCCCAGGCTACCTCAACCTCCTGGGGCAGCCCTTCGAGGATCCTGATGCTGCTGTCGTTGCGCAGAACAATTGATTCCGGGCCGATCACCTCCTTTAGGGCGTCGAGCACCTGCCCTCGCACCGCCTCCATCCCGGCACTGTTCAACTGTACCGAGAGATGGGGGCCGAAGCGGTCGACAACGAGCCCCGGCAACAGGTCGCTTTCGCCGTAAACCAGTCGGTAGAAGGGTTCGTCGAAGAGTTGGCCCCTCAGTTTCAGAGCCTGTTGCAGGCGATGGACCAAAAGGGGGACACTAAGAGTACGTTTATCGCGGCTGATCAGCCGGGCGCAGATCAGTGAATGCGGGTTGACATAGGCGGTGCCGAGGAATTTGCCGTTGTGTGTCTCAACCCGGACCTGTTCTCCAGCCTGATATTGCTGTAATGGTGTCTCCTGGGTATTAACCTCGTTACTGTAAATCCATACATGACCACCGAGCAGGCGTCGTTCTTCATGACGCTTGAGGTGCAAAATTTGTAATTCCATATTCTTCAGCCCGATGAACGGGATAAGTACCTTAGAAATTCATCGGAATTTCTAAGGTACTGGCAATGATCGAATTTATTTGGCAACCCGGATCTTTTTCCCCTGTTCCCATAGTTCGGTGGGTCCGTATCCGGCCAGGGTCTGTATCTGTTTGAAGGTGACGTGGGTAAAATAAGGCCCCTCGCTGTCTGTTTGCAGGGCGGCGGCCTTGATATAGCGGAACTCACCCTGTTGTACCCACCAGTCCTTGTCGACAATAACCACCTTTTCGACCGGCCCGATGCCGCGATCCTTAAGGATTTTTTCCATTTCAGCAACCAGCGACAGGCTGGTCATACCGGCGGTTGGAAATGGTCTGGGAGCGTTGTCCTGGGCGGTCTTCTTCTCCCGCCACTCGCCATCAAGGGTATGAACCTTGGCGACATCCTGATCGAAAGTGGCGACGGTTTCGGCCTGAATTCCCGGTATTTGTTTGAGGGCTTCAAGATTCTTGTCGATTTCGGTCATGTCGCCTTTATTGATAATATAAATGGGATTGCCGGAGGCAGCCGTCCAGTTTTTATTTTTTTCCAGCAGTCCCAGGCTGCGATCGACCTTGCCACGCAGTTCGGTGACCTGTTGATCAACTGCGGCTTTTCGACCTTGTTCATAGCCTTCAACGGCGCGGTGCAGGTCATCGATTGCCTGTCCCAGAAAATGGGTGGATTGACCACTGGGGAATTGTTTAGCGTAGTCATCGAGAATCTGTTTGCCGACAACAAGGTTGCCATCCATCCGAGTGACCTCACCGGCTTGATACAGGCTTGGGCCGGACGGGCTGATATACGCTGGGTCATTTGAAGTAAGGAGTGGCTTGACGCGCGGCAGCCATTGGTCATCAATACCGGTGGCCCCTTTTTCCGCTGTTGCGTGGTCGAGGGATTTTTTGAAATCGGCAGCATAACTCTGCAACTCGTTGGTTTTGCCGAGGGGAAAGGTTGCCTTTTCATATTCGCTGAAAACATTTTTGGCCTCATCGAGGAGTTCCGGGTGCTGGCCGAGATATTTGGGCTCGCGCGGCGTGGTGTAACTCATAAAGGTTTTCCGCCACTGCTCGATTAAGCGGCTCTGTTCCTGGGCATCGTTTTTTCCTTGTTCCTTGGCAACCTGCTGCTGTGCTCCGGCTTGCTCGACCTGAACGAGTAAGGTGTCAAGGCGCTGTTTTGCCGTGACAACTTCCGGCTGGGTCATGAGATTCGGGAAGCGTTTTGCCAACTCCTGATATTTGTCGGCGGCGCGGGCAAGGCTCGTTTTGCCGAGGTCACCGGTGCCTGAGGCCATGGTTTTTTCGGCCCGATCAAGGTGGCCGTTCATGCCGTTGAGGGCGATTCCGGCAATGCCGGATAGAGCCTGGCCGAGAGAATCCTGCCCTGAGGCTGGGGGTGTAACGGTTGTCGGCTTGGTCGCAGGAGGTGTTGGAGCTGTTGCACTGACGGCCGTTTTATCGATTTTTTTCTGAAGTTGGTTGAATTTGCTGGTAATACCAATGAGCTTACTGTTGTCTGGGTCAACTGCTTTGAGTTCTTCAAGTTTGACGGCAACTTCGTTCATGATCGCCGCCCCCTCCTGGAAGTTACCGCTGAAGATGTTTTTTTCGGCGGTGCGGATGGCCTTGTCGATGTCTCTTGCCAATTGATCGCTGTTGCCGCCTGCAGCTTGGGCAAAATGCAGGTTCAGGGGTGAAACGGCAAAAATGAGAGTTAACAGGATAAGCAAAAAACGGATTGGGCGTTGCATGGTCTTTCCTCCTTTCAGTAGCACGTTGTCGATTGACAGAGAGTTGAAGCAGCAGCAATATTTGTTTTCAAGTTACCGATAACCTGTTCGATCCTAACATTGTCGGAGGCGTTTCGCAAGGTGAGGAGGTGAATATCAATAAAACATAGCCTTTTTACGTGAGATGAGACACTCAAAATAATGCGAAGAATTATCATTATTGAGCGATCAGTACCTTGAAGTCAACCTAGGGCAGACTTATTATAGGAAAAGCTTTGTCCAGCAGAAAGGTGACAGAATAAAAACGTCCATTCTATTGTATCCGTAAAACTTAAGTGAGGAGGAAAAATGGCCACAACGACTGAAAATCTTAAAGAAGCATTTGCCGGTGAAAGCCAGGCCAACCAAAAATACAAGGCCTTTGCCAAGAAGGCTGAAAAGGAAGGTTTTGTCAATATCGCGAAACTTTTCCGGACCACGGCCGAGGCAGAGCGTATCCACGCGGAAGGCCACCTGAAGGCCTTGGAGATGATTCATTCTACCGCAGAAAACTTGCAGGCGGCCATTGACGGCGAGACCTTTGAGTTCACGAAGATGTATCCGCCGATGGTGGAGTTGGCCCAGGCCGACGGTCACAAAGCCAAAACCATGTTCAAATTTGCCGTTGATGCTGAAGAGGTACACGCACAAATTTACCAGAAGGCCCTCGACGCTGTGAAAAAAGGAGCGGACATGGACGTCAGCGACTTTTATCTCTGTCCGGTCTGTGGATATATCGAGGTCGGCGGTGCGCCGGATAAATGTCCGGTCTGTGGAGCTCTGAAGAAGATTTTTGTCCAGGTAGCTTGATTGTAATTTTCCGACTTACCGACAGGCTGATGTCTTTCAGCCTGTCGGTAAATTTCTCCTGGACCTGACTTTGCCGCATCAGCTTAGGAGTTTATCCCGCAACAGTTTCTTGTTAATTTTGTGACAGGTGCGCCCTAGCCATCCGCGAAACTTCGCCGGTCATCGTCAGAACCTTGCGGGCAAGGTCGGGGCTCAGTGATCCCGTGCCGCAGGAAGGGGCGATGAGGGTTTGCGTCATCAGTTGCTGTTCGCTGAAACCGAAAGAGGCTAAGCGTTCTAATTGTAACAGCCATTTGGCAAAAAGTGAACTCGCCGATTCCTCGGCTACGGCCAGCGGATCGCCGGTTGGGACAATCCCCCAGGCGAGGATGCCGCCACCGGCCAGGAAGGCGGAAAGCTGTTCTTTGTAGAGGATAAAGTTGTCGAAATAGAAATAGGCATCGAAGCTGATGATATCGAGAGGTGAAGTGAGTGCCGGCCCCCAATCGCCATTAGCACAAATATGTACACCGGCCAGGCCACCAGCGGTTTTTATTGCTGAGCTTACCTCGGTTACGGCACTCGTGACCATCTCCCGTGAAACCCCGGCAAAGCCGCTCGAACCAAAACTCACCAGACCCGGCTCGTCGATGAAAATGATCGGCTGTATGTCGCGAGTGAAGCACCGCAATTCGGCTACCTGCCAACAGGCCTTTAGGGTGAGCAATTTTATGAGGATATCTCGCAGATTATCGTCATAAATGATCGAGTTGCCATTTTCGTCTTTCACCCCGATTCCGGTTGTGATCGGACCGGTAATCTGGCCTTTGACGGTCAATGGTGGCTGTTGTGTGGTTTCAAGATAATTAAGGAAGGTAAAAAAACCGGTGGCGGAGTCTGGCCCCAGGGCAAAGCGGGAGGTCTTGAGAACCGTTGGATTATCGACTGCCTGTAGATACTCTTCGTAAAAGGCGGCCATGGATTGGGTAAAATCGTTGCCGGCGGTATCAATCCAATAGCGATTGCCGTCGTCGATTAGGCCGGGAAAGCCGGTGAGAAACTGGCGAATCATTCCTTCGCGTGGAAGTTTCGGCAATTGAGGCCACAGGGGGATGTCAGGAGTGTGGGTTGAAATGAGCCGCAGCGCCTCGCTATGGTCGGTAAGCGGAAGGCTGCCAATGAGAATGGGACGACAGTTAGGGGTAAACATTTTTGCTCTCTATTTTTTCCGGCCATTGCCAGGTGTAAGCGGAGTGGCGGGTTTGCCGAGATTTCCAGGGACGAAACCCTGGACCTCTGAAATGCGTCCTCGCCACCAAGAACTTCGATTCTCCACAATTTCAGTTTCTTGCGCAGTGAAGAACCTGACATTTTTCAGATGAATATAGGAGGGAGACTCGGTTTGTTCTGAATGGGAAACACACGCACATTCATCGCCAATTTTCTTAAAGGTGGCTTTGATTTCCTCGGAGCCTTTGCCTTCTTTGAGAGAAGCGGCAAAATCCGCACCAAAATCGGTAAAGTATTGTTTTACACCGGCAAGCGTTCCCGAGATGAGTAAGCCTCCGACATTCAGGGTAATTCCCAACTCCAGTTTGTTCTTATTGGCCATATTCACCAGAAATTGTAGAAACCAGTCTTTTGCCGGCGTATTATCAAGGGCAATTGCATTCTTATCGTGAATTTTCATTACTTTCTCCTTTTAGTCTTGGTGCGCAAGCGTTTTCGTCGAGGGTACGTCCCACTCTCTTGGAGTCAATAATACCGATTATCCAGCAAATAAGAAATGCCGCCGTCGCAAAATTGAGCAGATAGACATCGTTGCCAGCATCACTCGACTGTTTTGACACGAGTTCGATAATTGCGGCAATATCAGGAACGGCAGAGCCACTTTGCATTTGTTCGATTATCTGCAATGCGCGTTCCACTGTCTTGAAAACGATAAAGACTATACCACCTGCAGAAGCGACTAATAAAAGGAAGCCGGAGACATATTTCTTTAGGTATATATGTCCTATGCCGGGGAAAATAAAAGCTGACAACAGGGCTGCTCTTGTGGACTTTTTCATGGCTGATTCACCTGCTGAAACATTTTTAGTCGAAAGGAGGGGTTACGTCACCGGGTTGAACTGGCGCAGCTCCGCGACGTCGCTCAACCCAAGCGTCTTTAATCAGAGTATAGTAATTTTTAACAATCTCGGCTGCCTCTTCGGCTGTTTCCACGTATTTGAAAATATTGAGGTCTTCTGGAGAAACTACTCCTTCTTCAACGAGGAAATCGAAGTTAATAAGCTTTTGCCAGAACTCGCGGCCGAACAGGAGAACCGGCAGAGGTTTGATCTTTTTGGTTTGAATCAGGGTGAGGGTCTCAAACAATTCATCCAGTGTTCCGAAGCCGCCGGGGAAGGCGATCAGGGCCTGGGCGCGCATGAGAAAATGCATCTTGCGGATGGAAAAATAGTGGAATTGGAAACACAATTCCGGGGTGATATAGGGGTTTGGTGCCTGTTCATGCGGTAGAACGATATTCATCCCCATGGTTTTTGCGCCGACATCGTGGGCACCGCGATTCGCCGCCTCCATGATGCCCGGTCCACCACCGGTAATCACCACCAGATTGCGGCCGGATTGTTCATGGTAGATCTTCGACAACAGCCCGCCAAGTTTGCGTGCTTCCTCGTAATAATTGCTCTTTGCCAGCACTCGCCTGGCAATGGCGACCTTGCGTTGGTTGTCGAAGTTCGCTGGATCGGCGGCTGCCGTTTGTTCGGCCTGGGAAACAATCCTGGCTGCTTCCGGCTCTTCGGGAATCCTGCTGCCACCAAAGACCACAACCGTTGCATCGATACCATGTTCCTGCTGAAGCAATTCCGGTTTCAATAATTCCAATTGCAGGCGAACCGGGCGCAGCTCGTCTCTGGTGAGAAAATCGATATCGGTATACGACAGGCGGTAGCTTGCGGATGAGGTCTGCGGGGTGTCTCCACCGCGCATGGCCATGGCTGCGTCTTCTTTCGATGAGCGGGAACTGTGCAGGGGCGATCTTATAGCCATTTAATAACTCTCCAAATTTACTCAACAAGAGAATGCCGGGGAGCACCTGCTGGCCCTCCCCGGCATTCTCGTCAAATACTGCCGCAATCGGCAGAAAAAAAGATGCTGCCGATTTTACGCCATTGCCTTGGCCGCCGCCTCAACACCCTTGCTGTAGTCGGTGGGAATCGTTGCTACCCTAGCGGCAAGCTCGCGATCGAGCATGAGCAGGGCGTGCGGGTTATCGCCGATCAGTTTCAATTCAGCGATAATATCGTTGTCGTTTTCCTCTTCCTCAACCTGCTCGGTGATATACCACTCAAGAAAAATCTTGGTTGCATGATCTTTCTGGCTGATGGCTAACTCCATGAGATCATTTAGAGATTTTGTGATGTGTTGCTCATGGGCCAAGGTCTGGGTAAACATGTCAAGTTGGGAAGAAAATTCCGAGGGTGGGCACTTGATCGCTTCAAGTTTGATATCTTCGCCCTGGCGTTGCACATATTCGTACAGCTTCATGGCATGGAACATTTCTTCGTGGTATTGCACCATGAACCAGTTGGCAAAACCTTTTAACCCGACCTTGTTGGAACAGGCGGACATTGACATATAAAGATACGCTGAGTACATCTCTTTGTTAATCTGTTCATTCAAGGCCTTAGCTACTTTCTTGCTTAACATGGAAGTCTCCTTTTATTTTAAAGTCATAGAATTTTTTCCTGCCCTTTTCCAGAGGACAACTCTTTCGTGAAGATCTCTCACCTTCACCCAAGTCCGGAGGAAAATTAATGCCGTTTTTACCGGGGATAAGACAAATAATAATTGACTGCCAATAACATTATGGCCGGAAGAAGTGAAGTCAAGTTTTGTTGCTCAATCTTTCCGGAAACAAAGGAAATTCTTTAAACGCTCATCATTTTTTGATTTCACCTAGTTTCTCAAGATCTTTCAGGTATTCTTCGAACCGATCCAGGTAAAAGGACAAAGCCTTGGAGAAATTCCTGCCGACCAAGCCATCGACAAAGACCTGACTAATCTCGCGGTAGCGTTTCAGCACCAGCTGTGAACGGTAAAAAATCAACCATTCCTCTTTGGTCATTTGTTGGTTGATAATTTCCAGCGCCCGTCGGGCCCTAGGCTGATACATCCAGAAATACATAAGGTCGAGGGCATTGACGATGATCCTTTTCTCTTGATCGCGGGCTTCGTAATCGAGCGTCTCCATGATCATCTTCGGTGATTGCAGCATATCAAGGACATCCTCTTCCGGGAAGAGCAGCTCCATGCGGGAAAAGACCGAGAAAAGCTGGGAGATCTTGGCCTGATAGGCGACAAGCCGCGCCCGAATATTGATTTGTCGGTCGGCCATTCCCTCAATGACGGCAGCGACGCAATCGGAGGCGAATTTGGAGATTACCGCTGCCCACTTTTGCAGAGCTCCGGCTACATCGGGAACACCACACATCTGCAGCACCAGGCCAATGGCCGAATTGAGTAAAACGGCCAGGGGAATGGCGAGAATGGAACGGAAAAAATTTCCTTTAGCAGCGGCAGGAGGCAGCCCCCGGAAGATATTGTGGCCACTGATATAAATACCATTGGCCAGTCCCATGACTGCATAAAGAACAATGGTGTTCGTGGTTGTGGTAATACCGAAGGTCCGATCAAGGAGCAGGGTTTTCACCAGATAGTCGAGGAGTGGCACGGAAAAGCCGGTATAGAGCAGGGAGTCGGAGATTCGGCTCCAACTGACCAGCGAGTTCCAGGGCAACAGGGGGGAACGACGCAAGCCGCCGCCACCGAGTACCGACTGGATGATATTGCGAAAGCCGGTAATACCGAACCAGATAAACGCCCCCAGATAGGCGAGTACCCACCAATCCTTGGTGAGACTGAAGGCTAAGAACGCCGGAATAAAGCCCAAAAACACCTTCAAGGTGTTTTTTACATTGGTGTTCAGGTAAGTCCAGGGTTGGTTAATTGTTTCTTCTTCCACTGTTTTTACAAACAGCTTTTCACTTCCGTTCTCCCGACTGATGCCGCCCAGGGTGGCGATGTTACCAGGTCTTCCAGGATGAACCAGCAAACCGTCGAGGCTCCAATCGTGGAATGGCTGGTCGAATCTTGCCTTTACATGGCGAAGTTTTTCCCAAAAGCTTCGCTTCCCCTGGCCTTCGCTTGTGGTGTGGCGCCGGCTGTGGGTATGTTTGGTGAGGAGGGCGGTGACCGGAAGAACCAGTCGCTTTTTCCCGGCGATTTCCTCGTGAATGGCTTTTTGTGCCCTGGCCGGTAGGGTGTCGAGGACCACCAGCCCCATGCCATACTGATTCTCGGATTGTCCGGTTGAGCCGGAACCGATGCGCGAACCGAGGATGCGCTGCTTGTAATAGTTATGAAATGTCTCAAGATTATAGAGAATATCAAGCAACTGGGCTTTTCTCTCGATCATCTGTCCATATTCCGCGACCAACCGCTCCTTCTCCGGTTTATCGGTGGCTAGCTGATCCGCATATTTTTTCAGCTGTAGCCGTTGTTCCTCAAAATCCCAGATGATGGCCCGGATCGCGCGCTTCAGGGCTATGACGTTATCCTCGTTGAGAGCCTGTTGTAAGTCGCTGACCAGGCAATAATGTTGTTCGGGACTTTTAAGAGCGACCGCATCTCCTGCGAAGTTCTCCCCGTCCCGACAGGCAGTCATACCGTGGGCGGCGGTCCGGAGGTTATAGGTCTCGATGTGGCTAATCATGCCCTCACAGGTGTATAACAATTCCAAGGTGTCCTGAATAGTGAGGTTGCTGAGATTAAGGGTAAACCTTGAGCTTGAGTGGAGAGAAAGAAGCTTGGACAGCAGGGCTTTGGGGTTGAGCTGCAGCAATTGGGGGATATGGTCACCCTCTTCGGGATGGGCGGGATCATGAACCTCAGGATTGTGGGACGGTAGCAGGAACTGCTCGACCAAAGTCTCAAGAGTGTATTTTTTAAAAAGATCGAGACGCTTCTGCAGTTCGGTTTTCCTCTCTCCATCAGCCCCCGCGTATTCTTTGAGCAACTCTTCAGATTCCTTGGCGATTTCTGCATCGAGGTCGTTATGAATGAACCTTGCCAGATGCAGTACTGAGGGTTGTCCGGCCCCGACAAAACGAAGAAATTTCTTATGTTCAAGGGGTTGCAGGGATAATCCCAGGTCATGGCTCAGATTGTGCCGATGACGATTGTTATAAACGTCCAGCACATCGAAAATATATTTCTGTTGATACCCCGACACGTTACGGCCTTCGTCAATGATTTTGACGACCGACTCCTCCTGAAGAAACTTGAGAAATGATCTGTTGCCGATAAAACCATGCGGCTCCCAGGTAAAGCGGACATATTTGCCGCGGAAACGGGCGGACATTTCGATGCCGACCTGGACCCGGATATCAAGAATTTTGCTCGCCTCGATCAGCTCCTCGACCACATCCGGATTCACATAATTGTAATAAATTACGGTGAGGTGACGAATCCCTTTGATCCAGGCATCCATGAGCAGATGAGTCGGGGATTTCCGGCCTTTGGTATTGGCGTCGTGGACTCGGTCATCAAAGGTGAACTGGTTGGATTCCTCAGGCATCTCCAGTAAGTGATATTTGGCCAGCTGCTTACGCACCAGTCGTGGGTTTCCCGTTGAGACCATGCGAAAATCATGGGCCAATTTCAGCTGATGCAACTCGCTCTCCCGACTGCGCAGCAGTTCCTTCATGATCTGCAGCAGCACTCTTGCAGTATTGACCTGGTGGAAGGTGGTGGCGGAGAGAAAGACCTCGTCACGAAGCGAACGTAGGGATTTAATGCGATCACCGGCCATGCCTTCATTAAACGAACCCAGCAGACCCGCAATAGCATAGGCGATACGCAGACCCCTTGCCGCGGCCATCTCCTTGATTCCATTGGGGTGCATGTGTTCGACCAGCAAGGAACGCAGGGTCTTGGAGAGGTAGCTGCCACCCATGACATCATTGACGATGCGGAGGAGTTCATAGTCGTTTTTATCAAAAAAGAGGCTGGCTGGTTTCTTTTGCATCGCACGAGGAGGAGATATGGGGGAAAACTGCTGCAACGATGAATGTCAATGATGACGGAATTTTTCTCACTTATACCGTTTTTCATGTGGTACAGTCAACCGACAAGGACTTATCTCGTAACAGAAGACCTAGGCCAAGACCGACGAACCTCCTTAAGAACCCTGACAAAACAACCCCACCCCGACAAGCTCGATACATAACAGGAAAATCAACAATGAAAGATCATACCAGGATATTCGCCAAGAACTGGACAGAGAGGGATACCACTCCGGCAACGACGATCAATCCGCCCTGCTACAAAGGCTCGACCGTTCTTTTTGACTGCTATGGCGACATGGTCAAAGCCGGCCGTCACGAGTATGACGGAGTCTGTTACGGCACCGACCGCTTGCCCACCCAGCGCCAGTTCGAGGAGGCAATGCGGCAGCTCGAAGGCGGCGCCGTCACCAGAGTGTTCCCGTCGGGCATTGCCGCCATTCAGAACGCATTGATGGCTTTTACCGAAAGCGGCAACCACTTCCTGGTCGTCGACAACGCCTACGGCTCAGGCCAACGGTTTTTTCGCGAGGTGCTGCAAAGAAAATTCAATGTCGACTTCACCCTGGTACCGGCCAATGTCGGTGCCGATATCGAGCGTTATATCCAGGCGAACACCGCTCTCATCCTTCTTGAATCCCCCGGCTCGATCACCTTCGAACTCCAGGATATCCCGGCGATAACCGCCATCGCCAGGCAAAAAAACATCGTCACCCTCCTCGATGCCACCTGGGCCACCCCTTTGTATATGCGGCCCTTTACGCTTGGGGTCGATGTAACCATCCATTCGGTGACCAAATATATCTGCGGCTATTCCGACGTGCTCGCCGGAACGGTCACCGCATGCGAAAACCACGCCGAGCGCTTCGAAAAATTCTACAAGACCATGGAGTTTTATACCCCCGCCGAGGAATGTTATCTTGCCCTGCGCGGCCTGCACTCGCTCGCCGTAAGGCTGCGGCAGCACGAGCAATCGGCCCTGGCCATTGCCGAATGGCTGCAGAAAGAACCGCTGGTCGAAGAGGTGCTTCATCCGGCGCTGCCCTGCCATCCCGAACATCATATCTGGCAACGCGATTTCAGCGGATCGTCCGGCCTCTTTTCTTTCACCTTCAAAAAAGAGTATTCAGAGGCTGAGCTTGCCACCTTTATCGACTCCCTGGCCCTGTTTCGGCTGGGCTACAGCTGGGGCGGCTACCAGAGTTTGCTGACCGCCGCAAAAACCAAACGCTCCACCCCGTCTCGGTATAAGGATAAAACCATCGTCCGGCTCAATATCGGCCTTGAGGATTGCAAGGATCTCCTCGAAGACCTTGCAAAAGGGCTTGCGATGCTTACAAAGTGAGAATGGTGTGACATCAAAAATCAACAAACCCGGAGGACAGTGTGAGTATCCAGCTGCAACAACATATTTCGGCCCTGCAACCGGCCCCACCTTCCTGCCAGGTGCCGACGGAAATAGCGGATGGGGCCTGCTGAGGCCCGAAACCACCGCCACGGTCCAGTGGCAACGAACGAGCAGGCTATGCCATTCTTCCCTTTGTCGAAGGATTTGTCGACACTCCGGTTGGCCCGGTGCCACGGGTGACCGCTGCTCTAACACGGCGAGACCATCTCGGCACCCTTGGGGCGAGAACCGGCTTTAGGCGCAATGACTATAAAATTACGCCGGGTCTCTACTGCCTCGGCGAAGCGGATAAAAACTCCCCAGTACTGGTCACCGCCAACTACAAGCTCAGTTTTGATGCCCTGCGCCGGGAACTGACTGGGCTCGGTGTCTGGATTCTCGTCATCGACACTCGCGGCATCAATGTCTGGTGCGCGGCGGGCAAGGGGACATTTTCCGCCGAAGAGATTGCTTACCAGGTGCAGAGGGCACAACTCGAGAAGGTTGTCAGCCACCGCGAGCTGCTGTTACCGCAACTCTCGGCAAGTGGTGTCGCGGCCCATGAACTGAAACGGCTTTGCGGCTTCAGAGGCCGCTTTGGACCGATCCTGGCCGCTGATCTTCCTGAATTCCTCAGGACCGGTGAGAGCAATGAGAGGATGCGCACGGTAACCTTTGCCCTGGGCGAGCGGGCGGTTCTCGTGCCGCTTGAGCTCTGTATGCTTTGGAAACAGCTGGGTCTTGCCACCGCATTCTTTTTCCTCCTGTCGGGAATATCACCTGTTTTCTTTTCACCGGGGCTTGCCCTTAGCCGCGGCACCGACCTGCTTATCGCGACTCTTGCGGCGATACTAGCCGGAGCGGTGCTAACGCCGCTTTTTCTCCCTTGGGTGCCATTTCGCCAGTTCTGGATCAAAGGGACAGTTATGGGCGGACTTGTCGCCGTTCTCCTGCATTTCCTTGGCTGGGTTCCTGCAGCTCCCATTGACCAGGTAGCCGTTTTCCTGTGGATCTGTGGCTGCTCCGCCTTTCTGGCGATGAATTTCACCGGTTCAACGCCATTTACATCGCTTTCAGGAGTGGCCGCAGAGATGCGCAAGGGGTTGGCATTTCAAATCGCTTCGACTGCTCTCGCCATCCTGTTCTGGCTGGCAGGGCCATTTGTATAAATTGAGGAGGACTGCGTGCAAAGTTTTAGATATCTTGATGACACCGCGATTCTGCATTTATCGCTGGAAAAATGCATCGGCTGCGGCAACTGCCAGCTGGTTTGCCCGCACCGCATCTTCCGGGTGGAGAACGGCAAAGCGGAGATCGTCGACCGCAACGTGTGCATGGAATGCGGGGCCTGTGCAAAAAACTGCCCGACCGGTGCCATCTATGTCAACCCCGACGATGGCTGCGGCTGTGCCGCCTATATCATCAACAGCTGGGTTGCGAAAATTCGCGGCAAGGCCCCTTCCGGCTGCGGCTGCTGACAGCTTGCCGTAGCTGAGACGTCCAGGTTGTCGCCAGGGCAACTCGCTTTTCATCCTGGCCCCGATAAACGGAATAAGCCACTTATAAAAAAATCTTCGCTCAACCGGTACACTTTATGCTTATTCGTTAACCGGAGTGACCATGTTGGCATGACCGCCAATCATCCTTGTATAACCAGGACTGAAGGAGAAAGACTATGGCTTCAGAAGTGCTCGTGGTTGATGACGAAGAAATAATGCTTGATTTGTTGGAAGCCTTCCTGGACCGTTATAATTGTCGGACAACCAAGGCAGCGGACGGAGACACGGCAATAGAGGCCCTGGAAAGTGCTAATTTCGATCTGGTCATCACCGACCTTCATATGAGCCGGATAAACGGCATGGAAGTCCTGAAAAAGGCCAAGGCACTGCGCCCGGAGACCATTGTCTTCATTATCACCGGCTGTAATGAAAAGGCATCAGCACAGAAGGCTTTTGATCTCGGGGTCGACGACTATCTGTTGAAGCCTTTCAGCCTTTCATTGTTGATGGAACGACTCAATCGCCACGGCTTCTCCCCTCAAACGGTCAATGCTATCAGTTGAAAACGGCAAAATTAAGAGGAGAAGGTGTCAGATTTTTTTACAAGGTGGAAAGTGATTTAACTCCCTCGTCCGGCAACTCCTCACCGTTTTCGGAGGGAGTGCCGAGGTTGTATTTGTCAATTTTCGCGTGCAGTGTCGGCCGGGAAATGCCCAGGAGCTTTGCCGCCCGTGATCGATTGCCGCCGGTGATATGCAAGGCCTCGGTAAGCAGCAGCGTCGCCACCTGATCGAGACAGACGTCAAACAGCCTTTCGTGTTTCTCCGCTCGAAGCATGGTCCTGATCCAAGGCCGAATGGCCTCGGAGGTTGAAAGGGCACTCCCATTCTGACGGACTTCCTTGCCCGCTTCAGAGAGAGTGATCTCCTCCGGCTGTAACGGGGCGCCACGGTTAAAGATAAGAGCTTTCTTCAAGACATTCTGCAGCTCACGAATATTGCCGGGCCAGTCATAGAGTTTGATTTGGTTGAGCGCTGGGGTGCTGATCCCCGGATTGGCAACAACCAGCTCCGCCGACAATCTTTTCAAGAAATATTCGACGAGAATGTCCAGATCCTCCAGGCGAGCCCTGAGGGTCGGCATGGTCAGGGTCACCACTCGGAGTCGATAGTAGAGATCCTCCCGGAATTTTCCTTCCTCCACCGCCGCCTCAAGATCGCGGTTGGTCGCGGCAATAATCCTGACATCGACATCGATCGGCTCCTTGCCGCCCAGCCTCTCGATGCTGTTTTCCTGGAGGAGGCGTAGAAATTTTGCCTGGATGCTGAGCGGCATGTCGCCTATTTCATCAAGGAAGACCGTGCCGCCCCTGGCCTGCTCGATTTTACCGACACGTCGATGCACCGCCCCGGTAAAAGTTCCTTTTTCATAGCCGAACAGTTCACTTTCCAGAAGGGTCTCGGGGATGGCCACACAGTTGATGACGACAAAGGGCTGCTCGGCTCGACGCGAGTGATTGTAGATGGCCCTCGCCGCCAGTTCCTTGCCGGTTCCAGACTCACCCCTGATAAGCACCGTGGCATCCGTACCGGATACCCTGCCGATGGCCTTGTACACCTCAAGCATCTGACTGCTGCCGCCGACCAGGGCCTCACGTCCGGCCACCAGCTCGCCGCCCGGGTTGACCTCGACCGGTGAGGACATGCAGCGCCCGGCAACCAGGGCTTTTTCGATGAGCAACAGCATTTCCGGGACATCGAAAGGTTTGTAGATATAATCATAGGCCCCTTGCTGAATCGCCCCGATGGCCGTATCGGTGCTGCCGAAGGCAGTGATGATGATAACCGGCAGCTTGGGAAAGAGTTCGTGAATGATGGCAAAGACTTCCAGCCCGCTGATATCCGGCAGACGGATGTCGAGAATGACCAGATGAGGCTCGAAGGTTTTAACCGTCTCAATCCCTTCCCGACCGGAATAGGCGTTAGCGATCTTATAGCCTTCCTGTAACAGAATCTTGGCAAAACTTGCGCCGAGCTGCTGATCATCATCAATAATTAAAATACGATTCATGGTCTTATCCCTTGGGCGGGCAATTGGAGTATACATTCTACACCCTGGGAAGGCGCAGGTACGATGATGAATTTGCCGCGATGCTCCCGGGCAATCCTCGATACAATGCTCAGTCCAAGGCCTGAGCCTTCTTCCTTGGTGGTAAAAAACGGGGTTGTCACCTTGTCGATGATCGCCGCCGGAATGCCGGGTCCGGTATCGCGAACGACAATTGTCGCAATCTCGCCCAGTTCCGGATCAGTGGTGCGCAATTCGGCTATGTCGATTTTGCCGCCTCCGTCCATGGCCTCACAGGCGTTGATCAACAGGTTGACCAAGGCTTCTTTGATGCGGTCGGCGTCCGCCTTGATGGGCGGCAGATCCGGCTGGTGGGTATAGCTCACCTCGACATTATATGCCTTCAAACGGTAGTCCAGGAGGGTCAGCACCGAGCGAATCACGTCACCCAGATGGCATGCTTCCAGACGAAGTTTCGGCGGCCTGGCAAATTCAAGAAAATTCTGTACAATTCTATCTATGCGGGTGATTTCATCGGAGATCACCTGCAGATCCTCGTTTTGCACTACGTTCAGATCAAGGGAACGGGTCAGAGAGAACATTCTCATCTTGATGGAGGTAAAAGGATTCCGGATGGTGTGGGCAACCCCGGCTGCCAGTTCGCCAACCATGGCCATACGTTCAACCTGGAGCAGATGCCTTCGGCTTTTTGCCAATTCATCGCTGGTTTCGTCAAACTCGCGCATCATACCTTTCAGGGAGTGGGCCAGGGAATCCACCTCATCCCAGTAACTCTCCTGGGGGGAACCACCGGTTTTAATGGCCAGTCCTCTGATCGGGCCAAGGATATATTTGTAGAGGATAAAGAGAAAGAGCATACAGAGAATGGTGAAGATGGCGATAGCCGAAAGCTGGGCAATTCGCATCTTCTTGGTAAGAACATCACCGGCCTTTTGCATTTCGTCAATAATTAGCCATTGCTCCCGGCTGAAGGTGCGGCATTGTTCAAGGAGGCTGAAAAATATTTCCCTTTGTTTTTCGTGGAGATTGGAGACTGATCCGAGCTTGGCAATACTCTGGTAATTTTCGATGGCAACGTCTTTGGCAGCAGTATATATATCGAATTTTTGAGCTATGTTCTCAATCATTTCCCTTTGCTCGGCATTCAATCTCATGGTTTTTGCCTGCTCCAGATAGCGATTGAATTTCTCGCGCTGCTGACCGAGGGATTTGAGCCATTTACTGTCGCCGTCGACGAGATAATAGGTGAGCAGCCCCTTTTGATTAGCAAGAGCCAATTCCATATCCTGCCCCGTTCGGTAGAGAAGGAATTCCTTTTCCACCATGGTGTCAAGCATGTCATCCATGTGATAGGTGTACCACAGCATTCCGCCTTCACCGACCGATACGATGACAATCATGGCAATGAAGATGCCAATAATTTTCCCTCTGAGGCTGAGCGCATGCAGCATGAAAAACCCCTGATTCACTTTTTTGTCTCTTCAGGCCGTAATCAAAAATTGCTTTAGTATATATTTCGTAGTACGGCTTGGTATGATTGCCGCAAGCTACTTTATTTTTGCAACGATGGCAACAGCATGCAAAGACAGGCCATCGACTGTTCGCCCTCTCATCCAACACAGCACCGCCATCGATTTCCTCTGCCGACTCCATCTTGACATGCACCGAAATGAGGTTATGCTGCAACAAAGAATATGCCCTTATTTGCAGTCGGTTTCTCCAGGTTCTTTTTATCACCCTTACCCTGTCCAACCACCATGAAACGATTCTTCAGCCTTTGTTGCACCTTGACTTTGCCCTTCCTGCTCACCGGCTTTTTTGGGCTGGACCCGACCTGGGAAAGCATCAATGCAACCATCGATCGGCAATACCCGACGGTAAAGAATATCACCGTCGATGAGCTCAAAGCCGCACTCGACCAAGGCAGGTCGCCGGTTCTCATTGATGTCCGGGAAGATGACGAATTTGCAATCAGCCACTTGCCAAACGCTATTAAGGTGAAAAAAGCACAGGAGATCACCTATCCGAAAGATACCCCCATGGTTATCTACTGTTCGGTCGGTGTTCGTTCCGCCGCTTTAGCCAAAGAGCTTCTGGATAAAGGTTTTACCGAAGTCAAGAACCTGCGGGGCTCGATCTTTGCCTGGGCCAATGCCGGTTATCCGCTTCGGCGGGGAACATCTGCAGTGAGAACTGTTCATCCCTATAACAAAAAATGGGGGAAGCTGCTCAACACGGAACTGCACCAGTACCGGGTTGACCCTTCGGAAGCGGAGAAGGCCCGGTAGGGTATTTACGAATATGAATACTGGCTAGGGGCCTAAGGAGCGAAACCTTCTTTGCTGAGATTCATTAAGGCGACGAAGAGATCGTCCTGGAGCAAGGGATAAATATCACCATAGCAATATCCCTGTCGCTTCCAACACGCCCGCCACGGCACAAAATAGCTCTCTTTTCTCCCTCTGAAACCTTTCATGTCGATATCAAGTCCGGCGACACAGAGAAGATTTCTAAGATCATTCTGACCGGTTGCGGCAAACATCGCACGTTCACCGGTAAAATTTTTTTCCAGATGGACGAGAGTAGCTGCGAGGTGTGGGGTCCTGTGGGTAACAATCCAGGGCATCAGCGGCAACAGCAAACTCGAAAAAGGACTGCGGTTGCCGGTGGATTCGGCTGGATCGAGAAAGTAAAAGAGTTCTGGGGAAAGATATTCACCGATTGGTGTGGATCGATTGACGTGGAATGGAAAATTCTCGGCGTCCAAAGTCTGTTTAAGCAGGGGTGCAACTCTATAAGTGATAAAGGCTCCTGAGCGATGATGGGGTTCTAAAAGACCTTCCGGACTGGGTTCGGCAATGTTCACAATTTTTAATCTCAGATTACCGCCTTGGGTGTCTTCCTGAGGTTGTATCAGGAAATTCGGGAAGCTGATAAGCACTCGGCCGGCCGCATCGGCGTTCAGATGAATGTGCGTTTGTGCCAGTTGATACTGCTGCAGATAGGGCAGAATGAAATCAGATGGCGTCTCTTCCTTGGTTGGCCCACTGTTTTCTCGGGAATACTGCTCAGGCAGACCGTTATAACCTCCCCAGTGCTGCTCATATGAAACCTTAGTAGACAGGACGACGATGGCATCGGAACCCTGAATCCCAGGCATGACGCCATTCACAAAATTGCTGATACTCTCGTCTGGGAGGGC
>JAZDOW010000107.1:0-5508 GCA_043798185.1 Pseudomonadota bacterium | reverse complement strand
TGAAGCTTTTCTTGAATCACACGATAAGCGCCATAACGGCAGCAGGATATCTCTCAATCTGAATTCATTTTATACACTTCCCCAGGAGGGCTTTTCCATGACCTTTATCACCCAGATGGCGGCTGCCAGGCAGGGCCGTGTGACCAAACAGATGCTGGAGGTGCTGGCCGCCGAATGCATTCATGAGGACGATTTGCTTAGCAGGGTTGCGGCCGGCAAGATAGCGATTCCCGCCAACCGCAACCATAAAAGCCTCATTGCCAAAGGAGTTGGGGCCGGGCTCAGCACCAAAATAAATGTTAATCTCGGTGTCTCGGAAGACTGTTGCAATGTGGAAGCCGAACTCGACAAGGTCCGTCGTTCGATTGAGCTGAAGGCCGACGCGATCATGGATCTCAGCACCTTCGGCGATACGCGGAAATTTCGGCAGCGGACCGTGGCTATTAGCCCGGTGATGATCGGCACCGTACCGATCTACGATGCAGTGGCCCGGTACGGCAAGGATGTGGCAAAGATCTCGGTGGACGATTTTTTTGATGTGGTGAAAATCCATGCCGAAGACGGCGTCGATTTCATGACTATCCACGCCGGCCTGACCCGAATGGCAATAGACCGGCTCCGCCACAATCCCCGGCTGACCCATGTGGTCAGCCGAGGCGGCTCTCTGCTGGCGTACTGGATGGAGGCCAATGACCAGGAAAATCCCTTCTTTAGCCATTTTGATCGCCTGCTCGAAATCTGCCGGGACTATGACGTCACCTTAAGTCTTGGCGACGGGCTTCGGCCGGGATGTCTCAGCGACGCCACCGATGCTGCGCAGATCCAGGAACTGATCACCCTCGGGGAACTGACAAAACGGGCATGGCAAGCCGATGTCCAGGTGATTATTGAGGGACCGGGGCACGTGCCCTTGAATGAGATCGTCGCCAACATGCAGCTGCAAAAGAAACTCTGCCACGGCGCCCCATTCTATGTGCTCGGACCGCTCGTCACCGATGTGGCGCCGGGCTACGACCATATCACCTCAGCCATCGGCGGCGCCTTGGCTGCCACTTACGGCGCCGATTTTCTCTGCTATGTCACCCCCGCCGAACACCTGCGTCTGCCAGATGGGGACGACATGAAGGAGGGCATCATTGCCGCCCGTATAGCCGCCCATGCCGCCGATGTCGCCAAAGGCATCCCCGGAGCCATCGATTGGGACAATGCCATGAGTTTTGCCCGCAAGGAACTGGACTGGCCGAAGATGATTGAACTTGCCATTGATCCGGAAAAGGCCAGGGCCTACCGGGAATCGTCCAGGCCAATCGACCAGGAGGTCTGCACCATGTGCGGAGATCTCTGCGCTGTAAAGAGGAGCCGGATGATTTTTGAGGGAAGATGAGATGGGGTGGATGAGACGTTGAAGGCTGTGATGCCATGTGCAACTCTGATTTTGTCGTTATCGCTATCGCCGAAAGACGGAGGCTGCTAAGCTTGCATGTAACCGCAGAATATTTTCGAGCAAAAAAGGCAGGATCCCTACTCTTATTGTACGTTAATCCATTTTCCTAAAATGAAGAATATCAGGAAGAATCTTAATTGGTTGAGGTTGTTAACTGCTTAGTGCTGCCAGTACAAATCTTGTATGCCAGTTGCACGATACTGATGTGGTAGCTGGTAACTGGCTGTTTCTAATTGCCTACTTGATTTATTCTTATAAAAACGTATATTGTTGACGTATGAATACCATTAAATGGCATACCAAGGCTTTGAAGCAACTGCGCAAGATCGATCGGCAGGACAACGCCGCGATCCGTTCCGGCGTTAATGCTTTGACTGGTATGCCTGATTGCCAGGGAGTTAAGGCCCTGACCAATCACCGGTATGGTTACCGGCTACGGGTCGGTCATTACCGGCTGCTGTTCGACTATGACGGCGAGGTGCGAATCGTCGAAATCCAGGAGGTTAAGAAACGCGATGAACGTACATACTGATATCCAAATCATCCATGACCGCAACGGTGCTCCCGCATTCGTGGTGCTACCTTATGCCGACTGGCTGGCCAGTCGCGACCGCCAGGAAAACCTTGTCCCCAACGAAGTCGTCAATCTCACCTTCGATCACGACTGGTTGCCGATGCGCGCCTGGCGTGAACACCTCGGACTCACCCAGGCCGAGGTTGCGGCAAGGGCAAAGATGACCCAGGGAGCCTACGCCCAGATGGAGAACAGCGCCAAACCGCGCCGCGCCACCCTGAAAAAGATAGCCACTGCTATGGGGCTGACTGCCGAGCAGCTCGATTTCTAAACTGCGGCCTAATCTCCCTCGACTTCTGGAGAAATACTTTCCTGCTCCATTCCCGCAGTACTGTTTTCCCGATACTACTTTCTTGTCAAGCGTTGAGGTTAGCAGGGTTCACCGCCAATTTGGCATCATCGAGTCGGAGAGCCTGGTTTTCCGCTTCGCTGCCCCAAAAGAGCATCAGGAACAGTCGTAAGTTGCAGGTTTGCTTAAATGGTTAAGCTTGCCAAGAGACATCTCTTCTCCTGGATAAGGCTTCGCCCGAGTATGCTGCCCCGATTGCCACCATGAGTATCTTCTTGCCTTCAGTTGTCGAGGGCGCTGGTTTTGCCCATCCTGCCATAGCAAGAAGGTGGTCCAGTTTGGCAGCCATTTGCATGACAATGTTCTCTTTCCCGTCCCGCATCGCCAATATGTATTCAGGACGAAGGGCGTCTTGATGACACCTTGATAAAAAAGATCCTTACCTGGCGGCACAACTCCGGGATTTAGTACCTTAGAAATACATTTGGTCTTTTTGAAATGAATTTCGTGAAGGTACTTATACCCCTCAAGGGGGTACTGGAAAGAGTCCCGATGTATTTGCGGGGCAGTGTCCATAATGAGGTGCGGCTCCAGGCAGGAGACGCCAAGGGTATCGAGAATGTCGCCCAGTACATCATCCGCAACACCTTCTCGCTGGCCAAGTTGAGCTATATCGAGAAAACCGGGACGGTGATTTGCCGTTCGAAGATGAGCCATGGTGGCAACAAACGGAATTTCCAGACCTACAGCCCCCTTGAATTCATTGCGGCAATTACCCAACACATTCCCGAGAGGCTTGCCCAGATGGTCCGGTATTACGGTTGGTA
The DNA here is from genome assembly GCA_043798185.1 of Pseudomonadota bacterium. Lineage (GTDB taxonomy): Bacteria > Desulfobacterota > Desulfobulbia > Desulfobulbales > Desulfocapsaceae > Desulforhopalus_A. Next base: position 2,374 of record JAZDOW010000107.1, on the reverse strand, counting down.
TTCAAATAGAATGCGAGGTGACCGCCAAAGAGCCACTTCTCAAGAAGATCCTGGCTCATCTCGGTCTATCCGAGGAGGCAAAGTCAAAGCGGGAAAGGGCACTACCGTTTCCCCAAACGGTTGAGACAATTATTGAGCCGTATGATGATGGTTGGCCTGACGATTACACTCTGTAACAATTCATAACATATTTACGACAGATTTTCCGAAGATTACAAAATAAAACTTCTACATCCAGAACAAATGGGCATATCTGGAATCTTGCCTGGAAGGGATGAGAATATCTGCGGGAGTTAATGCTGCAGAGGTACTCATTATTTCTGAAAATAAATAATGAAAAAATGCGCTCTTTTTAGTTTCTTGAACATGACGAATACGATTGGGATTGTCACCATCGACAATGCTGCCGACGCAGAGGCAGGAAAAAAGGTAAATTATGCCAAAATGAAGTTGAGGATAATGCAAACGACCAGCGGTTTTAACGATGCCGGCTATGACACATAATGTGAATGGCTATTCGATAGCTGCAAATCTTGGGGTCCGATATTAATCATTAACCTGACAAAATCACCCCGCCCATGGGAGGAAATATGGATAGAACGTCAAAAATTATCTCATCGCGTGGCATGTCAGCAATACTCGTGCTGTTGCTTTCTGCCTGTGCCGGCCTCCCGGAAAAAGCGGATGTCTCAATCGGGAAAGAGCGATTCTCGTATGCGCTGCGAGGGGCAGGCAAGCCAACGGTTATATTCGAGGCTGGGCTCGGTGGCGGGATGGATACCTGGCTACCGGTGTTTCATGAGGTGTCGACATTTACGACGGCTTTTGCCTATGATCGCCGTGGTTACGAGGAGAGCGGCAAACCGGTAGACGCGCCAAAGACCTCAAGCGCAAGCGAAGCAGCAATGATGGCAGGGGAAACAGTCTTAGATGTCGTTGTTCCCGGCGCGTCCACCGTTGTGACTCTGGGCATGCTCGCTGCCAACTCAGCCGCCGAATCCAGTCCTCGCACTGGTGTGGTGATTGTTGCCGAGCTGCATGAGGTATTGAGGAAAACTGGTCTCCAGCCGCCGTATATACTGGTCGGCCACTCTTTGGGCGGGCTCTACATGTCACTGTATGCCAGGACCTATCCTGAGGACGTTGCCGGGCTGATACTCTTGGACTCCATGCATCCCGAACAGATAGAGCGTTGTCAGCAATATCTGCCAGCAGATGAGTGCGATCCAGAGCATTACCCGTGGTGGGTGAAAACACTCATCAAGATGACCCCGTCGGTCATCAAGGCAGAGATGACTGGGGCCACCGAGACGGGACAACAGATCCGAAGTGCAGGCGCATTGCCGTCGGTACCCCTGATAGTGCTCAGTCATGGTAAACCGCCCGCGGATGAGCCCGGCATGGGACAGATGTGGGCAGCGTTACAGCAGGATCTCGCCAACGAGTCACCTCGAAGCACCCACATCATCGCCCAAAAAAGCTGGCATAACATTCAGAGTGATGAACCGGAACTGGTAATCCAAACGATTAAGGATTTAGTTATGCGGGCACGAGAAGGCAGTACAATAACAAAATAGTTGACAACTTGTGCAACCCTAGCAGAATTCATTTAAATGGCACCTGATGTAACCAGCGGAAAGCTCTTGAGAACTTTCTTCATTAGAAAATACGAGCCGGAACTGGGGGAATCACTCCCCCAATCCCCACGTTGGCCTTGATAACATGCTTGAATGAAATACCGGGACACTTGAAATACCGGGACAACGCATTTATTAACTGTCAAACCAGAAATTTGTACGATGTCCCTGTGTTCCCGAAATCTTCCCGCAGGTCTATCTGACTGGTGAGGTACTCAAGGTCACACCTTTTGAACCTCCCGATAACAATATGAAAATCCGCTCAGCAAGCGGCGATCTGGTGCAAGACGAGCTGCGCGATGATCTTTCCATGGTGGTGAAAACTGACAAGGGCCTCGTGGTGGTGCTGGGTTGTGCCCATGCTGGTCTGATCAACATCCTGACCCATGTGACGACGATGCTCCCCGGCATCCCGGTGCATATGGTGGTTGGCGGCACCCATCTGGGCTTTGCCAGTCCAGAACAGTTTAGCTATCGGCGGCATCAAGGAACACAATCTCGGGCAGATAGTCGAGCGCGGTGCCAAGACGGTATGCCTTGTCACCGAGATCGTCGGGGCGGCGGATATTGTCGCTACGGTTGGTCGGTTGCAGTCTGTTATCCTGCGGGGCTCTCATTGAAGCTTTTCTTGAATCACACGATAAGCGCCATAACGGCAGCAGGATATCTCTCAATCTGAATTCATTTTATACACTTCCCCAGGAGGGCTTTTCCATGACCTTTATCACCCAGATGGC
>JAZDOW010000088.1:0-35395 GCA_043798185.1 Pseudomonadota bacterium | reverse complement strand
ACGGCCTGCTGTCTTGCTGTCCTACGCTTAATCTCAGAAATTACTCTCTTTGATCCAAGGACTCGCTACCCGGTGGCTGGCCAGCCTTCCGGGACGGGATTCTCACCCGCTAGAATGTACAACCTTGCCCGGCCGCACAAGAAATCGCTTTTTAGGGCCCTGAAAAATAGGCCTGGTAAAGCCTTGCAGCTTACTTCAAACGCCCCCATTGTATGATATTCAACCACTTTGGGCAAGGATTTTGCCGATCCCACGCACAATTACCCCCAGATCCACGAAAAGTGCCCTTTGTGCTGGAGACCTCGCTCCATTTTGCCCGTTTTCCATGCGGACCAGTCCATACACCGGTTTCAAAGTGAATTGACATCAACTGCAAGTTCCTCATAACCCGGCCATCCCAAGGAAAACATCCTCTTCCCCATGCAGCAGCAGAACATCGACAAAAAGCAGCAGCAGGAAAGGCTTTCGCAACTCCTCGCCCTGGCGCAGCTGAACGGGGCCGAGAACCTCTATCCCAGCCAGATCTCCGGCGGCATGAAACAACGCACGGCGGTAATTCGAGCCCTGGCCAGCGATCCCGAAATCCTGCTCATGGACGAACCCTTCGGTGCCGTCGATTACCAGATGGGCAAAACCTCCAGGAAGCGTTCGAAGCCTTGTGGCAAAAAAAACCGAAACCGCAAACCTGCTGGATATCGAACAGGCCTGGCTCCATCTGGAAACCGATTACGCCGAAAGCGATACCGAACAGCTCCGGGTACGCATCGAGGCGTACTTGGAGATGATTAGCTGAATAAAGTTATTTCGCTACGGTTTCATACGGCCATTTGTCCATACCCTTCTCCAGGATCAGCAGCCTTTTAGGATCAACTCCCTGGGATTTGTAAAAATCGAAGGTCTTCTTGGCGCCGCCACCACCGCGAGGGCAAAGAATGATCACATCATCCTGGGATGCCTGAATTTGTGGTAAGGCTTTTGCCAGACTTTGACGTTGCTCCTCGGTTTCAACAGGATATGCATTGGTCTCGATCGATCCAGCTATGTGCCCCTTGGCGAATTGCTCGACCACGCAAATGTCGACCAGAATCATCGGCGATTTCTTCTGAAGCCGTTCCTGAAGATCAGACGCGGAGATGTAGTTATAACCGCTTTGGTCGGCCCAGGCCCCGGTACTCGCAAGCAGAGTGACCATTAGTACGAAAATAAGCTTTCTTAGCATGAAGAGTTCCTCTAATTATTCAAAATTTTATTGCTTAAAGCGCGGAGAGCGCCCCTAAACGAGTATCAACAGCCACATCCTCCAGATCCACAGGACCCAGAACTGCAACCGCCGCCGACGCCGAGGAGAGGGTTTGCGGAACTGATACTGAAGCCGGATCGGCTGCCGGCATCGACATAATCGATGGTGATACTTCCGCATTGCTGCAACAGATTCTTTTCGACAAGAAACTTCAAATCCTGCCGCTGAAACAGTTCATCCAGCGGTTTTTCCTCGTCCAGGGCAAGCCCCAGGGAAGGTCCGGAACAACCGCCCTGCATCAGCATCACTCTGAGCGAGGAGGTAATGTTATTATCCTTCATGTATCCAACCAGTTTCTCATTTGCCTGAGCAGTTACGTCCAGCATGATGTTTACCTTTTCGCTAAATTCATCTTTATTTCATCTACGTTCAGTGATCGACTTCCATGGCTCTTCAAGTTACAAACATTCGAAGAAATGACTCTGCACAAAGCCACGGAGCCACGGAGCCACGGAGCCGTTAAGCTAGCAGTGCTTCGACATCCCGTCAAGCAGGTTGAATAAATGCATACGATTACAATAATAGGAATTTCCTATTTGTTGTGAAAAATGAAGCTAATTCGCAGCAGGGCAAATTAACCAATCGAGATCACCTTATCGGCCAATTGCGTAGCAGTTACGATATCGAGCATATTCGTGGTGGAGCCAACCTTTTTAGCTTCAGTCAAGTGAAAATGCTCAAGGCACGTCCCACAAGCCAGGACGATCACACCGTTTTGTTCATACTCTTGCAGTTCCGCCAATACCGGAGACGAATCGGTGGTCAGTTTTACCCCGCTGTTGACGAAGATGAGTTGCCAGAGTTCATCGCCCATTTCCTTCAGCGTCTTGAGATAATTGACCATCAACTTGCTACCGAGTTGATCGTCGCCGTGTCCGAGTTGCGAACTCGTCACCAGAACGAGAACTTTTTTCCGGACGCCCCCGCCGGCAGCGAGTTCCGGCTTTGACGCCTGTACTGGTTGTTCCCCACCGTCATTATGCCGGGCGAGAAGGTGGAATTCTCCGCCTTGCCGGTCCTCTGTGACCGCATAGTTTTTGGTGGTGAGAAATCGAGTCACATTTTCCCTTGATGCATCGTTGTCTACGACAACAGTCAGTTCGATGGGACTCTCTTTCTCCACAAGGTCCTTGACCATCAGGACCGGCGCCGGACAGGCAAGACCTCGGGCGTCGAGATTATTTGTCATTTGCAAAATCCTCCGTCTTTTTTAGATAAATTTTTTCTTCCTTACTGTTTGTTGCGTAACCGATTATCCGGGCATCGGCGACACCTTCCTCGATCAACCGGTGATGCAAGGCGAGAGCATCTTTTTCCACACAACCGATCAGCAGCCCTCCCGAGGTCTGGGGATCGAAGAGAATATCGCGGAGAATCGGATCGAAATCGGCATCGGATGCCACCATCTGCTTGCGAAAAAGGCGATTTTTATGAGCTGCGGCAGGAACCATGCCCATGGCCGCGAACTCATACGCTTCCGGGATGACAGGCACCGCCTCGCTGTCGACGACTATCCCCATGCCGGTCCCGTAGATCATCTCGGCGAGGTGGCCAAGGAGTCCGAAGCCGGTAATATCGGTACAGGCTGAAACCGGAAAGTCGGCCATGATCTCCGCCGCATACCTGTTCAAGGTCGCCATCAAGGCGGTAACCCGGCGTATTGTCTTTTCGGTGACCAGTCCGCCCTTGGTCGCGGTACTGATAATCCCGGTGCCCAGGGGTTTGGTGAGGATGAGGCAGTCTCCGGGCCGCAGTCCTTGATTGGCAAGAATTTTTTTGGGATGGACAAAGCCGGTAACCGCCATTCCATACTTCATTTCATCGTCGACGATGCTGTGTCCCCCGAGGAGAACCGTCTGCGCTTCCCGCAGTTTCTCAAGCCCCCCGGCGAGAATCGCCCGAAGGATCTCTCCATCCAGGGTGTTTATCGGAAAAGCAACAATATTCAAGGCCGTCTTCGGTATTCCTCCCATGGCGTAGACATCGGAAAGCGAATTGGCGGCGGCGATGCGGCCGAAGTCATACGGGTCGTCGACAATGGGGGTAAAAAAATCGACAGTTTGGATTAAGGCCAAATCGTCGGAAATTTTGTAGACTCCGGCATCATCGGCAGTTGCTGTGCCGATCAGGACATTTTCATCGGTGGGGATGGTCAGTCCGCTCAATATCGCCTCCAGGTCCCCCGGAGAGATTTTGGCGGCTCAGCCCGACCCTTTCACGCAACGGGTCAGGTTTATAGCATTTTTCTTAATGTTATCCATATATTAAAAAGAGACTTTATCGATATGTTAACGGGCATGCCAGATCTTCCACCCGATAGCGGTGGAATTCCTGACAATGCGGACAGGGCTGGCTAACTTCGACCATGGCTTGAAGGATCTTTTCACCCTGACTGTTAAGGATCACTCCGCGATTATCGGTGAGGGAATATCCATCCGTGGAAAATATTTTGCCGGTTTGGGGACATTGAAAATGTAACTTCATCGAGCAACCTGCCAAGATATCGTCGTTGCTCCACCGGCAACATGTTGATGTTGTGTAGCTGTCCGCCTAGTCTGCCGGCGATGCCGAATTCGCAAAAAGTCCCTGAAAAATCGATTTCAGTTGCATTTCATCGAGCCTGGCTCTCAGTTCATCTTCGTACTGATCTTCGATATCGTCCAAGTTGACACGCTCATGAGAGCCAGCTTCGCCGGTATCCGACTGGACAACTCTTTCCTCACAGCGATACAAGGGATCGTTGGGAGTCAGGATATCGTAGCGGTGATGTTCGATCCATAGATTCGTTTCATCATGCCCGCCGACAAAGCAGACGAAAAGATGGCTGTCTATTCTGATGGTAACCAGGCGATATCCTCCACCGAGATCATATTTGATACAGTTTTTTATTCGCGCTTCACCATGTCGAGTGCGTTTGCTGAAAACAGTCTCATACTGACATCCATATTGCCTGATGTCACTGAGGATAGTTTCACATTTGCTTGCGGCCATCTCAGCTTTCTTGCCGGTTTTCCGTAATCCCCGGAGGAGCTTGGGGAGCGACTCGGAGTAGTGAATATATCGTAACATTAACAATTCCTTTAACTGCCGTTGCTGCACAAGTATGGACCGACAGGTTGGCTTACGTTTTACAATCAGTAAAATCGGACAGGAGAGATTCTACTTGTAGACACAATAGTTATTGGAAAGCTTCGATATGTCAAATACGCATATCCTATCCTCAGGGCCTCAAGTATTACTTTTACCTATAGCGATGTCTGTCACAGCCTATATTTGGCCTTACGTGCCGGAATATCGGAATAACCTTCCCATGTCCGTCTATCGATAAGATATACCTGTTTGACATATCGCAGGGTTCTATTATAAGCATTCGAATCGATTGCACATGACCAACCGATTTGGCGTGATCGATATCGATTCCCTTACCACTGCGGTGTCTATTGCGCTTTCACACCGAAAGCACACCATACGATACTGCGGAGGAATGATGGACGGAGAACGGCCTCAGTCTGTTCAGAGTGTTGTTTCACATCAACTGCAAACCTGAAGAAAATAAATACATGAACCATCACATCCCAGAACTAGCCGCCAACGCGTATGCCTTGCTGACGCTGGATCGCCAGATTGTCGGTATTAAGTTTGCGTATGATATCGAAGTTTATGAAAAAATGCCGGCCAGAGCGATGAGGGCGAAAATCGCCTACTGTGTGGTGGTCAGGGCAGCCATGACCGGCAGAAGTTTGAAATTGTCTAGCGATTATTCCGGATGCAACGGCAGCAGCAGGGCTTTAGGCTTTATAACTCCAACCGAGGCTTTTACCAGCGGCGAACTCTACCACGGATTAGGGTTATACAAAGATCTGCCGACCAGTAAACAGGTGGCAAACAGCATGATAACATGCCGAAAATCCTGTTATGGCATCATGGCCCAGCCCCTTGAGAAATACGAAAACGACCTTCCGGATGTGGTAATCGTAGCGACCGATGCCAGGAATGCCATGCGCCTTCTTCAGGGATATACCTATAGCTATGGCTCCCACCCTGTTTTTAAAATGACCGGCAACCAGGCAATCTGCGTCGAATGCACATCCCACCCCCTGGAAGCAGATCAGATGAATCTCTCCATGCTCTGTTCAGGGACAAGGTATCTGGCCAACTGGAAACCGGGCGAAATAGCGATAGGATTTCCTTACCATAAGTTTGTTGAAACTGTGGAAGGTCTCCTGAAAACAGCCGATGCGGTGGAACTCGACCCAGCAAAACTCCGCATTCAGGAAAACTTAGTCAGTCAGGGCTTCTCAGATCCGAATTTTCAGTTCGGCCATACGTATTATACAGACCTGGAGAAAAAAAAGGCACTCATGCGAAAGAAACAATCATGAACATGGCAGCAGAACACCAAATGAGGATCTTGCTCCCCGATCAAGCGAAATTCGTCGTTGAAAGCTTGGGGCATGCCTTCACCGCTGAAAACGGTGACCCGGTCCCGGTCATTAGCGATGTGAACTTTTCCGTCAAGCCCTTTGAATTCGTGGCGGTAGTCGGTCCCAGTGGTTGTGGCAAAAGTACCCTGCTGAATATCATGTCCGGTCTGCTCAAGCCTCAGGCAGGCTCGGTCACTCTGGACGGACAAACGATTCACAGCATAACTCCGAGAATTGGATACATATCCCAGTCGGACAGTCTTCTCCCCTGGCGAACTACCTTAGCAAATGTTGAGCTCGGCATGGAACTCAGAAGAGTGCCAAAACAGGAACGGCGAGAAAAAGCTATGACACTCATCCGACAGGCTGACCTCTCCGGTTTTGAAAACGCCTATCCGTATCAATTGTCCGGAGGAATGCGCAAACGGGTAGATATTATCAAAGTATTGGCAATGGACCCCGAAATCATCTTCATGGATGAACCCTTTGCTTCGCTGGATGTTTTTACCCGCGAAATGCTGCAAACCTATATCCTGTCATTATGGCAAACCACTCAGAGAACAGTCCTCTTTATCACCCATGACCTGACAGAAGCCATAATGCTGTCAGACCGCGTGATAATTCTTACCCAAAGGCCCGCACGGGTGAAATCAGAACATATCATCACGCTGCCTCGGCCAAGGAAGCCGGCAGACCTGCGCTTTAACCCCGCCTTCATTCAACTGCATAAAAGCATCTGGGACGATTTGAAAGATGAAGTGCATGAGGAACATTCATGAAAATAATGGGTATTGATGCACGCGGCAATGCCATGCAGATTTTTCTGCGTATTACCCTTTTCCTGACCTTGATGGCAGGGTGGGAAATTCTTGCCGTCACCGGCATTGCCAATCCGTTTTATAGCAGTCAACCGAGTCATATTCTGATCGATCTCCCCATTTTCTATAGCAGCGGGGACCTGCTGAAGCACACCGGGGTCACCTTAGCCGAAGCGATGTGGGGACTCCTCTGCGGAACCCTTGCGGGCATTGCAGTAGCTTTTCTTCTAGGACTCTTTGATTTCTTTGGCAAAGTGATCGAGCCCTTTATAACAGCTTTATATGGCATACCTAAACTAGCACTGGCGCCAATTTTCGTTCTCTGGTTTGGACTTGGCATCGAATCAAAGGTCATCATGTCCAGCCTCTTGGTATTCTTCCTGGTGTTTTTCAGTACCTATGGCGGCATCAAAAGCGTCGATCGCAATATTCTCACCTCTGTCCGGCTCATGGGCGCAACGCAGGCACAAATCGTCTTCAAGGTGATTTTGCCATCTTCGGTTCCCTGGATTCTCGCAGGTGTCCGCGGGGGTTTGGGGGCCTCGCTGATAGGGGCTATTGTCGGCGAATACATGGGAGCGAGCGCCGGGCTGGGGTGGGTGATTTCCTACGCCACCTCCTTTTTCAAGGTAGATCGGGTTATGTCCTGCATTTTTATACTGTTTGTAGTCGGTATCGTTTTCAACATGGCACTGAAGCACGTTGAGAAGCTGCTGCTTAAATGGCGACCGCCGCTGGACTATAGTGGCACCTTATAGCATTCTGACCGCCGTAACGGGCAATTAATGTCAGAGTCAAAGATCAATTCAAGGAGGAAGTTTACAATGAAGAGCGGAAGAAACTGGCTTGCAGTGGCCGGACTGATAATGTTGACGCTGGTACAAAGTGCCGGTGCTGCCGAAAAGGGCCAGACGGCAGGAGGTCAACCGGGGAGCCTGACCCGTCTTACCGTAGCCGAGTTGCGCAGTGAATTTTGGCTGCCTGCCTATCTGGCTGAAACTCTCGGTTTTTACAAGGAAGAAGGCCTGGAAGTCAAATTCATCACAACAAAAGATGGCCCGGTGGCATTCCAGGGCATGCATGCCGGCAGTGCCGACCTTACCATGCTCAGCACAGAGCCGGTTTTCAGGGCTCAGGCGAAGGGACTTGAATCTCTTATCATTATGTCGATTCTTACCAACAAACCCTATATGTTCGTTGGCTCTCCAGCCATTAAAGATGTCAAGCAATTGAAGGGCAAAACCATTTTTGCCGGCGCCCCCGGTTCAGCCCCCTACTCCTTTGCTTTGTCTATCCTGGCAAAAGCGGGGATGAAGGACACAGACGTCAATTGGGCGCAGATGGAATATGGTGCATCTTTGGCAGCCCTCGAAAAAGGCCATATAGATGCCAGCTATATTCGCTCCACCGCCAAAAAAGAGATAGCCGCGATTGGCGCCAATATCCTTGTTGACGTGTCAGACCCGGCAAAACATCTGGAGATATACGGTACGTCCAGATACGAGTCAACCATCGTCACCGGCACCAAACAATTTGTCAGGGAGAATCCTGAAACCATCCAAAAATTTGCCAATGCAGTTGTTCGGGCCATGATCTGGCTCAACAAAAACACCAATGAAGCCGCAGCTGAAAAAGCCCTGCCAATGTTCCAAGCAGGGAACATGGGCGCAGAGGCCATTGGTTACCTTCGTCCTTCTCTTTCAGTCGATGGATTAATAACGCCGGAAGGGCATAAGACCATTGTGTCCTTCTGCCGGGCAGAAGGGATTACTGACCGGGATATTCCCTACGACGAGGTCAATGACATGTCCTTTGTCAAAAAAGCCTATGAGAAATTCAAGTAAAGGTAGGCCGAGCTGAAAAATTTTGTAAATGAGGAACAAAGTTATGAAAACTAGATTATCCGCAATTTTTGCTGTGGCCGCGCTGAGCTTGGTGTTCTGCACAAGTTCATATGCCGCGGCACTGGACGCTTTCAAAGGGGAGAAGGGCGAAATCAAGATCGCCGGAGGTACCGCCCATATCCCGGTGATGAAAGAGGCTGCTGCTCGCATCATGGGCTTGAACCAGGATATCCAAATCAGTATCGCCGGCGGCGGATCCGGCGTCGGCATCAAACAGGTGGGAGAAGGATTGGTGGATATCGGCAACTCAGGGCGCAATCCCAGTGACGACGAGATCAAGCAGTATGGTCTGAAGATGTTCAAATGGGCCATTGATGGGGTTGGCATTGTCGTCAACCCGGCAAACAGCGTCCGTTCTCTCAGCCAGGAGCAGGTGATGGCGATCTTTGCCGGTAAGATTGCCAACTGGAAAGAGGTCGGCGGAGAGGACAAGCGGATCAACCTCTATACCCGGGACGAAGCAAGCGGCACCCGCGAGGTTTTTTGGGAAAAGGCCTTGAAAAAGGGTGATATTGCCGCCACTGCCAACTTTATTGTTTCAAACGGCGCAATGAAAGGGGCGATTTCCCAGGATCCATACGGCATCGGCTATGTTTCGGTGGGACACATCGACGCCTCGGTGGCTCCGGTGACATTCAACGAAATCGAACCATCCCTGCAGAACGTCAAGGCGGGGAAATATCCCATTGCCCGCGGTTTATTCAGCAATACCAAGGGAGAACCAGCAGGGTTGGTGAAAAAATTCATAGACTACCTCTTTACCGACGAAGGACAGCAGCTTGTCGCGGAGAAGGGCTTTGTTACGGTAAAATGAATCGAACAAGTGAGAAAGCCGTTGAGATCCTGTTTTTTCTTTCGGCATTTTTCAGTGCTCTTCTCACCATCGCCATTTTCGGATTCATGCTGGTGCTGGGCCTTCCGCTCTTTGCGGAAGGCCGATTTTTTGCCATTATGACCCAGCCCTGGGCGCCTCATCTCGGCTATTTCGGCATCTCTCCCATGATCGCGGGAACCCTGGCCATTTCCACACTCAGTATGCTCTTTGCCTTTCCGCTCTGTCTCGGCTGTGCAATCCTGATAAGCGTGGTGAGTCGCGGCAAGATAAGCTGGCTGCTGCGCAAGACGGTGGAGATGATGACCGGCATCCCCACTGTCATTTACGGCTTTGTCGGTATTTTTCTGCTGGTTCGCCTGGTGCGAGAATTCTTTGCCGCCGGCTCCGGCATGTGCGTGCTTTCCGCGTCGTTGATGCTGAGCCTGATGGTTTCTCCTACCATGATACTTTTCTTCTGCGATAGTTTTGAGCGGGTTCCGAACTCCTACGGAAAAGCGGTCCTGGCAATGGGTGGTACCGAGATCCAGAGATTCCTGTATGTCACCCTGCCCAACTCCTGGCCGGGAATCGTTATCGGTTTTACCTTGTCACTCGGTCGGGCGCTGGGTGATACGCTCATCGCCCTGATGATAGCGGGTAACGCCGTACAGACACCGGGATCGCTGCTGGATTCAGCCAGGACGTTGACCTCGCATATTGCCCTGGTTTTTGCCGCGGATTATGAAAGTCTGGAATTTAAGGCGATTTTTGCCTGCGGTATTTTTCTCTACCTCTTCACCACCCTGCTGGTTACGACTGTCCGGCTGCTGGGCCACAGAAGAGAGCGGTGGGCGAGGTGAAGCGCTTGCTGGAACTGGCTGTGCCGATTTTTTCCTGGCTCTGTGGTATCATTCTCCTCGGGGCCATATTCGCCGTGGTCGGTTATCTGTTTGTACATGGCTGGAAAAGCATCAGTCTCTCTCTGATCTTCGGCACCACCCCTCCGCTTGATGCCCTGCTTATGAAGCGTCATGTGTTCAACGGACTGTTCCCCGCCATGGTGGGCACCTTGTCGCTGGTTGTGCTTGCCGTCTGCCTGGCGGTCCCCGCCGGTATGGCGTCGGGTATCTATTTGGCTGAGTATGCCGGGGCCGGAACAAAGGCGATTCTCAACCTTTTTTTTGATATCATGGCCGGTCTGCCTTCCATCGTGGTCGGCCTTTTCGGTTTTTCCGCGGCCATTTTCCTGAATCGGCATTTTTCCGGCAGCATTCATCCATGCCTGCTGATCTCTAGCATCGCCCTGGCCTTTCTGGTGCTGCCCTATATTATCCGCACCACCCAGATGGCCCTGGAAGGTCTGCCGCTTTCGGCCAGGATGACGGGGCTCTCTTTGGGGGCAAGCAGGCTGCAGAATATTATCCATATCCTGCTGCCGCAATCCTTGTCCGGGGTGATCAGTGGAGTAATCCTTGCCATCGGCCGTTGCGCGGAGGATACTGCGGTTATTATGCTCACCGGAGTTGTCGCCTCAACCGGGGTGCCCCGCTCTTTTCTTTCGCACTATGAGGCCTTGCCGTTTTATATCTATTATATATCGTCCCAGTATACCGACAGCGAGGAGCTGGCGACCGGCTACGGGGCGGCGATCATTCTGCTTTTCATCTGCCTGATGCTCTTCCTGCTGGCATTTGTTATCAAAAAGCGGGTTTCCTATCTTGCATTGTACAGAGCGTAGCCGCATCAATGGAAAAAACGATTAAAATCAGAACGGAAGACCTCTCCTTTTCCTATAATGGCCGGACGATTCTCCACAATACCTCGATTGCCTTTGCGGAAAACGAAATTTCCGCCATCGTCGGACCGTCCGGCTCAGGAAAATCAACCTTCCTCATGACCTTGAACCGACTCTGGGAAACGATCCCCCACTGCACCCTGCAGGGAGGTGTTGAAATGCAATTTGGCGGCAAGTTTCAGGATATTTACCAAAAACACTACCCGGTTACCCGGTTGCGCCGACAGGTCGGCATGGTTTTTCAAATTCCCAATCCGCTGCCCATGAGCATCTACAAGAATGTCGCCTTTCCCCTGCAGCTCAAGGGTGGCGTAACAAAAGAACGAGTCCGAGGCCGGGTTATGGAATGTTTACAGAAAGTCCGGCTCTGGGATGAAGTGCATGACCGGCTCGATTCCCCGGCCCTTGATCTGTCTGGCGGGCAGCAGCAGCGACTCTGCATTGCAAGGGCTCTGATTCTACAGCCGGAGGTGCTGCTCCTCGATGAACCGACCTCCGCCTTGGATCATACAGCCGCGAAGGCAATCGAACAGTTGCTGCTGGAATTGAAAAAAAGCTGCACCATTCTGCTGGTATCTCATTATCTTGACCAGGTAACCCGAATTGCCGACACCATTATGGAGTTGCAAAACGGCAGCCTGACCAGGGTGAGAGGCCGGTCATGATCGAGATCGACATACCGGATTTTGGCCATCTGCGCCTTGCCCATCTTGTCCTTGATTATAACGGTACCCTGGCCTTTGACGGTAAGCTGATCAGCGGGGTTGCCGATTTGCTCGGACTCCTGGCCGAACATCTCCGGATCCACATTATTACCGCCGATACTTTCGGCAGCGTACACCAAGCCTTTGCCGGCTCCGACTTTACGGTCCATGTTCTGCCTCCGGGCAGTGAGGAGGAAGGGAAAGCCAAGTATGTGCGGCGGCTGGGGTGCATGTCGTCGGTCTGTATCGGCAATGGCCGCAACGACCGACTCATGCTCAAAGAGGCAGGGGTGGGAATCGCCGTGCTCCAACGGGAGGGCACGGCAATGCAGGCGCTTCTTGCTGCGGATATTATCATTCCGAATATTGTCGATGCATTGGATCTCCTCATGCATCCAAGACGTATAACCGCCACCCTGCGCTGCTGAAAATTGGCGGACTATCCCTGATTTTCCCCTAATCAAAGCCCTTTCCTATCGTGTCGAAGAATGCCGAACAATAAAATTGTCGTAATTTTGGCTACTTCATTTGTTTTCAATTCGCTAAGAAAGGGTAGTGAAAACAGCAGTTAGGTGAAGGTACTTTGGAAAATGTGGACTTTAGGGGGACGAGAATCTCGAATCGGAAACCAAGACTTTCAGTAGCATCTGTTACGTATTTGGTGAGAAGTGTCATATCAGGAACAAGGTAAATTTCTTGAATTTATCCTAAATGTAGGTTTGCCCATGGACATATCTATTGCCTAAACGATGATTGAGGCACACAGAGATGCCTGACGATCCCAGTTTGACCTTCGCAGAAAGCCTAGAGGAGGAACGTTTTGTATTCACCAAGAAAAAGGATGAAGAAGAGATAAGAATTAAGCATGCCTATCCGATTAACACAGGTTGGGCTATTTTGGTTTCGATTTAGCCGTCGATTTTGGACAATAGCATCTTTTGACAGGGTGCTGAAGAGCCACCCGACTGCAGTTTCTGGCGACACTATTTTTTACGAAGATGCTCAAACACTCCTCGGTCCAGCGAGATTAACTTTACCTGTGTTAATCGGAAAGGCATGGAATTAAGCACTACAGAAGGAGGGAAGAAAAGCAAACGGAGAAGAAAAAACACAAAATAACTAATCGCGCGCCATAACTACTGTTTATATCCACCGGCTCTTTCCTCACAAGGAGACTCAAGTCCTCCAACCGTAACTGACACATCATAAGCGATTCAGAGGCAGACTGTGGTGCTCGCTCAAGCCATCTGCAGTGTAATTACATCAGTCGCCATATAATTATCACAACCTTGCAGACAACCATGATTATTGCAATCGGCCAAGAACATGGCTGCTGTGAAATCACCAAGACTCCCGTAAAAGGTTGTTCAGAAACAGAAAAGCCCATCTTTCACCTCCTGTGTCGCCGATGATTGGCCAGGGGGGTGAAGGATAGGCTCCCGTTTCAAAAAACAGTGTTTTATATAATTATATCAACTACTTGGTGGATGCGGCGGGAGTCGAACCCATGTGCAAGCAGATGACAATATGAGATATAAAATGATTATAAGTGATCTAAGAATATATTATTAATAGCTTTTCCGTGGATCGCCATTCTCGGTAGGATATCACTCATAATAATTACAAGTCACAGTTCATCACGCTTTTTGGACACAATTTTGGTCACAGATATTGTGATGATTAAGTTGGAATTGAAGAATCGTTTGTTAGTCTTCTATGAAAGTTTTAAACCAAAGTAGCAGGTCGAAAAGGGCAAAAACTAGAGCTTGCACCGTATACTTGGTTGGGTAATAGTCTTTGCTTGTGGGTTTTGAGTGTGAACCAAAGTTTGATGATATCTGGTATATTGGCCAGCTGAACTGGTTAATAATTCCCTGTTGTTCTACTATACCACGCTCATAAAGACTCTTCATTGTAGCATTCACTTTTACTTCGCCCCGCTCTATAGTGGAGTTTGATACGATGTCTGGTCTTACTTGGTTGAGTTTTTTATAAATTTCTTCCAAAACAACACGCAACCTGCCAAGGTTGTCAGAGATTGCTGAAGGATCACCATTATTCATATTGTTTACTGATTTTATAATCTTATTTAAAACATGGGATTCAAGGTATTCTTTTTCAAATATTTCATATAATTCTGGATACATGTTTGCAAACTTAAAAAGTGGAGATTTCTTTGATTCTTCTAGTATGAACTCAAGCAGGTTATCTTCCCCTGGACCTTTTTGGAACATTTCGTATTGACCTTTATAGAATGTCTCCAAGCCGGCATATGTAGTGGTTTCACCGGATAAAATCGCTTTAGGGAGTTTGGGGTGTTCTTTGTCAAAATACTGAATAGCTTTTGAAATAAAAGTTGGATCGGGGACGGTTTGGTCAGCAGTTTTTAGACAAACAACATCAAGTATTACCGCAGAAATCAAGTGACCTTTGTTTGATACCATATACTCTTTCCCTTCTTCTAGAGAGTAACAATGATTCAGCTTGATTCTGCGGGTACTGGCAAGCATGGTCAGAGTATCAACATATTCTTTTTGATCCTCAATAATAAGTACTTCTATGGGTTTTCCTTTTTTGCTCATTGAATAAATTCCCTAGTTGTTAAAGTGGTAGGGTAGTGATTGGAAGTTTGATTCTAAAGTGGACTGGGTGATCATCATTTATTATTTCAAATTCTCCTTTGTGGGAGTCAATAAATTTGCCAATCCATGCACCACCTAGCCCCTCCCCTGTGCTATTTTTTCCAGGCGTTTTTAGTTTGAGAAAATCTGTTTCAACAATGTCCTTTGGGAATTTGTCGCCATTATTAATATAGTCTATGATTAAGCTGTCTCCTTCTTCTTTCAAGCGAAACGACACATAATAATCTTGGTTATCGCCCTTAAATCCATGTATTTCTGCATTGGTTAATAGATTACGAATTGCTTCTGTGAAAACCCCTTTGTGCATCCTGATGGGTCTCTGAACATTATACTCAGTCAGCTCTATTGTATAGTTTTTATGTAAACATCCTAACTCGTTAATTTGGCTAGTGAAGAACTGATATAGATTTACCTCCTGAAACTGCGTTTCATCTACGTCATACACGACCCATGAGCGAAGCCGGTTAATGTGTGTAGGCATCTGTTGCATCTTGCCTATAGCCATATCAATACAAGTCGATACGCTTGGGACTGGCTGATTATCATATAGAGGCTCATGGATCGGGTCAGATGATAAATTTTTATCATTGATATAGTATCGAAAGGTTTTTAGGATATTTGAAACTTCTCCAATTTTTTGATTCAAGCTATGAGCAATGTGTCGAACTACTTCGAATTGAGATTCTTTTTCTAATTTTTTCTCATATTTTTCGTTTACTTTCCTCTGGTAGTATCCAAGAAAAGAATCGAGTTTGAAAAGATCATCAAAGGAAGGGATTGAAGGCACTCCTAAGGCCTCCCTTAAGGTGGATAAATTTCCATGGGTAAAACCAAATATTGTTGATTGGATAAATTTTAATAATAGAAGCTTAACCTCCAGTACATAGTTATTACGTTCATCAGCTATTATGGAATGAAGTCCATTTTCTTTTTTTGCTAAACGAGCCCACTCAGCTTTTTCCTTTAAGAGATTAGCCCTCGTATCCCAAAGTTTTGAAAATATATTATATTCAATTGAGTCATCAATATGAAAATTTGATTCGCATAGTTGTTCTAATAATGCATAAAGATCATTGTTGTATGGAGGCGGAGTAAGGTTCCCAAATATTCTTAAAAATATTATAAAGTGTTTGAGGTTTAGTTTTTCTGAAATCTGACAGATGTTGATTATTTCGAGTTGTTTGTTGAGATATTTTTCCTGATTATCCCAGCCGTCGGTAAAGTTTGAGGTCAATTCTTCGAAATTGCCTTCTTTGCCGGTAAATATAATTTTGCTGCAGCATGCAAGGTAACTGAAGTACCCGGTAGGATGGTCCTTGATAGCTTTTTCGCCAAGACTTTCAAAGTGCTTTTGGTAGTAGTCCAAAGCAAGCTCAAGTTTTCCTAACCCTTCGTATGTAATCGCAAAATAAAAATAATGGGGAAAAAATAAGTTGTAATTAGCCGTGGTAAACAAGTCATTTTTTATCGCAATTTCATATGTTTTGAGAGTTGCTAATGCTTCGGCATACTTCTCAGCACTATACTGATACCTGAAAATAGGTATGAGGCCATTAATATTTGTTGGGGTAAGCTTAAGAAGTTGCGAAAGAGTTTTGACCTCGTTTTCCTTATCACCAAGGAGTTCATAACATTTTGATAGCTTCTCATAGACACGCGGCAGAAAGTCGACGCTAGGAAAGGTCAAATCTATCTTATTAAAGGTCTGGATGGCCAATTTATAGTTACTAAAGCTTAATTGCACGCAGCCTAAGTAATAGTGTGCTATGGCGTTATTGGGGGCGAGTTCGATCGTTTTTTCAAAATATTGCTCACTTCCCCAAAGAAACACAGGGATGCTATTGATTTGCAGGTCAGGATCATGTCTAATATAACGTTTCTTGTCGTTCTTTTTGAAAAGAACCTTGCCAAGACCAAAAAATGCTTCTGAAATAGTTTGATCAACATCAATCACTTTTAGAAAATCTTTTTCTGCCGCATCCAGGTTGCCGATATTAACACTAATGGTACCTCTCAGTGTGAGAGCGTTAATGTCGTTTTTGCTCATTGATAATATAAATTCAATATCTTGCAAGATGTCATCATATACCGATTTTGATGCTCTTAATTCGTCTCCTTTGAAAATGTAAGGGCTGATTTCCCTGGCTTTATCAAGATTATTTTCCCTGACATATTTGTTGTATTGATGAATCAGTGGTAGAAGTGTTTCTCCTCTTTTTATTCTCAGCATCGAATTCTTCGGTTCTAACTCTATGGCCTTATCAAAGTTAACAATTGAATAATGACTGAAAGCAGTTACCTTTGTAAGTTCAATAGCTTTTTTATAAAACAACTCTGAGCTGATCGGATTCTCTTGAATTTGGCAGTTTAATTGAGAGATACTGTTTACCTGTTCCGGTGAAAAACTACTGGCGGTGGTGGTTGATAATGAGTTCATAAACTCATCAGTTAGCTGGTACTCAAGAATCGATGTTAATTTCTCAGTGTTCATATGCAATTTAATTATGCTTCATCCATAATGTCTTTAAACCAGCGCAGCAAATCAAAAAGACCAAATAAGAGTGATTGTACTGTGTATCTTGAGACCATGAGAACCTTGACTGCTGGCTGTCCCAGCTCAAATCCACCAGTTCTGCCGTTTTTACAAGGACTGTAACCACATGAAAAAATCGCGTCATGTGACCTTCCGGTACCCACCTTCTTCCTGCTCTAGAGCGTTTAACTGAGCAAGTTAGCTTCAAGAGTTCAGTCATATCTTGCAGGATGTTCTGCTGCGCGTCAGATAGCAGTACTGCTCGGGCCAGCAATCGGCTGGCAGCGGGGGACATCCTCAACAGCGAGGTTTTCGTCACCCCCGCTACGCATAAAATGGGCGCTACCCCAGAGGGGTTTGTGCTCTGTAGGTGGCTATGGATACACCTATTGTTCATAATGATCGACGAATGTGTATTTGTGTCTGCTTGCACTGCCTCAATGCTAAATCAAAGTGGCCGAATTCATTTCTATTTTCAGGCTTTTTATAAATATCGAGTCCTCGGTCGGATAGAATTACCCATCCATCATTTGTTTTGATTTCTCTTGCATGTAAGGACGGATCGCGTTTCCATTTCATTTCAATGGCATACTGCTGCAAAAGGCGTCGAATATCTTCAATCCTTCCATCAGACTGAAACTTATCCTCATCTTCGAGTTGCCCAGTTGTCAACTCAATCTGACGAGTTAGCCCACTTCGGGACACCAGTTCACAAAACCGTTGAAAGTTGTCAAGTTGATGGCGAAATCGCAGGTAAGGTTCTTTTATCTCGATAATTTTCGCCGATTTCAGGTAGGGTCCAAAGATGGCATCGTAACTGTAGCCAGAATCGCCTTCGGCAATGTTAAATACCTTCTCAGCAGGCCCGACATCCTTAAATGTTACTTTATCGCCAACCAGATGCTGTCCTTCCAAAATTTTCAGGCCTTCATTCAAATATTTCTCAAGGCGCTCTTTGGCTTCGCCAGTTTGTAGCTTGAGATGTTCCTCAATTGCCTGCTTACGAGTAGCAAGCAGTGCCTCAATAGAAGTCCTAAGTTTTGGAAACAATGTTTCAGCATTCGCTGAAAGGGATGCACTAAAAGCATGGAGCCGCTTTCCCAGAAAGCTTTCCAATGCTGTTGTTAACATTTTTCCTATATTATCGTAAAATTCCGAGACGAATGAATTTTGACGCACAGTTGTTCCGGTTCCCCAAACATCGCCTACAACGCCTCTTGCCTCGGTTCGTTTTTCGCTGAGTTCTTCCGTTGCAAAGTTTTCAAGGAGCTGAATTATTGCATCTTTTTCGCTGGAAAAACGACCTTTAAGCTCGTTTACATATTCAATCATAAACCGCTCCTTTGTCGCACCAAATTCAATCTTCGGCAGCCCCTCAACCTCAGAATTTGCCTCAAGACTTTCGATCTGGCTCTGCAATCCATTAAGGGATAGAGAGGCCAAATCAATGAATTCTGCAAAAGGCTTCAATTGCCTACTGAGGCAATTTTCCATTACCGGGAAAACCCGGTCAGCCACACGGCCACCTAAATCGCTGAGAAACCCCCAATGCCCATGTCGTCTGGTTTTCCAATGCTTTGCCACATCTGTTTTTTCGTAATCGGATAGTACAACTTTTGCTAGCAGCTGCATCCTAGCAATGTTGGCCTCCATTAATTCGACCAAGGCAGTCTGATCTCGATCATGGGTTTGTCTGAGCGTGCTCATATTTGAGTGAAATTTATCCATTAAAATGCCCAGCTGAGTCTCAAGGGAGACCATGTTGTTTTCAACCTTGGTCGGATCGAATTCCGTTTCCATGATTGAACGCCTTTCAACGAAAAAACTTTTCAGCCGACCTCGCACGGCGACCAGAGTTTGTTCAAGATGAGCGACGAGTTGTTGGATGTGGTAATTCTCGGATAGCACTTCAAAAAGTGCTTCTCGAACTTGGGCAATGCCTGAGTCGTCATTACCCTCATCAAACCAAGCCGATGAGGTAAAGTGAATCGTCAGGGCTGCCAACTGATCGATGTAGTAGCAGCCTTCTTCATCCTTCAGATCTGTGTCTTCCATCAATTCATCGAGTGTTCGACTTATCTCCCCCCTTAGTCGCGCTTCCTCCTTGTTGCGAACATCCTGGAAGGTAGGAGGGGTCTCATCGTCTTCCAAAGCATCTCGCCGTGCGTTATCATAGGTTGTATCTACCTGCGTGACGATCAGCCGTAAATGGCGCAACCGTTTTTTTCTCAATTGCCTGACTAAAAATTCTTTGTCAAACTGACTGAAGGACGCGCCACTTCGGGTGAGAAATAGGATTGCATCAACTTCCGACAGTAGCTGCTCGGTAAGTTGGCCGCGAAAAAGTTGAGTATCATTTAAACCAGGGGTGTCAATCAACTCCACATGATCGCGCAGCAAGGGGACAGGTGCATAAACAACCAATTCTTTGACAAAATAGTGTAGTGGGTTATTACTAGAGGTGAATTTACGGATTTCCTTACGAAAAGCCTGTTTTCCTTTTTTGCTATCCCACTGTTCTGCTTCGATAATGTGTACATAACCCTCAGGTTTCAGCCAATCCTTGATCATC
Organism: Pseudomonadota bacterium; assembly: GCA_043798185.1. Classification (GTDB taxonomy): domain Bacteria; phylum Desulfobacterota; class Desulfobulbia; order Desulfobulbales; family Desulfocapsaceae; genus Desulforhopalus_A. Next base: position 15,889 of record JAZDOW010000088.1, on the reverse strand, counting down.
TGATCGACATCAACTTTATCAAAATCGATTGGCTGGCCTTCCCGGTTTTTGCGCTGGGCCATCTGGTCGTTAAATCCGCGCAATCCGTCTACACGATAGGCCTCGGGGTGTTTCGGTGTTTCTTCATAAAGATCATCCATTCGTTGCCAGTCGTCCAGACTGATAAGTTTTACCTCGGCTCGCGGTTCATCGGCATAACGAAAGATGCTGATGGCTGCTGTTTCCGGATTCGTTTCAACCCCAGCCAGCTTCTCTTCCGCCAATTTGTTAACAAAAGACGATTTGCCTGTTTTGAATGTTCCAACTACAGCAATCCGAAACAAATCAGGTACTACGGATTGATCAAGCGATTGTTTCAACGAATCGATTTCTTCCTGCAGCCGATTGCGATAACCCGGCTGCTCTGATTCCAGCAGAGCCATGATATCAAGACGCAGTCGTTCAGATTGATCACGAAGTTCAAAAAATTTATTGATGATCATGGTGGTTACTCTCCTTTGAAAAAGGTCTACTTTTTTGAGTTGATTTACCAATACCTTTCCAAACCACACTGGACATGATCCCCGGCAAGAGGATCTCACCAGACTAAAACGGGTCAGCTGGGTTTTGATGATGTTCTTGTTAACAGAATATTTCTATTTTTCATTTTCTCGAGTTGAGATGTTGTTGCAATGCAATGAATAACACACAGTCTTACGAGGTTGATAGATTCCATTGTCGTTTCCGTGCTCCCTACAAAGCAATAGCTGTGCCAGAGTTATTCCAATCCGTACTTTACTAACCAATTCGTTAGTGTTTGATAATTTGGCAAGCCCAGCTTTTTCGCGGATTTAGACTTATTTCCACCCGTTTCTGCCATGACCCTCGACAGGTAATGGCGTGCAACCTGGCTGATTAAGTCCTGAATATTGAACCCCTCACCGATGATACGGTTAAGGACATGCTCCGGCGGTTGCGAATCCACTGGAAACAGAGCTTCGCGAATGTCGTCAGTCTGGATGGTGTCGCCCGTCGTCCAGATAGTGGCCCGACGAAGGGTGTTTAGCAATTCTCGAACGTTTCCCGGCCAAGTGTGGTACAGCATAAGATTTCTTGCTCCAACAGAAATTTTCTTACATGTTGCGTCGTCGTCCAATACTGCTTGGTCCAGGAAATGATCTATCAAAATCCCGATATCGCCCTGTCGCTCCCGAAGAGGAGGGATATTCAGCACCGCCACCGCCAAACGGTAGAAGAGATCAGCCCTAAAACGCCCTGCAGCAACTTCCTGCATCAGTGAGCGGTTAGTTGCTGCTAGGATTCGCACGTCAATCTTTATGGTTTTTGTATCACCAATCCGTGTAATCTCCGATTCCTGAAGAACCCGTAAAATCTTCACCTGAGCTGCCAGAGGTAATTCACCAATCTCATCCAAGAAAAGCGTGCCACCATTGGCTGTTTCGAAATATCCAGCCCGTTTTGAAACAGCACCTGTGAAAGCGCCTTGGTTATGACCAAAAAATTCGGACTCAACCAATTCCTGTGGTATTGCGCCACAATTGACGGTAACAAATGGTTTATTGCTTCGTGGACTTGTCCTGTGGATGGCTCTCGCCAATAGTTCTTTGCCAGTTCCTGACTCACCTTCGATTAGCACTGGCACCGACCGAGGTGCGGCAAGTCTCGCTTTTGCGATAAGGCGTTGCATGCTTGGGCTTCGATGGACGATACTATCGAACTCAGGCGCATCCGGCGGAAGAGCGGCGATCATACGTACAAGGCGCTGATCTTCCTGTTGAACAATTGTAGGAATAAACTCTGCCGAAATATTAAAGGGGACGGTCACGACCTGGACGCCATGATCTTTTGAAGACTGGATAAGGGTGGCAGGGTAGATTGTTTTTGCCAACAATAACCATATCGCTGCCATTGCTGGCGTGCCCGGGCTTAAGTGAAAGGAAAGGTCTAGATTTTTACCATGCTCTGCTTGCAATAATTTCAATGCAGATACGGCAGCTTCGTAAATTTCGGAGTAATTGGTGGGGCTGGTGAGTTGTACAGGTACAACAGTTATTGGAATTTGCTTAATTCCAGTCAGCCAGTCAGCAAAAGAGTTAGTTTTTAGGGGAGGGTAATCGCTTAATAGAAGGATCTGATCAATTTGAAGAGTCGAAACAGCTTGGGCAATAGGGCCAAGCCCTACTTCAATAATTTCCTGAACCGCGCTCAGGTCTGTTCGACCAATCCATGAAACCAGAACCTTCTTCATGGAGTTGTTGTATAAGAAAATAATTTTTTGTACAAGATATTTTATAGGTAAGTTCCGCCGCAGTCAAATAGCCCGCTACCAAAGCCCCAACTGCTGATAACGTTCCTTCTTCGCATTTAATTCTATCGGCCCATTAATGCGCAATGCATGCCCCAAATACCCAGCCGCTGCCGTGTAAGAGGCTGCTCAACGAAAACGCTGATCTTACAAGAAAGCAGCCTGAGAAGAGCAGGCTGCTCCGGCTGCAAAGTCGATGGAAGAGCTATGCCCAGCTAGCTTAAAAAATGTGAATCATTATCATCTTTGAGGCTATGAAGACAAAAAAATGCTGCCGGAAAGAAAGCCATCCGCATTAACTGGGTCTGCGCTGGTACGAGTTTTTGAAAATTGGGGGTTTTCTGCCAGGCACTAACTAAACTTCATTGGCCACGATCAACAAGGACATCTGATAGGTTTCAGCAAGATATGATGCCGTTGCTCCAAGCATCCTCCTTATTGATAGAGCTCCCTGAGATTTCCCTCGCAATCGATGGACATCTAATCCAGGCTGCACCAGGATGGCTCTCCATTCCACAGGCTTCTGTCGTATAAGCGCGGTCAATTTAGGTAGATCTCCCAAACCTCCAACTTCAAATCGTGAACCTCTTCCAGATTCATGACGCTTTGTTTCCCTGTTCCTGATATGGTCTATGAAATTCGGAATAGAAGCTGCCCACTTTACCGCTTTCTGTGCTTGCCCACATAAAGCATAAACGTCGTCAACTCGAAGACCTGGCTTATCTTCACACGAAAACTTTAAATGATGAAGCTCAATGACCACCTTGTCAGTTTTGTTGTAGATCGCAATGAGATCAGCAATCTCACCGGAACCATCGTCGTCAAAAACAAGCATGGCAGACGATCTCCGTAATTCTTCTGCAACTGAATACTGAATGGTTCCTGAGATACGATCTGGCCCCTGGCTTTCGGATCGGATATCAACTCCATTCCATCCACGTGCTTCAATTGCTGACAAGGACAGCTGGCCGCCACCATTTCCATCCTTGGCCTTTATGAGAAAACAGCCGTCCACCAGGCAAGATGTATCGTGAAACCAAATAACGGGTGGATATTTGCTGAAATATTCGACTCCGGTGTATTCTTCCCGACCAACTGAAACTACACAATCCTCAATAGATTCAATATCAATTGTGTATCCACCACCACTTCCGGTAAGGCGAAGATGATATTGTAGACGGAAGTCTTCGCAACCCAATTCAAACAGGAGGGAATTGTCGCTAGATTTCGTTACAGAACCAAAATCTAGATCCTCTGCATCGACAACATGACCGTCATAAGTGAAGATGGTGCGATCGAATAATTTATAGAAGAAAAAGTCAGACCAGTCTACGGCAACCGGATAACAGTCATCGGGCAACCGATCTACCAAAATTGGGTACAGCATGCCTTCAAGAAGGCCATCGACATCGATACTGCTATCAGCTAGTTTAGCCCCAACCGATTGGCACCATTTTTTCCAGTCGTATAGTGTCCCTCCATTTCTTGACCATATTTTTCCCTTCATACTACAACCTATACTTGCTCGAGCAGCATTCTCGTAGCCAACTCCAAAAAGCATCACCGGCGTGGAATTCTCAGTCGCACGCTCAATCATGCCTTGGGCTACGTCCGGGCCAATATAAGACCGATAGCGTACTGGCCCAATTAAGCGATGCTTGAGACCAACATTAGTCAACATGAGCCTGTTTATGCCATGAAGGCTCCTCAGGACATCTCGCCCTCCAAATGTGCGAATTTGATCACAAACGGCATCTGCCAGAACGTTCGGTAAGTCCTTGCTAGTACTGAAGATAAACAGTAGTCCATGTTCTTGATCATGGTACAGACAGGTGCAATGATAGATTGTATTAACGAGCGACCGAATGTTACCCCAATCTACTTCGCAGTCTTCGCGACCTACTACAACGGCAATGTTATCAGTAACATTTATAGAGGTACGATTTCTTTCACCGTCATTGAAGGCAAGCAAGAGGGACTCGAGGCGAACTTCTGATTCTGCTCTAAAGACGGTCGAGGTGAATGTTGGGTGTATATTACGCAAAGAGAATCCCTCTATGCCGTCAAACCTAAAACCTCTAAGAAATCTATGAAATTCCACAATGCCACCGACTTCAATATCATAGGAATTCTGAATCAATTTATCCCAATCGGAGTCTTGGCTATAAAGTGCAGCGATGTTGTCTGCCACCTTGGGCAAAGCGATATTAGCCACCATAGATGCTTCGCCTATTTCATCCTTGCCAGATCTGGTAAATCGTCCCACAAATTGCAATGTAACCGGTAAAGATTTATGCGGATCGTGAATGGCAGCAATCTTCAGCGGTGGAAAATCGAAGCCCTCTCCCAACATATTTACGCAAACAACTATACGAGATCTACAATTAAGGAGGGCAGACTTGGATTCGGCCGCATCCACTGCCTTCATTCCACTATAGAGCACGACCGGATTAAACTCAGGAGCTAGCTTCGCATACAGAGAAACAAGAGAATGAGCCCGAGCTTTTGATGAAACCCTGGCCATAAGGGCGTGATTCAAATTATTCTTCAAATCCGTACGAAGAATGGAGACAGCCATTTTTGCAATTGCCGCATCAGATTCAGAATCTAAAAATTCCGCAATCGGATGAAAATTGATTGGTTTAAATATGTTTTCTTTTTGGCACTTGGATAATGGGTACTCAAAGATCATGTCTCCGCCGATATGCTTGCCGTCATTTCGGAAGGGTGTGGCCGTATATTGGACAATTTTGGAAAATTGGAATGATTCAATTACCCTAGACCACGTTTTCGCTGCCAAATGATGAGCCTCATCAACCGCCACTAATCCACATCTCCCCGCTAGAGTCGCAAGATTTTCATCTGACATGCTTGCAAGAAATGGCATTGTAGTGACAACTACTTGCGTCATATCCAAGAATTTATCAAACGAGCCTGTTGACTTGAACTTTTTCCAAACAACACCTACTGATGGATACTCGACACCTTCTGTAAATGCGCCTAGCTCATAGAGGCGTCCCCATGTTAGAGTTCGTTCAAATACCTGGGACCTTAAGGCATCGCTTGGAACCACAATCAGTGATAATGGCTCAGCTTCCAAACAAATTGTCGCCAATATTGTTTCAGTTTTACCTGTGCCGGTCGGCATCACGATGGTTGCAGGATCTGTCTTGGTACACCAATGCGCCAAAGTGGCTAGAATAGCGCCACGCTGCGCTGGCCTCAGCAATCCATTTGACCTTGCCGAGTTCAGATCTAAACACCAAGTCTTGCGGTGAAGATTCAACTCTGTCTGTACATTTTCATTGAAAACAGAATGGACTATTTTATCCCTACCGTCCTTACGAACGATACCGAGTGCAACATCTCCATATCCTTGCTTAGTTTTGCTTGATGATATCACCGCCTGACGTCCGGTCATGGACGTGATCAGAATTCCCTCTTTGCGCCCAACACGAATACTTTCTGATGACATACCCTCCGGTCTACGATCGAACAATTTCCGAATATGATTCCCATCTACAGATTTGCAAATTTCATGAATCATCGGTTTCCCCAAGGTGAATTCTCATCTTTGATGAGTATGTAAATAGGAGGTAGAATAGAATATCCATTTTATTAATATGACATCAAATCTTCCAAATAACGCGCCACAATGTACTTCACTGGATTTTCACGATCTTCAAGGGCTTTGAAATGCGCTTTTCCGCAGTCGATTTTTGCTTTCTCCTTGTCTCGTAGAGCATCGACGAACAGGCTACTTTTCGTTTCAACCACGAAATACAACCGTTCGGTGCCATCCTCCTCTATCAGCACCGCCCAGTCCGGATTGTAACCGCCAAGTGGCGTAGGGATCGTAAACCAGCCGGGGAGTTTGGTGTACACCTTTACAGCGTTATTCTTTTCGAGTTCATCAGCGAAATTTGCCTCAGGGTCGGAGTCATAGACCACTTGTTCGTAAACTGATTTTTCGGCAGCGAGCAGGTTCTTGAGGTACCCGGTCAGTTCTTCCTGCTCAAAAAGTTCCTGGGCATAGAAATGTTCACTGCCCAACTTCTGATATTTGATACCGTCCACTACCGCGAGCCGTTTGCAGCGATTGATGGCCTCGGCGGCCAGTTCTATGAACTGCTGCGGGTTTCGTTTAAAATCATCAAGTCGGAGACTGCCGGTCAGGATGCGGTGAATGGTCCGTCGGGTGAGCTGGGTACGGTCTTGAAGATCGGTCAGCAGATCCGGCAACTCGATGTCGGTTTCATCCAACACAACCGTCGTTGCTCCCTGTCGCTCTGTTGCCTCAACGCCCGCCTTGCCAATGGCGATATCCGCCTTGCGCCATTGCAAACGTGGTCTTGGGATGGGCGGCGCGTTCCGTAAGGCATCAATGCAGCTTTCAAGCAGCTTTTCGTTGTCAAAATGGACCCGATAGGTCGTCTTGTACTTTATACGATCCCAAAGAGCTTTGAACTCGGGGCTATGGAGAACAACCTGTCGCGTTCGCACCTGGCGGCGTTCGCTTGCGTCTTTTATTTCCAATCTTCCGGCAAGCTTCTTCAATATGGCAGTGATCTGGTCACGTTGTGCTGCAAAATCTTCAGGAAGATCCAGGGTGCCGTCCTTGAGTGCCTTTTTCAGGGAATCCTGCACCTTGCCTTTTTTATCGACATACCCATGCTCCTTCAGGTGCGCACACAATTCCTTCGATTTCTCGGGACCTAAAGGTGTTATCTTTCCTGAAGAGTCTGCAATGGCCATACCTGCAAACTGATGATCTTCGACGATACCAAAACGAATGCCGGTGTCGGCCTCGATCTCTTTCTGTAGATTTTCAGCGAATTGCTGGTACCCCTCTGTGGCAATTACCGTCAAAGTATTAACCTCGAAGCCCCTCACACGCTGGCCTTCCTGGTTGACACAGAGACGCAGACCGCGACCAATCGTCTGTCGACGTTCGCGCTCCGTTCCCATCTCCCGCAGAGCGCAAATCTGAAAAACATTTGGATTATCCCAACCTTCACGCAAGGCGGAGTGGGAAAAGATAAATTTAAGAGGTGTCTCGAAGGAAAGTAGCTTTTCTTTCTCCTTCATGATCAGATTATAAGCCCGTTCGGCATTGTCCCGGTTGCTCTGATTGTTCTCGGCGGTGTCTGTCCATCCGCCTTTCTTGTCGATGGAAAAATAGCCGTTGTGCACATCTTCAGCCGCGTGCGCAAGATCCACCTCCCGGAAAAGGGTCGTGTAATCCGGATGCTTTGCCGCTCGACGGTACTCTTCCTCGAACAGACGGGCATACACACCCTTCACCGTTTTGCCATCCGCATCGTACTGGCGATACTTGTCCACCGCATCGACGAAGAACAGTGACAATACCTTAATCCCCTGAGGCCGCAGGCGTTTTTCCTTATCCAGATGCTGGCGAATGGTATGGCGGATCATCTCACGTTGCATGGCCAGCGCGTCCACATCACCCCAGGCCTGACCAGGTTTGAGGAACTCTTCGCCACCGGGGACGCGTAATTCCATTAACTCGTTGCCTTTTCCAACACGGATTTCTCCGATACGGCAGTCGGCGTACATGGACCGATTCGTGGTTTGTTCCAAATTATCGCCATCCTGTACCATAACTTCCCGACGTTGCACGCCGCCTACAGCCTGGATATCCAGCTCGACACGGGCTGAAATAACTCCACGCCTGTTTTCGACCTTGATCAGGCGAACAAATGGTTTGTTGTGGGCATCCTCTACAGTTGCCGCATCGACCTCGATTTGTTTAACCAATCGCTTCTCGTAAGCGTCCACCGCATCCAGTCGGTAAACCATGTGATGTTTGTCAAAATGGGTAGCTGAGTAACGAAGGGTACAAAGCGGGTCCATGGCATTCAGCGCGGTTTTACCGGCTCCGGAAAGACCGCCATCGACACTCTGCGGTTCATCGACAATAACAATGGGACGCGTAGCCCGGATCAAATCGATGGGCTTCTCACCGCCGGTCTTTTCACTGTCCTTATAGAGGTTGTTGACGTCCTTTTTATTGATGGCACCAACCGTCACCACCATGATTTGGACCTGCGGGCTGGTTGCGAAGTTGCGGACCTGTCCGAGCTTGGAAGAATCGTAAAGGAAGAAATCGAAGGGTATCCCGGCATACAGATTTTTAAAATGCTCCTCGGTGATCTGCAGGGACTTGTATACGCCCTCCTTGATTGCCACCGAAGGTACCACGATAACGAATTTGGTAAAGCCGTAACGTTTATTTAGTTCGAAGACCGTACGCAGGTAGACATAGGTTTTTCCCGTACCGGTCTCCATTTCGACGGTAAAATCCCCCGATGCCAGCGTTCCGGAGGGCGGCAGACCATTGCGTAGCTGGATGTCGTTCAGGTTTTTCAGCAACTCATCATCAAGCAAGGTCAACCGGTTACCAATACCAAGATCGTTCTCCATGCCCAGCAGATAGGCAACCCCCAGTGCGCTCTTGGTCACCGTGAATTCCGTCCGGCATATTTCCTGGCCGCGAAACAAATCGCATACCGCTTCGATTGCGGCCATCTGGTAATCAAGGTTTGGTTCAAAATGCAGCTTCATGTATAATTCTTCTCAAATGGTAGCAATAAAAATATTAAACAAACCGTTATGTTAGTCAAAATTTATTGCTAGTTTCTTTAGCTAATCGTTTCCTTCTTGCAAGTTGCAAGCAATTAGCTAGCAATAAATCTCTCACTGACCAAAACCCATACCGGAAGCTTGTTTGACCCCGCATTCTGGATAACCCCGCCACGGCGAAGGGATTGCAGAAGATTTCTCACCTTATGTTCTTTCTGCTCTTGGGTCAGTACTTCAGGGAGCTTGGAAAAGAGCAACTCATCCAGATCCTTGCGGCTGGCTTTCGAATATTTCTGGAGATACTCGGTTATCAAGCGCCTGTAATAGTCATCATCCAAGCCACGGTTGCGGATGTAATGTGCCTTCTGTCCTGTCCATTCCGCCACCTTGGCCGAGATATAATAATTGGGAGCCCGTCCTTCTATCAGCTTTTGGGCCTTGAGCCATTTGGATGCTGCCGGAGTAATTTTCAGGTGTTTCTGGACCTGATCGAGCAGAACCACCTGCGAAAGATTCAAATCCCAGCATCTCGATCAGCCGGGTCGGGGTCCGTTCACTCTCTAAAAGATCGAGCCAACGATTAAACTGTTTTTGCGCCAGACGCGTGGTGCTGTCAATACTGCCGATACCATGATCCAGCAGGGCTGTATCGTTGCCCTCAGTGGCAAAAGCGATCTGGTTGCGAAGGTCTGCCATGCGGTTGTTGACCGGAGTGGCCGAGAGCATCAGGACACGAGTTTTAACCCCTTCCTTGATGATCCTGCGCATCAGTCGGTCATACCGGGTCTCGCTGCCCTGTCGCGGTGTCTTCTTGTTGCGGAAGTTGTGGGACTCGTCAATGACGACCAGATCATAGTTTCCCCAATTGACGTGCAACAGATCGATGTCACCGGAAAGACCACCGTCACGGGAGAGATCTGTGTGATTGAGCACATCATAATTAAAACGGTCGGATGCCAGGAAGTTGCGACGATCATTAGCTTTGTAGAGGGTCCAGTTATCACGAAGGCGTTTAGGACAGAGCACAAGGACCCGGTCGTTTCGTAGTTCGTGATATTTGATAATCGCCAGAGCTTCAAAGGTCTTACCGAGTCCCACACTGTCGGCAATGATACAGCCGCCGAAACGATTGAGCTTATCAATTGCGCCAACCACACCGTCACGTTGGAATTTATACAATTTTTTCCAAACCACGGTGTTGCGGATCCCGGTGGCTGATTTGACAATCCGGTCTTCGTCGAGATCCTCGCCGCTTGAGCTGAAAAGGTGATGGAGAATGAGCGTGTAGACGGTGAATGGGTCGCGCCGAGCGGCATATGTTTGCAGAGAGTCGATCAACTCGGATTTGGTATTGGAATCGGCCGCAAGGGCCAACCATTGGAGATCAAACCACTGACTGAGCAGCAAGGCTTCTTCCGCTGTTTCAGAGGCCTGGATCAGATTCAACGGATTACCCGGTGTTATTCCGAGCCCGTCCGTACTGAAGGCCAGAGAGCCGAGCAACGCTTGAATAGGCTGAGAATTGCCATCGCGAATTACAAAAGCACCCTGAGGAACAGGGCCAGGAGCACATCTCACTTCAGTTTTGCTCTTAAGCCACAGTATCAGACGATCGGCAAGCCACCTGGTTTGCAATCGATTCCGCATGGAGCGATCAAAATCTGATCCTAAAATTGCAAGCTCTCCTGTGGCCGGTGGCAGGAGAAAGCGGCATCGCGCCAGCTTATTGATTTTGCTTTGAATCTCGGCAAAGGCGAAAAGTGAAAAACTCGGAGTCACAACATCGAGCATGTTTCCCTGTACAAGTTCAGGACGTATGAGGTCGAGAACGCGATTGGTTCCTGTATTGCCGACAAGTTTCATGCAAATTTATCGTATTCGAGTGTTTCAGGATTTGGAGCTCATTTTGCTGACACGAATGACTCCAGGAATTAAAAAGCGGCCTCCATAATTGCTCAGGGTTTTTATGAATATCTTGTTATTTTCCGAGAATATACACAGAAACGCGAAAGAAATCAGTTCCAAATCTTTCTTCTGATTAAAAATGCAGGATACTCTCCTTTTGTTTAACCAACAAGTTCAGGTGCCAAACTATCACAAAAAAGGGGCTGAAAATGATCAAAAATGACAGCCGAGGAGAGGCAACATTTTTCAATATTATCTATCTGAATTCTGAAAAAATATCATGTAGAATTCGATCCTTATCTGCTCCTTCCTTTGATTTTGATTTTTCCCTTTGCAATACTAATGACTTCGCCTACTTCCAGTCGTTTTAATCGCCGAACAGTAGGTTCATCGATTGGGAGAACCATGACTGTATCACTGTTTTTCAGCAGGGCTAATTTTTGACCGTCAACGTTTCTCGTCCCGAAATATGTCAAAGGGCCATCTGCGGCAAAGTATCGGCAATGTTTGGGTATATCAAGACCACTCACCCTTTTTTGCTCACGCTCGGCTATATATTTGTCCACCGACGTGATCCGCTCCTGGTTTATCCCTGGTTCAAAAATTCTCCGTCGCAATGTGTTATCTGGCTGGGTTCTTGACTGCTCCAGGTGACCAGGTACATCACCCGACAATAACATTTCAGTTCCACTGGCGAGGCGAACCATACCGAGTTGGGACAATGTTCGCAAACGGTTCCGGCTTTCGGGTGGCGGGTTTCGTCCAATAAGGCCAATGTCTGGCTTGTCACTGAGGTTGCCTGATTTTCTGGTATCTGCTCGGCTGGTGTTTGGGCCTGCGACCGTTTGTGATCCAAGATGGCCATGGCCTCGGTGATTAATTTGTCCTCGATTGTGGTGTTGGTCATTTTTGCTCTCCTTGATCAAAAGTTGCTGACGCCGATGCTCCAAGGACGGATCAGCAAAGGTAAGAGGGAGTTTGGAAGCAGCGGCTACTTGGGCAATCAGCTCTTTGAATGCAGCCGTACCATTGACGGTGATTCGGTTGCCATAGCGTACAATCGCAAACTGCAGGGCCTCCCGCAGGTTTTCCCTTGTGACTTTTCGGGAAACCTGCAATCTGTCGCCATCGTCTCGCACCGCACTCTTGCCGGTATGGACAATGATCGTTCCCTTTTTGGTGATGTTGTCCACAACAATTGTATGGTTGGAGTTGGGTCCTTCTCCTTGGATAGTATTGCCTCTGAGACCTTGGGCTGCCTCGCGGGAACGCAGGGCGGCAAGGGCTTCCGCATTACCGTCCAGTGCTTTCTTTTTCAGCCAATCGGCCCATGTTCGCCGCTGGTACTGGTCCTTGAGGGCTTGGCGTTCCTTCTGGTAGTGGTTGTTGATGGACTCGATATCGCTTCGCAGTTTCTTATGGGTCTGGGCATACAGCAACTTTTTTACAGGCCTTCCTTTCATTAATTTGATGGTCAATCGGAGAAGACGGTTGGCCCTTTTTGCCGCCTCGATTTTCCTATTCTTCTGGTGCCGGATCTTCTCTAATTCACAGCTCCCGGAAGCTGAGATATTCAGGATTTCACTCTTGTACTTGGCATACAACTCGACAGTGTTGATGCGCATCCGCACCGGCCGTTTCTGGTATTCTTTTTTCTTTTTGCCAATTCGTGCTACTGATGCCTCGAACGGGCCAAGCCGGTCTTCCAGTTTGAACTTCGAAATGTCTCGGGCCACGGTGCTCGCTTTGACCAACGTGCCGTTGTCGGCTTCGATGATTAAGCCATTGCCACGTTCATGCAGTTCCAAGCCATTTTCATGCAATAACTGGTGCAGCTCGGGCCACGATTGTGCACCCCGAATTTTCTCAAGGCATTTTCGTCTGATCCAGCTCAACAAGCTTTCAATCCCTGAGTGTCGTTCCATGTCGGCAGCCCGGCCCTCGGCTGTCGTTCGGTGTGACTGATGATTATCCGATTCCAATCCGTAGTCCCTTTCCAGGACGCAGCATAGTTCAGCAAGTGTCTGGTATGCCCTGTAGGGTTCCTGCATCGTCAATCTTGTTGGGTGAATCTTATTGATGGCGATATGGATGTGGAAATTGTCGGTGTCGTGATGAACAACGCTCACCCGCTGATGTTGGCCATACCCCAAACCAGAGCAGATTCGTTCCTCAATGGCCTTGAAAACGTTCGCACCGGGATTTTCTCCAGGTCGAAAGCTGACAAGCAAGTGATATGTCTTATCGCCTGTGGCTCTCGTGTTGAGTCGTTGGGTAGCAAGCACCTCTCCGATCACCGTGGTTATCGTATCGGCCTCACAGTTTGTGGTGGTGCAGAGCCCCACCCGTTCGGTTTTCCCTTGTTCGTCTGTGATGTATTCAGCAAGACCCGCAAAGTCACTCTTTTTCACCGACCGCATGGGAACGTGTTTGATGATCACCGAAATTTAGCCGCTAAAGTTTACGGTTTCTTCCTGGGCATAACCACTGCCATCATGACCTGCCCCATCTCATCCTGTGTCCTCTCTATCTTTGAGAGCAAAGCATGGATTGTCTCATGCCCGAACTGCGCGGCCCGCTCGTCATTGGTAAGCCAGAGCTTCAAGAGACCGCCGAGCCGACCGAGATCACCGCTTATACGGGCCAGTTCTCGCACTTTCTCATAATCCATAATGCCGGTTATCCGGTAGCCTTGGCCAACCTCGCGCAAATATCGTGCTATGCTCAGACCCGCTGCCCGAGCATTAGTCTCAATCTGTTGCCGTTCTTTGGGAAGGCAATAGACCTTGATGGGTGGACTACCCTTTCGGGTTATTCTCTGTTTCTCCATTGTCTCACCTGGTTTTTAACGGCGGGAGCCGTTTGCCTCGCAGAGCAGGATCCCGTTGAGCACAAGTGCGAATAAGGGACAGTGAAGTAGGAGACACCTGTAAAGGTGGGCCTACTTCACCTATCCTGCCCGGCTAACGCCGTTTGTTACAACCCAACTCTCGCGCAACTCGAATTTCATTTTATCCACTATTGTTTGAATGTAAAGATGCTCGACATCTTATTTATTCTTGCAATAATATTGCATAATACACATAATAACAATGCATTAACAAATAATTCGGTTTTAACGCCAGTTAAGCAATAGCGTATAAACTGCGTTACAATAGCGCGGCAACAGCGTGTCAGTAGTGCATTAACAGCGTGGCAATAGTGTCGCAACAGTGCGTTAACTGCGAGATAACAGCGTTTGGAATGAACATGACAAAAAGCTACACAGAGACCTTATCCGAATGGGTAAAGAAACGAGAAACCGCTGGAACAAAACGCAACATACAGAAGATCGCATTTCTAGCCGTCAAAGCTGACGTAAAGGTGGCGATTGAAGCCGGCTATGCCCTCAAGACAATATGGGAGCACATGACGGAAACGGGAAAAATTACCTGTCGATACGAGACCTTCTTGAAATATGCAAATCGGGAATGCAAAACTGTACCGGCAGTAGAAACTCCTAAACAGAAAATAAGTCAACCGGCCAAAATAAGCGGCTTTACCTACAACGCAATCCCAAAAGAGGAGGATTTAATCTGATGGCTAAGATTCATATGATCTTGCAGGGAAAAGGAGGCGTCGGTAAATCGATGATTGCAGCAACTCTCGCGCAATACAAGTTGGCAAAGGGCCAGACGCCCCTTTGCATCGATACGGACCCTGTAAACGCTACGTTCCATGGGTATAAGGCCATTCCTGTACAGCAGCTCAACATCATTGAGGGAGACGAGATCAGGACCCGCAATTTTGACGCCATAATTGAACTGATCGACGGCAGCAAAGATGATGTCATAATCGACAATGGGGCAAGCTCCTTTGTGCCGCTGTCGCATTACCTCATCAGCAACAAGGTCCCTGAGTTGCTCCAGGAGATGGGCCACGAATTAATCGTACATACCGTGATCACCGGAGGGCAGGCACTGCTTGACACTGTAAGCGGGTTTTCTCAAATGGTGGGCCAGTTTCCGGAACAAGCTCTTTTTGTAATTTGGCTGAATCCTTATTGGGGGCCGATCGAACACGAAGGGAAGTATTTTGAGCAAATGAAGGCTTATACGGCGAACAAAAGTCGGGTATCGGCCATCATTCAGATTCCAGAACTCAAAGAAGAAACATATGGTCGAGACTTCAGCAGCATGCTCCAGGCCCGCCTCACTTTCGATGAAGCCTTGGCGATGGAGTCCCTGACGATAATGAATCGCCAACGACTCAAGACAATACGGACCCAACTCTTTGGAAATCTCGATAACACAATGGTGTTATAATGGAAAAAATCGAGGAAACCATAAAAGAAATCGCTATCAAACATGGCGTAGCCGTTGGCCGTGATGATCCGATCATGATTCTCCATACTATCAACGAACGGTTAATGAAGGAAACTGCAGCAGCTCAGCGACAAATCCTGCATGAATTCAAGGAAGAGTTGGAATCTGCAGCTCATAAATGGGAGATCGCAGCCAAAAAAACTGCTGAGAGAATTCTCGATGTTGCATTAACTGCCAGCAAAGAAGCAATAGCCGAAGGAGGTAAGAAAGTTGCGGACGCTATTGGTAGAGAGGTCGACTCCAGATTGGCCCAAGCAAATGCAACAATAAAGCACATGCGAGTATTGGTAATGATAAGTGCGCTACTAGCAGCAGTTATGACTTTGCTTGCTGCAGTTGCAGTATTATGGGCGACAAAATGAGGGGGATATATTTATTAATCCAATTAATTGATAGGCGATGATTACTAAATTCTTTTCTTCAGAAGTGTTTCGTTTAACCCAACTTTTTGCGAATGATTCTCAAACTCCCCTAGAACCTGCATTTTTCATTTCCCGCAAAAATTATTAATTCGTAATATCAACCACATAAAATTTTGGGAATCTTTGTAGTGCCATAAAATATATAAATTTATTGACAAATGATGATTTTTATGCCACACTCGCTGCCATGTATATCCGAAGAACAACTATCAAAAGCACGAAGGACGGTACTCGATATTACAGCTACCGCCTTGTCGAATCCAAGCGTACCGAGAAGGGTGTGCGACAAT
>JAZDOW010000087.1:0-4906 GCA_043798185.1 Pseudomonadota bacterium | reverse complement strand
ATTGTCGCACACCCTTCTCGGTACGCTTGGATTCGACAAGGCGGTAGCTGTAATATCGAGTACCGTCCTTCGTGCTTTTGATAGTTGTTCTTCGGATATACATGGCAGCGAGTGTGGCATAAAAATCATCATTTGTCAATATATTTATATATTTTATGGCACTACAAAGATTCATAAAATTTTATGTGGTTGATATTACGAATTAATAATTTTTGCGGGAAATGAAAAATGCAGGTTCTAGGGGAGTTTGAGAATCATTCGCAAAAAGTTGGGTTAGCTCTATTCCCGCAGCCAAGGTTTGGCTATTTATTGTTTCTACTTTGGATGCAATCCCCTTTTTTTGGAGGCGAGAAGGATTCTGCCAGCGGGTGGCCTATCACCGCAGGGGCAATGGCATGCATTGGTGTGACTACACCCCTAGAATTGCAGTCTTTGCGGTTGAACTTGTCGATACGGAGAGAATTTCAGAAAGTATTAATAGATTGTTGCGATATCGGTTGAATTGATATAATACTAGCATCTTACAAGAGGTGGAAAAGGGTTTTGCTCGATGCTTAATGATATGTAAGGAGAAGTGCGATGAAGTATTGTATGTGTTTCTTGGTGCTGTTGTTTTTTATGGCGGGTTGTGTAGACAAGACTTCAAAGGAAAGCCTCGGCTCAGCAAAAAGCACTCAATCAAAGACAACAACAGCTTCCGGTGAACCGACTCCTCAACGCGATGCACGCCTTGTAAATGTAAATGCCAAAGATACTCCAAATATCCCATCCCAAAGCGATCAGACAATAGCTATCGGTAGTAATAAAATTGCCCTGTGCCTGGCCATTTCTCCAGACGGTAAGTATGTTGCAACTGGGCATAACGATGCAACGGTAAGTTTCTGGGATTTGTCGACCGGGAAAGAAATCGCACATTTTATGGTTCCGCAATCAAAACGAAGCGATATATTCAAGGGTGCAGAAAAGATGATCTTTTCCCCAGATAGTAAGTTGTTGGCAATAGCTGAAGAGAAGGGCTATGTGGTTATTGTCGACATCCAATCGGGGAAAGTCCTATATACTCTTGAAGATGTTCATATTAATTGTAAAGATCTTGCCTTTTCACCGGACGGACGAACCCTTGCCATAGCGGTGGATGGTAATAATAGGTACCTGGAACCAGCAATATTTTGGGATATGGCTACAGGGAAAAAGATACCCACTGATCCGTACGACGAATTAACAGATAAATACATGTACGATTATAACCAAAGCAAGAAAATTCAGAGGACAGTCCATGAATTGGAAGGCATGGCGGTGGCCTACTCCCCAGACGGTCAGTTTATCGCTATTGTCTGTCATAAAGCCATAGTGGTTGCAGATGCAGCAACAAGGAGAAAGATTCGCCTGTTCGTCACTCCTGGCGTCTATGTTAACACCGGTGTGGCCTTCTCTCCCGACGGCAAACTGATTGCTGTGACAAACGGTAGTGAGGCAACTCCAATTCGTATTTTTGATCCAGCAACAGGCAAGCTCGTAAAAACACTTTATGGACTGGATGGCAATGGTTCTGTTGTTTTTACCTCCGATGGCCGGTTTCTTGTTGCAAGTGATTATGACAAAATTCAATTTTGGAACACAAAAACTTGGAAGATGATGCATAATATTGACAAGAAAAATGCGTCATCCAGTCATTATTCAGGTGGACAAGAAATTGCGCTTTCACCACAAAATGATTTCGTTTTGGCGTTAGATAATAAGAACTCAAATCTTTGGATTAGAAACATCCAAGAATATTCGGAAGCAAATCAACTTGAACTTAGAAGGGCAGAAGAAGTTGGACTTGCAATAGAGGAATTGAGGGCAAAGAAAGGGAAAATAGAAGATTTGCGGAAGTCTGACACCTTTGATGGTTATGCACAAGCTTTTATGGTGTTGCGGGCGAAAGAAGACTTCGTGGCATTGCAAAAGAAGGCTACCACTCAGGAACAAAAGAAAAAGATGGAATATTTTGCTCTTTTGGCTGTCGGTGACCTATCGAAGGTTTTCAGAATAGATGTGAAATTCTCGATTCCGGAGAGTGCAATTAAGGATAATCGAGCGAATGGAAAAATTTTAATACTAAAGGTTGAGACGTTAAACTCCCGGTTTGATTTTTCAGGAACCTCGACAGTCCGGCTTGACGAAAAATCACCCATTAAACCGTTAAAGAACACGTACCGCGTTTATGTAAGGCATACATTGGAACTGCTTGAGGCAGAGAAATCAGAGGTCACCTTTATTGTTCATGATATAAAGGAAAAGAACAATGTAATAAAGATCGAAAAAGAACTCGTCTACGAAATCGGGTCAGGAGCGAGGAATGTCTCAACTCAAAAAATAGATTTTGGTAACCGCCAAATTGCACGAAAGACCCAATTGATGAATGGGGTGGGGAATAGCGAGATGAAATTAAAAAATGATCCAAAGATAACATCTGAAATTATTCGGATCGAGCAGATATGAGAATTTTCATGTTGATCTATCTCGTGATGTTCTTAACCTGTCAAGACGGAAAGGCGGAAGAGTATAATTTTGATGAGTTATCAAAGGCCGAAAAGGTGAAGGACAATGAACAGAATATTGGCCTGGCTGGAGTGTCTCAAAAATCTTTGTCCCGGCATGTACAGACGTTTAATGAAGAAGCGATTGCACGAAGGAGGGCCGCAGAGGAAGAACGAGCAAGGTTGCCAACAAACGCCTCAGACAGTGGTGTAAGTGCGTCAGCCTATCAATATTGCTCAGCAAGTGATGTCTGTTTTCAGACAACGGGGAAAGATGATACCCATACTTATCGCATACTGTGTACAAAAGGCAGCTATGCTGGAAAGGAAAATAAGATCTGTCAGAATTCGAAGGGGAATTGGGCATATGGATGCGGATTTTCCGATGCATTTGCCTTCCGTTATGATTCTTCTGTTAAGGCTGGAAATGCCGCTTGCTGGTAGGAGTGATCCAACGGTTTTGCAGCATTTCAGTCTACATTAGTGCATTCAAAGAAGGGGATACTTGGTGTCCAGTGGCAAGATATGGCCCATGGCAATATAAGGAGGATCTGTAACAAGGCCAGTTGAGATTTCCGAGCCATTTGGATCAAGATTGTCGGCGCTCATTGGTTTATTCTCCGTCATGGTTGTTTGGCATCACCCGAAGGGGCGCTGTCGATTTCGGCTTTCTTCCAAACGGGCTAGCAACTGCTTCACCAGTGACATAGCCGCCAGCTCCCGGACCACGCAAATGTACGAGCACAAAGCACCAATGGCGATACGGCCTTCTCGCTCCGGCTGCGCCGCTTTTCATGATTATCAACTTTGAATTCTCAACCACGTTACGTTATGATTAACCTCACCCGCAGGCCGGGTGGACCGCTAATGGGAGAACAATTTGATAAACTCCCCCTAGTGTCATGTCACATTTGAAATGTTAGTATAAATATGGTATGGTCAGCAAAAACGGAGCCGACTATGCCCAAGATCAAATCCCGATTTTCACTCAGCCAAGAGGAGCGTGACGAACTGAAAGGTATTGTTGCCAAAGGAAAGCATAATTCTCAGAAAGTTCTCAATGCGTTGATTTTACTAAATTACGATGAAGATGCTCCAGAGCCGAGAACGTTGGGGGAACAGGAGATCTCCAACGTGTTGAAGGTCAGCGCAATGAAGATTCACCGGGTTAAACAACGATTCGTTGAGGAAGGTTTGGACATTGCGCTCAACGGCCGTGAGAGGGAACGAGCGTATGAACGTAAGGCTGATGGCGATTTCGAGGCACATCTTGTTGCGCTCAGTTGCAGTGAGCCGCCGGAAGGACAAACGCAATGGTCGCTGCGGTTACTCGCGGATAAGGTTATGGAGTTAGGCTATATTGAAAGTATTTCGTATGAAACCGTCCGACGCGTATTAAAAAAAACGAAATCAAGCCTTGGCGGAAAGTCGGCTGGGTAATTCCTCCAGACCACAACGCCAACTTCGTAGCCCAGATGGAGCAGGTGTTAGATGTCTATAAACGACCTTATGATGTGCAATTCCCGGTGGTATGCATGGACGAGTCACCACGCCAATTGATTGATGAGGTGAAGACGCCGGTCCCTGCCAAGCCGGGCCAGCAGGCTCGGCATGACTATGAATACAAGCGGTGCGGCACATGCAACATTTTTATGGCAAATGAACCACTGGCTGGAACACGGATGGTCGAGGTAACCGAAAGAAAAACCAAGGTGGACTGGGCGTATTTCGTTGAGAGAATTGCTTTCCGTTACGAAGACGCCGAAAAAATCATCCTGGTGATGGACAACCTGAATACCCATGTACCTGGTTCGCTATACGAAGCGTTTCCGCCGGAAAAGGCCAAGGCTCTTTGGGATCGTTTTGAGTTTATTTACACACCGAAGCACGGAAGCTGGTTGAACATGGCCGAGATCGAGTTGAACGTTCTGATCGGGCAGTGCCTGAACCGCCGGATTGCCGAGATTGAAGTCATGCGCCACGAGGTAAAGGCATGGGAGTCAGCAAGAAACGGGATGAATGCCGGGGTCAACTGGCAGTTCACTGCTGAAGATGCCAGGATCAAACTGAACAGACTTTATCCAACATTAGATATGTGACATGACACTAGTTGCGGTCATCAAGCATCATGACATATCCGCAGAAGAGATTCTGGTGCTGCCTGAAATCAAGAAGAGCAAAATGGAATTGATAGCTATCCAAGGATTTTTCGAATGCCATGGACTGGGAAAAAAAACTCCGGTTTCACGGCTCTGAAGCTGCTCAAGGAGTTCGTGGACAGGTTGATTGCCGGTACCGGTTCCGGTGCTTTATTCCCGAAAACTCCGACCGTACATTTTTATCCGGAAACCCAGGAGTGCCCGATGTGCGGTTCCATGCCACAT
>JAZDOW010000055.1:0-9227 GCA_043798185.1 Pseudomonadota bacterium | reverse complement strand
TAAAATCATCGAAGCTGCAAGACTCTACAGCCATGCAGGCAAGGCAATGATTGTTTATGGCCTGGGGGTAACCGAGCATCTCACCGGCACCGAGAACGCCATGGCCATCGCCAACCTGGCCTTAGTCTGCGGCCATATCGGTCGTCCTTCTACGGGTATCATGGCTCTGCGGGGACAAAATAATGTCCAGGGTGCTTCCGACCTCGGCCCCCTGCCGGCGACCCTGCCCGGCTATCAACCGGTAAGCAATCCGGCGATGCGGGAGAAGTTCGAAAAGGCCTGGGGGGTAAAAATTCTCGATAAGCCTGGACTGAAATCGGTCGAGATGCTCGATGAATGTCGTCGGGGCAATTTCAAGGGTATCTTCATCCTTGGTGAAGATCCGGCCCAGACCGACGCCGATGCCGGCCATGTGCGCGCCGCCCTCGAAGCGGTGGATTTCCTCGTGGTTCAGGATTTGTTCCATACCGAGACAACCAGGTATGCCGACGTTATCCTGCCGGGTGCGAGTTTTGCTGAAAAAGACGGTACATTTACCAACGGCGAACGTCGGGTGCAACGGATTCGCAAGGCGGTCACCCCGGTGGCGGGAATGGCTGAATGGCAGGTTATCAGCGAGATCTCCACTCGGATGGGCTACCCGATGCCCTACAGTCATCCTTCCGAAATCATGGACGAAATAGCAAGCCTTGTGCCTATTTACGGGGGCATAAACTATGGACGGCTGGAGGAAAAAGGTATCCAGTGGCCATGTCCGACCAAAGACCATCCGGGCACCTCGACTCTCTACACCGACCTCTTTTCGCGTCCCGGCGGCAAGGCCATTTTTATGGCCCTTGACCACCAAGGCTCGGGCGAGGTGCCGGACGAGAAATATCCCTATGTTCTCATCACCGGCCGGATCCGCGAGCATTACAACAATGGCTCGATGACCAGGAGGTCGAGCGGAATTTCCGAGGTAGTTCCGGAGGAGTTGGCGGAAATCAATCCGGACGATGCCGTAACGCTCGGCATTGCCAACGGCGACTGGCTGCGGGTGGCATCACGCCGTGGCGAGGTAAAGGTCCGAGCCAAGGTCACTGATCGCAGTCGGCTCGGCAGCATCTTCATGACCTTCCACCATCAGGCGACAATAACCAACAACCTGACCTCCGATCGCCGCGATCCGATCACTGGAACTCCAGAGTATAAGTCCTGTGCAGTATTAGTTGAACCTTGGGCCTAAATATATCCTAAAAAGTAACCCGTACTCCCCCTTTGGGGAGTACGGGTTACTTGTCAAGCTGATGCATCAAGTCCACGCCTGTCAGCCATATCAGCCAGAACCCTCTCACGCGTTTTATCAATGCCCAGCTGCTGCCGCTTTTTATCAATATGGGCAATCATCAGTCTGGCCATTTCTCTCGGGTCATCGGCAAACGCCCATTTGCCAAAACCAAGTTGTTCGAGATCTTCAAACAAATGCTTTTCAAACTTCGTTCCTTTGGTCATAGGAAAGGTATGGCCAAACACGACATATAACCCTGAGGCGACAAAATAGTGACCAATGGCGATGGCCTTCTCACTCATCCACTCGGGGGCGCAGCCTGCTGCCGGCAGATCGGCAAGAGAGTCTCCTAGCCCCCCGACCTTAACCATCTCTGCGGCAGCAACAAGAATACGGCTATTATCAACACAGGAACCCAGGCCAAGTATTGGCGGCATTCCAACAGTTTCACAAACTTCAGCAAGGCCAGGTCCGGCAAGTGCCGCTGCTCCAGGTCCGGTCAATCCCGCCTTTGCAAGCGCCATTTGGGAACATCCGGTCTGTAGAACCAGAACATCATTCTTGATCAGCTCTTTTACCAGCTCCACATGGGAGTAATCTTGCTTTGACCTGGGATTGGTACAGCCGACAACACCTGCCACTCCACGAATCCGGCCGTTGATGATATTGTCATTGAGTGGTGTATAGCTGCCACGAAAAGAACCACCGAGCATATAATTAATATATTCGAAAGAAAAACCATGCACTCCCTTCGTCTTATTCCTCGGAATCTGGATCGGCTTTTTGCGGCTCTTAAATCGAGTGATTGCCTTGATGATGATCTCATCGGTGCATTCGCGCGGATCATGCTCCTCAAGCGGGATATGCAGGGCACCTTCAATTTTAGCCCTATAGTTCGTGGTAATGAAAGGTGTATCATAAAAGTCGGCTACTTTCTTCAAGCCTTGCTTTATGCATTGGATGTCAACGGTCATAGCATCAATTGCCCCGGTTACCAATACAGCCTCGGTGCTGGAAAAATTTCCTGCATGGGGCAAGCCATGCCGCGACAAAGCCTCCAGACCCGAGCAACACATACCAATCAGATTAATTCCTTTAGCCCCGGCATTCTTGGCTGCCTCAACCAGCGTAGGATCGGCAGCTGAAACAACCATGGATTCAAGAAGATTCGGCTCATGCCCATGAACGATTATATTAACCTGATCTTCTTTAAGCACACCCATATCGACTTCGACTTCAATCGGCGAAGGTGTGCCAAACAAGATATCCGAGATATCTGTTGAAACCATGGAACCACCCCAACCATCGGCGAGGGCAGTTCGAGATATTTGTTTGGTAATGTTCTCGTAATCCTGATCAACACCCATGGCGGTACGGTGCATCATCTCCATAATTTCCCGCATTGCACCACGGGGTACAATGCCTGCGGCCCGCCAAAGCTCAAGGGTTTTCGCTGGAACCCTTTTCATCATAGGAATCTCGCCATCAACCTGGGTATAGGTTCTCTCCAGTTCATGGTAAAGATCCAAGGCGACTGCTTTCAAATCCCTTCCTTCGATTGGAATTTCGAGTGAAGTGGCAATTTCTAAGAGTTTGATTGGATCTTTGATGGAATAATCTTTTGCTTTTCCATTGATAACATCGCGAAACAATTCAAGCATTGCCATACCATGATCGGTATGCGCTGCCGTTCCCGCAGCAACCATTCGCCCAAAATTTCTGGCTACAATAGTATCGATTGTTGCTCCACACACCCCAACCCGATCATAAGGGCTGTTCACATTCATCCGGCAAGGTCCCATGGAGCAGTGTTTGCAACAAGCCGCCTGTTCGCCGATGGGGCATGGCTTCATGGCGCTTGCTCTATCGAAAAAGAGCTCAACTCCATCCAGTCTGGCCTTAGTAATCATCTGAGCTGTTGATTCACAGATCGTCAAATCTTCGACCTTGATAAGCTCTAGTGGTTTTGCCATGATACCTCCTCATACAAGGATTAAAATAAATGTTCAGAATATCTGACCTGTTACACCACACAATCGGCCAGACTGCCACCGGGAATGAACCTAGAAACGAACTCAGAGGGGATTTTTTATCCTGCGCAACAACAGACTTCATTTCTGAGAAAAATTCCCATTATTGAGTACAAATTATACCACATGGTGGCATTGTCAATAGGGTGTTAATTCAATCCAGGGCAAGGATCGATTCAATAGATGCTATGAAACGGGAGATGGTTATAAATATTGGAATAAAAAAAACCTCCAGTGCACATTCAATGCACAGGAGGCGAAATACTTACGAAACGAAGATGCGACGTCTGACGCCCAAGCGCTAAAAATTTACCTTTTTTTCATGGCCGTAAGTTTTTCAACTATGGCAAAAAGCTCTGGAGGAGCAGTGTTAATATCATCATAGGCCCTTCGCGCTGCACGATCTGCTGCGACTATCTCCTCTTGTTCAGGGAGAAAACCGAGGATCTCATAATCGGGCAAAGAACTGCGGATTAACTCTTCGTCTTCAATCCCTTTCACCCGGTTACCGAGAACAATAATGTTTTTAATACCGATATCCTTGCCAAGCTTTCTTATTTTGTCGGCCGCTGCCCGACTTCTCGATCCGGGATTAACGACGATAATAAGAGCGTCGACGGAAGCCGATGTAGCCCGTCCAAGATGCTCAATTCCCGCCTCCATGTCCATAATGACAATGTCATCGCGAAACAACACCAGATGATTCATCAAAGCCTTAAGGATAGTGCTTTCCGGGCAGAGACAACCGGTGCCACCGCTCTGAACGGTTCCCATAACCAGAAGTTTGACGCCATCACACTCCAGTGAAAAGCGCTCGGGTATATCATCAACCTTCGGGTTAAGGGCAAAGAAGCCGCCCATAGTTCCCGGCTTTGCTCCTGTCCTTTCGGCTATGAGCTCGGTAAGCTGAGAAATGGGTACTATGGGTATCTCTTCTGAAATACCAAGGCCAGCCGCAAGATTGGCAACTGGATCAGCATCAATGGCAATAACCTTATTATTTTTATCAGCAGCCAGACAGCGAGCCAAAAGAGCCGTTACGGTGGTCTTACCGACCCCGCCTTTACCGCCGATTGCAATTTTTAAACTCACGTCGGCATTCTCCTTCCAATTAATTTTTCCCTAACCCCGATAAACGAGATGAGCCGTTTATTAAAAAATCATCGCAAAAAACGTGCAAATATTTCTCTTCAAGTGACTAAACCTCTTGTAAACTATTCGCTGACTACCTTCCCATCCTGGTCAACGATGGCTACGATAAAATTGTTTTTGGTCGCCTCTTCAGTCAACTCTTCAATATGAATCGCCTGCAACTCATATTTTTTCCCCTTCTCCCGCGGCAAATTCAGGAAACAATCGTTTGCCTCTTCTTTTGTGCGAAATGCAGGAATAAAAGGAACATCCTTTTCGGCATTATGGAGTCCGAGAAAGCTTTCTTTCGCTCCTGGATCGCAAACAAAAACATATACCCATCCTTTCAACATTGCGTTCTCGGTCATAACGTCTCTCTGTTCATTATTGGCATTCATAATATCGTCCCACTCTTTTTTGAGGATCCGTAGCGAAACAACTTGACCATTTTAGATAGTTTTCAAAAGAATTGTTTAAGCCAATCGGGGCTGGTATTAGAAAGATTACTGTTCCCGGCATGGCACAAGGTCAAGGTATTTATTTATAACTCTTCTGCAAGAGTAATAACCATGATCCACCCAAAAAAAAAGCCCCATCCCGGAAAGGATGGAGCTTTTGATCGACCAGAGCCTGGTAATCAGATTTCCAGGTAGGAATCGGAAAAGAGACTCTCGCCGGTGATGACCCGGACTGTTTTCACATAGTCTGCCAATTCTTTGGACAGAGAGGAAAGGCTGGGAGCGGTACCGTCCATCGCCTGGTAAACCACATCAACTATATCCTGCCGCTGACCTTTGGCCACTGCGGTCAAAGTAGTGTCAAGGGGATCGGAAATAACCGACTTCATGCCGTTACGGCCAAGCATGATCATATAGGTGGTGTTTAAAATCGGTCGAAGATGAACAGGTGGTCCATTGGAGATGTTCGACAAACCGCAGGTGGACATTGCCCCAGGAGCGATGTCTTCAAGCATTGCCTGGAAAGTCATCAAAGAAACACACTGAGCTTGTTGGATATTTACCGGAGTAACGATACCATCCACCCAGATTTTTTCGTTGGGTATGCCCGCCTCGTTGGCTGCATAAAGCAGCTCTACAGCAAGGGCGGCACGCTCGTTTTCATCGCGTGGTAAACCATCCGGTCCCCACATAAGGGCAACGATGTCGGCATTATACTTAGCGGCCATCGGCAGCATTACCGTGTAACGCTCTGGGCGGGCCATGATGGAATTCACAATATGCGGCTTACTGGCAGGCTTGATAACTTTCAATCCTTCTTCAATAGCAGCGATGTTCGAGGTATCGAGAAGCAGCGGCATATTAGGTACAACCTCCTGCACTACCTGAACAACCCACGGCATCAATTCATGACCATCCTTTTTTGCCGGTCCGAGGTTGATATCGATATAGTCCATGCCGAGCTTTTCCTGCTCAAGAGCTTCAGCCTGAATCGGCTTTGGATCGCGCTCTTTATATGCCTTTCCTATTACCTTGGAAATGACATTGAGGCTTTCGCCAAATAAAATCATATTTGTCTCCTTTGAAAAAATAATGGTATTAGACTAACTGAACTGCATGAAAAAAAACATCTAAGAAAGATTGTGCCGCCTTTCTTTACAAAAGTCGGCACAATCTTAATTTTTACGGTTATCTACTCTTCAAGAATCCAGCAATATGCGCAGCTTCTCTCGGACCAACGGTAACGGTCCAACCGGGAAGCTCTTCCTCAACATCGCCGGCAATAGCCGCGGCATAGCCGGGTATAATGATCTCAGTGTGTTTTACTTTATCCATAATACCGGATTTCTTAACAAACGCGCCCACGTCATCGCCGCCGAATTTGCCGGCAGCCCAGGCGGTAAGAACGGAGAGTCCTTCGGAATCTTTAATCAGCAGCCAAGAGGGAACCTTGCTGGCCTCGATTTCGCCGGAAACGATAAAGTAGGTCAATGCGAAGTTGGTGGTAACCAGGACCGGGGAATTTTCGTTCGGCGAACCGATCTCGAAAATACCTTCAACAACAGTCATTGGCCGTTGCGGATCAGTAAAGATATTGAGCCGTTCCAGCAACAACGGGAAGATCACCTCGGTGGTAAGATCGGACATAACGACGATACCACCATATTTGGCGACAAACATACTGGCGATAAGCCCTTCGGTTGCGATATTGGTGGCCATTTCACAGGGGAAAGTGATGGTCGGAAAACCGACTGAGCGATTTCCGGCTTTCAATGCCGCACGTCGTATGGCCACCTGATCTTCCAGTGCCTGTTTAACTTCTCTGGAACCTGGATCGATTACCAGGTCTTTAAGGCCCATGCCGACCAGTTTGTCGGTCAGGACTATAAGACCATCAATGGAATCGGCTTTAACCGCCAGTGGTAAGTCATTATCTAGAGCGATTTTTCCAAATGCATCCACATTGGCTGCGGTTGCAGCATAGATCAACGGCCGCTTGAAACCGGCAGTTGCAACTGCACCGGCAATGATTTCGGCATTCTCACTCATCAAAATGAGATTGAACTCGGAGGTCTCGGCGATAAGTTTTGCTAAAGTTGCAAAAGCCACGCCGTCGCCATTGACGTCTTTTAAAGCAACCAGTTCCGGTCGCAAATTCAAACCAACACGCTCGTACTGCAGGGCATTCCAAACTTTCAGTTTGCCCTCGACAACCGCGGCAGCAGTGTCGGAGGTAATGGTACCGGCAAAAAGAGTCGGGTTAAAAAATGTTTTTTCATGTCGGCAGAGGACGGTTTCCCCACCGGTTTTCGCCGTTCGAACGCCTTTACCGATGGTAACCGGACGGATCGGTGGAGCAGAGGCCTCAGCCAGTTGTGCCCTGGCATCATCGGACACGTACGGGCAAGAGTCAAGCTCGGCCTTGCTTGAAGCAAGGTTCATTGCAAAAGCCAGGCAGGTTGGAACCCCACACTCCTTACAGTTGGTTTTTGGCAGGAGTTTAAAAATTTGTATTCCTGTTAACGCCATTTGTTTTGTCTCCTTATTTTTATTTCACAGCTGGTTGGGGTATGGTTTCAAAAGCACTGAAACCATACCCTCCTGCTTGATCAATTATCCGATGATTGGGGGCATACTGAGGGCAGGATGACCCTTTTCCTGGAGCCATGGCAAGATCTCGTCTTCGGTGACACCGATGGTTTCATCAGCAATCATGTCGGCGAAATTCTTAACACCCATTGCCTCACCACGAGCATTCAGACGATCGCGAATCTCATCCTTAACAACCTTCGGCATCCATACCATGCGAAGCAGGCCGCCATCACCTAAGATGAATTTACCTTGGGTAATATTGAACTTGGAGTGACCGACAAAGCCGGGCGATGAAGCACCGCCGCCCATAACGCCGGCAAGAGTGGTAAATTTCATGCCGGAAGGTGTTTCACCGGTATAGTCCCGACCAACGGTCATAATACCGTTACAACCCGGCAGCATGGCAGCGATGCATTCACAGCATCCGCAGGTAGTCATAGGCGCTTGGCACATCGAATAGAAGTTATAAGTATCAATGGCACCCTTGGAGGCACTCTTGATAAACTCATCTACACCTTCGAAGCGACCAAGAACCGGATCGAGAACCTTGCCTTTTTTGATCGGTTGATTTGGCCCTGTAGGATTGATTTCATAGGAAGCCTTGCAGTCCATCCAGTTGTAAGCACCGCACAGACCGGTTCTCTCCGGACTGACGGAACAAACATGGCTCGGTGCAAAGGACTGACAAAGGCTGCAGGAGTAGAAGGTATCCACCGCCTCATCGGTCATCTTGTCAACACGCTCGTCACGGGTCTTGTATTCGGCCCGGGCGGTAGTGGTGAGTTTATCGACATCTTCCTTGTTGGTAAAGAGTGTTACCTGAACTTTATCGACGATCTTCTTGAAATCTTGATGAAATTTGGCATGCAGAACAACACCGATATCCTTCAGGGTGAAGCCCTTCTCAACTGCAGCCTTGCTGATACGGACCCAGGAAATATCCCTCTGGCCGATATGCATAATGCCTTGGATGTAATTGATCAGGTGATGGATTTGACGTTCCATGATCGGCTCGAAGTCGGTCTGGAACTCACGGCCGGCAATCTGCACAAAGATACCGAGAGGCAGGGTGTCACCTTCCTTCATATCCTTGAGATCTTTACCAACGACAATGACCTTACCATCCTCGATCTCACCCATCTGAGCCATCTTCACCAGCTCGGTACACTGGGTTTTACCACCACCCATCTGGCCGTAAAGATCACCACCGCGTACCCGCTCGCCCTCAAAGGCCGGTCCGAAGGCACAGGGGATATCGATCTGGGTAACATTGATCTTCAAGCCGCGAACCTCAACGGACTTCTGACAGATCTCATTATGCGGCACATTGGCAACAACGTGCTCGTAGGTGCAGATACCGGTCGGGAGGATCTCCGGAATATCGGTATCGGCAAGGGTCGGGAAACCCCAGTTAACACAACCGGCAGCAGCCACGGCCCACTCGGTCCCGACATCGCCCAAAGCATTGACGAATGCAAAGATACGATTCTTGTTGTACATGAGCATTCTGCGGAAATCACCCGGCTGCACACCACCGAATGCCATAGCGGCACGGTTGGCGAAACCAAGGGCGAAAACAGCAGAAGAGATATCCGGCCCGAAGGGGACGATACGGGTATTCCAACCGATCTGCACTCCGGCTTCAAGAAGCTGTCCGATGACGGTCTTGCCATTATGGTTGGCGGCACAGAAGATATAGAGGTTTTTCTTCTGATAGTCCTCGACGATCATTTTGGCGATCTCGGCGTT
>JAZDOW010000044.1:0-15134 GCA_043798185.1 Pseudomonadota bacterium | reverse complement strand
TAACATCCTGATATGAAGCGATAATTTTTGACGCATAATGTTGCGCTAACTGTTCGATATTGCGATCAATCTCGAATAAACTCCGTTGCCCGCCGAGAATACCTCCGATCCGTCTGGTTAGATCAGGCCACTGTTCCCTAGAAAGCGAAAAGTCTACGCCCAGGTTGAGTAAGGTGTATTGCCGCACACCCTTCTCGGTACGCTTGGATTCGACAAGGCGGTAGCTGTAATATCGAGTACCGTCTTTCGTGCTTTTGATAGTTGTTCTTCGGATATACATGGCAGCGAGTGTGGCATAAAAATTATCATTTGTCAATATATTTATGTATTTTATGGCACTACAAAGATTCCCAAAATTTTATGTGGCTGATATTACGAATTAATAATTTTTGCGGGAAATGAAAAATGCAGGTTCCAGGGGAGTTTGAGAATCATTCGCAAAAAGTTGGGCTAAGATCTGAATACTCTATTATCGCTCCAGGTTGAACTTACTACTATACACGTAATGACCGGTAAATCGGTTGCTGTCAAACGGAATAAGAATATGCGAACCGGTTGTGTCATGTCGAATATCGATTTTCACAATTTGGAGGGTTTTGTTTTCTTCTATTTGGTATTGATAAAATAGACCCGTTGGGTATGATTTTATCAGTAGTTTCCGAGCCCCTTGTATAGACTATATTACGGTCGGGCCTTCTTGTCTCTGCCCTTCCTTAGTAGCCTAACCTCATCTGAAGGGGTTGCCAGGTATACCGAGAAATCGTTGTGCAGAGGCTACACTTTGTGTGTACGTGTGTGAGTATTTTCCCCGGTGCAATTTTTTATTCGTTACTAATATATTGATTAAACAAATTAATATATAGTGGTTCGATTCCGACCTCCGCACTATTTGTTAGTAAATAGACTTCCTTCGAAGTTCAAATATCCCGCAACCAGAAATGGATTGCGGGTTTTTTGTTTCCATCACCTTCCTTTTATTTCCATTGGCGTCCACGATATAAATCGGGTACAAATACGGATAACACAAAACAGCCAAAGAATATTCTCCAGACTGCTGAAGATTTGTACTCCCAGGTCTGGCAATTACCGCATGGGACGGTATAAACCTGTTCTATTTGGAAGGTAATTCTCAAACCGATCTTTGCCAGTGTGATCTATCTGGTACCTATGTCGTTGTCGTCACCCCTATCCTCCTCGCCAGAAATCTGGCCTCGACGGTACTGTCAATGCCGCAGTCGTTGGACAAGTAACTATTATACATTTCCAGCCCAACCCCAATCAGGACATAGGTGTCGGCAGGAAGAGGCGTAGCCAGGACAAAACTGACATTTTGATCATGCCCGGGAGACATAACCGTGGCTGACCAATTATCGGATTTTGCGGAACGGAAATTGTTGAATAATTCCAATGGAAAGTATGTTCTGTGGGCCTCAGTGCCATCAAGGTAGACCTGACCGAAAAGTCGCGCTAATTGGCGTACCGAAGCATCGGAACGGCCGCATTCATTAGTAATTCTTCCATGATAGTTGAGGCTGACCGCTTCCAGATCAATATTAAGGATCGGCTGGCCAACCCTTGTGTTGTGATAGATAACGAGAAAGCCTGTTCGGCAGGTCGCTGATACGAGATCCCATTCATCAGCACCGGAAACATGGATGCGTGTTCTGCTACCGAAATCGCCGGTCCAGTTGTTGAAATACCGGGTAAGTTGCGGATTGGGTAGAGAAGCTTCAGATTCATAGTGCTCATACTCCCTGGCATCAAGGAGATACGGCGGATAAAAGTCAGTATTGTGCGGCTTTGCAACCTGAATACCGTTTTTTCCCTTGCCGATCGAACGCTTGAAAAGTGACTCGGCTTTTTTCCCGCTGGATTCACGAAGAGCCTTTAATGCCGTCAGGTTTACGCCTGATTTTTCAATTGTTTCGGAGGAAGCCTTGACCAGCTGCTGACGTAGGACATCCAGGGCCACTGGATCCACAATGCCGATATTTGCCTGTCGCAGCCTGTCTAGCCGGGTAGCATGCAGCTTTTTATAGAGCTTCAGATTATTGTTTCCGATTATCTCATAAAGCTTTTTCCGATATTCTTCTTTCAGCCTATCCATGCCTTCATGGTAGGTTTGAGCGGCCTTAAGCTCCCTGAGTCGTTGTTTTTCAATGTTTTCCATTGCCTGCCAATAGAAAGACTTCGGTACTGCTGCCGGCCATTTCAGGTCATCTCGCATTTTGTTCGGTCTCCTTTTGGTGAAGTGAGTGGTGGAAAGAAAAATCCCTGTCTTTTGTTGGCGATGGGGTAACTTTCCTTCGTGCTTTCTATACGCTTATGAGCAAAGTGCCGGAAATTTCCGTCAGATCAGACCCCATCCTGGGTGGTGAGGATGCCCGTGACGAGGGTCAAGATGTCTGGGTGGTTAACGCGCCAGCCACTGGATTGAAAATCCGATAGTGTGAGAGGCCTCATGTTAGCTCCATTTAGTAGGTGGTCGTTTGAAAAATTGAAAAATTGTTAATCTATGTCGCCATAGAAGGAGTATGTCACTTCTTCTCCAAATACTTCCCCAGGTTCTCGACAGCTTTCATGCCCGCAGTCTTCAGTTTTTCCCTGTCCTTGGTCATGAGCCCAAGCGAAACTGTCAGGTAATATCCGTTCGTTAGGATGTGCAATCCCGGAGGCGCTATAAAGTTGTCATCGCCGACGCCGTCAATTTTTGCAGCATCCTTAAAGCCACCTTTTATAGAGTTGTAGATGGATTCGGGGGTGTTTCCGCTCTTCATATTCATAGCCTGTGTCAAGCCTATTTGGAGGAAAGCCCCGTCTTTCTCATACACGCAGAGTTTCAATCCGACAGCAGGTTGCTCCTTGACCGTGCACTCGTCGAAACCGACACCGGTGAGCGCCTTGGCATCCTCCCTGGAGATGATCATTGCCGGTTCAATGATCTTTGATTCGGCACCTGCAGATTTATGAGTATCTTTGCTGTCACACCCGGAAAACAGCGTGATGACAAGCAGTACAAATACTGTATTCATAAAAATATTTTTCATTTTTCCTTTCACATGCCGCCGCAGTTTTATTGGGTGAGTTCTTTCGAAATGGTCTTAATTAATAATTCCAAGTAATTTAACCTATTAATAACTTCCCTTTTTTCCTCTTCGCTCAGTGCGTTATAGCCTCTTGGATATGGCCAGCCGTACCCCCATCGATAGTTTGTCGGAAAATATGGCGACCCACCTATACGAACCCCGGCAAGCATTATTTTGGCAATTTCCGGTTCTCCAACTTTTGCAACGCAGTGTTGTAATGATTTATCAGCCTTAAGTCTCTCATTGTATGTGCCTCCCTGCCAATAGGCTATGTCATGTTTGAGGCAGCAATCAGCCCACAATGACTGATGTTCGATTGTGCCATCAGGAAAAACACTGCAACCATCCATGGTTAAAGGTTTGAGTTCCCCACCAAGAACTATTGATGGAAATAGGAATATAGTTATGAAATATAGGGATTTTGTCATGATTTTAGATTGAACTGATGCATAATATTGGCACGCAGTATCTCAAGCCGGCGTCTGAGACCGTAGCCATGCCCGCCAAAGCGTTCCGGCCATCAAGGCAAGCGCTAGTATTCGTAACCAAAAGGCCAGCGAGGTATCCCAGGACAAAAGGCCCCAATTGCCGAGGATGCGCGTCCAATCATGGAATTCCTCAGGATCCAGTCCTCCCACCAATGGCAACTGGTGAGCCCTTGCATCAGCCATGTACCGGGCAATATTCATCAGGTTTTCAGCAAGCCAGATAAGACAGAAATAGAACCCGCCATATTTTTGCTGGCGCCGCATTTCAAACGCAAAGACGCCCGGCATGAGCAATTGCATAAGTGTGCCGCCATAAACCATAAGGCGGTCGGAAAGCATACCAAATAGGGGATGACCGGCTTCGTGAAAAGCTAGATTGGCGGAATCAAGTATCGGGACCCAGCCCCACAACACATGGCACAGCAGCAGGATTCCGGTCCAAATGGCTAACATCAATGGCAACATTGTTTGCTCATGAATGCGTAAGGAAGGTTTAATGACTCACATGTCATGCTAGGCAAAAAGTGCATATAACGTCAGTCTCTACCTGGTAAGCCAGTATATCTGAGTGATATTTAGTGCCTTGCAGAATATTTTTGTTCATAAAAAATAAGAAAATAATCTGCGAAATCCACTTACGCCCCTCAAGGGGCTACTGAAAAGAGTCCTGTATGCGAGGTTAGTCATCTCTGCCCTGCGGCTGTTTTGCGGTGAATCAAATTGTTTGTAAGATAGCATCATATGAAAAACTGAACAAGCTGAAATAGCGTTACAAATCATCTTTGTCAGATCGAATAGAGAGCACGACTCGCTGCCATCAGGGGTGTTAGATTGGTGGAGGGAGAAGAGCTGCCAAGTTTGTCCCACACCTGGTCAACTGCAAACGGTTGTGTCAATCGCACCGCCCCAAAAGAGGTAATAAACGACCAGGAGGGCGGCTCTGCTATGAGACCCAGTCAAGATTTTTCTTGGAAGTTCGCCAGTCGGGAGTGTGCCAAAAACTGCAGTTAGTGTTGGGAGAAAAAGAATTGCGCAAACTCCGTTGAAAAGGTAGCTTTGAATCGTCGGTTCAAGAGGTTCTGCGATTGAGTAGTCTTACAGATTATTATCCGACTAACAAATATTGATCTATTTTGAGATTGGTTGACTATGGAAGAATCAGTATACGAACAGTTTCACAACCTGGAAGATTCACATTTCTGGTTCTTGGGCCGGCGCCGAATATTTCTAAGCTTATTAGAACATTTTGTTGTTAAGAATCGGACTGACCTGTCCATCCTGGAGATTGGTTGTGGGCCCAAAGGGTTACTGAAATATCTCGCTTCGTACGGAAAAGTTTACGGAATGGATATTGCCCACCAATGGCTTAAAATATGTCAAGATGAAGGTGGACAGCGACTGATTACCGGTAGTGGCTACGCACTCCCCATTAAAAGAGAATCCTTTGATATCATAGGTCTTTTTGATACGCTCGAACATATTCCTGATGACATCCAGGTATTGAAGGAGTGCCGGTTGGCCATAAAGCCAGGGGGATATGTCTTTATTTCGGTCCCTGCCTATCAATTTTTATACTCTACCAACGACAGGGTTTCCCATCACCAGAGAAGATACTCCAGAAACGAGCTCAAGCTGAAGTTGCGGGAAGCCGGAATAGAACCTGTGCATCTAACCTATTTCAACTCCTTGCTTTTCCCAATTATCCTGCCCATAGTCTTAGGAAAAAAATTTGTCGAAAAATATTTTAGCAAACGAGGCTCGCAGTCGACAAACTTGTCCCACGCTCTCCCTCCTCTGGTAAATAATGCTTTAACAATGATTTTTTCAAGCGAAAGCTCATTGCTCAAACACGTAAAGTTTCCTT
Organism: Pseudomonadota bacterium; assembly: GCA_043798185.1. Classification (GTDB taxonomy): domain Bacteria; phylum Desulfobacterota; class Desulfobulbia; order Desulfobulbales; family Desulfocapsaceae; genus Desulforhopalus_A. The sequence goes on along the minus strand of JAZDOW010000044.1, from coordinate 9,696 downwards.
TTGGCCATTCGCTGATCGCAATCGGCAAAAAATTATAATCGTAATTCAAAGATCCAGCTCAAACAGAAATCAAATAGAGTTGATGTCCTCTGACCCAGTGTCACCTTTGGGGTGGAGGACATGGATAGTATCCGGTCGACTGGTCGATTGTTGTCACCGTTATCGTGGTTACCGCTTGCAATTTGAAGGCACAACTTCTTAGGCATGTCTCGGTTTTATCGTATACCAATTTGATTTTCCCCTGTGTTTTTGATAGCCTTCTCCGAAATATGAAGAAAACTTGGGGCAATCCTATTGTTGAATATGCGATAAATTAACAGGTTACAAGCAGAACACGGCCAATGTGTTCTGTATTTAAAAATCATTCCTATGAGAAAGCTATGAAGAAATTAAATTCGAAATCCATCTCCTTTAAACTGGTTGCAGGGGGCTGTCTTGCCGTTATTCTTCCCTTGATGGTTGTTGTGTACATTGCCACCACCAAAGCGTCGGATGCTTTGGAAGCTATCTCTAAAGCCAACGCTTTGGGAAAAGCAAAAAGTATCGCCAGTGTTGTTGAGTCAACTCTCGAATTTCAGGAAAAAGTGGTCAATGCCATAGCCACCGACGAAATTGTGCTGGAGATAGCTCAAGCTGTGAAAGACAAGGGAGCAGCTGGGGCGGCTGAAGACATCGGCAAGCTGCGTGCGGTCATGAAGCGAAAATCCGGCTTTTTGGGCAACAAATACGATGGAGTATTCTTAATTGATCAAAATGGGTTGTATGTGGCCGGTGCAAAGAGCAATGGGGGTGAATATAAATCGATGAATCTCGGGGATCGCCCGTATTTTACAGAGGCAAAAGCTACAGGTAAGACGGTTCTGAGTGATATCGTCCGTTCCAGAGATAACAACGAGCTGGTTTATGTGGCTTGTGCCCCGGTAAAGAATTCCGGAGGGGAATTCCTTGGTGCTATCCTTCTTGGTGTCAAAGGCAGCACTCTTGTCGACATGGTCTTGCAGGCGAAGACGGGTACGACGGGTTATGCCTTTATGGTAAACAAGAGTGGCGTTGTTAATGCCCATCCGGATGAGAAACTCATTTTGACCTTAAATATTGACACGCTGAAAGGGATGGAGATGATTTCAAAGGCAATGTCGGGTGGGCAGGAGGGAGTGGAGGAATACGTATTTAGGGATGTAAGGAAAATTGCCGGATATGCCCCGGTAAAGAGCAATGGCTGGAGTGTTGCCTTTACTCAGAGTCGAGATGAATTCGTTTCCAGCAGCGTTGCTACACGAAATCAGGTCCTGATTATATCCGTTATCGCCATGTTCATTGTCAGTGCTCTTGTCTATTTGGCCTCCTTGGGGATTACCCGGCCGATCAATAGCGCCGTGGCAGGTTTGAAGGATATTGCCGAGGGCGAAGGTGATCTGACCAAGCGTCTTACCGTCAACAGCCAAGATGAAGTTGGTGAAATGGCCAAGTGGCTCAATACTTTCATCGAAAAACTTCAAGTGATCATCCGGGAGGTATCTGCTAATGCAACGAATGTCAGTGCGAGTTCATCCCGGCTTTCTGAGATTTCGCAGCAGTTGATGACGGACGCCGAAGATACTTCAGGACGTGCAGACACTGTGGCGACTGCCGCGGAAGAAATGAGCGCAAATTTAAATAATGTCGCGGCAGCAATGGAGCAGTCATCTACCAACACCAATATGGTTTCTTCAGCAGCGGAAGAGATGAGTGCCACCATCAATGAAATTGCCGGAAATGCAGAAAAAGCAAGAATTATTTCCAGTGATGCGGTGGAACAGGCCATCCTGGCTTCCAACAAGATGGATGAACTTGGCAAGGCAGCGGACAAAATAGGCAAGGTAACCGAAACTATCACCGAAATTTCCGAACAAACCAACCTTCTGGCCCTCAATGCAACAATCGAGGCAGCCAGAGCAGGCGAAGCGGGTAAAGGGTTTGCCGTTGTTGCTAATGAAATTAAGGAGCTTGCCAAACAGACTGCTATAGCCACCATGGACATTAAAAAGCTGATTGAAGATGTTCAATCAACAACCGAAACAGCAGGAGAAGTTATTGGGAAAATCTCTTCGGTAATAGGTGGCGTCAATGAGATAGTCGCGACGATTGCCACGGCGGTGGAGGAACAGTCGACCGCGACCAAGGAAATTGCTGACAACATTTCCCAGGCAAGCCAAGGCATCCAGGAAGTTAATGAAAACGTCAACCAGAGTTCGAAGGTCGCCGACGAAATATCACAAAATATTGCCAAGGTTTCGACTGCTTCCAGCAATATCTCTAAGAGCAGCACAGATGTTAAGAATAACTCCAATGATCTTATGGAACAGGCAACCTCATTGAATCAAATTGTTGGAAAATTTAAGGTGTGATGGATTGGGAAATGCTTGTCAGGAGTGTGTTTTTGTCAGTTTGCAAATCCAGCTCCAGATGAATTAACGAATGTTAATGAGTTGACCGGGTTTAAAAGAAACATTTTCAGAGAAAGCAATTCAATCAAAATTATTTCAAGCAGACAACCATGTCATGCCTGGACATTTTGGCTTGAGCATTTCCTGAAATTCTCAGCAAAATCAATACAAAAAAGGGAGAATCCGCAATGCCGAAAGCACTAATCGTTTATTCAACCCGTACTGGTGAAACCAGGAAAATTGCCGAAATTGTCGCAGAAGGGTTGCGATTATCTGCAGTTGCAGTGACGTTGAAGGATGTCACGGAGATCAAACGGGAAACCGACTAAAAGGAAGTTCCATCGAAGGAGGCCTCAATGTAGCCCAGGCCTATGGCAAGGAATTGGCTGCCAAGATTGTCTAAGGGGCTTTGTCGGCTTGCACCTGGAGTTATTTGCCCTGTATCAGTATCCTTCGCCAATGCAAGCGATCCGAGTATACGCGTGGATGGTCAGAATTGTGCCTGAGATCAACTCTACAATGATATAGCTTTGCCTCTCATCACTGGGGAGGTACTGTGCTCAAAGAGTACCTCCCCTAACTTGATAGACTATAGATTATTGTGCGGCTGGATCCGCTGGGGAGAATTGTCTTGCTGGTTTTGAAACCGATTTCTTAGGTTTTTTTGCTTTATTAACCTTCTTAGCTTTCTTGGCCCTTTTAGCTTTCTTGGTTTTTTTAACGACTTTTTTATGTTTAACGGGGGCGCTTATTGCTGCTCCCGAAGGAGAAGACTTAGCTTCAACAGGCTGACTTGCAAAAGCGACAAAAAAGAAACATACTGCAACAAGGGATGCAACAATGCTGGATTTGCAAAATTTCATAGATTTTTTTCTCCAAAAAAATGGCGGATTTTAAAACGGTTCTAATTATTTGTAAGTCAAGGTAATGTTATTATGTTTTTTTGTAAACAGAAGGACTTGTTATCCGATTGAATTGTTTGAATTCAACGGCTGGCCCTCTGAGTGTTATTTTTTCTCCTTGATGGTTGGATGGATTCTGAGGATACACCTTCGCCTCCCCAGCTAACTCTCTTGTCTTGGTGAGCAGTTCACGATCAATTGTGGCTCTCATTAACGTGCTCACACAGTTTTCCTTTTTGCTTTGACATTTGGACATTTTCAAAGAGACGTTCGACCTCCGGCAAATTAACGGAAAATGTCACTTTTATTAGTGCCTTACAGATTTTTTTTGTTCATAAAAACAAGAAATTGATTTGCAAAAGGCACTTATGCCCCCCTGTGGGGCGTTACCTCATTGTTTGTTGAAGTAGTAAGAGCTGCATCCTCAAATGGGAATATGTTTGAAATTGGAGTAAATACTAGAAACTGTCTTTAAAGAAATGACCTGCAAGCACCGGCTGCAACAAAAAATTTAATCAAGAATTTCTGTTTCTCTGAATTTTTATTCGGACTAAAGCAATGAAGTTTCCTGGAGATTGGTATGTAGTGTTTTTGGGAGTTCCCCCCTAGAGATTTTTGGCAATCGGGGGCAGGTTGAAAATACACTGGATATTACACTTTCGTGCTGAATTTCGCAATTCTTTGATAATTTTGCACTGTAAAATTAGTGCAAGGTGATGAAGAGAAGTATATGTTTCAAGCTGAGGCTAAAATCGGCCCAAAAATTCTCTTTAGAAAAAGCAGCTAATAGGGCAATTTTCCGCGAATTCTATGCTGAGCAAAAGACCGGAGATGAAAACCCGATGTGAATGGTGCGGGAGTGATCCCCTTTACATTGCATATCATGATCATGAATGGGGCGTTCCTCTTCATGATGATCGACTCCTTTTTGAAATGCTGATTTTAGAGGGCGCGCAGGCAGGTCTCAGTTGGTTGACGATCCTCAAGAAGAGAGACAACTATCGGAAAGCATTTCATGATTTTGACTGTGAAAAGATATCAGCTTACACATCGGAGGATATCAAACGCCTACTCGACAATGAAGGGATCGTACGTAACCGTCTGAAAATTGAGTCAACAATAAAAAATGCCCGTGCTACCTTGACAGTGATCGAGGAATTTAGATCCCTGGATTCGTTTCTTTGGAGATATGTTGACGGCAATCCACTGCAAAACAAATGGAACTCTCTGGGCGAGATAGCGCCGAAAACAGAACAGTCGGATATGATGAGTAAGGAACTGAAGCGGCGAGGATTTAATTTTGTTGGGTCAACCATTTGCTATGCATTTATGCAGGCGGTTGGAATGGTGAATGATCACACAACCGCATGCTTTAGGCATGAAGATATCAGGAAGCTTGCTCAACAAGGGAGATGAAATGCCCTGGTTATAAAATGATAGAAAATATATGCAAAAAGACATGGATGCCTCTTCCCCGCTTGGATAAAGATTGTTTTGGCCGTGACTCGGAAAATCATTCCGGATTTCAACGTTAAATTTTGAATCCGTCCATTACTTGAACCCACTCAAGCCAGGGAGAAGCCTAATGAAAAAACATCTCGCAAATATCCTTGTCCTCTTGGTTCTCGCCTTTTTACTTCCAACCTTATGTTCTGCTGTGGAACCCGTCAAAAAGGACCTCGGTGTTAAAAACCCCTCATTCGGAGCAACTGGCCAGGCCATAGCGATGCTTTCGTTGATCAAAGACAACCCGCATCAACGTAAATATCAGATCAGTTATAAGACCGAAGTTGACAAGGTGCTTTTCGAATACGATGTCGCGCAGGATACTCTCGCGCGTGTCCATCAAAGAAATGATGGAACAGGAACCAACGAACAATTGCCGGGTGATGCCATGTATCGCTTGCGATCAGCCGCCAAGGGAGGGTCCTTATTTGATACGAAAACAGGAAAATCAGTGGGAACAATGACGAGTTTTTAATTTCCTCAAGTCAAAAGTGTTAATAAGGCGGAGCGCCGCTGCTTCCTTTCGATTCGGTAAAATACTTGTCTTTTAACGAGGTGTGGCTATATGTTTTGCATGAGGCCTTCGCTGAAGTGATTTGTAAAACTGGGTATTTTTACAAGGATGAGCATATGGCAAAAGAAAAGACAGGATGGGGTGACATTCCATCCCTGCCGGGGTTGGAGGTGGATTGGAAATTTGAACCGGAAAACCCGCTCGGCAAACGGGCTTGGCAGCGAATTGTTAACAAAGATCTATATGCCATACTCGGTGTAAAAAACATTCCAATAAAAGTAGTTGCAAAGAATTTTGAAGAAATCGGATCCCTGCTGGATTTAGCCCAGGGAGGTTTTTCGGTCTTACTAAAAACGAAGCTGGCCGAAGGACAATTATTGAAGGTTGGTTTTCTCCTCGGTAATCAGAAGGTGATCTCCAGGGCGAAAATAATAAATGTCAGAAGTTTGGAGGGCAGATACAGGGTAGGAGTGGAGTTTGTTGAATTGGATAAGGATTTGCATAACTATATAGGCGGAGTTATTTCTTCAAGAGTATTCCAACAGCCTTTATAGTTCCCGCAGCTGGAAATGGCCAAGGAGTAGGGGAAGAAGGGTATTAGGAGGAAGGAGGAAGTGATGAACAGGAGACAATTCGTCCGCGACGTTCTTCTCTGGTCGGCAGGTTTTGGCCTCGGTGTGCCGTGTTTTGATATCAGCGCTCTTGCAGTTGCTCCTTCACTTCCGCTGATCGGTGTGGCAAGTGGCAAGGATTACCGACTGCTGGTCGAAAAAGCTATTGAAATCATCGGTGGGATCAAGGCTTTTATAAAAAGTGGCGACAAGGTCGTCATCAAACCGAACATGGGCTGGGACAGAACTCCTGAATTCGGTGCCAATACCCATCCTCTGGTTGTTCGTAGACTTGCCGAACTCGCTCTTGATGCAAATGCGGCGGAGGTTCAGATTTTTGATAACACCTGCAACGAAAAACGGCGATGCTATACCTCCAGCGGCATTATCGACGAGCTTGAGAAAATCGGCGACAAGAGAATTCGCTGGGAGCATATTGATTCGCGAAAATTCGTACCCGTTGACATAGTCGGGGGCTTATCCCTTAAACGTTGGGAAATTTATAAAGATGCGATGACTGCCGATTGTTATATCAACGTCCCGGTGGCCAAACATCATGGCCTTAGTCGGTTGTCTCTTGGTCTGAAAAACAGTATGGGGGTTATCGGCGGTAATCGTGGCAAACTGCATCAAAACCTTGGGCAGGATCTGGCCGATCTGGCGACGGTGGTTCGGCCGCATCTGACCATCATTGACGCAACCCGGATGCTGCTTCGCAATGGGCCGCAGGGTGGTCGGATCGAGGATGTTAAAATAGCCGATACGGTTATTGCCACAGCCGACCCCGTTGCCGCCGACGCCTATGCCACCACCCTCTTCGGTTTGCAGCCGGAGGACATCGACAGCACAGTGGCCGCTCACAAAATGGGGCTGGGTCAGATCGATGTGCAAGGTATGCAGATTAGGACAGTACAGGTATGAAGACAGGTGATCGTGGCAGTTTGGGCAGTTTGAACAGCCGATCACAGTTCACGAAAATGACTCTTCTGCGCTGTCTCAACCAGGTGCTCTTTCTCCTGCTGTTTCTCGTCTTATTTTTAAAGACCGACTACAACGGTACCGATCATCTTGATGTTGCAGTCAACCTACTCTTTCGTCTTGATCCATTTGTTGCTGCCTGTGTGATGTTGGGAGTGCAAGCCCTTGTTGCCCTCCTCTTGCCGTCATTTATTGTGTTGCTGCTTTCGGTAATATTCGGCAGGGGATTTTGTGGTTGGTTATGTCCCATGGGGTCTTTGCTCGACCTTGCGGGTAAAATAGTTCCAGCACGCGGTCGGAAAAACGACACTTTATATCCCAAACTTCCACTTATAATTCTTGTTTTTACCCTCTTTGCCTCGGCATGTGGCTTTTCCGTAGCCGGCTTTGTCGATCCGTTCTCTCTTCTGGTGCGCGGCATGGTCCAGGCAATCTATCCACTGCTGAATAACTTGACCGTCGGATTTTTCAGTTTCACCTACCGTGAACTTCCAGGGGGCGTCAACCTGGTCACCGAACCGATATACCGTCTGTTGCAGGCCTTTGTCCTACCTTCGGGACAAAAATACTTTCATTTGGCATCTTTCTCCCTCATCATGCTTGGCGGTATTTTCCTCTTGGAAGGGGTGCACCGGCGCTTTTTTTGCCGCAACATCTGCCCACTTGGAGCGATGCTCGGAATTGTTGGGCGAAAAGCATTGGTGAGCGGCAAATGTGGCGACAGTGAATGCGGTTCATGCCACCTCTGCAGCAGCAAATGCCGTATGGGGGCCATAGATGAAGAGCGAAGAATATCAAAGGCGAGCTGTAACCTCTGCTTTGAATGTGCGCAAAAATGTCCCCGGCAGATTATTGATTTTGGCTTCTCGCCTTCATGGACCACACATTCTTCGGTGTCCCTGTCTCGGCGACATTTTGTTGGAGCGGCCCTGGCCGGAATTATCTTGCCCTCGGTCAAGGGTGTCGAGGTCCTGGCTAAAAGCCCCGATCCCTCTTTGATCCGCCCTCCTGGTGCCCTGGCGGAAAAGGAATTTCTTGCTCGGTGCGTGCGCTGTACCGAATGCATACAGGTTTGTATTGGTAATGCCCTACAGCCCACATTTCTTCAGGCTGGATTTGACGGCATGTTCAGCCCGATACTTGCGGCGCGGACCGGGTATTGCGAGTTTAACTGCACCCTTTGTGGTCAGGTATGTCCAACCGGGGCGATCCGGGAACTGACGATTGCGGAAAAGCATCAAGCAAAAATTGGTCACGCCTGGTTTGATAAAAACATCTGCCTCCCATATGCCAAAGGGATACCGTGCATGGTCTGTGAGGAACACTGCCCGACGCCGGATAAGGCCATTCGTTTCAAAGAGGTGGAACTTATAAACGATGCTGGGATGACGGTCAGTGTCCAGCAACCGTATATTACTGATGAGTTGTGCATCGGCTGCGGTATCTGTGAGAATAAGTGCCCACTGCCGGGGCGGGCGGCCGTTTTCATAACCAGTGCCGGAGAAGACCGGAATCCGAAAAATTCTTTGCCATCTGCGGCAACAACGCCCTATGCTGGATAGCCTGTCGCAGGTGGCAAAGGTTTTGAATGTTTTTAAAGCAGAAGCAGGAACAGGAAGTGAAGCTGAAAAAATATCTTGATAGAATTGCCGTTGGTTCTGAGCGGGCAAGGGAATGCCATTCGGTATGTCCGGAGTGTTTGCGACCAGAAGGTGAGATGCATGCCTTTGGTTGTGCTTATGAGGAATGTCCGGGATGTGGACACATCCTCATCGGCTGCCAATGTAATAATCTCTCTCCCGTCGACTCGGCAAAAATTATCAAAGCGCTGCATGACCAATTCGTTGGTCCGGCAAATGCGGTTGAGGTGGTTATGGCGGCGGGTGTAGAAACGGGCCAGGGTGCGTCGTATCTCATCCATGCGGCCATGCAATACCTCTATGAAAATGTGCCGTTGGAAATCCGGGTTGATTTGAATCGCGGCTTTCAGGATACTCATCCCGGGCTTGTTCCCTTGCTGCAGGATGAAGCCGGGCACGGCTATTACACGGCGGAACAGCTCTCGGTCGCTTTAAAAATCCCGATAGGGGAAGTCCATGAAAAAATCAATGCCATGGTAGAAGCCGGACAGGGCATCCGCTTTGGCGATGGAATTCGCCTTCAAAAGGTCAATTAATTGTGATTGTCAGCAAGAGATCATCTCAAGACAGTTACCTTCCAGTACTATGGTAGACATTGCCGAAACCGTCAAAGGTATCGTCCAGCGGGTAACCTACCATAACGCCGAGAGCGGGTGGTCGGTTCTTCGCATCAGTCCTTTTGACAGCCCCGGCTCGATGGAGACGGTGACTGTGCACCAGACCCAGGTCTTTGCCGGAGCGACCATGGAATTCCACGGTGCCTGGACCGTCCATCCTCAGTTCGGGCGACAGTTCAAGGCGGAAAAGGCCATCGAGAAAAAACCGGCAACGTCGGCGGCCCTGGAAAAATATCTGGGCTCCGGTCTCATCCAGGGTGTCGGCCCGAAGACCGCTGCGAAAATTGTCCGCCATTTTAAAGGCAGCACCCTGGATGTCTTTGAAAACGACATGGGCAGGCTCATCGAGGTGCCCGGTATCGCAAGAAAGAAGCTGGAGATGATAAGCGAGGCCTGGCGCGAACATCGCATGGTTCGTGAAGTAATGATGTTTCTCCAGGGGCATGGCATCTCCACCCTCTTTGCCGTGCGGATTTATAAAAAGTACGGCGAGGAGGCGATA
>JAZDOW010000043.1:0-8319 GCA_043798185.1 Pseudomonadota bacterium | reverse complement strand
GTGGCGTCTTTCCGGTGGTCAAGAGTTTGTTTCAGTCGGGCAAAGGCAGAGTCAGGCGCGTCACTAAAGACCAGAGCTATTATGCGATGTGCCTCATCCGCCGCTTGACTTGACACACAATTGGGCGAACCGGGACACTCCATCAACCTGCCGTCGTGCACGCCCAAGTTACTAGGTTTTTCCCCGGCACAAGCTGCCAAAATGCTGGTAATTATGCTCATCAGTATGATCCTTCGTAGCTGGAATACCATTGGTCACCGCCTTATATTACCTTACAGACTCAAGGTTCCGCATTTACCTGATGGCTTGACTGACTCTCATCAAGCCTTGAATTCCCGCTCATAACCCACGGTGAATTGATGGGATACATTATTACGGATACTGAGGAAATGCGCATTGTTTTTATCAAAGGGACAAAGAGGCTGAATACAAGGCTCAAACCCAAATTTCTGGAAAAATTTGGGGTCACCCAGAACAAAGATGGTACTTTCCTTGATAATCTCCTGCCGCAGGGAAAAGCGGAGGAGCTCAGAACCGATGCCCTGATTCTGCATCTGCGGCTTCACTGCCAACGGTGCCAGGTGCAAGCCGCAAACCTTCGCTCCCTCAAAGGCTTTTGAAAAAGCAATATAGGCAACAACCGAATTGCGATGAATGCACACCCACTCATATAAAGATCTGTTATTGGCGTGTAGCTTTTCAAAGAGTTGCACCTCATACCTGCCGCGAGGAAATACCTGCAGCAACAAAGCGGCTGCCTTTGGATAATCATCGGAAGTAAGCGGGCGTATTTTCATACAACTAAACTTCGCCCGAGAGAATGTGCTCCTGCCAGGGTCGCTTCCTGGGAAAGAATATCATCCTTAGCCCTTGTTCCTGTTGCCTGCACACGGCCTGCCAGGGTGAATCCAAGGAAGGGATACACCTTTTCCTGATAATCAAAGTAGGGTTTGAATAACTCGGCATCAGGGTTGCCCTGGGTATAAACGAAGGCGATTTTTTTCGGTCCGTTTAAGCGGCTTTCATACATGGGGGTGAGCAAACGGCAGAGTCGGTCCATGAAAACTTTGGTATTACCGCTTACCTGCCATGCATAGACCGGCGATCCCAGGACGATGACATCACTTTGCTGGATCGATGCCACGACTCGATCCATATCATCTTTCATAATGCATTCCCCGGTCGCCCTGCAAGCGCCACATCCTTGACAGTAATTGATTGTCAGATCGGCAAGCTTCAGGAATTCAACTGCACCTCCCGCCTCTTCAGCTCCAGCCAGAACTTTCTTCAGCAGCTTCTCGGTATTGCCATCTTTTCTCGGGCTTCCGTCAATTCCAACGATCTTCATAGTTTTATTCCTTTTCAGTTAATTCTTCTCTTTCCACTGGGATGATCTTGAACTCTTTTCTTAACAATGTGACTCGTTACCGGCTTATCTTTTTCTTAATATCGATGATGGGAGTACCATCAAGAATGTCCAATCCCGACACTTCGATATGATTACCATGAACGGCCATTACTTTCAGCTCTGAAATCGCTATGGGATTCGGCCTCGCCGGACTGCGGGTAGCAAATACACCTCGCAATCCCTTAGACGTATCGCCCCTCGGATAAACTTTCAGAACATCCCGAGCAGACCAATGCAGCCAGAAAAGCACAACGATGGTCTGACCGGGAGAAATGCCTTCGAGGCCATCTTGATATTCCGGGTAAATCTCTAATGCCCCAACTCGTTGTGATTCATCGTAGTTTTTAGGAGCATCTTCGCGACTGGTAATATCACCATGTAGCACGCCAATGCTTTTCAGTATCAGTTGTTCCATGTATACACCCTATTCTGAATTTGTTTTCCGGCAAATTATACCTTTTAAATTGCCGGAGTGGAGAATTTTTCCTTTCCTTTATAGAGTATTTATTCTAATATAGAGCAAATACTCTAACTGCATTAGAACATATAACCCTTGGAGGAAGATTATGAAAGTGCTTCTCATTCAGCCCCCCAGTGTCGATCCCTTAATTGATCAGATTTTTCTTTTTGAGCCGCTGGCTCTGGAATATTTGGGGGCCGGCATAAAGGAAGATGGCCATGAGGTGCACCTCCTTGATGCCAGAATCGATCCCGATTACGAGAGCACCTATGGCAAATTTCAGCCTGATGTCGTTGGGTTGACCGGCTTTACCAGTCATGTCAATATCATCAAGAAAATTGCCGGCCGCTTTAAGGCGATGAATGCCAAAGTCCTGATCGTGGTCGGAGGTCACCATGCCACAGTTCAACCAGAAGATTTCCACGATAGCAACATTGATATCGTGGTTATTGGCGAAGGGGTTTTCACACTGCGCGAAATCCTCAGCGCATGGGAGAAAGGAGAAGAATTCTCGGCCATTCACGGTGTCGCCATACCCAGCAGAGACGGTTTGCATTTCACTGAACCAAGGCCATATACGAATCTGAACGACCTGCCGTTTCCGGACAGATCCCTTACGGCAACCTCTCGAAAACACTATTTCAGTGAATGGTTTAAGCCCTTGGCTTCCGTACGTACCTCGCTTGGTTGCACGGGCCGGTGTAATTTCTGCGCCCTTTGGAAAATCACCGGCGGCAAATATCTCCGCCGCTCCCCCGAAAAAGTGGTCGAGGAATTACACACGGTGTCAGAAGACCATGTCTTTTTCTGTGACGATGAATCGATGCGTGATGTCAACCGAATGGACAAACTTGCCGAGCTGATCGCCGATGCTGGTATCCATAAAAAATACTTCCTCTACAGTCGGGTGGACACGATAATTAATCATCCTAAGCTTTTCGCCAAATGGGCAAAAATCGGTCTTTCCCAGGTGTTTGTTGGCATGGAGGATTTCTCAGACAAACGCTTGCAGGCGATGAAGAAGGGAATCACCACGGAACAGCAGGCGAAAGCCGTTACAATCCTCGATGACCTAGGGATCATGATGTACGCCTCATACATGGTAGACCCGACCTTTACTCGCGAGGATTTCGCATCACTCAGGGCGTATATCCGAAAAATGAAACATACCTATGCCTCCTTTACCGTTCTCACTCCTCTGCCCGGCACCGATCTTTACAGCAGCCGGCAACAGGACCTGCTCTCCCGCAAACCGGAGTTATACGACATGCTCCATGCCCTGCTGCCGACAACGCTGCCGATGGAGGTATTCTACAAGGAACTTGCCGGTCTATGGACCAAGGCCGTTCCACTGCACCGAGCCTTGCCGCCACTTTTTCGCTTTGGACTTCACGGCATGCTGGTTCGTATCAAACTCTTCAGTCGCGTTCTGCAGAAGTGCAAGCTGATGCATCTTGACTACTGAACCTATGAGCTTTGCAGTTTCCCTTCATGAACTTCTTGCCCAGTATTCATAATCCTTCTACTTGGCCAATGAGAAAAAAATTTGCTATACATCCATACATGAAAACTCGTGACAAAATCATCGACACTGCAATCCGCCTTTTTAACGAACAGGGCAGCAAGGCTATCTCGACCAATCATATCGCTGCCGCCACCGGTATCAGCCCCGGCAATCTTTACTACCATTTCCGCAATAAAGAAGATATCATCCGCGCCATTTTCGAGCAAATGGATGCCTATGGTGTTGCCCAGTACCAAATCATCCTCGACAAGTATCCGCCCGGAACTCTCGAGGCGCTGGAGCACACCTTTGTCATGATTCAGAAGTTCAACTGGCGCTATCGGTTTTTCAAGCGAGAATTAACCACCCTGATAATGAACGACACTCTCCTCAAGGAGCGTTTTCATGCAACAAACACCCAGATGAAGGATATGATCCGTTTCACTCTCGATGGCGGTATTGCCAATGGCAGCATCAAACTTATGAATGGTGCAACCAAAGGACACTTGGTTGACGCTATCTGGCTTTTGGCCCTTTTTTGGTTGAATTACCTTGAGGTTGGCGGCGAAGAAGTCAATGAAATAACCCTGAAGCGGGGCAACGATGTGCTGCAAACCGTCCTCTGCCAATATTTGACGGAAAATTCCATATCCTCACCCCGATAAATTGGGATCAGCCTTCCGACTTCAACAGCAACAGCGGAATGCTGATTTTGTGCTTCAGGCTTTTTGAGACACTGCCGAAAAGTATATCGCCGACGAAGGTGTGGCCGTGCGTGGCCATCGCTACCAGATCGTATCCACCCGTTTCGATCTCCCTGAGGATTTCATCCTCAGGCTCGCCGCTTCTGATAACCGATTGGGCCTCGACACCCTCGGCCCGCATCTTGGCCAAGATTGCTTCAAGGGCGACAGAGGCCCTTTCGCGAAGGGCGCGATCCTGATCGATGGTATGGGCATGAATCACATGTATGAGTGTAACCTGAGCGTTATTTTGCTGAGCAAGTAACCTGGTATGGGTAACAATCGGTCCATCGACATCCGAACAATCGATGGTGACTAGGATTTTTTTATATATCTGCATGGTATCATCCTCCGGTGACGGTCGAATAAAGCAGGTAGATGTTCAAGGCAATGACAATTGCCGAAATGGCAACAGCCGCACTGAACTCTCTGGTGCCGCTGCGAAAACTTTCCATCAGACCACGGTTCCGGCAAAGAAGGAGAAGGGGTATCAAAGTGAAAGGTAGCTGGATACTGAGCACCACCTGACTGAAAATGAGAATCCGAAAGGTGTCCATGCCGTAAAGAATTATCACAAATGACGGAATCGCGGTAATAAACACCGAAATTTTATAGAGGAAGGTCCGGGGGTCCTCGGGCTTGCCGAGAAAGCCGGTAATGACATTGACTTCAGCCATCGAGGAAGTAACCGAGGAACCAACGCCGGCAAAGACCAGAGCGACAGCAAAAATAAAGCCGGCAACGGGTCCGGCCAGGGGCTTCAGGGTCTCCGAGGCCTGTTCGATGCTGTCCACCGCTATACCGTGCCGAGCGAAAACTGCGGCGGCAACAATGATCATCGCAGAATTGACCACCCAGCCCATAAACATCGCGGCGGTGGTATCAATTTTCTCATATTTGAGCAGCTTTTGTTTTTCCTCTTCGGAAGTCCCCCAGCTCCTGCTATGGATGACGTTCGAGTGCAGGAAGATATTATGGGGCATAACTACCGCGCCGAGAATGCCCATCGCCACATAGATGCTGCTGCTGTCGACTTTGGGAATAAAAAGTGCCGGAGCGAGCACTGCCCAATCCGGTTTTACGATAATTATTTCGATAACATAACAGATACCAATAATGGCAAGAAAGGCAATAATTATTGCCTCAAGCCTGTGGTATCTCTGGCTAATGATCAAGACAACCTCGCAAATCACGGTGAACAAGGCACCTAGCCAGAGCGGAGTACCAAGGAGCAGGTTGAAACCGATCGCCCCACCGAGCAATTCCGCCACATCGGTGGCCACGCAGGCAAGGACGATCGTAACTCCGAGAAAATACGAAACCGGCCGGGGAAAATTCTCCCGAATATTGACCGCCAGTGACTTCCCTGTGGCAATACCCAGTTTCGCCGCCATATGCTGAATAACGATCAGCATTACGGTACTCAGGGTGATAACCCACAGCAGATCGTAGCCATATTTCGAGCCGCCTTCAATATTGGTGGCCCAGTTCCCTGGATCGATAAAGCCGACGGTGACCAAAAATCCCGGGCCTAAAAATCGAAGTATCGTCCGAAAAGGAAGGCTGATACTTTTTGCTAGCAATTGTTTCATCACAATTTCCTTGTCTTGGCAATACCTCTCGTTCTTTGCCCTTGTGTCCTCATCATAGTGCTTTATTCTTCAGAAAAAAAGGTACCTGATAAATTTACATCCTTTATGAACACAGAAATGCGAATGGAAGATACTGCCCATGACACCCGAGATTCATACTTCTTCACTCCTCCACCGGTTACTCCCTCTGATTGCTCTGACTCTTTTCGTTGCAGCACTCTGGGTGCTGCACGATGCTCTCCGCCAATTCCACTACCATCAAATCCTGGCTCAGCTACGCATCATCTCGACTTCACATGTGCTGGCCTCCGTTGAACTGACGGCAATCAGTTATCTGGTCATGACTGGCTATGACCGGCTGGCGATCTCGTACATACAGCACCCGATAGAGACGCCCGCAAGGTAACCATGGCCGCCTTTATCAGCTATGCCTTCAGTAATACCATCGGTTTGTCTCTCTTGACTTCCGGTTCGATCCGTTATCGACTCTATTCTGCTTGGGGCGTATCCGCCGAAAAAATTGCTCGCCTGGTCACTTTTACCACGATAACATTCTGGATTGGAATCGTCATGGTGGCCGGTCTTATCTTTATCTCAGAACCTGTGGTAATTCCCGCTCTGGCTCACATAGCTATTCATTCGACCCGTATGCTTGGCTTGCTCTTTGCCTCTCTCGTCATCGGGTACATGATTTTCGTTTCTACACGAAAGAGACCTTTGCGACTCTTGAGCTGGGAGCTGCCGATCCCTTCTCTACGGCTTGCCTGGGCGCAGTTGCTGATCGGTTCACTTGACTGGATTCTCGCAGGAAGTGTGCTTTTTGTCCTTCTTCCTGAGCAGTCCGGCCTTTCCTTTATGCAGTTTCTGGGCATCTACCTCCTCGCCCAGGTTGTGGCTTTGATCAGCCATGTGCCAAGGTTTCTGCGCGCCACAGTCGGCAGCGTCATCCTCCTGCTGATCTTCACCTTAGCACAATTACTGAAACCATCACCCAAAGATCCCAACCCTCCCGGAAAGGACGAATTAACCCTGGCTCGGCAGATCATCAACCGATCGCCGCAAACGCTGCCCAACCTCGCCCTGCTCGGCGACAAAGAGCTGCTGTTTGACGACCGACGGTCCGGCTTTGTCATGTACGGCATCGAAGGTCGTGCCTGGGTTGCCCTGGGCGATCGGTGGGAACACCCGAGGTCACTCGGGAGCTTGCCTGGAAATATCGGGAAATGGTTGAGAGACACGGTGGCCAGACAGTTTTCTATGAAATCGACACCACCATGTTGCACGTCTATTTAGACATGGGCCTCACCCTTTTCAAGCTGGGAGAAAATGCCAGTGTGCCACTCACTACATTTTCCCTGGAAGGTGCGGACCGCAAGGGTCTTCGCTATAGTTACCGCCATCTCAGTAAAGATGGTTGCCGATTTGAAGTCATCCCTTCCTCCGGCGTCCCGGAGCTGTTGCCTGAGTTACGAAAAATTTCCGATGATCGGCCTGATGCTCTGGGGTCAAGAACAGGGCTATCGCTCAATGGATCTCGGCATGGCCCCTCTTTCGGGTCTCGACAACCGCGCTTTTGCCCCGCTGTGGAACCGAGTCGGCGCTGTCGTCTTTCAGCACGGTGAACATTTTTACAACTTCGAGGGATTGCGGGAATACAAACAGAAATTCAAACCGATATGGAGTCCGCGTTACCTTGCCTGCCCCGGAGGTTTGTTGGCTTTACCACATATCCTGGTAAAAATATCCGCGCTTATCAGTGGCGGCATCAAAGGAGTTGTTGCAAAATAAGACGGATTACACCGCCAAGTGTGCTGTCTGCTGATTGGCAAGGAGCTCCCGTTGCTCACTGGCCAGTGCCGAGGCCTCTCTATGCTGTGCGTCAGCCTCGGTGTACACCTTGTCCCGTTCGGCCTGCCTGGTTTGCGCAATAAGTATAAGGGGAGCCGCGTAGGCAGCCTGAAGGCTGAAGGCAAGATTCAAAAGGATGAACTGATACACATCAAATTTGGTGAACCACGCCGCACAATATTCCGACGCCGTCGCCTTCTGGACGCCGTTCAAACCGGCTTCTGCAAGTATACACCACAAAACCATTCCAAATTTCACAGACGCTTTGCGTTTGCTGCTCCAGGGGAAATGGCCATCCTTCATGACAGACACAAACTCAATCGATAGTGCCAATTAATTGCTACAAAATTATTTTTCAGCCTTCGGCTGTCTATAATTTTCATCTTAATATCCAATAGATACCTGACATAAATTCAGCTTCGGAGTGAACTCGGATAAATGTCATTAACAACCGGCCTTCTCTTGTGGCACGTAAATTGCGTGATAACCAAATAGATATGATTCCGAGAGGTTTGTCACTGTCATGATATGGTCTGGAGAGTGGGCAGTGTGGATGATGAGGCGATTTTTGTGGTTGAAAAAGTGTAACTACTCTCACCCTATTTCTGTCTCAGCACCAGGAATTGTGTCTGCAAGCGCCAACTGGATTGCCACAAGCGGATTTACACCTTGGGCTGCCATGGTTTGCAAGTAGCTTGAGATCCTGCAGTATGCCCTGGCATATTGCTCGCTTCGAAAACAACCTGATACTTTCTGCTTAACTT
>JAZDOW010000030.1:0-8200 GCA_043798185.1 Pseudomonadota bacterium | reverse complement strand
ATCGAGGGTCTCCCAGCGCACCGCCTATTTTCATCTGGGCGATCTCATCGAGGTCGGCCCGACCGAGAAGATTTTTACCAATCCGGGCCACAAACTCACCGAGGATTATATCACCGGCCGTTTTGGTTGATCGTTTTCTACGCTCTCTCTTCACTTACAAAAAAGGGGGGGGGGACAAGCCCGTGCTTGTCCCCCCTTTCTTTTTGCACCAAAGGCCATCTTGGCCATTATGACAATTTCTGTTAGTGGCTTTTTGTCGTAGTGCCATCCTTGCCATTCAGCCGATCATGCCCCCGCACCCCGATGTGACAGGATGCACAGCGGGTATTTGAGGCAAAAGCTGTGGAACCGTCATGGCAGGAACCGCAATACCCACCCTTATAGAGCGTGGCCATGGTAAAATCGTCCTTTTTTTCAGCAGCACCGCCCTCCATCTCAAAGAGGTCGTCGTGGCAAGAATCACAAGAAAGACCCGCATCCACGGTGTGGATCTTATGCTCGAAAACCACGGCCTCAACGGGTTTTGCCCAGACTATAGGCGCCTCCGGGCCATAGGCGTCTTCATCATACGCATCCCCTTTCTTCTCTTTCTTATCAGCACCGGCAAAGAGCAACGCACCAGATAACAGACAACAGCCAAGAACCAATACCATCAGAATCTTCTTCATTTTTCTCTCCTGCGTAAGCAACATCATGCATCAAAACGCACTCATGTTGAGGATCAAAGCCTTTGCCGTCCTAAGAATTAATATAGAAAACATTGGGAATGGCACCGGTTTCCGGACGCAACACCCATATCATGGTATCCGGAGCATGGAGCAGCTTAAAAACCCTGCTGGCCGGATCAGCGAGATTGCCGAAGACCCTTACATCGGCAGGACAGGCCTCGACACAGGCGGTGGTGGTTTGCCCTTTCGAGAGCCGTGAGTTGAAACAGAAATCGCACTTGTCGACCGACCGGCTTTCCTCTTTGAAATACCGGGCATTGTAGGGGCAGGCGGTCATGCAGGTTTTGCAGCCGATGCAGCGTTCCGGATTCATCATAACAATACCGGTTTTCTTGTCCTTCCATGTTGCCGTTGTCGGGCAAACGCGGACACAAGGTGGATTGTTGCAGTGGTTACAGAGAACCGGCATAAAGGTCGTTTCAAATTTATCATCGGCAAGAGCTCGGCGCTTTTCCAAAATTGTTGTTCTAAATCCGTATTCAGCCACATGGTTGGTCTTGATGCAGGCCTCTTTGCAGCGTTCGCAATCAATGCACAACTTTTCCCGAAGTACCATGGTGTAATGGGGGTTGTAAGGATATTTACCGTGCTCGGGAACAACTCCGGCCCCATAAACATTGCGTACTGAGGTAAGCGACAGAATGCTTCCTCCTAAATACATGCCGGTTACAACAAGCCCGAATTTTAAAAATTTCCTCCGCTCACTCGAAGGCAACACGCTCAGGTCCTCACTTGTCAGCTTTTCCAACGTATCAATTTTCATGCAGAAACCTCTCGAATTCCTTCTGATCATCGCAAATAGCTTTGCAGATTAAGCGTAATAAATTATCGGTTAAATAATCTGGTAATTTGAGCAACCATTAATGATGCTCCGAGACATGACCGCGAAAAAACTTCTCTCCCAACAGAAATACCAACCCGCAGAAAGCCGCTCCACCAATCACCACCATTTTTTCATACAGGCTAGGCACATAGGTATAGAATTCCGGATAATCAACAAGACCCATGCCGTGGAAAGGCGGCACCAATTGACCAACCACCACCAGATCATAGCGCATGAAAAAAATTCCCACCATCGCGATAACAGTGGCTGTAAACAAGGCATTCATATTCCGACCCCGAACCATCAAAATGATTACCAGGGGAAGCACCATGCCAAGAAGGACCTCGCCAAACCAAAAATTGTAAGCATATGAACCGGTAAGGAGCATCATGATCGCCTCATATTTTCCGGGAGCGCTACCGGTAACTCCGGCAAGCGTCCTCCAAAAGGTAAAAAAGAGTATGATCGACAGCATTAAGGCTCCCAGCTTAGCAACACTCTCCATCGACTTTTTCATCGCTGCACTCATCTGCCATCCGTTGAATTTATAGGCAATATTAGTGAAAAAGATTATCGCTATACAACCGGACATCGCCGCCGAGGTTATAATATAAATCGGCAGATAAGGCCCACTCCAGAATTCTTGGCCATTCAACAGCCCGAATATCGCCCCGAGGTTGGAATTAGCGGCTACTCCCGTCAACAGCACGGCCAAACCGATGCCGGATGCTACCTTGTGGTTCTCTTTCTGGAGCATGACAAACTCGAGTATCATGAGCACAAGATAAATCCCGTACAAGGTGCCCATCCACCAAATACTTGAAGTAATATTGGCACCGATGACATTACCGACAGGCATACGCCAGGTGTTCTCAATTTCAAAAGCAATCACTAAAAAACCGGTGGTGATGTTGGCAATTGACAAAAATACAGCCCGTTTGGCGATGGGGTTAAAATTTTCAAAGCCGAAAACATGGCCGATCGAGGAGACAATACAAAGTCCGGTTGACGTCACCACAAAAAATACGTAGGTGGCAATCAGGATGCCCCAGGGCACGCCGCGACTAGAGCCAAAGGTATGCTCGTGTCCGGCGACGAGAGAATACACCCCCGCCGTAACACCTACCACACTCAAGAGCGCAAGCACAGCTATGGTAAAATTGTATTTCCCCGATCCGCTTGCCTCCAAGCCTCCAGACTGCGGAAGTATCCCTGCCAATAGCTTATTCATTATTCCTTGCTCCTTCTCCATGGCAAAATTGATAACATTTCAATATACTTAAGCAAAAAATACGCCTTACGCACAATTCATCCCTGAACTCATCACATGGCTCAAGCCGTAAGCGATTAATTATTGCCTTACAAAACAGTGTCTTGTGTTCTAAAAGAAAACCATATGTCTCAATGTATTTATCCCGCATGTCGGGGTCAGGAAATTATTTTCTGTCAAAAAGATGTACACGATCCGATCTAAAGCAAAAATTAGATCGCCACTCCCGCAAATAACTATCAATTAATGGGCCAAAACGAGAAAAAAACAACAAAAAACTCAATCAACAGCTAAGCACATCATCAATATATTACGATTATACGTTTATTGCAAAATTTTGCATCATTTTTCTGGTGGTGATGTTAAATCAAATAAAATGATTCTCGCCACCTCACTGACGAAAAAACTGCGCAACTGGATAACCGAACATCTGGCTGCAAAAGACCTCGAGTTTGCCGGATTTGCTCGTCATTCACGGCCGAAGTGCTGATCAACCACTCCTTTGCGACCGTAAATTTTTCACCATCCGCTGAGCAACCTCAACCTTAGCGCACGGTAACTCCGGGAGCACCGGCGACGATCTCGCCAATTATTGCGGCACACCCGATACCGGCAGAATACAGATCGGCGACAAGTCGAGGAGCCTGCGCTTTGGGCAAGGCCAGCATCAAGCCGCCGGAAGTTTGCGGATCATAGAGGAGCTCTTCCTGACTTTTACTTAAGCTTCTTTCGAAAACCAGGAGATAGCGCGCCACCAAGGCCCGATTGGCCTTATTGCTGCCGGTGGTCTGTCCCTTGTCATACATCGCCTGGGCTCCGTCATAAAAGGGCAGGCCGGCAAATTCAATCAGACAATGAACGCCGGCACCGGCGGCCATCTCCACCAAGTGGCCGAGTAACCCGAAGCCGGTCACATCAGTGCAGGCATGGAGGTCATACGCCAAGGCCTTTTCCATCGCCGGGCCGTTGAGCGCCGCCAGCACCGGTAGGACGGATTTCTCAAGTTCTGTCAGACTGAACTTTCCGGCCCTGGTGGCGTTAAAGAGCACACCCGAACCGAGGGGTTTGGTAAGGATCAGGACGTCTCCCGGTTGCGCCCCGGCATTGGTGATAATTCTCTCCGGATGAACAATTCCATTGACACACAGACCGTACTTGGGTTCGTTGTCGTCGACGGTATGGCCGCCGACCAGGCAGGCCCCGGCCTCAACCACCTTATCATTGCCGCCGCGAAGAATCTCCCGGAGTATCCCCATATCGAGATGCTTGGCCGGAAACATCACCACATTCAAAGCAGTGAGGGGTTTTCCGCCCATGGAATAGACATCGGAGATGGAGTTGGCCGCCGAGATCTGCCCAAACCAGTAAGGGTCGTCGACCGGCGGGGTAATAAAATCAACGGTGTTGATCATTGCCACCTCGTCGGAAATTTTATAAACCGCCGCATCGTCGGAGGTTTCTATACCGACCAGGAGATTTTCATCACGCTGAAAATTAAGCCCTTTGAGTGCGTCCGACAGAGCCGCCGGACCGATTTTTGCCGCTCAACCACAGGTTCTAGCGAGTCCGGTCAGCGTCTTTTTTTTAAACGGCCACATTTTTAATTTATCCTGTAATTTCCATATTTTGATACATTTACCACCATACAGCGTACCACTTCGGAACAGTCACCTCGACCACCCGAATAGTTGTCAAGTATTCACAATAATCAGATGAATCGAGCCAGCAAGTAGAAAAGCGTTCATCCTCGCCTTTGATTAACTCCAAAAAACAAGATATCGGCCAGTTCCTATCGATGGGGAAAGGGGATGATAGATTTCTCACGAGTCCCGTAAAGCCAGTGCCGGTTCAAGAGAAGCAGCTCTTCTCGCTGGGTGGAGGCCAAAAACGACACCGGTCAAAACAGCAAATGACGGGGCAACAAGAAGGCTGAAAGTTGATAATACCACATCCAAACCGGTAAACTGACCAATCGACAGGGCGCCTACGACACCAATCCCAGTCCCCCACACAGCCCCGGACATTGTTAAAAGTATCGAGTGACAAAGGTAAAGACTGGTTATCCGCACACGCGATGCTCCTACCGCCATGCGTAAGCCTATTTCTCGTGTCTGCTCCGCTATATTGGCAAGCATTATATTCATTACCCCTATACCTCCCACTAAAAGGGAGAGAGCGGCTATCGCACCTATGATCATCGAGAAAACTTTCTGACTGTCCTCTGCCTCCCGCAATAAAGTTACCGGAACAACGACTCGGAAATTTTCAACCTGTCGATGTTTATCGAGGACTATATTTCGTATTTGTTCTGCAGTTTGCCGTACTGTTTTTTCATACGCCGTATTCAACGTTATTACCAAGCCATCAATCAACATTCGGCCCGCTAAAACCCTAGAAAAGGGCATAGCCGAGATGGGCACAAAAACAGAATTGTCAAAATCAATTGCCGACAAGCCGGTACCTTCAGTCAGGAGGCTTCCCTTCTTGGCTGCCACCCCGACAATTGTAAAAATATGATTCTCCAATTTGATCATTGACAGCATATCGACCTGCAGCGCTGAGGCAAGCTCGTTACCAATTACACAATAATTTTTTTGTGAAATGATATCCTGTTCATCCAGCATTCTGCCATCTGAAATGTGCACTCCTTCTGCGGCAAACCACTCCGCGTTAACCCCAATGACCGTTGCGGCTATCGTTTTATTTCCTGCCCGAATGCTGACACTCTCCTTTTTGATAAACACCCCTACCTTACCTCGTGCACCGATCCATTCTGCAACCTGCGCATCATCCTCCCTGTTCATGCCTTGCGACAAATTAACAAAAGAACCATCCTCCTCAGTTTTTGAGGCTACAGCTTCAATTCTCAGGGTGTGCAGGCCAAGTGAGCTGAATTTCTTAAACGCTGCCATTTTCGCCCCCTCGGTAACCGACAACATGGCAATAAGAGCGGCAACCCCGATCCCTATACCAAGACCACTGAGCAATGATCGCAGGGGTTTTCTGAAAAGATTTTTCCAAGCATCTTGAAAATCGATAAGGAGTAAGTGCACCATCACATCGCTCGATTCTGTGTCTGCAGTTTTTCAAGCCGAACGACTCGTGTGGCGTAGGAAATGCCCTCGGCGTCGTGAGTTGCCATAATAACCGAACAATTCTTTAATGTTTGATCTCTCAGAAGTTCTAATATCTTACGTGAATTATCGGTGTCAAGACTGCCCGTCGGTTCATCGGCAAAGATTATTTCCGGCCTGACGGCTAGAGCCCGGGCAAAGACCACTCTTTGCATCTCTCCTCCCGAGAGGGTATCAGGATAGCGAGCGGCCATCCCAGCCATTCCGACATACTCAAGAAGTTCTAAGCAACGCATGCGGATCGCCTTTGGGGAATATTGGTGCCCATAATGAAAGGGTAGTCCAATATTTTCAATAACAGTCCGGTCGGCAAGAAGGTGAGGAGCCTGGAATATAAACCCAAAACTGAGGTTACGGAGTCTGGCGACTTCATATTGGCTCATTGAACTCAAGCTCTTCCCACGATATCTGACATCACCGGAGGAAGGTTTGTCCAGGCTGCTCAACAGATTCAGCAATGTCGACTTACCGGAACCAGATGGCCCGGTGATAACAAGAAATTCCCCGGTCAGAACAGCCAAGGAGAATTGCGGCAAGGCAAGGCTGGGCATATTGCCGATGACAAAAGATCTCGTCACCTTGTCCGCTTCAAGTATTACCATTGATCCTTATTGCCCTACACTCAAGATTTGATCTCCGACCTTGAGAGCATCGAGAACCTCGACTAGAAGTTGACCTCTCGCCCCAAGGACAACCGGCTCATCCTCAACGGAATCATTGGACACCTTTCGCACCATGCTCCGACCTTCATGGTAATATATTGCTCCGATCGGTATGGCGATACTCTCGACAATTTCCCGATAGACGATTGTCGCTGTAACCGACATCCCGACATGGACCTTCTCGGTATCGCCGATGAGTCGGATTCGGGTTTGAAACCGCCTGACATGACTGTGCTCTTCATCCTCCTTGGCCAAAGAGGCAATAGACTCGACCACCCCGGCAAAGACGCGGCCGGGAAAAGCATCAACTGCAATTTCTGTTTTCATGCCAGGGGCAATTTGCGCCACATCAACTTCGCGTATCTGCAGTTCGGCAATAAGTTCACTGGTATCGGGAATTTCGAGAAATGTCTGGCCAACCCAGACTGAATCGCCTATTTGGATTTTGCGTCGTGTATTTTCTTTTGGCAGGTCGGGATAGAGAAGTATCCCATCGGCAGGCGAATAGACGTCACAATTGACAACGTCGGTCTTGGCGTTATCGAGGGAGAGTGTCTTATTGGCCAGATCTCGGCGGTTCTTCTCGACCTCCGCCGCCCGATTTTGGACAAGGATTTCTCCCGTCCTTTTTATCCTTTCCAGATCACTTTCGGCACCGCTGACGAGAAGCTCGGCCTCACGCAGCATCTGCGGCCAGTCATAGACTTTGAAATTTTCAAGCTCCGCCGAGGCAACGGCGACTTGTTCCGTTGCCGTTGCCACTTTATCGGCAGCTTTATCTCGCTCCCTGGTGCTGACATGACCCTTCTTCAGTAAAAGATTCAGGTCGTCCAACTCGCTGCGGGATATTTCGAGAACCCTCTCCGCTTGATGCAATTTCTGCTGCTGGTTTTTCCGCTTCAAGGGACCGGAACCGTTTTTAATATTATCCGCCTGGATCTTGGCGATCACCACCTTTCGTGTTGCCTCCTCAACCTTGCCTTCCTCCTCTTCTTTTTGCAAGGAAAGCGTCTTTTCCGAAGCGATGAAGGTGGCCTGGGCATCGGCGACCGCCTGCTCGGCCTTCTCCAGGTTATCCATAAATGGTTTGGTATCAAATCTTGCGATAATCAGCCCTTTTTTCACCAGGGTGCCCTCTTTCACCAGCCAGACAATCTTTGACTGATTGCTGGATATTTGTGAACTGATCGGGGAAATCTTTGCAGGCCCAACAACCCCTCGTTCAACAATCTGCAGGGGAAAAGATTTCTTTGCAACAGAAATAATAGAAGAAGCCTGAACCGGCGAATGGCTGGCACCGGACAAATATCGCCACCCCCACCAGGTAAAAACGAGAGCCACAACGACTCCCGCCCCGAGCATCTTCAATGTTAAAAATCGACGCAAATATGCCACCAAGCGACCTTTAAAAATCATTGAGCCACCTGCCCTTGCTCTGAGCCTTCAAGGGCCATTTTCACCCATTGACGATCAAGTACTCCCAGGTTGTAAGCAACTCCCACCGCTGCAAGATTATAGGCTATAAGCGCCCTGGAAATATTCACTCCGGCCTCGGAGAAAGCCGTTTCGGCACCGAGCACCTC
>JAZDOW010000020.1:0-7143 GCA_043798185.1 Pseudomonadota bacterium | reverse complement strand
CACCGAATAGATTCAAGGTAGCGAAAACAGGCGTTTTCTGTGTTGAACCGCGTTTCAAACTCTGTAATTGTTCGGGGAAAATCTTCCATAATCCACTACACTATATGTAGTGGTCGGTGGAGTCAAGTGCATAGCCCCGTTACAATATTACCGTTTTAGGAGAAATCAATATATCCCATCATTTAAGAACGGTTGAGCGTTGAAGTCGTTTTTCAATGTCTGTTTTTTCATCGCCGCAAATCTTAACTCCTTTTTCATAAGGCGCATCCAGTAACTGTGTCACTGTGCGAATACTTTTCCAGAAGAAATTTCCAGCTCGTTTTATAACAGTCTCCACAGTATCCAGTAATTATGACAACGAAAATTTAGCCGGAAGGTTGGAAACTGGGGTTGAATGACTATTGTGAAAACAAAAAGACGGGTAGTTAGATGTCATCTAACTACCCGTCTTTTTAAATGGCGTCCCCAACCGGATTTGAACCGGTGTTGTCGGCGTGAAAGGCCGATGTCCTGGACCTGACTAGACGATGGGGACATTTTCAATAAATTGGTGGGTCGTGCGCGACTTGAACGCGCGACTCTCTGATTAAAAGTCAGATACTCTACCGACTGAGTTAACGACCCTTTAAGGAAAAACCCTTATACAATCTGGTAGGAAGAGTGTCAACTAGTTTCTTCCATCTTTTTCATTTATCATAGAAAAATTAGCTGGTCAAGTTAAGTAGGTGTCTTGTCACGGCTCCGGTAAAGTAAAATTGGCATGAAAAATGAGTAGGCCAATTTTTTGTAGGGAGGAAATAGCATAAGCTTAAAAGCATATTGTCGGCGATGGAAAATGCTGAAAAAGCAGGTCAATGACTTGAAACCTTCAATTTGGGGAGAGAGAGAATTATCCAGATAACTCCCCATATGCGAATAATGCTGGCGGTAAAACCGGCAGACTTCAGGAAAGGTATTGATGGTTTAGCGGGGATCATCAAACGGACCTTGCAATCGGATCCGTTTGACGGCACTTTGTTTCTTTTCCGCAACAGAAGCGGAACTGCTATAAAAATAATCAGTTATGACGGTCAGGGGTTTTGGCTCTGCCAGAAACGTCTTTCAAAGGGGCGATTTCTTTGGTGGCCGGAAAATATCGATCGACAATCGCAGCTTCTTGCCGCCCATGAAGTGCAGTTACTCCTCTGGAACGGTAACCCGGGAGCAGCATCGGCAGTAATGTGGAAAAAAATATCGCCGGCGCCATTTTTCACGGGACACACATAAAGCAATAGTGTACAACACTCTTTGAGGAACATTACAAGGAGAGTGGCATGCGATATTGCGGGCGAAATTTCACTGAAGAAGAACTATCCTGGATCCGGGAGATCATAGCGAATCAGCCTGAACTGAATCGAAAAGGCCTTTCGATTCTCTTTTGCCGGACCTACAACTGGCTAAAGCCCG
This sequence comes from Pseudomonadota bacterium, assembly GCA_043798185.1. Classification (GTDB taxonomy): domain Bacteria; phylum Desulfobacterota; class Desulfobulbia; order Desulfobulbales; family Desulfocapsaceae; genus Desulforhopalus_A. Next base: position 5,697 of record JAZDOW010000020.1, on the reverse strand, counting down.
ATGGCGGCACAAAAGACATGAGTTGCCGTGTCGCCATGTTGAAGATGGAAAAAGATGGTTTTCTGAGCCTTCCTCCACCCAAGAAAAAGCACACCAAGCCCTACAAGCGGCTCCGCACTCTTTGGGCCGTCGAGCAATCCGAAATTACCTCGAAAGCCGGCGACTTCGATCTGGTTCTTGAGATAGTCACTCATCAGACCGGTGCACTCTGGAACGAGTTCATCGACCGCTATCATTATCTGGGCTACAAAACATTGCCAGGCGCACAACTGCGGTATTTTGTCAAAGCAGAAGGCCGGATTCTCGCCCTTCTTGGTTACGGGGCCGCAGCCTGGAAAACAGCCCCTCGTGATAACCATATCGGTTGGGACAGGGTAACGAGAAGAAAGAATCTGCACCTGGTTGTCAATAATGCCAGGTTTCTGATCCTACCGTGGGTCCACTCCAAAAACCTGGGTTCGAAAATTTTATCGCTGGCGAGCAAACGGATTTCCGACGATTGGCAAGCACGGTATAACTATTGCCCGGTATTGCTGGAGACTTTTGTCGAGAAGGAACGGTTTCGAGGGACCTGCTACAAGGCAGCGAATTGGCTTGAAGTGGGCGAGACCTGCGGCAAGGGAAAATTAGGCAACAGGGAGGGCGAGGTGCCGACCAAGACCGTTTGGCTCTATCCCCTTTGCAAAGATTTTCGCACCCGGTTATCACAATGAAGGTCAAAAAAATAGAAATCAGTGGCGAGGAGGCTGAAGCACTCCTTGAACGGGTAAAAAGCAGTCTGACTGAGGAGGACTACCAAATCATCAAAGGCCTAGTCGATACTCATCTCCTCCTGGGGCAAGCGGTAACCGAAAAAAAGAGTTCCATCAGCCGATTGCTGAAGATGATTTTCGGCGACAAGACGGAAAAGACCAGGAATATCCGTAAAGATTTGCAAGACAAGACAATCGGGAGGAAGAAAAACGCCAAGGGCCATGGTAAAAAGAGCGCAGACGATTACGTGGGGGCAGAAACTGTAAAAATTGACCATACCACGCTGCAACATTGCAATCCCTGTCCGCTCTGTCAGGACGGAAAACTCTACAAGCAAACTGCTCCGGGAGTGATCGTCCGCATTAAAGGCACGGCACCGCTTCAGGCAACTGTCTACCAACTGGAAAAACTGCGCTGTAATATCTGCGGCAAGATATTCACCGCAGATTTGCCGATTGAGGCAGGATTGCTAAAATATGATGAGACGGCTTCAGCCATGTTGGCAATCCTGCGATATAACAGCGGCGTTGCCCTTAATCGTATATCAAAGCTCCAGAACGTAACGGGAATACCTCTTGCCGCCTCGACCGGCTGGGATGTAATTGAAAAGATGGCTGACAAGATTCATCCGGTTTTCCCCGAACTCATCAGACAGGCAGCCCAGGGGGATGTTGTCTATTACGACGACACGAACATGAAAGTCCAGGACTTGGTGGCAGAAAACAAGGATAAGACCCGGACGCCGACTCGAACTGGAATCTTTACCACCGGCATTCTCTCGATACTTGATGATCGCAAAATTGCATTGTTTTTCACCGGCCGTAACCACGCCGGCGAAAACATGGCTAAGGTGTTGGCTGAGCGGCAAGACGGCCTCGACCCACCGATTCAGATGTGTTACGCACTTTCACGAAATTCTTCTGAGGAATTCAAGGCCATACTTGCCAACTGCCTTGTTCATGGGCGGAGAAACTTTGTCGAGATTGCCGATAATTTTCAAGATGAATGTCTGCATGTCCTGAAGACGTTCGGAAAAGTCTATCACATTGAGGCTATCACCAAAGAACAGGGCATGACGCCAGCACAGAGATTACAGCACCACCAAGTAAATAGTCGCCCATTGCTGGATGAACTGCATGCTTGGATGGGCAAACAGATTGAAGAAAAAAAGGTCGAACCGAATTCCGGTCTGGGCAGGGCGATAAAGTATATGAACAAACATTGGCAGCCGCTGACCCTCTTTCTCAGAGTCGAAAAGGCTCCGTTGGACAACAATATCTGTGAACAAACCCTCAAAATGGCGATTTTGCATCGGAAGAATTCCCTCTTTTTCAAAACTGAGCATGGCGCATACATCGGTGACATGTTCATGAGCATCATTCATACCTGCGCCCTCGCCAAGTTCAATCCCTTCGAATATCTTGTAGCTCTGCAGAAAAACTTCTCAGCTCTTTTCGCAAACCCCTCCCGGTGACTTCCTTGGAATTATAAAGAAAACTTCACGCAGCCTGCTTGTTGAGTAGGATTGCAGCGCACATATCATCCTACCTGGATTATACTACGCCCTTTACTGCTCGGATAGACAGGCTTGCCGAAAGGACACGACCTTCAGAGCTCCGGATCTCGGAAGAATTTATCATGACACCAATTCATAGACGAGCCTCAAATTCGTGCCAGGAAATTCTGTGTTTGTGGCGTTTAATTCCCTGCATATATCGCTTATGATGATGGCGCTGCAATTATTGGCAGGCTGATGCAGACGAATCGTCAATTTTTCCCCTTCATAGTCAGGCAAGATATCCGCGTCTGTGGCATACAGGCTACGGAGTAAACTCCTGGCCTCATCTTGGTGTCGCATGGTTTGCCGGGCGATATTTACCATGGCAGTCTCGGCCCGATAAGCAACAAGCTTGATGACATCGATGAAATATTTGCTCTTCATGCCGAGCATTTTGAAGCGATCCTCCTTCGGCAGGTCGGAGAACTTTACATGTTTGGGCGTCTCCCGGCGGTGGTTTTTCAATTCCACGAGATTTTGCGCCATACTCTCCACTTCCTCCAGCAGAGCCTGTTTTTTCGTTTCGAACTTTTCGACTTTCTTCGGCTCAATATCGTCACGAAGGATAAGCTCATTGCATTTGCAGCGCTTCCTGGTCAGCTGAGCCGCCAGTTTTCTGACCTTGCCGTCGGCCTCCCGGTACTTGGGATTAACCACCTGGGTGGATTCAGGAATCTCCTCTAATGAATAGTCGACAAGGCGGTCTAAATTATAATGTTCGCGCATGTATTTAAAGAAATTTTCCTGTGACCATCTGGCAAACATAGCGGCTGCGGAAGCGGTCAACTCCCGAGTATAATCAGTGGAGACGATCGACGTTTGATGACCGCTCCCGGTCAACTTGCGGATCTCCCGAACCCATATTTTTTCGCCGAGAAATGTGCCACGTTCGGCCAGTTTCATTGTGACCCTATGACCTGCGGCCAAGGAGACCGTTTGCTCATGAAATTCCATTTCAGGCCAGTCCTCCCCCGGTTATTTGCGGTAGGTCAGGCAGGCAATCCGTTTTTTCCTCATCCTGAGCATGAAATCGGGGCTATATCCCTCACGGTCAAAGACCATGGTGAAGCGAGTAAGATATTTCTCTTCTTCCAACTCGTATAGACTGGGTTGGCATGGAATATCGTGTTCCAGGCGGGGAATGATATCTTCGATCAGAACCGTGAGCAGTCCTGGGTCAACAGACTTATTCACCATGAAAAACGGTTGACCGTCCATGGCGCCCACCCAGTAGTCGGTGGTGGCTCGCAGGCAGAGTTTCTGTCGAGCAACATAATGCCTTGGCAACTCGGTCTTGTAGCCGTTGTACACACGAACATGGCCGTCGATATATAAAACGCCACTGGATTCCGGAAACATCCCCATCCAGTCGAGGCTCAGCTCTGCTCCCCATTGGCTGGCCTGGTCGTTTTCAACCAGAAGATGCACCTTCTCCCGCAGGGTTTTCGCTTCCGGGATTCGATCAAGGCCAAGCAGTTTGCCCCATTCCCCGGGAGGACAGTACCGCAGATCTTCAATCGTCTTAACCCGAACAAGCGCCATAAAGGCAAGAAGCAAAAAGATGCTGTCCAGTCGGTAATACCCGTTCGGAAGCTGGAAGTATTTTTCAGTATGACGGAGCAGCCCCATGCTCAAGAGACCGGGAAGCCCGAGCAATACCCCGCCATTCGGCACATCGAGGCAACTGCAAAAAGTCGGGTCCTGTGGTCCGGATTTGAAGACACTGGCCAGCAATCTGCCGGCCGTATCGGTCGCTCCCATGCCTATGGGAGCCGCAGCATCGTTTGCACTTCTTGCGCTTTTACTTGTTCCGGCCGTTTGGCTTTCCGGCGTACTCAAGTCTTTTTTTTTGAGGCTTGTGCAATTTTCCGGCCCGTACTGCCTTGTGTAAAGTGTCGGCTTTGAAGTTGAGATCTCCCGCTATTTCGGGAATTGACTGACCGCTGTCAAGCAAACCTTGAATCTCCGCTAGGATTGGCGGGGTTAAAACCGCTGCGCCTCGGCGATTGGCTTCCGCAAAAAATCCACCAATACCCTTTTCCCGATATACTTTCACGCTCCGCATGACACTAATCTTGCTCACCCCGAAGGCCCGGCAAATCTCTGCTTGGCTCGCGCTGCCGTTTATATACAGCTGACTGGTTATCATCCGGAAGGTCCGCATGTCGTTGACATCGTGCGAAAACACAGGCAGACTTCCGTAACTGTAAGTGATGGTATGATCTTTTTTAATAAAACCAAGATTGCCGTTAATCAGAGTCATTCCTTCAGGGAATATGGGCAGCTGTAGTTGAGGCATGGCGATGGACCGGTTGAGTGAATATCGTACACTTCTTCGCTAAACCGGTATCTTATCAAATTCTTGCGGCGGTTGCATCAGCTGACGCTGTTGCATATTTGTTTTCCAGATTTTTAATGATATTTCAATATATTACTGCAATATGTTGCGATTGAGCGTGGGGATGGGGTCGGGTGGTCTGACCTTGTTGTATACGAATATGACGGCACAAGCAGTATATAATGCTTTACTAGAAAAGGGATGGTCAGCAGAATCATTGCCAACCGTACGCACGATTTCCAACATCCTGTTTCGCCATGATTACCGATTACGCACTGTGGCGAAAACCGAGGTCCAAAAAAAACAGCGGAAACCGACACAATCTTTGAAAACGTCAGGGAAATGAACGTCCATGCCGATACTGATCCAGAAACCTTGAGAATCAGCATAGACACAAAGGCAACTGTTAATGTGGGTAAATACTCCAGAGGTGGGCGTTCGCGTGGCCTTAAAGCGGTCAAAGCCTCTGACCATGATATGTGCTCCAAGGAAAAATTGATTCCTGGTGGGGTATTGGAACCGGTTACCGGCAGGTCGTTCTTATTTTTTGGCACCAGCTACAAAACCAGCGATTTCATAGTCGATGGTCTTTTTCTCTAGTGGGAGGAAAGGAAGCAAGAGCTTTGCGGTCTGAAACAACTTGTTATTAATGTGGATAACGGGCCAGAGTGCAGCGGACGTCGTACCCAGTTCCTGTTGCGTCTGACAGAATTTGCTGACATGACCGGACTTTGTATTCGAATCATTTACTCCCCTCCCTATCACAGCAAATACAATGGGATAGAGCGCTATTGGGCTGGGCTGGAAAAATCACGGAATGGATACTTACTGGATACTGTGGAAACTGTTATAAAACGAGCTGGAAATTTTTTCTGGAAAGGTATTCGCACAGTGACACGGTTACTGGATGCGCCTTATGAAAAAGGAGTTAAGGTTTGCGGCGATGAAAAAACAGACCTTGAAAAACGACTGAAACGCTCAACCGTTCTTAAATGGTGGGATATATTGATTTCTCCTAAAACGGTAATATTGTAATTTCCATCTCCCT
>JAZDOW010000009.1:0-12279 GCA_043798185.1 Pseudomonadota bacterium | reverse complement strand
TCACATGGGGAGGGGATGACGGTATTGCGTAGCCCATAAAGGAAACTTGTACCGGATATGAAAGGCTGGATTATGCAAGCAAACCTCACTGAGGGGAATAGTAAAGAGGGCATGGAAATGTTCTTGTACGAAGCGAGCAATGCTGAGGAGCCTTGTGCGAGAAAACCGCACGCAGGGATCTGTGAGGGGGCGGTCGGGAAACTGGCCGTCCTACCTCGATGCTGAGAGGAGTATAAATCGCCATATATATATATGGTAAATCGTATTCCATTGTGCTAAGCTCAATCTATGAAGAAAACACGATTTGAGTGGGACGAAAATAAGGCTGCCGAAAACCAGAAGAAACATGGAGTACAGTTTTCTTTGGCACAGTATGCCTTTGCCGATCCCAGCCGTGTCATAAGCCGAAGACCTCGCTCACAGTGAAACTGAAAAACGCTATTTTTGTTTCGGTGAGGTCGAGGGTGGTGTTCTCACTGTCCGATTTACCTATCGCGGCGGTGTTATTCGTATAATTGGCGCCGGCTACTGGCGAAAGGGAAAGGCAATATATGAGCGCGAAAATCAAATACACCAATGAGCCTATTGATGCCAAGGTCATTAGAGACTTTCTCCCACGGCCCGAAGAGCTTGCTTTCCGGGAAGAAGGGGTGAAAGTTACCATTGCTCTTAGCAAAAAGAGTGTTGAGTTCTTTAAATCTGAGGCGGCTAAGCACCATACTCAGTATCAGCGCATGATCCGCAGGCTTATCGATACCTATGTGGAAACCTACGACAAACCATAGGAAATCAAAAGACTGGCAAAATCAGACCATTCAAAGGAAAGCCTATCATAATTTCCAACAGCCATTCCAGCCGACACCGGGAAGGCCTGGTAAATTTATTTTGAGCGTCAGCTGCCCGGTGCGGCAGACCAGCACGTTGGACACAGCCTGTCACACTTGACTTTTTAATAATTATTCAATACATTGTATGTATGATTAAATTTGAGTGGGATGAACGCAAAGAATCGGCCAACGTGAAAAAGCATGGTGTTTCATTCCAGGACGCCAAGTCTGTGTTTTACGATGAATTTGCCATTCAATTCTTTGACGGCGATCATTCCCTTGATGAAGAGAGATTTCTTTTGCTTGGAATGAGCGCCAATGCGAGAATTTTACTCATCTGTCATTGTGAAAGAGCCGGCGGCGAGGTTATTCGGCTTATATCTGCCCGCAAGGCCACCAAGCGTGAGAATATGTTTTACAAAGGCGGTGAATTATGAAAGCGGAATATGATCTTTCTCAAATGAAATCGCGGAAAAACCCCTACGCGTCAAAGCTGAAAAAGCCTGTAACCATGCGTCTCTCCGAAGATGTAGTGGCATATTTCAAGGCAATGGCGGATGAAGCAGGTGTCCCCTATCAAAGTCTAATTAATTTATATCTTCGCGATTGCGTCAGTCAGCATCGTAAGATAAATATTGCTTGGGCGGCAACTTCAGACCGAGGGAAATCTCTTTAAATTTCAGCGAACAGTTTCAGCGTAAACTTCTGGAAAAAGATAAAAAAGAACCTACCCCTTTTCCCCATCCCGGTCCAATCAGTCGTCACATCACTCTTCAAATCCATCCCCTTTGCTAGGGACCTATTCTCGGACAGCCTTCTAGCCCCAAGACGAATCCCAGTCTTAATAAAATAATGGGATGTCACTAATTCTGCACAATCGACGAAGGAACTCCTTCGGTTTGTAACCTTCTAAACACACAAGAAAAACAGCAATAGACCACAGAGATACATGCGTTTCGCAATAAGCTGCCACCCACTCTACACAGATCTTCTCGGCAGAGTTCTTTTGCTGTGCGCCGACATTCATCCATTTGCAATGAATAACAGCCTGAATACACAATAAATACTGCTTTTATTCAAGTGCTGGCATCTTTATTGAATTAGCCAGAAGATCGCCATTGTTGCCGGAAAGTGTACGGCAAGGCGACTGGTGGAATGCCTGGAGGAACATGGGGAACATGGCCGAAGGAATGGTCGGAACGACATAAGGAGCCGTAACGAAAATGATTGATATGGCCGGGTTATTTCGTAACGGCTCCTAAGTACCTTGACGAAATGCGTTTCTAAAACAAGAAACAATTATCTAAGGGACTTACCAAACAGAAACAGAAACAAAAGGGAATCTCATTATGGCGAAAATAATTTTTGGAGCTTGGGATGGTAAGGTCATCGACAATCGAAACAGACAAATATTTGAGATTGAGGAGCACCCCGAATTCAGCAATTTTGATGAATTCAATAGCGGGAATCCGATCAAGGCATTTTTCGGGGGACACGGTTTTTTCATCTTCGAAAAGAATGTCAACCTGTTAGATGCCCTCCTTCATTATATGGAACGGGTTGCCAAAGAATCCTGTGGTAAATGCACGCCCTGCAGGGTTGGTACCCAAATTATGCGGCGCAAACTCGAAGATCTGGTAAACCGTAAAGGCAAGGCATCAGATCTCGATGAAATTGAACTCATCGCCGAACAGGTAAAAAGCACTTCCCTGTGTGGTCTGGGACAAACTGCAAGCGTGGCCCTCCTGGCCATGTTCCGATATTTCAAGGAAGCACTGGTGGCGGAGCTCGACACTCCGGCACCCCAGCGCCAGCCCTGTGCAACCTATGTTTCAGCACCTTGTATCGAGGCCTGCCCCTCAAAGGTCGATGTACCTAAATACATTGACTACATCAAGGACGGCAAGTTTACGCACTCTCTTGGGGTTATTCTTCAGAAATATCCGATGGCAGCCACCTGCGGCCGGGTATGTGTCCGTTTCTGTGAGATGGCTTGCCGTCGTACGCAGGTGGATGAGGCTGTTGGGATCAAGGTTCTCAAGCGATTTGTCGCCGACCACGAACAAGAAGTGATCAACGAATGGTTTTCTTCCTACCAACCTCGTGAACATAAAGACAAGCGCCTGAAAGTAGCGGTTGTCGGCACGGGACCGGCAGGTATAGCCGCCGCCTACCATTTGCTGCTGAAGGGCTATCCAGTCGATATCTTTGAGGGCAAAGCCATTCCCGGCGGCATGGCGGCCACGGGTATTCCTGAGTACCGTCTTCCTAAAGCGGTCCTGAGCAAGGAGATTGCCATCATTGAAACTTTAGGGGGACACATTTCCTACAATCAGAAAATGGGCAGGGATTTCACTCTTAAAGATCTGACTGAAAGAGGATACGCCGCCATATTTCTCGGTATCGGGACCCATAAGGGTAAAACGATGCAGGTTACCTATGAGGATCCCGACCTTCCCGGCTATGACTTTGGTGTCGATTTTCTCCTTCGCATCAACCACGATTATATCGACCGGGGTATCCCCATGGAACTTGGCGAAAAAATGGTGGTAGTGGGGGGTGGAAACGTGGCCATGGACTGTGCCAGATCTGCTCTGAGAATGAACGTCAAGGAAGTCCATCTGGTCTATCGAAGAAGTGAGAAGGAAATGCCCGCCGACCATGAAGAGATCGAGGCGGCCAAAAAGGAAGGGGTGATTTTCCATTTCCTCACCAACCCCACCAAGCTTCTGGTGAAAGATGGAAGGATTCGAGGGGTTGAAGTCATTGAAATGGCTTTAGGGGCACCGGATGCGAGCGGCAGGCGCAGTACTGTACCTATCGCGGAGAGTGAATATGTCATCGAGACCAACCATATCATCCCGGCCATCGGCCAGCAGGTCGAACTCGGGTTTGTATCCCCCGAAGATGGTCTGGAACTCAACTCCTGGGGAACAATTAAGGTTAACCCTGCATCGCTGATGACCACCCGAAAAGGTGTGTTTGCCGGCGGCGACTGTGTAAGCGGTCCTGCCACCCTGGTGCAGGCCATGGCCCAAGGAGAAAAGGCGTCGAAAAGCATTGACGACTACCTGACTCTCGGGCGCATTCGCTTTCAACCCCAGGAAAGAATGTCCCAGCTCGTAGCAGATGTACAACCGATGATCGCCAAAGGCATCAATATTCCGGTGAAACATGAATACCGGGTGAAGATAAAAGAGCTTGATCCCTTGATCCGAAAGAAGATTTTCGAAGAGGTGGAAAAGCCCATTTCCGTCGATGAAGCATACTCGGAAGCCCAGCGGTGCATGCGGTGCTATCGTGTCTATTCTGTAATTACTGAACAATAGGGAGGCATCGAGAATGAGAGGAATCATTAATGGAAAGCACGTGGAATTCAGCGATAACCAGACCATCCTGAGTGTTGCAAAGGCAAACAACCAATTCATTCCAACGCTGTGTGAAATGGCTGCGCTGGACCATACGCCCGGGACCTGCAGGGTTTGCCTGGTGGACATACAAAAAAAGGTCGATTCCGAGCATCGTATCGTCACTTCATGCACCACTCCGATGGAAGAGGGGATGATCGTTCTGACAAGAACCCCGAAAGTCCGGCAAATGCAGCGACTCCAGGTGGAGCTCCTCATTGCCGACCATAACCAGGATTGTGCTGCCTGTATTCGCCATGGAAATTGTGAACTTCAGGATGTCGCCCAATTCGTCGGACTCGAACAAACTAGGTATACCTATCCGCAGTTCTACCAACGACGCAGTCGTGATACCTCATCCCCGGCAATCGTCAGGGATATGAGTAAGTGCATACGCTGTTTCCGCTGTGTCAAGGTGTGCCGGGACATTCAGGGCATCGATGCGCTGGTTATCACAGAAAAGGGGCTGGAGACTGAAATCAGTGTAAGGAATCATCTCCCCTTGGGTCAATCGGACTGCGTCTCCTGCGGCCAGTGTATTCTGGTATGTCCGGTCGGGGCTTTGGCCGAGAAAAATGAGATCGAAGAGGTTCAAAACCTGCTGTACGATCCTGAACTTGTCACCGTAGTGCAGTTTGCCCCGGCGATAAGAACGGCCATAGGCGAGGAATTCAACATGCCCAAGGGTGAAAATGTCGAAGGGAAGATTATAACCGCCCTGAAACAGCTTGGAGCAAGCGTGGTTCTGGACACCAATTTTACCGCCGATCTTGTGATTATGGAGGAAGGGAGCGAATTACTGGATCGCATCAAAAACCACGGCGTCCTTCCCATGTTTACCTCCTGCTGCCCCGGATGGGTGAATTTTGTTGAAAAGAATTATCCGGAGATGGTTGGCCACCTCTCTACGACTCGCTCGCCCCAACAAGCCTTGGGATCAATGGCCAAGAGCTATCTTGCCCAGAAAATGGACCTTGACCCCAAGCGCATCCGGGTAATCTCGATCATGCCCTGTACGGCCAAGAAGGGTGAGGCCAAGCGGCCGGAATTCGAGGGAAATGGCTATTCCGATGTAGATGTTGTCCTCACCACCAGGGAATTTGCAAGGCTGTTGAAACGGGAAGGGATAGACCTGGCGAGTCTTGAAGATTCCGCCTTCGATAATCCATGGATGACCGATTACTCGGGCGCTGCGGTTATTTTCGGCAACACCGGTGGGGTCATGGAGGCCGCTGTCAGAACGGTCTATAAAGTAGTGACAGACCATGAGCTTGAACAGATTGAATATACCGCGCTCCGGGGCGAGAGCACCTCCCGGGAGGCAACAGTCGATCTCGGTCCGATTGGCCCGGTAAAACTGGCGGTTGTCCACACTCTCAAAGAGGCACGCAGGCTTATGGAGGCAATAAAGCACAATGAGAGTACCTATGATTTTGTCGAGGTGATGGCCTGCCCGGGAGGATGTGCGGGAGGCGGAGGCCAACCAAGAAGCAAACACTCCTACCAAGGTACAAGGCACGAGCGGCAGCAAGGGTTGTACACCATCGACAAAAACCGGCCGATTCGCCAGTCACACAATAATCCGATGATCGCCAAACTCTATGAGAATTTCCTGGAAAAACCCCTGGGAGAAAAAAGCCACCACCTGCTCCACACCACCTACCGGGACAGGAAACAGGACATCAAACACACGATGATGGAAATCTGGCAGGAAATCGAAGAGCGAAGCTGATCGGAAGGTTTATTCAGTATCCCCTAATCACTGGGATACAAATTGTATTGTGGCTCAACAAGAGGGTTGGTAATGGGAAAATTTACTGCAGAAGCATCAGCGAATACGGTTGTCGATGATCGCAGGCAACCGCTATCCGAAAATGAAAAATACCCGGAATTTATTGATTATAAGGCGTTAAGTAAACTGGCATGCCGACCGGAAGCCGGGGATGGCGAAATTGTTGAGATTTTGTCCCGGGCGGCGGAGCTCAAGGGTCTGAATGTCAAAGACGCTGCGGCACTGCTCTCGGTCAGAAGGCCCGAGAGGATCCGGTGGATTATGTCCGCGGCCGAACAGGCCAAGCAGACTATTTATGGCAAGCGGCTGGTCATGTTTGCGCCTCTCTATACCAGCAATCACTGCATCAACAACTGCCTTTACTGTGGCTTCAGAAAAGATAACACCGATCTTAAAAGACGAACACTCAGCTTGGAAGAAATCCGTGCCGAAACCAGAATTCTCCTGAAGGAGGGTCACAAACGGCTGCTTGTGCTCACCGGTGAGACGGGAGACAATGACCTCTCAGCTTTAAAAGAGACTCTCCGTACCATTTACCAGGTGAAAGAGAATGGCCAGGGAATTCGGCGGATAAACGTTGAGATAGCGCCGTTGACGACTGCTCAGTTTCGGGAGCTGAAGACTTGCAAAATCGGTACCTATATTTGCTTTCAGGAAACATACAACCCGGAACTGTATGGCAGATATCATCCAACCGGCCCGAAAGCCGATTATAAAAATCGCTTATTTGTCATGCACCGGGCCATGGAGGCGGGAATGAGCGATGTTGGAATCGGAGCCCTTTTTGGTCTGGCGGATCATCGGGTCGAAACCCTGGCCCTCCTCAAACACGCCGAAGCACTGGAACGATGTTTCAAGTGCGGCCCCCATACGGTGAGTGTTCCCCGTATTGAACCGGCCCATGGGGCGGCTTTGTCGGAGAGCATTCCTTTCCCGGTAAATGACGATGCCTTCCGTACCATTATTGCCGTTCTTCGTCTTGCACTGCCTTACACGGGTATCATCCTCTCCACCCGGGAAAGTGCTGCCATGCGCCACGAATTGTTTCGCTACGGGGTCAGCCAGATCTCTGCCGGATCGAGAACCGCCATTGGTGGGTATACGGAAAATCAAGCCGAGGAAGGGCAGTTTTCCCTGGCTGACAACCGTTCCATGGAAGAGGTTATAGATGAGTTGATAGACATGGGCTTCATCCCCTCCTTCTGCACCGGTTGCTACCGCAAGGGTCGGGTAGGCAGAGATTTCATGGATCTTGCCAAACCCGGGTTGATCAAATCCTTTTGTCATCCCAATGGTCTGGTTTCCTTTGCCGAGTACCTGAGCGATTTTTCCGGGACGAAAACCCGAAAAAATGGCTTCGATTTGATTGAAAAATTGGTGGAACAGGAAAAAAATCAGACCATTCAAGGGGGGATCCGGAAATCTTTGGAACGGGTTGCCGCCGGTGAAAGAGATATCTATCTCTAAAAGCTGGAAATGGGGATTCCACTCTTGGGCCAAGATGCTCAAATGACAGACGAGAAGGTTATCCCCCTCACTCCGGAGGAGATAACCGATCTCTTCTACCATGCCTCAACGGAAGAATTAATTCGTATGGCAAATGGCGTTTGCCTGCAAATGCATGGCAGGGCTGTGTTATTGAGGGGATTGATCGAATTCACCAATGTCTGCAACAACGACTGCCTCTATTGCGGCATCAGGCACGGCAACCGCACGGCGAACCGGTATCGGATGGAAGAAAAAGCAATCCTTGCTGTGGTGCAGGAAGGCTATAACCGGGGTATTCGCTCCTTCGTTCTTCAGGGCGGCGAAGACCCCGATTACACCACAGAGAGAATCTGCCGGTTAGTGCGAAGAATTAAAGACCAGGGCGGGGATGCAGCGGTTACCCTGAGTTGTGGCATACGCAGCAGTGAGGAGTATTGTGCAATGGTTGCAGCCGGTGCCGACCGTTATCTTTTACGCTTTGAAACGGCGGATGCAAAACTGCATTTTTCTCTTAGAAAAATCACTCTAGAAGATCGCCTCACGGCTCTCGGCGGCATCAGGGCGGCAGGTTTCCAGGTTGGCAGCGGGTATATGCTCGGTCTGCCTGGTGAGCGTGCCGAAATTCAGTTGGCGAATATTCTCCTTTGCCAGCGTTTACAACTTGATATGGTCGGTATCGGTCCTTTCATCCCCCATCCGGACACCCCTTTGCGGCAAGCCCGGCAACACCCGCTCGAAAACGTCATCCGCGGCGTTGCCCTGCTCCGTCTGGCTTTGCCTCCCGCCCATATTCCGGCCACAACTGCGGCCGGCACTCTCATTGCCGGCGGCCGGGAACAGATGCTCAACGCCGGGGCTAATGTGCTTATGCCCAACCTGACGCCGATGGAATACAAACGAGACTATTTGCTGTATCCTAATAAGGTCTGTCTGGTTGAAAAAGGTATTCATGATCTCGCACGTCTTGACCGGCAGATACGTTCCCTCGATCGGGAACTCAGTTTTGCCAGGGGCGATGCGCTGCGCTTAGAAAGGACACTCAGATGAAGTATTATGGAGCAGAGACCGACAAGGCTTTGGCTTGGTTAGGGAAAGGACAAACGCCCAGGGAAGTGATCCATGCCTTGGGTCAAGTGAAGCTTGCGGCAATATGTGCCCAACAGGAAACCGCAGCCCTGTATCCCGAGGAGTATTTCTTACTGCTCAAGGAAGTTGCCGATGAAATAATACAGGGACAATGGGACAATCAGTTCCCCCTGCCCCTGGCCCAGGGAGGTGCGGGAACCAGCCTGCATATGAACATCTGCGAGGTGCTTGCCAACCTTGCCGCCAGCCGTTATCCCGGAGAGTTTCAAGCTCACCCCCTCGACCACCTCGCTCGATTCCAATCGACCAACGATACCGTGCCAACGGCTGTGATCATCATGACTTTCCGATTTCTGGAAAGAATAGAAATACAGATCATCCGGCTGCAGGAGCAGTTAGTCAAGCGAGAGAGCCTCTACGGTGACTGGCTGATGTGTGGTCGCACCGAACTCCAGGATGCTCTGCCTATTACTCTGGGGCAGGTTTTTGGGGCATGGGCCGGGCCGGTGGAAAGAGACCGGTGGCGTCTGCATAAGCTGAAAGAACGACTGAGGACCATTCCGCTAGGCGGAACCGCTTTGGGAACGGGATTTTCGGCGCCTCTTGCCTATGTCTTTGCCGTTGAGAAACACCTGCGCCGCATCACCGGCCTGCCCCTCTGCCGCAGCCAAAACCTTTGCGATCAGGTGGCCCATGCCGATAGTTTGGCGGAATGTGCCAGGGGAATGGGATTATGCGCCGACAACCTCTACAAAATGTCTTCGGATCTCCTTTTATATAGCTCCTCCCTGAGCCAGGAGATCCGCCATTCGGAACTCCAATACGGGTCAAGCATCATGCCGGATAAATCCAATCCTGTTCTCTTGGAGTGGATCCGCGGCCTCACTATGGAATGCTCCGCCATCTCCGACCTGGTTTCCCTGTATTGTCGGGAAGGACAGCTGCAGCTCAATGCCAATATGCCCTTTATCGCCGAACAGATGATACGCCTTTCCTGTAGACTGGAAAAGGCGCTGGACTGTGCCGCCGGACGGTTGATGGAGGTACTGCAACCCAATCGGGAAAAGATGGAGGCGTACCTGGCCATCAGCCCGGCCCTGTTGAATACCCTGAAAGAACCCTTGGGATATTCGGCCCTGAAAACATTGATTCCCCTGATTCAGAAAGCAGCGCCGAAGAACAGGCAGGAGCTTGTCCAGTGGCTGGAAAACAATACCGAACTCAGTAAACCCTTTCTTGATGCCTGGTCAGACCCTATGCATCTTACCAATATTGATACAGGAAACCGCCAATGAGCACCACTCCACCCCTCGCCGAATTAACGCGTATTGTAATTGTCGGGATCCGCAACGCCGGCAAATCCTCGCTAATGAACAATCTTTTCAAGAAAAATGTCGCCATTGTCTCCGACACACCTGGGACTACCACCGATCCTGTAACCCGGCAAATAGAATTGGGGAAATTAGGAATGTGTGCTGTAACGGACACGGCCGGCCTCGATGATACTGGGACACTGGGAGAACTGCGGATTGAAAAATCACAAGAAAGGCTCACGACTGCCGATTTGATCCTTTTTGTTTCCCCGAGCCATCTGCCGCCCCACCCGAAAGAAGTGGCGTTTTTGGGTTGGCTGCAGGCACAGCAGCAGCCCTGGATCGGTGTACTGACCTTTTCAGACTTGCCGCCCCACCCTGAGAAAGTGGGTTTTTTCCCTGGGGACAAATGGATCTTCCAGGACAATTTCCAGCCGGAAAGCGCCCTCAATCTGGTTGCCGGGATGGAAAAGCAGAAAGAGAAGATTCACAGGGAAATCACTCCGGTTGAGGGGCTTGTCCAAGAACAGGATCTTGTCCTACTGGTTACCCCCATAGATTTGTCGGCACCAGCCGGCCGATTAATCCTCCCTCAGGTGGAGACGATCCGAGATCTCCTGGACCGCGACTGCGCTGCCCTGATTGTCAAAGAGCGAGAATTGTCCTTTTTTTACCACCGGTTGGGAGTCCGTCCTTCGCTGGTGATTACCGACAGCCAGGCCTTTCATAAAGTGGCGGCGGATTTACCTGAGGACCAACCTCTAACCTCGTTTTCGCTGCTCTTTGCCAGAAAAAAAGGCGACCCTGCCTGGTTTATCCAAAGCCTTGCAGCCCTGAAGAATTTTCCGGAAAAAGGCCGGGTTCTGGTTATGGAAGCATGTTCGCACCATTGTCAGGCTGAAGATCTTGGCAGGGTGAAGATTCCCCGGCTGTTTCGGCAAATGGTGGGATCCCGGGTGGAGTTTTGCCACAGCAGGCAACTGCCCGATGACCCCAAAGGCTGGGATTTGGTCATTCATTGCGGGGGATGTATGATCACCCAAAAGGTCATGGACGCGCGACTTGAGATTTTCCGCAAAAAGGGAGTTCCTGTTCTCAACTATGGTCTTTTCCTTGCCTGGGCTCATGGCCTACTGCCACGAGCCCTGGAACCTTTTCCAGGGCTTGCCGATCTGTACGAACGACAGCAGCTGGCATTGATCTCTTGATCAACGGGAAAACCGTGACCCAGAAGACGAAGGACTCCTTTGGAGTCTCTCTGAAATTCGGTAACCACTTGCAAACGAAAGATCCAGAAAGCGGAAAACAAGAATTGCATGAACGGATTCTTGGATTTTATGAGCGTCATGGAATTAAACAGGATAAAATAATCTTCGACGGTGTGAAGTATACAAGCAATGAATAAGCCAGCCAACATCGGTTTGCCTGCCGACAACCGACTTTCACTGTTGCGGCTGTACCAGCGTTGGCCAGAAATCTTTTCCATCCGAACTCGGCATCTCGGCGTAATTTTAATTTCGAAAGTCAGTGGCCCTTGCAGCTGACAACCACATTGGCCACATAGCAAGATGCATGCATTGTTTATACACGGGATGGGGCGCACACCAATATCTGGGTGGGGTGTGTTGCGTAAGCTGCGGTCAAGTGGGATTGGAACAAGTACTTTCGGATACTCCACCGCATGTCAAAATTTCTCGCAGATCTCGAACCGGCTTGCTTTGCGCATATCGAAGCTCTCCGTCGATGGTGAGTACATCCTGATCGGCCACTCATTGGGGGGAATATTGCTTCGTTCAGCCCTCGCTTCACTCCCGGCAGGTACGCGCCCACCGACCCGAGTGTTCCTGCTTGGCTCTCCCACAAAACCTGCCCGCTTGGCCAAAATTCTTAGTCGCAACCCTATTTTCCGTATAGTCACGGGGGATTGTGGCCGGATGTTGGCTTCTGATGTGCGGATGAACAGTGTTCCTCCCGTCCTGGTGCCAACAACCGGCATATTCGGAGACCGCGGTATTCCTGTGACGTTTCATGTGTTCCGGAGCGAACCAAATGATGGGGTGGTATCCGTATCAGAGGTCTCCGCTACTTGGATCATCGATGCGGTAATCGTGCCCATCGTTCATACGTTCTTACCTGCCAGCAAGTATGTTGCTGCGATTATCCTGGAAAGGATAGGCAAAAATGGGGCAATACATTGAAAATCAATTCTAAGAGGAGAATATCATGACTGAAGTTTCCTGAAAATTAAAGCGCCACTATTGGGATTATATCCCACATGGGAATTGCTATCAAAGACAGGATTTCAATTTCTGTGCCATAATGAGGCTAGTTGTGGAATATATTCTTTAAATTCGGCAAGATAGGCA
>JAZDOW010000260.1:0-6089 GCA_043798185.1 Pseudomonadota bacterium | reverse complement strand
TCTGCAACCTCACCACGCATGTAAACCCAAGGAAACATGCCTTCGACCTGTTAACTCCCGTAGGTCTGTCTCCGGCTGACGGCGCGTACGGTTCTTTGTTTAATCTCGCCATATTGTCCTTCCCTTGCCCTTAACCGGATGAAGCTTCCGGAGGGGTCTTCCTGTCGCCATTCCGACCCGATTCGGTACTTTGTCCGCGAGGCTTCGCACCCCGTCATCAGCGCGACGGTAGCACGCTCGCGTAGGGAGCTGGCAGGGACATGCCAGGTGCTTGTAATAACGTACTTTCAAGCACATATAAACACGCGACATCGTGTCGCGACCAACGCGAACATCTGCGGCTTGCACGCAGCATGTTTTTGTTGGGTCAAAAAGCAAAGTTGAAAAGCCAAAGTGGGAAATTAATAAGTTAATGGCGTCCCCGGTCACCCCGTTCATTTAGGCGCCCACGTGTTGGCATTTCGCAAGGCCTCAAATACCGGGTATGGGTTACGTTTAATATCCAGGAAGCCCCAGTGACCTTCGATGAGCATCTCAGTTTTTTCTGCTTTCCAGGGTGTATCGAAAGCTTCGAATGAAGCGGCGAGCGATATCCACGTGTTAACAGTGTTGACACGGACCAGTCGACCATTCCGGAAGTAGGCTTCCCAGAAAAGGCGCTGAGTTTCTGGTGTATAGGACAAAGCGCCGCCATTAGGCACCCCTGTTTCTTTAACAAGAACCGGCTTTTTCGCAGCAACTGCGAGGGCATTCGCACGCTTCTTCACCCACTCGGCTCCTGCGACCGGATCCAAGCTTTCTTGATCAATCGCGGGGTGAATGTTTGGAGCGAGAAACTCGCCGAATTCCCTTAGCGGCTTCCAACCATATTCGCTGACAGGCTCAGAAGAAGTAACCGGAATTGAGGCATCTGCGGGTATCAATGTTTGAAGTCGTAATGCAGCCTGCTGGACATCCTCGATTGTATATCGATTGTCAATAAGACCCTCATTGCCGATCACGACAGCCAAGGATAGTTTCACATGATATTGGCGAATCAGCTCAGCAGTATCAGCAATTTCCCTTTCAGATTTCGGATCCCAGATACCAAGTAACACCGCTTTAAACCCTAGTTCTTGCGCAGTAGCAAGAATCGCGGCAGTCAATCCAGGCAGCATTTCATAAAGTATTAAGCCATTAAAAGCCACTTTGATGATTCTCAGATCTTTCCGCAATTCAGCCAGCGAGGTTTCATTCACCTCGAACGGCTGACGGGGATCGAAACCGCTTGGGTTGAAGGCGATAAGGGATGGCGTAACCCCGGACCCCATCAGATAAGAAAAAAAGGGGGGGACGCTAATGTCCTTTTGGGCACCGCAAGCGGAAAAAGGGATAAGTAGTGAATAGGCAATTGTTGAAGCAATTAACACCTTTTGCCAGTTATGGTTAAGCATGTCAAAAGAAATCATGCTATTCCCCCAACTCATAGTAAATTTCATCCAAATCCAGAGTGATGGCTCCCTCAGGATTATAGGCGAGATTTGTTATTACGGCAAAAGGTGTGATAACCCGTTTTAACTGGCTGCCGTCGACCGTAACCATGTAACGTTTCCACTCTTTTCCCAGAGTTATCCAGTCTGTCATAACGGGAACGAGCGCCGAGTCACCATAGGGCCTGTCGCCAGCAATCGCTGCTTTTACCTGTATACACTCCCCGCCTTTCTCTCCTTTGGCGAAGAAGATTAGCTTCTTCGCTTTTGACAAATCGAGTACAGATAACGAGGATGCCTCGGCCTCCTCCCCCCAATAGTCCGCCTCTACAGGGAAGACGACACCAGCCCACCTCGGAGGTTCTTTCAACTTGCTGAATTCGATCCTAATGTTTGTACCGCTTCCGTCGAAGCCAGGCTTATTAAACGCTGTGACCCGCACCATGCTTTTCTCAGCAGCTCTGGCTGGCATTATGTTGCATACGGAGCGTTGCGAATAAACAGTGCCTTCCGAATTATAATCTCTATAAACATACTTCCTTTTACCTTCTTGGGCGAAGGCTGTATTTGCTATCAGTACAGTCAATATAAAAAAAATATACCACATCAATCTATTGCATCCTATTTTCATATTTTTCTCCTTAAGTAAGCTATATTGGCAAGGTTTGTAACACTATCTATTCATTAATCTCGTAATAGATTTCATCCACAAAAACATTGATAATGTCTCTGTTATAGTCAGCTGTTTGAATTTCTAAGACAAAGGGCGTAATGACAGAATTTAATCGCTTATTCTTGATTGGGAACTCATAACGTTTCCACTTTTGATCCAGAGGCAACCAGTCCGTTTGAAAAGGGTCAGGGTCAGAGTCTCCATAAGGCTTGTCGCCAGCAATCAATGCCAAGACCCTGATTCTCTCGTCACCCTTTTCCCCTCGAGCATGAAAAACAAGTTTTTTTGCGCCGGAGAGATCAAAACTTCTTCTTCCAGTGTGCAAGCCCCAATTTTCGCGATCACTTGCTATTACAAGGCGTAAAGTAGGTGGAATTTTAACCGGCTTGCCGATATCACTATCAGGCATAGCCAAAGTTCTTTTTAAAAAGAAGGTTATTTGGCCACATGTCCCTGTGTTATCGTATCCTGGCTTCACAAAGTTTCTGCCGGTCACGAGATGGTAGTCAGCTGCCTCAGATGGAAATGCATTTGCCCACCATCCATTATTATTTTCATAACTATCATCTTTATAAACATAAAATATCCTAGTGAAAATGGGGCGAGGTTCAGGTAAAGGAGAAGGTTTTTTTGGGGGTGATGGTTGGGGGCTGGGTGTTTTTGAGCAAGGTAACACAAAAACGAAGTCACCTCTATTATAATTTGGATCAAGAGTCGTGCCAAATTGCGGCTGCAGGCCAAAATCCGAGTGGATCTTCTGGCGGATATATAATCCAAGCTCAGAACCCGTGACGTAGCCATCCTCGTTTAAGTCAGCAGCACCGTTGATTCCGGAGATGAATAGCGGGGTGAAAACGCTTTTTGCTGGCACTTCCTGATCAGGTCCGCCAGCAGTAAGAAATTGCCTGACCGGCTTCTCTGAGTCGATCGGAGCCGGAGATGGGCTTTGCCCTCTTCTTGCCATCATCAAGGTCCCAGAAAAGCAACTGTCGAAGGCGAATAGAACATGCTTGGCTCTGATTCTTTTCGACCAAGCTATCACCTCCTCCATCGAGATTGCCCTTTGCTCGAAGGCAATATCATTAACGTCGGGATCAGGGACATCTACTGGAATGAAGTATCCCGTGTCATAGCGGGAATGACCATGTCCGCTAAAAAAGAACAGCAGGCGGTTATGGTTGTCGTAGCCATAGCGGGCAATGAATTCGTTAACCTTATCACGTAGTTCATGACTATTGGGATTTTTTATCGTTGTCACAACGAATCCGTGATGGTGAGAAAGGCAGTTGGAGACGTCCGCAATCTCCTCTTCGATCTTTAGAAGTGAAGGCCAGTAAGGGTGGTAATAATTAACTGCACCAACGACCAAGGCATAGCTCCCATTATAGATCGCCTCCTTACCGTCCTCTGCACCGGAAGGCTTATACGACCGAGCCGCCCGTGACACATCGCAAGATGATAGTAGGGCAATGACGAAGACGAGCCTCGCAACCCAGGTTACAAGCCAGAGCGATTCACTGAACACTGCCGCAATTTCACTCATCGCTTCACCGGTTTGAGGATATTGAACATCATTTGGGGAGGTGGTTCTTTCTCAATTCTACAGAACTCGACATCATCTTTTCTTTTGATCAGAATGGTTCCTCCCGGAATACGACAATCATTGATGATAAAAACCTCGCCGTTATCTTTGAACGTAATGACTATCCCACCATACCGAATGTCGCGATAAGCTGCAATTATGGCATCAACCAGATAGGGCAAGAAAACTGCTCCGACTATCAGAAACGTGATTGGCAGCCCCTTGGTAGCAGTAGCGCTATCTAAATCAGGTTCAACCTCGCCCTTAAAGTAGAGCTTCTCGCGAATCAGCGGCATCTGATCACGAGGTACATGCCAGCGAATGCGTAGCTCCTGACGTTCGGGAGAAACGGACTTTAAGCCTACACAACTGAAAAGGTTAATACTGGTAGCCATCCACAAAGCGAATATGCCTTGTAAAAGGATTTCTCTGCGAGTCATCATATCTAAGTTATCCTCCCTTCTCATACTTATTCGAAAAAACCATGAGTGACATCCTCCCAGCATAAGGCGCGGCGGCTTCTTGCCGCCGCGCCTTATGCATTTGGGGTTAGTTCGTTGTAGCCAATGCGTCTGGTTTTTGGAGAAAGCTTTTGGGTTCATCAATTACTTTATCGCCTCGACAAGGTCAACGATCTGATCATCATGTTCAAAAAGCTTTTTCTCCAACCCTTCTATTTTTCATGCATTTTTCCTTATGCTGCGCCAACGTCACCCGTAGTTGTATGAAAGCACGTACCACGAAAACACTAACCTCAATAGCTCTTGATGAGTTCAAAACGTTTGCAGCCATGAGCGCCCCAAATTCTGTAAAAGCCAGAGGAGTTATGGGAGAGAACTTCAGCTTCTGAAGGTGGTCAAAGTTTGTTACCACCTCCGCTTTTTTCTCCTTGGTGAGGCGGAACATAAAGACGGATGGAAACCGGTCCGGGTTCCGCCGAGTGGCATGATTCAGGGATTTTGTCATAATCCCATAGGGCTCCGATAAATAAGCATAAACAACAACCTTCTCACCTCGAATGAGTAAGATTCTCTGCTGGATTGCTTCCACCTTGATCACTGGCTTTGGTTTACTCATCATCTCACCTCAATTGGGTGGCCGAAGATTGTGACCGCCTTTTTACCATTTCTTTTGATGCCACCGGGTAGGTCAGGGGCCTTGCGGCCCCTTTCACCGGGTCGCCAGAGGCGGTTACCCGCCTCCGGCTCCCACACAACGTAGCGTGCGGATTTCCCGCACTACGCTCTTCAGAAAGCGATTCACAGCAAATTTACTGCTATTCGTTCGAGTCTCATTTTCATGACTGGCTGATCTTCTCTTTGAATAGAAGGCCGTATCCGCCCTTTGTATGGAGCCCATGTTTCCCACGAACAATTCGCTTTCTGCCGGCCGCTTCCCCATGTAATCGGTTCTCCCGATCTCAGAGTAATATCAGCCGGTCTGACTTCCGCCGGGCTATCGGATCATCCTTGCATTATCAGCTTGTCAAATCCTACCCCGCCAAAGCGGGGAGCCTGGCGGATCTCCCTTGTTCCCACGAGATCCCTTGACTGCATGCCGGCGGTGCGAACCCCGGAAGCACCCCAAGACACTTGCCAATACGCATCCTGATGGTTCTGCCTTCCCCATAGAGGGATAAGGTCGGCTGCTTCGACCACGTTCGATTTCGGGGCTATATCTCCGTTCACTTTCGTTCCGGCCTGCACTCTCCCTGTCTACGCTTCGCAGTGGCCGTTACCGGACACCACGCAAGACTCGGTACACTGCTGCTGGCTAAGCTTTACAATGGTCACCATTTCAGGCAACTGTATCTCGTGCGCTTGCAAGGCGCAACCCCCTAAGAACCGTACTTGAAAGTTTCCCTTCATACGGCTCAAGCATTTCTGAAGGACACCCTTATTGGATGCCCCGGCCTTACACCTCAAACTTGGGCGGCCATGGCCCTGTATTCCCGGGCAGACATCGCCGGGAGCAGACGCGATTCTTTATCATGCCTGCGCCGCCAAAAATACGCGGCGTATTCTTGCAGATAAGGGTTTGCATCGGCCTTGACCTTGATGTATCGTCGTATGCCAAGAGAGCTGAGGCGCACGACTTCGTAAAGTCGCTTGCCTTTCTTGGTGTCGTTCGTTGCCGAAAACACCCATCTGCGTCCGGCTGCCAGCCAGTACTTATTGGCCAGCCATCTTTCGGACTTATTCGAGTGCCGACTACGGATCATCCTCCAAAGCTCTTCATAGACATAGGTATCAATACGAGAAAATGCTTCCGAGGCCACCACATGGCGGTGGTAATTGCCCCAACCGCGAAGCGTTTGATTCAGCTTCTTGATCAGGATCGGCATCGGTGCGCTGACGTGAGTACG
>JAZDOW010000246.1:0-2097 GCA_043798185.1 Pseudomonadota bacterium | reverse complement strand
CGACATGAGCCATGCAGAAGCATTCTGAATGGAGTATCGAACCTAACTGGCAACACGGTTGAGTTTTGAAAATTTCACCAAAAACCCTGTCAAGAACTATTTTTGATAGAGCGAAAATAATTTAAGCTAAATAGTTACGATCTCGTATATCAAGAACCCACTCTTCTTTCATTTCTCGAGAACTTGGTCCCGATTCTCCGCCAACTATGACCCAATCGATTCCATCCAAATTGATGTTCCGAATTGGACCAAGCAATGGTTCAATTGAGAGGAATTTCACTGAAGCCTTTAATTTCCTTAAGTAATCAATTCGGGATATATTGTGTGCGTCCTCAACTGTCACACCTATCCAAATATTTTCCGGCCATGGCAAAGATTGCGACATTTTTTCTAAACGAACCGCTCGCTTCGTTAATACTTGGAACTGGTGCTGTTTTGCTTTTTGCATTACCGAAAACACACGTTGAATAAATTCATCGCTCACATCTTCGTGAAACAAGTCGCTCATCGAATTTACGAAAATCAATCTGGACTTTTTCCAACGTAGTGGAATATCGAGAGCATTTTCATGGCATGTTACATTGAAACCGTTCTGATAATTGATCTGCCCCATTGCTTTAAGGCGCTTAGCCATTTTCTCAGCATAGCAATTTGTGCAGCCCGAGCTGATTTTCGTGCAACCAGTAACAGGATTCCAAGTTGACTCAGTCCATTCAATTTTACTACGACTCATTTTCTCATCCTAAAACGTATTGAACCTTTGGTGTTTCTTTAAGGGCATCATAAGACAAATAGAAAGCACCTTTCCGTGCAAACGTTCCGTCTGTAATGGTAATTACTTTCAAATTCTGATTTTTCTGGATTTCTTTCAATACTTCGTTTGCCTTTTTCGGCGGAAATCCTCTCTTCAAGCTATATTTATAAACATCATGATTATCCGGCGAGTTTTTGGATATGTAAGTCTCAAGATCTTTCCGAAATATGTCGATTTTCTTGACTAAATTCAATTTGGAGAATAGTGAAGGCTGCTTTGACCATGCTGCAAAATCGCTGTCGATATTATAATTTGCTTCGCCAGTGATCGGATCAATCGCCCAGCACACCCTCAAAAATTTATCAAGTCCTAGTAGGTTACTACTTCCAAATATCACGCCGTATATGTTGCTGTTTTTACGTATCGAAAATGGTGCAAGATAATAATCAACGTCTTGCAACTGAGTTTGAAAGTATGAACATATAGTTCTGTGGATGGCGTTATACTCTACATCCTTCACGGTGTCAGCGGTTAAGTCTTTGAATTTTTCACTGAGTTCAGGCGTATCAATTAAACCTTCTGATGAAGGCTGAAGAGATAAAAAAGAGAACGTCGGTTCTGCTACAGATAGCGAGTTGTCGAATGATTTCCGGAGTGACTTCTTTCACGCCGAATTGATCCATAATAATAAGATTTGCGGTATTTGTTGACTCCATCTCGTTCAAACAATGGGAAAATGCATCTTTGAACGGAATATCTTGAAAGTCGGATAAAGCGTACACTATTTGGTATCCACTCCCAAGTACTCCAAGAACAGCCTGTCTCTGGCCACTGATTCGGTGGACCAACGATAGCTGCCCATGGCAGTCTGTATCTTTGTGGTTTCAATACAGTCGAACCAATCCAGAATCTGAGCGAGAGAGCGTTGCGCAAGCCAGTTTTCTAGTTTCTTTTCGAGCTTGATGAGTGATTCGGTTTTTCCGGGTTCTCTCTTTCCGAGCTTGGCTTGCACTTGCTTTATTTTTTTCGTCAGGAAACAGTGATAGCCCAGCGAGATAAATTGTGCGAATTGTCTCCCACGCAGATTGTCCGGGTACCATGTGCGAGGTCGCGCACCGTCCAGCCTCCCTTTTTGCACGGCAAAGAGTTCTTCGATTTTTTCTCGCAGCCGATAATTTTCAAGTGCTGTAAATGTGTCCATAGCCTGATTGCTGACAAGGGCGAAATAGCCAAAGTACTTCTTTGCTTCGGCAATGGCCTTGTCGTTGAATCCCACCTTCAGTTGCCCCCCACGCCCCTTTCTGGAACAGGTCAGGAACTTGTCTGTTTTCTTTTGTGCTGAT
>JAZDOW010000241.1:0-5167 GCA_043798185.1 Pseudomonadota bacterium | reverse complement strand
GACGTCGGCACCCTTGCTGCCCTTGATGATATCCTCATCGGTGCCGCCTTCGATGCGGGCGATCCCGGATAGGGTGGTTCCATTGAGATCGATGGTGTCGGATGCATTGGTGCCGGCTATGATATTGGTACCGCCACCGCCGTCGATGATCTCAACCGTATTTTCTCCCTGAAAGTCATGGACGCGGATGGTGTCGTCGCTTGCTCCGCCTAAGATGGTGTCTTCGTCGGCGCCGCCGGTGAAGATATCGAAGTCGGTGTCTTCTCCCATGATAAAGAAGGTGTCTTTGCCATCACCGCCATCCATGGTGTCCTGGCCTTTGCCGCCTTCTAAATAATCCGCTCCTCCACCTCCATTTAAGGTGTCGTCCCCATCCATGCCGTAGAGATGATCGACAGCACTGCCGCCTCCCAGGAATTCGCCTTCCAGATTGCCAAAGAGATACTGACTGTCGGCATCCAGGCCGGTCATACCATTATCCACTTCTAAGGAAATACCAAGGCGATTGTCGATAAAGTCGATGTCTGGATCGAGGTTGGAGACGGTAGCATCGGAGTGAGCCAGATAGTAAAGAAATTTGGCGCGGTCTTCGATGTATTTTTCGGACAAATCTCCGTCTTCGTTCGACGCGCTGTGAATATCAAGCTCGCCATTTTTATTGAATCTATCGTATAAACCCGGCTCACCCGTGATGGTGAAGGGGTTCAGGTTTACCAGGGCATAACGAGTGGCAAGGCCGGAATCACCTTGGGCCTCGGCCAGGCTTGTAATTTCTGATTCAGAGCGCTTGGCAAGGCTTGTTATATTGAGATTTTTATCCGATATTCCATCTTTTATATCCTTGATTGCTTTGTACAAATCCTCACGCGACCCCAATTGCGACCCTGAGATGGCTTGGAAATTATCAACAAACAGTTCGCCAAAGATATTGACGATATTTTCATAGGTTGCTAATTCGTCCCTGCCTGTTGCCATAGTTTCAAAAATTGGTGTCAATTCATCAAAAACCGCTTGAAAATCTTCCGTTTGAAATCTCTGATCCAGGCTAATAAACAGATCATACACCGCCAGAGCATCGGTCATCTGCTCTTTGCCATGACCCGCGGTGGTTCCTAATAAAGAGGCAGACTCGATGTAGATCTCCTGATGCCCTCCTTGTTGGCCCAGAGCGACGGAATTATTCATCGTGGTGAATTCAAGCCATTTCTCACCGTAGAGATTGAGCATTTCCGATGAATCAAAGCTGCTAGCCCCACCGAGCATGGCAAACAGATTGCGGATATTTGTCGCTGCATTGCCGCTGAGACCTCCCAAAGCTCCGGTCATAAAACCGGCGCCGTTTATGGTGAGGACATCGGAGCATTCCGAGAAAAGACGCGAAAAGGCGGTGGCCAGATGTCCGCCCAAGCTATGGCCTACGGCAGTAACGCCGCCGCTGATATTTATGCCTGCGCCGGTGGCTCTTTCATCGGTAAAAAGCTGATCGGAAGCGACCATATCGATGGTATACACAAACCCGGACGGCATATCGATGATCACATCGTTTCTTGTCCGCAAATAAAGCTGATATGCACCAACGACTCCAAAAGGAGTTGCAAGGCGTTCGGCTTCCAGCAATGCTGTCTCCTCCAATTTCAGGTCAAGTTTGGCAGCTTGATAAACCCCGGTGGACTGTATCCTTTGCCAGTCGTTATACATATCAACGATCTGGTTGATGGCCAGGCCATCGGTGACGATATCTCCTCCATCCGTTATCACCAGATCATCGAGAACTTGTCCTGGTTCAGTACCGCGGTTTGCGTAGAAAAATTCTCCTGTTTCTTTATTCTTGAAAAGGGTGGCGGAAAAACCACTTTCAGTATTTTTCTGATGAGAAACCACTTCCCACTTTTCTACGAAGTCGGCTGCTTGGGTGGCTGAGAAATGGCCATGATATAACTGCTCGTTTTGCAAAGCGGCTTTTACTTGATCTTCATTTGAAAAATCTAGTCCATCAATATGATATAGAACATAACTTGCCTCGGCCAATGAAGCTAAATCATAATATTGTGTAGTATTGCTCATTTGATTTCCTCCCCTATTTTTTTAAATGCGGTTTCGTATCTTCCAAAAAGACCTTTGCTATCTTGATAACATGGTCCGAAATGCGTCCAAAAGCGTGTAATTTCATTCCCAGCACGTCCTGATCCAACAGTTATCCGTTTGATTAATGTTTCGTTATTCTTCAAATCAACGATTAAATCTTCGGATAATCCAACAGACACAAAAGAACTCTCCGTAGCTTTATTACTCCACACAATCCGTTCATTTAGACGGAACCCATATTTCAATCCGGGCGCCTTATAATCCGGCGACATCTTCCTCCAAGTCAACGTCTCAGCCACCCCAGGATTCTCCTCCTTCCATTGCTCCGGCGTCTTATAGACCCAAAACCCGGCCTTAGTGGCACAGTAATATTTATAGACAATCAAAGTGGGGAGAAAGTCCCAAAAAACCAAATGGTACATAGTCAGCCCTGCCATTATTCCCCAACGAACCTGACTGCGTCCTCTCTTCTTCGCCCATCGCACTACCAGCCAGACAACACCAAAAGAAAGCCACCCATAGAGAAAGAGAGTGCCCAATACGGCGATTGCCATCATAAGATCAATCCTTTTTTATTGAAGATTTCGGTTAAAACCATATGAGATCCGTATGGTTAATACCTTTGATCCTGCTGGACAAACAGTTGTTTATCAGTAAATTGCATCCATTTGTCGCCATTATCAAAACTGCCAGCACCGCCGAGCATGGCAAATAGATTGCGGATATTTGTCGCTGCATTGCCGCTGAGACCTCCCAAAGCTCCGGTCATAAAACCGGCGCCGTTTATGGTGAGGACATCGGAGCATTCGGGAAAAAGGCGCGAAAAGGCGGCAGCTAGATGACCGCCCAGGCTATGGCCTACGGCAGTAACGCCGCCGCTGATGTTTATGCCTGCACCTTCCGCTCTTTCGTCAGTAAAAAGCTGATCGGAAGAGACCATATTGATGGTATACACAAACCCGGACGGCATATCGATGATCACATCGTTTCTTGTCCGTAAATAAAGCTGATATGCACCAACGACTCCAAAAGGAGTTGCCAGGCGTTCGGCCTCCAACAATGCTGTCTCTTCCAATTTCAGTATTTTTTTGGTGAGATACTACTTCCCAATTTTCTACGAAGTCGGCTGCTTGGGTGGCTGAGAAGGAGCCTTCTCTTTTAACGTTAACCAACTCATCCTCAACTTTCTCACTATTTTTATAATCAAATTCATCGAAAAGAAGGTAGCTGGCCTCTGCTAACGAGGCCAAATCATAATATTGTATTGAGTTGCTCATTTAAAATCTTCCTCCTAATTTTTTATATGCGTCTTGATATTCACCAAAATTTTTATAGTTTGGACTATATGAAGCAAAGTGAGTCCAAAACCGAGTGATTTCATTCCCAACATCTCCTGACCCTACACTTACCTGTCGTACTAATGTTTCAATACTTTTCAAGTCAATTATAAGATCTTCAGAAATACCCACAGCAACTACTGATGATTCTTTTTCTTTCCTAACCCAAATAATACGATCATTATATTTACGACCACGAACCACCCCAGGAGCTTCATACTTTGGCGACATTTCCTTCCAGGTCAAAGTCTCAGCCACCCCCGGGTTCTCCTCCTTCCACTGCTCCGGCGTCTTATAAACCCAGAACCCAGCTTTAGTGGCACAGTAATATTTATAGACAATCAAAGTGGGGAGAAAGTCCCAAAAAACCAGATGATACATAATCAGCCCCGCCATTATCCCCCAACGAACCGGATTGCGTCCCCTCTTCTTCGCCCATCGCACCACCAGCCAGACAACTCCAAAAGAAAGCCACCCATAAAGAAAGAGGGTGCCCAATATGGCGATTGCCATCATAAGATCAATCCTTTTTCATTGAAGATGTTGTCAAAAACCATTTTTGCTCCGCACAGCTAACCATTTGATTCTGCTAAACAAGCTATTGATGCTCACATCAAACATTTACTGATACTCCACAAATTGAGAAAATACCGGCAGATAAATATGGGGACAGCTTACATATTTAAAAATATTGATTGAAAAATCGGGATTAATTTTCTTACCTCCTGTCAGGAAATACCGATATGTATCTCTCATTTTCGGTATTTTTTCATTTACAAATGCCATGCTGCACCTCCTTATGTTCAGTTATTCATTTTCAGTATTCTATACGAGCCATACGGGGTGCCATCACAGGACAATCCTGAATGCACCTGGTTGAATGTTTTTCCTGCCAAACATCTTCGCAATTTCGGTATTAGCAATCACCTCCTTTTTTATTTTTAATGTTTGTGTTTTTTAAAGGGGAATGTAAGCCAAAGCACCAGCAACACACCTGCCTTTGCCATTGATAGCTACTTGTTTTTCAAACCGAATACCTCCTCGTTTGGGTGAAAGATTTAAAGAAATCAACTTTCCACATGTTTTACCTCCCTTCTTAAGTTTTATCTTTGTTGCCGTATCGCTTCGCAAAGAGACGATAGACCTTCTCTGACAAACCGGCCTTGGGTTCTCCGTTTGCATCGACAAAAACCTGGTCGCATTCGCATACCAAACAAAACCCGGGCTTGCCTATTTTTCAAACTTCTGCTTACGGAGTTGTGCCACCGGTGACACAACTCCGTGACGATTGGTTAGAGACAGGATGCCGTTATTTCCTGGAATTCTTTTACAATCAGGCGCAAACAGAGGAGCACGGCCACTTTAGCTTGCCGAAGTGACTCGATTTTTATTCCGGGCACTCTGCTGTCGCCTGCAAGCGTATTGTTCTGTGTCCCTCGTCTAATACGTCTGCGTGTTGTTGAAGGCGCAGGGCAATTCGTTGTTCTAACTCCTGCAATTCGTGTTCATATTCCTGTAATGCGTCATCGTCGAGTTGTAATAATTGTTTGGTGATTGACTGCAATATGCTTTTCATCGCGTGATGATGAGACGACCTCGCGTCCGGTGTTTCGAGCCCGTTTCCTCGAAATGGCTGAATATATTCATGCAATCGTTGAACCGACATCTGTTCTATCGCCTGAAGATTCAAGACATGTTCGTCTGATGTCACGATTTCTCCCGTTCGTTTAAAGCGTTCGAATGGT
>JAZDOW010000240.1:0-5757 GCA_043798185.1 Pseudomonadota bacterium | reverse complement strand
AGATCAAGAATAATTTTTCCTGCATCGGCGGTCAACTTGACTAAATGGTAGGCGGCAGCCTGACTCCAGCAGGAGGCAAAGTCTTCGGCCAGGATGTATTCCATGGTGTTTGCCCGGTCGAGGAGCAGATCGGCCCAGCCATCGACGATGGCAAAATTCTTCTCGGGATCGGGATGGAGGAGGTTGCTCCAGTGTAAGGGCAGGATGGGGTTGTTGAAGTCCCAGATCGGGTGAGCGGCGGCCTCGTGCCATGGAACTGGGGAGAGACCGCGTTCGAGGAGCCCCACGCCGCATTCCCAGGTGATTTTTTCATGCAGGGGGGTAGAGTATGTGCGAGCCCTGGAAAAGGAGGTGACCACATAGCGGATACCAAAATCATGGAGAATTGCCTGCATAGAGTTTTTGCCGTTTCCAAAACTGTGCAGCAAGGCCGGCGGTAGAAAGATTTTGGGAGAATCCGGCAAAGCATGTTGGGCAAGGATTTCGGCGAACACTTCGAGGTGGCGTTTGATGGTTTCCCTTTCGCGCATTCTGCCGCCTTCATCATGGAATTCGGAGCGTTCCATCCGGCCATCCCGCCAGAATTCATGGCAAAGGCCGTGGCAACCGATTTCCAGACAGTCATTATTGTCGCGGAGGAATTGCGCGGCTTCGTCAAGCCACGGGCCGCAATTGTTCCGGTTGTCCCAGGAACTCCCCATCCAGGTTGCACCAGCGACATTTCTCAGGAGATTGTTCCTATCCCATTCGCCAAGGACCATGCCCAGGGTGACACGCATGTTCAGTCGCTTAGCCAGTCGGGCAAGGGTGCGGTAGTCATCCAGGCAATGATCTCTGATAAAGCCGTTGCGGAAGGGTTCATTGTATGCCGATCCGTCTTTTCCCCGCCACCAACCGACATCTTCGACGACCACAAAGATCGGCATGGGCAGGGAAACAATAAGGTTTTTTAATGCGACTTGCATAATCGTGCCTTTCAGAGACTTATCCAGCGTCTACGGCCTGGACCGTTTTGGCGGGAAGTTGCCAGATCAAGGAGTTTCCAGCTCTCATCGACCAGGCTTTCCGAACGGGGATCCCAGCGGTGCGGCTCGCGGGAAAAAACATGCCAGGCAAGCGGCTCCATTGTCGCCCCCCATTGGCACTTGAAGCGACAAGTGGAGGCATTCGGTGAGGAACGGCCGAAATCAAACCACCGGCAGCCACCGGCTACGGCAAGCTCAAGCATGGCCCAGTACAAAAGCATATTGGGGCAAGAGGGCCGGTAACTGCGCAAGGAGGATGCCCACGGATTGAAGAGGGTGGCATTATGGCTAAAGACGATGGCCGCAGCAACGGGTTTTGCCGCAGAAGACACCACTATCACCCTTGCGTGGGTCGAAGGCTGAGTAAACACCATGCGGAAAAGTTCAGGGTCATGGACCGGTGAACCGAGGTCGCGCATGTTTTCCGAAAATACTGCGTAGAAATCATTGACTTGTTCCAGTCCGCCCATTGCAATCGTACAACCGCATTTCCGAGCCTTGCGTACCTGGTTGCGAACCTTAGCCGGGAGGAGGGACCACAGTTCGTCAGCCGACCCTGGCAATGGGCGACGAAGACCGGTTTTGAAGGAATGGATGGTGTGGTTCCAGGGTGAGGGATTATCGCCAGATGAATCGTGAGATAGCAGATTGCCTGCCTGGCGCAGCTCAACGTGGGCCGCGTCGAGTTCATCCGCCAGATGAAGGCCCGCCGTGAGAAGTTCAGTGCCCGTAGCGGGATCGTCGGCAACGATGCCGGCACCATCGGTATAGGGCAAAGAAATCAATCGAATACCCCGTCCCGGGGCCGCAAAGAGCATCAGGGGTAGAATGCCTGTAAGCGATTGATCGCTTGAGCGACGCTTGGCCGCCAAGCGGAAGATCGGCAGTCGGTAAACAGCAGCGAGGCTTTCTCCCCAGGCAAAGCGGTGGGAAAAAGTTGTGTTGCCGTTTGCTTCGGCATAGTCATCCCATGCTTCTGGGTTGGGATTTCGCAGAATTTCGGTCACTTTGTCCCCATGAATCGGCGAATGTTTTGTCAATATTGAAAAAATCTATTGTTTGCCCCCCAACCAATCGGAACAAGCAATTGGTAATATCTTCACCACTTATTATACTGTGGTTCATCAAATAAGCGACAATTCAAGAGGATTATGTATCTTTCAACCGACCAATTTACTCTGCCCCGGCCCTATTCGGCCAATCCAGGATATACTGTGGAAACACTGCTGGAGAAAGGGAGCGGTGAGTTCAACGAGGATGTTCTGCTACAGGCAGGCGATCTGTTCGGCGTCTTTGACGGGGCGACCAGCCTTGACAGGCGGCGCTTCGCCGGTGGTTTGACCGGCGGTCTCCTTGCCGCAAATATTGCCGCCCACACTTTTCAAAAAGAACATGGCGGACTTGCATCTCTAGCCACCAAGGCCAATCGGCGAATCCATGACACCCTGCTCGCTGAGAATGTATCGATAAGCGAGCGTCATCGCCTGTGGTCAACGAGTCTTGCCGTAGTCCGCCTGGCTACCGATCGGTTTGAATACTGCCAAACCGGCGATGCCCTGATTCTGCTCATTGAGGATGATGGCAGTTATCGCCTGGTCACTCCGGAACCAGACATCGATCGACAAACCCTCTCCCTGTGGAAGAATACCCCGACAACACAAATGGACACCATTCAGGAACTTCTTGCCGAGCAGATCCGACGGGTACGGCTGGAGATGAATGTCAGCTACGGGGTATTGAATGGGGAACCGGAGGCGCTCAACTTTCTGCGCCACGGCTACCACGATCTGGTGGGAGTCAGCGATATTCTGCTGTTTACCGACGGACTGTTCCTGCCAAAGGAAAACCCGCTTGAAAGCGATGATTGGTCCTGCCTGGTTAAGCTTTATCGTTCCGGGGGGCTTAGCTCTGTCCGAAATCACGTGCGTTTGTTGCAGCAAGAAGACCCGACCTGTCGGCAATATCCCCGCTTTAAACAGCACGACGACATTGCCGCCGTTGCTATTCGCCTGGAAACAAACTCTCAGCCCGTCATCGCCTTCGCGTAGGACGAGGAAATCCTCTTAAAAACCGCCTGCCAACTATGCGACGAGGTTATCTCGGCGATCGCTTCCAGTGAAGGCGTTTCAGATAAGCAAACCCGATCCGCCATGCCGGTGATTGCCGCCGCAAGTCGTGTCTGTAATGTATGCCAATCTTTCGGGTCTGGCCGATCGATGCCCGACAGATCCGGCAGGCTGACAAACCTTACCAGGTCTGGGCCAGCTCCGGCCAATAATTCCCGGCAACCCGGAAGATCACTGGTGATGATGCGACAGCCGGCGGCCAGGGCTTCGAGGAGGACAAGCGGCAAGCCTTCATAGAATGACGGCAGGATAAAAATGTGGCAGTGACCCATCAGCCTGGCAAGCTCCTCCTGATTGATCCGGCCGTGAACGGTCACCTTAGTGCCCGCCTGTTCGGCTAATTGCAAACATTGCCCTGTCTCTTCACCGGAGCCTGAGCCGACCAGATGCAGTTGCAATCGAGGGTCGTGCAGGTCGGCAAAAGTACGGAGCAGCCAGTCGACTCCCTTGGCCAGGCTCAGTTTTCCGGCATAGAGCAGGTTGATTGGTGGCACCAGAGGTTTTGCAATGGGACAAAAGAGTTCCTGGTCATAGCCGCCGCCGACGATATCTATGAGTTTATGCGATATGCCGTAGCTGTTTTGAATTTCTTCCTTCTGGTCACGGCTGAGGGCTAAAACTCTGTTGATTTTTTGGCAATTGGACCGGACTCTTTCCCGGAGATGCGGACACTGGATAAACTGGCGCAGGTCGGTGGAGTGGCAGGAGGTTACCATTGGGATGTCCGGCAGGATTCTCCTTGCAATCGAACTCACCAGCCAGAGATGGTGACTGTGTAGAATATCGGGGGAAAACTCCTCGGCGGTGTGGCGGATGGTCTCGGTAAAGGCGTTTTCATAGGTGGTGAGTTGTTCTATGTTCAGAGTGTCAAAGCGGGAGCTGGGGTAGGGCATGACATTGCTCATGCCCGGAATGGCAAAGTTCAGATCATCGCCTCCAAAGCGAACGAAGCGGCAGAAGTCTCGCGCAATGCCGGGAAGTTGGGGCACTCGGTTGCCGGTGATACCGGCGATGAGAAAGTTTTGATGCCCGGCAGCCGCAGCCTGACGAATGATGTTTTGCAGATAAAAGCCGCTTCCGGTACTTTCCGGGTGCTGACTGATAAGGTGGAGTATCTTCATGGGTTCCAGGGCGGGAGCTCGTCGCTGACCATCGATTACCGACTGCGCATTTCGAGAATGCTGCTGGCCGGTAATTTGTCCATGGCGTAACGGATGAGGAGTATCAGGCCGGAATCACAGCCTGGGGGGCTGTCAAATTTAATCAGAATATTGCATCATAAAGCATTAACATGTGGTTGCACAAACAGGAAACGCCTATGTATTTCTGTAAATAGATAGAAAATATATATAATAAGGCTGCTGCAGAATGGTTTGGCGTGTGTGCGTGGGTTGAAGTACAAAGAATTTGCAAAATCTGTAATAAGGATGTAGCTTCACAACCTTATGTCAGGTTCCTTGGTTGAGAATATAACGCTTCCTGCGTCATGAAAATAACATGATTCCTGTAAGTTGTGATTTTGCATCATCGATAAATAAAGAGAAATTGATGTTTTTGAAAAATATAAAAAAAGTACTCTCAAAAGCTATTAAAAAACACTTTGTCAGGTATTTGTGGACGGTCGACGCTCTTAACGGTGTCGATACTCTCACTAAGAAAACAGTGAATTATATACCGAAATTACATGACAACCTTATAATTTCCGGGTGGCTGTTCGACGCCAAAGAAGACAATACTATTGAAGAATTACTTATTGAGATCGACGGAAAAACCTACCATTCCCTGTATGGACTGATCCGAACCGATGTCTCCTACGAATATAAGGAAAAAAGATTTCGAAACAGCGGCTTTCGCTGCGTGATTCCAAAACAGGAATTTCAGGATGAGAAAGCCTATGAAATTAATCTTTGCATACGAACTCGGCAAAATAAACTTAAGACAATTAAGACGCTCGTGAGTTTTGCCATCAGTGAAGAAAAGACTCGGGGAATGGTTGCAACATCCGATGAAAAACTTGATTATTCACAGTATTACGGGGAAATACTGTCGCTGCAGTATATAGCTGGAACAGGTATAGAAATTGGAGCGTTGCACGCCCCCTTGTCCGTCGATGCCAAGAAAGCAAAGGTGTTATATGTTGACAGGATGTCGCAAAAAGATCTCTATGATCAATATCCGGAATTTAAGAAATACGATCTTGTCGATGCAGACATAATTGACAATGGCGACGAACTCTCGACCATACCCGATAACAGCTACGATTTTTGCATCTCGAATCACGTCCTGGAACACCTTGAAGATCCACTCAAAGCACTCTGTAACTGGATAAGAATACTGAAAGTCAAAGGAATACTCTACCTTTCCATTCCACTGCCATACAATATTGTTGATAAACACAGGCAACCGACTCCCATCTCTCATATCGTCGAGGATTTTGGACTCATTGAAAAGGACATGCATAAATTTTCAGAGTTTCGTCGTATTCATTTCCTCGATTTCGTCCAGAGTACAAATTTCAGCCAATCGGCAAACATTGAATTCCTTAACAATAAGGCCGATGAGCTCATGGGCATGGATTACAGCATACATTTCCATGTGTTTTCCGA
>JAZDOW010000231.1:0-8378 GCA_043798185.1 Pseudomonadota bacterium | reverse complement strand
AACTATGCTTAATCACATGGAATATTTGGATAAATCATGATTTATAATTAGAAAAAGAGAGCAGCCTAAATAAATGAGCTATATATGTGGCAGGCAATTCCTTGACGACGGCGCTTGTTGCTCATTTTGCAAGAGGCTCAAATATGTTCATTTTCTGTGTTTGTCAGCTAGCGCGGAGGAAAACACGGTGGGGCGCAGAATTTATGCGCTTGGCGCGTATTTTTATGCGCTGGCGCGTAACTTAACGCTGAAGCTCGTAGAAGGCGGCTTTGTGTGTTCCTTGTAATCTGATTTCTCCACTTTTTTTCAATCTATTCAGGATGTTGTCAGCATGGTCCTTGGTAATACGGCACAGTTCCATTACCTCAGCTCTTTCGATTGAGCCATGTTTTTCAATATGGGCCATTACCATCATTTTTTGGGTTCATCCGGCTGAAGCGTACTTTTAGTTTTTATCATATGAAATTAAATAGATCTCTATATGCAGAACGGCTTCTGAATATTTTCCTTCAATAAAAAACTTACTGATCTCAGAGTGTTGATGCACAAGAAAAAAACATTTTGGCTGCAAACTAATAAAACCTGATTTTTATTTTCATCATTGATTTCAGCTGGTTTATAAGGTGAAGTACGCTTCAGCCGGATGAACCATTTTTGTTGCATGGGGTCAAACCCAGCCTGTCTGACGTAATCAGATTTTTGTCCCTTTTCTCGGTACACCCTGGCGCTCAATGTATAAGTGCGGCCACGGCCAGCGCCATGGTGCCTTCAACCAGGCCGGCTTCCGCAAGTTTTTCGATGGTTCTTCTTGCTCTCTGTCTCTATTTTTGGTGCAATCAGGACCAGGCTCAGGAAAATTGAAAATCAAGATGTTCGCGGGGTTGTGAAAATTGGCATTGGCCTGGAGCAGGGGGTTCTGTTGTTGGAATGTTGAAAATAATGACGCTTCTTGTACGCTCTTAACAGATGTTTTATTTGTCGAATCCAGTACAATGGAACAAGGGCATCACGCAGGACCGAGCGTCAGAAGTTAGAAGTTGAACCGATGTTCCGATGACCCGAAAATTTCCGAGACTGGTCAATGAAGTTCGGCGGCAGCAGCTTTCCCAAGACAAATGGCCCACGTCCTCGGGGTGAGCTTTGCCCCAGTCAACCGTTGGGAGAATGGCAAGACGGTGCCGTCAAAGCCGGCGCAGCTATCGTTTGAGAATTTTTTCGAAAAGATGACCAAATACGGGAAGTTGAAACATGACCAAGTCTGAGACCCAAACCCGTTCTGAACTCATCGATAAACAGCTGGCATCCGCAGGCTGGAACGTTAAAGATCCCACGCAGGTAGTCGAAGAATTCGATATATTGACCAGTGAACTATTTATCATTGCGGAGCCAAACTCTCCTTATCGAGGACATCAATTCAGCGATTATGTTTTGCTGGGTAAAAACGGCAAACCGCTTGCCGTGATCGAAGCCAAAAAAACCAGTAAAGACGCAGCCATTGGTCGTGAACAGGCCAAACAATATTGCTGCAGCATTCAAAAACAGCTTGGCTGCGAATTGCCGTTCTGCTTTTACACCAACGGCCTGGAAACGTATTTTTGGGATCTCGACAACTATCCACCTCGTAAAGTGATGGGGTTTCCCACCCGGGATGATTTGGAGAGATTCCAGTATATCCGGCGCAACCGCAAGTCGCTCACCCAGGAATTGATTAACACTTCCATCGCGGGGCGTGACTACCAGATTCGTGCCATTCGTGCGGTGCTGGAAGGAATTGAACAAAAGAAGCGCGATTTCCTGCTGGTGATGGCCACCGGCACAGGCAAAACGCGCACCTGTATCGCTGTGGTGGATGCGCTGATGCGGGCCGGCCACGCCGAGAAGGCACTTTTTTTGGTCGATCGTATCGCGCTCCGGGAACAGGCGTTGGCGGCATTCAAGGAACATCTGCCGAACGAGCCGCGCTGGCCCAATGTGGGTGAGAAGCTGCTAGCCAAAGACCGCCGTATATATGTCTCGACCTATCCCACCATGCTCAATATTATTCGGGACGAATTGCAGGCTATCTCCCCGCACTTTTTCGACTTTATTGTTGTCGATGAAAGCCACCGCTCCATTTACAACACCTACGGCGAGGTTCTCGACTACTTTAAAACCATTACGCTCGGGTTGACGGCTACTCCTACCGACATCATCGACCACAATACCTTCCGGCTCTTTCATTGCGAAGACGGTCTCCCTACTTTCGCCTATACCTTTGAGGAGGCCGTGAACAATGTGCCTCCCTACCTGTGCAGCTTCCAGGTGATGAAGATCCAGACCCGTTTCCAGATGGAAGGGATCAGTAAGCGCACCATCACCCTGGAAGATCAGAAGAAACTGCTGCTGGAAGGCAAAGAAATCGAAGAGATCAATTTTGAAGGCTCGCAGTTGGAGAAGCAGGTCATCAACAAGGGCACCAATACCCTGATTGTCAGGGAGTTCATGGAGGAGTGCATCAAAGACGACAGCGGCGTGTTGCCCGGCAAGACTATTTTTTTCTGTTCGACCAAGGCTCACGCCCGGCGCATGGAAGAGATCTTCGACAAGCTCTATCCGCAGTACAATGGCGAATTGGCCAAGGTGCTGGTTTCGGATGATCCGCGCGTTTACGGTAAAGGCGGTCTGCTCGACCAGTTTACCAACAACGATCTACCCCGTGTCGCCATCAGCGTCGACATGCTCGACACCGGCATTGACGTGCGCGAGATTGTCAACCTGGTCTTTGCCAAACCGGTCTACTCCTACACCAAGTTCTGGCAGATGATCGGGCGAGGTACCCGCCTGCTGGAAACGAACAAACCCAAGCCCTGGTGTATGGAGAAAGATGTTTTTTTAATTCTGGATTGCTGTGATAATTTCGAATATTTCAAACTCCAACCCAAAGGCAAAGAACTGAAACCGCAGCTGCCGTTGCCGGTGCGGTTGGTTGGCCTGCGTCTCGACAAGATAGAAAAGGCCATCGACATTGGCCAGCAGAACATCGCCCAACGCGAGATCGGCAAACTGCGCAAGCAGATCGAAGAGTTGCCGCAAAGTTCAGTGGTCATTAAAGAAGCAGCAACCGCCATCAATCGACTTGAAGAAGAAAACTTCTGGATCACCCTCAACCACCAAAGGCTCGAATTCCTGCGGGCTGAGATCAAACCGTTGTTCCGCACTGTGTCGGAGGCTGACTTCAAGGCCATGCGTTTTGAGCGCGACCTGCTTGAATATTCTCTGGCCAAACTCTGCGAGGAGCAGCAAAAGGCGGAAACCCTTAAAGAAGGCATCGTCGAGCAGATCAGCGAGTTGCCTTTGAGCGTCAACTTCGTCAAAGCGGAAGAATCGCTCATTCGTGCCGCGCAAACCAACCACTACTGGGCACAAATCGATCCCGGCGATAGGGAAGATGCAATCGATGACCTGAGCGCTCGTCTCGGTCCCCTGATGAAGTTTCGTGAGCAGATCATTGGTCCAGGGCCAATCCACCTTGACCTCACCGATACATTGTTCCACAAAGAGTGGGTGGAATTCGGGCCGCAGCATGAATCTGTGAGTATCAGCCGCTACCGGGAAATGGTTGAAACCGTTATTGCCAGACTGACTGAACACAACCCGGTGCTGATGAAAATTAAGAACGGCGAAGAGATTAGCCCGGATGAGGTTCGTCAACTGGCAGAGATGCTGCAAGACGAGCATCCCCATATTACCCACGATCTCCTGCGCCAGGTCTACAAAAACCGCAAAGCTCGCTTCATCCAATTTATTCGCCATATCCTTGGCATCGAGATTCTGAAAAGTTTTCCCGAGACGGTGAGCGAAGCCTTCGAGCAGTTCATCGGCAGCCACTCCAACATGACAAGTCGTCAGTTGGAGTTCCTCAACCTGTTGAAAAGTTTCATCATCGAACGTGAAAAGGTGGAAAAGAAAGACCTGATCAGCTCCCCCTTCACCGTAATCCACCCCTTAGGCATTCGCGGGGTGTTCAGCCCGGCGGAGATCAACGAAATACTTCAATTTACCGAAAGGCTGGCCGCGTAACGCGCCTTTCGTGAAAAACCATAAATGCAGGAATTAAAGATATGTTACAAAACAACCCCGAACTGAAAAGCAAGATCGACCAGCTCTGGAATAAATTCTGGGCAGGCGGCATCTCCAACCCGCTGACCGCCATTGAGCAGATCACCTACCTCTTGTTCATGAAGCGGCTGGATGAGCTGGATCAGAAAAAACAGGCCGAATCTGCTGACGGATGGCGAGACCCATATACTTCGAAATTTGAGGGCAAGTGGATACCACCGGAGTATCGCGCCAAATTAAGGGACGAAGACACGCAAAGCGAGACCGACAAAAAACTCGCCGACGGCAAAATGTATGAAATCGAAAAGCGCACCCTGCGCTGGAGCGAATTCAAACGGATGCAGGCCGAAGACATGCTCCAGCATGTGCAAAGTAAGGTTTTTCCCTTCCTAAAGGATATGAACGGCACGGAGTCCAACTTCACCCGGCATATGAAGAACGCCGTGTTCATTATCCCCAAACCGGCGTTGCTGGTTGAGGCCATTAAGACCATCGACGAGATCTTCGAGGTCATGGAGAAAGATTCACAGACCAACGGCCAGACCTTTCAGGATATCCAGGGTGATGTCTATGAAATGCTGCTCTCCGAGATCGCCACCGCTGGAAAAAACGGTCAGTTCCGCACACCGCGCCATATTATCAAACTGATGTCCGAGCTGGTGCAGCCGCAGCTGGGCCACCGCATCGCCGACCCTGCTTGTGGAACCGGCGGCTTTTTACTGGGAGCCTATCAGTACATTATCACCCAGCTGGCTATCAGGGCCGGAGCGAAAGATACGCCAACCGATCAGGACGGCTTTATCCGCACCTCGGTTGCGGCAGGCCTCACTGAAAAGGCCCAGGCCATCCTGCAGGACACGCTGCAGGGTTACGATATCGACAGCACCATGGTGCGCCTGGGGCTGATGAATATGATGATGC
Source organism: Pseudomonadota bacterium (assembly GCA_043798185.1). Taxonomy (GTDB): domain Bacteria; phylum Desulfobacterota; class Desulfobulbia; order Desulfobulbales; family Desulfocapsaceae; genus Desulforhopalus_A. Next base: position 3,359 of record JAZDOW010000231.1, on the reverse strand, counting down.
ACGGTATCGACGAGCCGATGATCGACTACAAGGATACGCTCAGTAAGAGCTTTATCGAAGAGGCCGAGTACGATATCGTTATGGCCAACCCGCCCTTTACCGGCAGTATCGATAAGGGCGACATCAACGAGAACCTCACTCTCTCCACCACCAAGACCGAGCTGCTCTTTGTTGAAAACATCTACCGCCTGCTGAAAAAAGGCGGCACCGCCTGTGTTATCGTGCCGCAAGGGGTGCTGTTCGGTTCCGGCAAAGCGTTTAAAGATCTGCGTGAAAAATTGGTGACATGCTGCGACCTCAAGGCCGTCATCACCATGCCGAGCGGAGTGTTCAAACCCTACGCCGGGGTCAGCACCGCCATTCTGCTCTTTACCAAGGTCTGGGGGCCGAAGGACAAGGTCACCAAACCGGCGACTGAAAACGTCTGGTTCTACGAGATGCAGTTCGATGGCTATTCTCTGGACGACAAGCGTACCAAGCAGGAAGGGTATGGCGATTTGCAGGATATCGTTACCAAATACCACGCCCGCAATCCAGAGGTCGACACCGACCGCACCCGGAAGTGCTTTATAGTGCCACGCACTGAGATCGCCGGCGACGAAAGCAAATATGACCTGTCACTCTGGCGGTATAAGGATGATGTTTTTGAAGAGGTTGTTTATGACAAACCCGCCGACATTTTGAAACGGCTCATTGAGGGGGAAGTGGGCGAGGTGGAAGACACCGATCTGGCCAAGATACAGAGCGGGATTGTTCGGGAACTCCTGGAACTCAAGGAGATGATCGGATGAGTGATATACCGAAAAGCATCTCATCGACCGAACATACCCTCTTCGATCGTATCGTCTCCATTCTCGAACGGGCGCGCGGCAACGTTGTCCGCGCCGTCAACTCCAACATGGTCATGGCCTACTGGCTGATCGGCCGCGAAATCGTGCAGGACGTGCAGGGTGGCGACGAACGGGCGGAATACGGCAAACAGGTTATAGAGGAGTTATCCAAACGGTTGACAGAACGGTACGGAAAAGGGTTTTCCTCACCAACATTATGGAAATACAGGCAATTTTATCAAGTTTTTCCTGGTCGTGTAACAATTCTATCCCCTGCGGGGACAGAATGCAGGGATGCGGAGAAATTATCCCCGCCGGCGATAGATTTGGAAAAAAGCTACCCAGCAGGTAGTGAATCAATAAAACGAGAAACTCTCTACCCGGCAGGAAGAGAATTGGAGCAAGGTTTTTCCCCGCAACTGACCTGGTCCCACTATCGCGCCCTGATGCGCGTGTCAGATGAAAAGGCTCGCGATTATTATGAGCGTGAAGCCATTGAAGGCGGAAGAAGTGAAGGCGCGGAGCGGAGCAAAATGGGCAGAAATGTGCGCGAACTACTTGAGTTGCGGGGGATGATTCAATGACCACATTCAAACCACTTCGCGAAATTATTACCTTTAAGGGTGGAGGAACACCATCGAAGCAAATTCCCGAATATTGGAATGGGGCGATTCCCTGGGCAACAGTAAAGGACTTTGTGTCGACTTCATTGGATAGGACTCAGGACAGCATTACTGAGGCCGGTTTACGTAATAGTTCGGCTAACTTGATTCTCAAGGGGCATGTCGTCATTCCGACCAGAATGTCTCTCGGGAAAGCTGCAATCAATACAATTGACATTGCAATCAATCAGGACTTGCGAGCATTGATCCCAAAGATTCCATTGGATGCACATTATCTATTGCATGCAATTTTGTCTTTAAAAGGTGAAATTGTTCAGAAAGGTTCCGGTGCAACAGTTAAGGGTATTACGCAAGAAGCTCTTTATAACCTCAAGGTTTTCGTCCCCCCACTCGACGACCAAAAGCGCATTGCCCATCTGCTCGGAAAGGTGGAAAGGCTGATCACCCGGCGCAAACAACACCTGCAACAACTCGACGACCTGCTCAAAAGCGTCTTTCTGGAAATGTTTGGCGATCCGGTGCGGAATGAGAAGGGGTGGGAAACCTTGCCATTCAACAAAATAGGTAAATTTATTAGTGGAGGAACTCCGAGTAAAGGTAGGGACGACTTTTGGGACGGGAATTTCCCGTGGGTCAGTCCAAAAGACATGAAAGTCTCAAAAATTGATGATTCCATTGATCACATTTCTGAGTCTGTCTTTAAGGAGACATCACTTAAGCGGATTGCCGAAGGTCATTTATTGATTGTTGTGCGTGGGATGATACTCGCACATTCATTTCCAGTGGCAATTAACACGGTCGAGATTGCCATCAACCAAGACATGAAGGCAATCAAACCTGTTAAGGGCATGAATGTTATCTATTTACAGAATTGCCTTATTTCTCAAAAGCGCCAAATCCTTAAGTTGATTTCAACAGCAGGTCATGGCACTCGCAAATTCGACTCTGTCGCTATGCAAAAGTTGTTTATTCCGAAACCGTCCGGAGACCTTCAAAACCAGTTCGCCACCATCGTCGAGAAGGTTGAGAGTTTAAAGGCCAGCTACCAACAAAGCCTGACCGATCTGGAAAGCCTCTATGGCGCATTTAGTCAGAAGGCATTCAAAGGGGAGCTGGATTTGTCGCGAGTGCCATTACTAAATATTCAAACTCTACATGCTGATGACGAACAAGAGATTGATCCTGTCGATCTGTCTCAACCAAAAGATGACAAATTGGACTCTGTGAATGGGACAGATACCGACCAAACAGATTTTTTTAATACCTGGACCTTTCATGAATTTCTGCGTACCCGGAAAGATGAAGTGTTGACCGCGACGGATCTATGGGAGAAATTACAAAAAAAGAACTTTAAGAATCCTCCACCCAGCTTTGAGAGGTTCAAAACCTGGATATTGACTCGCCTTGAGCAAGGAAAGTGGATTGAACAGATTTATGGTGAGGTATCTGTTGATAAACACAGTAATGCGAAAGAGAAAAAAATAGCCTTAAGGATACGCGATGATTCTTAAAAGGCTTGAATTGCTGAGTGAATTCCGGGGCCTCCCGGCTGGATACAGTATTGATTTCAATAAGGGCCTAGTAGCGTTGTCAATAGGAGACCTGCAATAATGCTCTCCATCACACGACAACTACTGAGTTCACAAAAATCTATATCAAAGGCCATTTCCCCGAGTTACCTCTGAGGCTAGCGGAAGCCAAAGACCGTTCCGAGAATGGGTCCCAAAAATGCTCGTCGGAGGAACGGTCTTTGACTGGAGCGGGTTTTGCGCATTTGTTTTTTATGCGTCAAACCCGTTGTAGTAGTAAGCGAGGCGAACCTTGGTAACGTTAAGCGCCCCGCCCATACTCCATTTGCTTACATTGATCCTCATATTCACTGTCCGAAACAATCGTTCCACCCTGC
>JAZDOW010000228.1:0-7372 GCA_043798185.1 Pseudomonadota bacterium | reverse complement strand
CGTAGATCTTCCCTAAACTCTGGCTGGAACACGGATTCCCGCTTTATGGCGGTTTGGGACGTTTTCAAAGGACGTCTACTCAAAACCAACCTCGGTTCGAAGGTCTTCAATCGTTTGTGGGGTGCCTGATTGTTTCCGGACGTTATCAAGTGCCGTGAGAAGCCGCTTCGCATTGACAGGCGATCTAAGCAGGTGAGCGGTTTCGAGTATCCCAGCCAATTCGTCGGCTGTTATCATGGCGACATCCTCACCTCCACGTCGCTGAATGATAACCACCTCCCGGTTTTTGGTTACTTGATCTAATAATGTAGCTAAACTTGCTCGAGCCTGAGTATAAGTTGTTTGTATTGCCATGGTTGCCTCCCGTATTTATGTACAGCAATACAGTACATATATTAGGCGAAAATGTCAACAGTGATGATCCGTACGCCTTGCCAATTTCGATGACGGTGAGAATATCGGGTAGTGACCGTACCTTGGGGGCTTTAACGATATTTAGCCACTGCCAGTCTTGTTTAAGGACATGTTTCCAGAAAAACTGTAGACCATTACTGACGTTCCGGACGGGTAAGTTTACGAATCTTCGCAAGCCCTTGATGGGCGCTGTTTTACAAAGATTCCGAAAAAGTGTCGTGTTACTACAAAAATTGAAGGTGTGTTAGCTGCTTTTTCCGATGGATAGAACAGCCTTAGGTACCGGAATTTTTAATTTTTCGAGTAGTAAAGAGGCCTCGTCAGAGAGCTCGTTTCGACGAAAAATGCGATGATTAATTGAAAAAAACTCGGTTGCCTGGAGCGTCTCCAGGCTGTGGCGGATTTGCCCCCAGGAGGCTTTGCATCCAATTTCCGCGACGCGCTGAATCAACAGCGCCATGACACAGATTCGCACGTGAGATTCGATACGTCGTTGCAGCCAGTGGTACATGGGTGTCATCCGTATCTGAGTTTTTTTCAAAGAGCGGAAGCAACGTTCGATCACCAACAAACTTCGGTACCCGCATGCGGCGTCTTCAAGGCTGATGGTATCGTCGTTGGTTTGAAGAACCCACTTGCCGTCGTACTTGGCAGCTTCACGGATTTTGCCTTGATCGATGCGGATTTTGTTCTCCTCTGTAACTAGCAGATAGCGTTTGAATCTTTGGGATGCTAAAAGTTCAATTGCCCATTTGGCTGAGGCGGTTTTGTCCTTATGTTTTTCCAGTTCCGCTTTCAATATCGCGACAACCTCGAGCCGGTGCTTTTTTTGACGCTCTGCTTCCGTTGGATTAAAGCACAGAATATATCGACGGCGGCGCTCGCCGTCACCGACAATGACCTCCTTGCCGTGAACAGTCGCCAATGCGATATGAAGAGAATCGTCCAATGCCTTTGACGGAAGCGCGCCTTCCTGGATGAATGCTTTGGATAAAGCAATGACTGCTTCCGTGATTGCAAGGAGTGGGATACCAGACAAAGCATTGAGCCGCCGTGACGCCGCATCCGAATTTCCTCTTCCCGCCTCTTCGACAACAACACTGGAGGTGTATAGATTGAACCGGTCACTTTGGGTATCCCACCAGTCACTGGTTATTTTCTGCCATGCTGCTGCAAGCAAGTCACTTGTTGGGCGAGCCGTCAGATACGACACGATTGAGGTTTCGATATAGACAGTGTTTTTCATCATAACAACTGGCCTCCAGTTTCACCGTGTCATTTGGTTTTGCCAATGATGAGCCATAGCTTCCCCGAACGAAGAGCTAACCAGCGGCGGCTTGATAACCGCGGACTTTCAGATAAATGAAGAAGATGCAAAAAGCACGGTCGGTCAAAATGCCACGGAATTAGCCGTCTGAGTTAAGCGCTTGGTTCTGTGCTTTTATCGATTTTTCTATAAATTTCTATAAATTTAGCTGGTGAAACAATATTTATGCTTTCTCGAAGTGAAGCAGGGTAATGTACTGAATTCCCAGTTATTAAAGCTTTCACATTCCCTGCGATAGCTACTTCGAGAAATGGTTCATCATCAGGATCAGGCAAAGGATTCCCAAGAGGTGAACCCACAACAAATTGGCCATATTGCTTCATAAAATCAAGCAATAAGCCAATATGGTCTTTGTTGAATTTGAATTTCGGCCGATTGAGAACGTCTTGATATTCTGCCAAAATCCTTGCGTCTATTTGCAATATAAGTTCGCCGGAAAATATCATCCGAACAATTTCACCACTGGGGCCAAAAGGAGTGAGAAGCCCGGAAACAAGAACGTTTGTGTCTAAAACGATTTTCATTTTTCATTATTTCCGGTTAGACCTTACCTCTTTGATTTCAGCATTGATCTCATCCATGGATATTTTATCAGTCCCTTTTTGAGTGGATTCGTATTGAATCGATGCCACGGCACTCGTCGCACGGGCTCGCCGGAATGCCGTTAAGATCTGTTCCAGGTTATTTTCATTTATTGATGAAAGGAGGGCAATGGGCCGCCCGTTACTTGTCACGATCATTTCTTTCTGCCCCTGCAGTTCCTTCCAAACTTGTGAGGATTTTGATTTTAAATCTCTGACACTTAGAAATTTCATGCTTACACCTCCAATTGAGTCTCAATAATATACCAAATTGAGTCCCAATACAAGCATCGACTTTATTTTGAACATAGAACGTAAAGCTAACCGGGCGCACGGTTTTTGCGCTCCGGTTCAGCGACAGGTTCTGTACCACACAATAAATAGTTGTTACGCGGCAACAGGAGAATAGTAAAGTGCCATAAGCTGATCATTGCGTAAGGCCAATGTTGCGTATGTTCGCCCATCGTTGTCACAAAACTCTACTTCAAATACACCATTGCCAAGGATTTCAACTACTGTGCCCACTTGCCCTTTCACCAAACCGCGTTCTTCCATATCTCCTATTAAAGCTACAACATCTAATAATTTAATTTCATCTTTCATAATTTCCCCTTATTTCACGAAGCAAGTTGTCAATCTTGGTCGAATCTCACCATGTTTGATAATCCAACTTGTTCGGACGAATGCTTTCTTGTCATTGTATTCAATTTCGATGTCAACTATGTATCTCTGGCCATACGCATCAACTTCGCCCACTTCACATTCTATATCGTGAATTCGTCTATTTATCAATGAGATCAAATCATCTGCATTTTCGCTGGTCATTCCCAAAGCGCTCTGAAAAACCCGCGCCTTGTGCTTTCCTCTCGGATGTTCGGGATTGAGACAGTAATCAGAGATTTTCTCGGTATCTATGATCGCCATATCTGCGTTTGGCAATTTCAATGTGTTTTCATTTCCTTTATGTTTAGACAGAACATGAAAATCACCGGTTGATCCGGTGCATTTTATGGTTGAAATTTAGCACGGTGTCCGTAGAATTCGTTGATTATTTCCCCGCAGCAGTCCTCCCGTCTGCTCTTGGTGATGCCGATACATCGGCAGACGGCTTCCCTTGGCGATGCGAAGCTCGGAAACCAACATTTTTTCCCCGACGACGCCGGTTTTAACGGCAATCCCATCCATAATCGATTGAAAATTATCGTCCGAAAATTTATAGAACATGCGTCGTAATCTCCCGCGAATCCATCTTTCAAGCGACGATCGAATGAAGTATGAAAACAGCTATTATCTCCTTCAATCAATTTCGAGCAGTTCTTGTCGTTCCCAATAGTCCTCGTTTGTATCATGGTACATGTAGCCGACGATGCCGATACCGGGCACCAAATAATTGTCGCAATACTCATTCGACGAAAAAGTTCGACGCATAATAATGGCCAAGTAGGGCCCGCCGTATGGGGCGGTTACGCTGATGGTCGGCGAATCCGCGTCAATCGTCCACGACCGGCTCCCATCTTCATCCATAATGAAAACACCGGTCTTGGTGGAGCGGATGTATGCGACACCGTCGGACGAGTCCGCAACGAAATAACTGTCCGAACCGATAGTGGTCGTTCCGGTGAGTGAGATATTATAATCTCCCGTTTTCCCATCACTATCGGTTATTCTATTCTTAAAAACATCGCCCACATGAAACGGCAGAAGGGGCGCATTTTCTCCCGAAACGAAATACACCCCGTAAACAGGCTGCGGAGGTGCGCTTCCGTCCTGGGTTATCGTGACGTTTCTTGCGGCAGGAGACGCCCCGCCGACAGGTGTCAGGGTGTAATTGCCCGCGGACAACAGATGCGCCCATGAACCGAATTGATAATTTCCATTACCGTCGGTCATGGTGGTCATTGCAGTATCGCCGCTTAAGGCAATCGTTACGCCGGGCACACCGGCACCAGTTTGATCGATTACTTTTCCCGTAATGATGCACCCCGAAAATACGAATGACGACAGCAGCCAAAAACATAGCAGCAAGTTACCGCGTTTCATGAGCAGTCCTTTCGTTTTTGATGAACGTTTAGAGTTGTATCAATTGTCCCGCCCGGAATAGCAAGCAGGAAACGCTCAAGTTCCAATGGAAAGCTGTGCCGCGCCGCCCACTGAGCGTGGTCGGGAAATAGCCGACTGCTTTCGGCGGCACCAGCGGCGTGTTAGCCACCAATGGACTATCATTCTATCACGAAAGACCACCATCTAAAATTTTCAGACTTTGGCGAAATGATTGCCCTTCCATTTCTTTAGTCCATGCTTCGTGGGTTTGTATATCTTCTATCATTTTAGAAACTTGTTCATATGTAACTTTAGGTGGTCTTATTCTGGTATCGCCAGCTTCATTTAAAACAAATTTGAGTAGTGCGCCCCCTACAAACGCTAAATCTGAAATATTGAATGGTTCTTTGGCGCCACATTTTGAGCATTCAGTTTCCAATAATTCAGGATTCTTATTTTGAATGATTTTTCTATGTCCACCGCAATTACAGGGAATTATATCGTTATCCATAATTTTGAAAATTGCATGTTGAGTTATCATTTCATCGATACTGTCATCTACTTTCATTGTTGCTCCTTAATATTACTGCTATCAAAGCTATTACTTGGCTAACTGAAAATTGAGGGGTGCGCGTGCGATGTATCTTACGAAGATCGCAAGTTATTCGCATCCCCTCCAATGGCATGTTGGCCCGCAACCGTTTGCCAAGGTTTAATCTTTTTTAGCGATGGGCCAAGAGTACGCTCTGCAACTTCCGTGTCGTGGGCTGCCTGCGCTCTCAACCAATAGCCGTTGGAAAGACCAAAGAAACGACACAGCCGTAAATCGGTATCAGCTGTGACCGAACGCTTACCCGCGACAATCTCACTGATACGCTGTGCAGGAACGCCAATTTCCTTGGCCAACCGGTACTGGCTAAGGCCCAAGGGTATTAGAAACTCCTCTAAGAGGATTTCACCAGGAGTAATGGGATCGAGTTTGCTCATAATAGATTCTCCTTAGTGGTAATCAACGATTTCCACATTCTCCGCACCTGCATCCGTCCAACAAAAGCAGACACGCCACTGATCGTTGATACGAATGCTGTATTGACCGGAACGATCACCCTTTAGTGCTTCAAGGCGATTGCCGGGTGGCACCCTCAGATCGTCAAGTCGACCGGCGATCTCGAGCTGTCTGAGCTTACGCCGTGCCACCTTAGCGAGATTCGCGAACTGCCGGACGCGCTGGCCCTTTGAGAGTGCATAAGTGTATTCGCACTTGAATGATTTAATCATGTTGTATAGTAACGCATCTCGTGACTAACGTCAAGCGTGATTGTAGATGCCAACGCATTGCTCACGGGGAGCGGCTTTTTGCGCTCCCGTGCAGCAAAATGTTATGCCGATTACTTATTTTGTGTTCTTGACCATAGGTCTTTAAGAAAGCTTGCAACTATATCAATACTTTTAAAAGCTTCAACTCTGCTTAGCTCGACTTTTTCTGGGTAAACTGTACATTTATCTTTAACCGGATGCTTAAATCCATTCCTATGTTTGAAAGAATTGACTTTATTCCTGATTTCCATCATTTCATTATACGAAACTATATCGACAACTCTAAATTGATAGAATTTTTCGATTAAATTAATTAGCTTATCAATAGGCAAATCAGATACCATTTTCTGTTTGGTTAAGTCAGGATATTCATTTTGAAAAGGTGCGCCGGCTATCTCTTGCAGTTTGGTCTCAAAAAGAGCGTTCAATTCTCCCAGTGTAGATTTACAAGCAATTTCGTCCCACTTCATTGGTATGAAATAAGCGTTAGCTTCGTCATCATAATGTCCAAAATCTCCAGCATCTGACCGGGACTTAATTTTTGAATATTCTATATCGGATGCTGCGGAGACAGTATGAAGAAAAGAACGAATTGCATTCAATTCAATATGTAGCGTAATTAAATATCCCAATGCATTAATCCTATTGGCATAACATGGGCTTGAGGGGCGCGTGAAAAATCGTTCCGGAAAGGCCGCCCGCTTACTTTTCGCCCCCTTTCAAGCGTTGGTTGGCCTTTCAATTTTCCTGATTTAAAACGGTATTTCATAATCTTCGTCTTTATCGATTCCGGATATCTCTCTATCCTCTATATCAATTTGAGGTTCCTCTTTTATGTCTATATATTCCCACATTTCGTTTTGATGTAGCCAAATGGGATCAGCGTTTCTAAGAATAAATTCTTCAACGCCGATTCCGTCCGTTGTAGATGGACGTCTGACTTGTTTTTGTTTTCCATTGATAAATATGGTCATGTATTCCTTGCGCCGCTGTTCCTTTTCAGCCTTCTTTGCAGCCGCAAGTTTACCTTTATGCTTGGACATCTGCTTTCCTCATTCTGTGCTTCTTTTCCAACAAATTGCAAACCGGGAATGGCTGTTGGTGCTCCGGTGCAGCAAATGGTATGCAATTTTTTGTATCAACTGATATCCGTGATCCGATAAATCTTTCCGTCACGGAAGTCAAACTCGGATCGACCATTTAGCCGGAGTGTTTCCCCAGCCTTCATCCCATTCGGCAGGTCGGAAGCTATAACGCCCTCATAATCGACACCTATGAACGTCTGGTCATCCTTCGTTTCAAAACTTGTTATTGTTTGCGTGCGCGCTGAAAACAGACCCTTGGACTGCTCGGCTAATTTGCGAAATTCATTTGCGCCGGAAGCAGTTGCGTTAACCTCACCGCCGGATACGTTTTGGAACACGATATCGGGGTGTATTACGGACATCATTCCGTCAATGTCGAAAGCGTTATATGCGTCAAGATACCGCTCAATTAGGAATCGTTTGTCATCTTTGTTCATGAACAATTCGCCTCTGTGATTGGATTTGCATAACGTTTAGAGTTTTATCCATTGTCCCGCTCGGAATAGAAAGCAGGAAACGCTCAAGTTCCAACAAATGGACCAAATAACCACGAACGATGGATCATAAAAAAGCGGGATTATGGATAAAACACTGTTGGACTGAGCCGT
>JAZDOW010000244.1:0-28571 GCA_043798185.1 Pseudomonadota bacterium | reverse complement strand
TCCGCAAGAGCTCAATGACTGGCCGCCCCTGCGGCGATGCCGGTTTTATAGAAAAGATAGAAGGAATTGTAGGACGGCGATTAAAGGCTTTGCCCGTGGGTAGACCCAGAAAAGAATGAAACGGTCGCTGTCCCTAATTTTATCCGTGCGGCAGTCGCCAACGATCTTCCAAACGGTTTAAAGAAGGGCCAAGTCCTAAGCTTATCCGACCGTTCGGAGCTGCACCGGAATGATCTTTTACTGGCATAACTGGTCAAAATTAAAATGAGCAAGCTTGACTTCATTAATTCGGGTCAGAGTTGATTAAATATAGAACGTTATGGCTAGATCGTTTATTTCGACCCCATTTAGTTTTAAGGACATAACAATTTTCGTCATAAACTGACCAATTTTGTCAAGGGCTTAGTCGTAATCTCCGGCTTGGCGGAAGTGGGAAAAATGCCAGGAAGCCTATTTCGTATAATAATGGTCTGAGAATACATAATAAAAGTAATTATCAATGTTGGTGCGGTATTGGCCCCCCGTTTGCAAAAACAACAGCAAATTGAAGGAGGGCTTTGATGGCAACATCCAAAAGGAAACCCATCTTTTTCAGCGTGAAGGGTTTCACACTCGTCGAACTCATGATTGTTGTAGCTATTATTGGAATTCTCGCCTCGATTGCCATTCTTCAGTTTGCTGCCTATAGGATCAGGGGATTTAATGCTTCAGCTTTGAGTGATACGAGAAACATGAGAACATCTGAAGTAGCTATGTTTGCAGGCCTGATGTCATACGGTGGATCCGATGGACCAGTTGCTGCGCCTTTGGGTGTGATAGCCTATGCTGGGTTTGCGGGGGGGGCTGGTAAAGTTATTACGGGTCCTCCCGTACTTGCCGGTAGTGTCAACACACTAACCTGGACCGATGCCAATATCAACAATGTTGGCACTGTGGTAGGTTTGGGGAATGGTGTAAGCTTAATAGTATCTACTGAGGTTCCCGTGCCTCCGGTAATCAGTTTGTCTAGTTTCACTATCATTGGCAAACACTTTAACGGAGACACCTACTTCGGAGGAGCCAGTGACACAGAGAATATCTATCAGGATCAGGTCGATGGCAGCGAAGGAACAATCCTTGCACCCATTGATGCAGTGGCATCAACAATAACAAAAAACGATTTTGTGGCTCCAGTTGTTGGTCCCAGCGGAAATGGTTGGGTGGTAAAATAACCGAGTAACTGGGGGATTTTCTCCCCCACCTACCCGATTGGAATACTGTAGGCTGCTGTCCCTTGGATTCCCGTTGTAATAAATATTCCAATAGCAGGCCTGGCCTCTCAGGTCGCCAAGTGGCGGGAAAGGTTCCGTCATCATCCGGTTTTTGAGCCTAGCCATAATTATCTGATAGACCAAGTTGGCAGGTAAGCGCCTCTTTGTTTGGACCGGTAACCCCGATTAATTAAGGCCTCAATTTTATCCCTTACATTTTGTAAGGGTAGCGGATAGAATTAATCCAGATATCGTTTTCCGGGTCCGGCTCGATGGAGAACACTCCACACAACCAGGGCCGCCGCCTATTTGAAAAAGAGCGGTCTCAATTGCTTTGTGTATTCAGCATATTACCTGCCGACTGAAGAGCACAGCCTCAAACCTCAATCTGCCAAACTTTTTCTTTCAGCTGAGCAACCGTTATCTCCTTATCATAAAATTGTTTTATCACCTTGATATTCGTTAAAGTATGTTCCGTTGGCCTGCAAGTTAAGTATCTTCCTTTACCGGCCAAAATCAGGGGAAGGAGGAGCTGGTCAGCAAGATACGGGCCAACGGCAACACCGGCTTCGATATACTTACGAACCTGCGCCACCGTTGCACTTGCCACCCTTTCGGCCCTGAGGTTTTTCTCCCCGAATCCGGTGAAAATTTCCGTGAGTTGCTCGGACTGCACAAAAATTGAAACCACATTTCCTGGTCCATAGTGTTTATATCGGATCAATTCGGTTGCATCTTCGCTGATCTTCAATTTTTCCTGGATTATCTTTAATTCTCTTAGTCCAATATGGTCGGGAAGTTCGGCGCAAATGGCTTGAGCCTTAAAGTTAATCTTCGAGTATTCATCAAGGTACAGAGGCGAAATGTGGCTGGACGGAATAACAGATACAGTTAATTTCCCTCCCCCGGCCGGATAAAAGCCCGGCCTGTCAAGCTCTGCTACGATATTCACCCCCATTTTCCGGAGCAGAGGAAATAATGTTTGCTGGAGGTAGTCGAAGGACGGGGCGAAAGGATTGTGAGTTCCTCCTTCCAAGGTTATTTTTGAAGGGCCATTGGCCACGAGAAGGGCCGGCATGACGGCTTGAAAAACCAAGGCACAACTCCCCGCAGTCCCAATGGAAAAATGGTAATTCCCCGGCCTCAGACAACTCGGCTTGAAGTAAAGATTATTGGACTTAATTTCTGCCCCCCGCACTTCTGCCAGGCCTATCTCGGCTGCGGCGAAAACTGCAGTCAAATGTTGCCGCAACAAACCGGGCTTCTTTCGCTTACCGCGAATATTATTAATCTGGAATGAACGACCGGTAACAAGTGAAAGACCAAGGGCCGTTCGTAATACCTGCCCTCCCCCCTCACCTGCCGCTCCATCGATAACAATCATTTTTGGGTACTCCTCATTTTTTCGTGTCTCCTTCTGCTATCCCTTCACTACAGCCAGTGGTCTCAGCTTGACCTCAATATCTACCAGGTCTGTCTGATTGGCCATTACTGTAGTAATATCTTTGTAGGCGCCTGGAGCCTCATCCAACCCGCCTTTGCCGCGTAGTTCATGGAGAACCCCTAAATCGTCGAGAATTCTCTGCTGCTCCTTGAGGTCCAACACACGTTGTGCCTGTTTGCGGCCAAGAATCCGACCAGCACCATGACTGCATGATGAGAAACTTTCCGGGTTTCCTTTGCCAAGTACGATAAAACTCATACTTCCCTGGGAGCCGGGGATGATACCGTATTCGCCATGCCTTGCCCGGGTCGCACCCTTCCTGTGCACCATGACGTTTTTGCCGAAATGATTTTCCATAGCCGCATAGTTGTGGGCAACATTAATCAATGGTGCAAATTCCACATCCGGAATTACCTCTACCACTGCCTCTTTTACCCGCTCCATCATCAGTTTACGGTTTGCCAGGGCAAAATCGACGCAGAATTGCATCTCCGCAAGGTAATCCCATCCTTTTGATGAATCCAGAGGTAAAAAGGCCAGTTCCCATTTCGAAGGAACTCGGCTCTTCCATTTTTCATTCATTCTTACTGCCAACTGATTGTAGTGACCGGCAATTTTCAGACCAATATTCCGGCTTCCGGAATGGATCATAAGCCAGATGTAACCATCGCTACCATGCTGAATTTCGATAAAATGATTTCCACCACCCAGGGTACCTAACTGTTTCTGCCCTGCCTGAAAAAGCTGAACTACTTTTGATTCTTTCACTTTTTCAACATCTTTCAGATCCGGCATTAAGTCCTGGTCCTGGGCATTTTTTTGATGATCAAAACCCACCGGAATGACCGCTCTTACCCCTCGATTGGATTTCTTGGAACCAAGTATTTTTTTCAAGTCATCCTGATCAATCTCTTTAAGAGATGTGCGGACTGCGCACATCCCACAACCAATATCCACTCCCACCGCATTTGGAATCACCGCATTTTCTGTGGCAAGTACTCCACCGATAGGCATTCCATAGCCTGGATGAGCATCCGGCATTATTGCCACATGTTTGTAGGTAAAAGGCAGGTTGGCCAGATTTCGAGCCTGTGCCAATGCCTGGTCTTCAATATCATTAAGCCACAATTTAATTGGCCGATTTTCAGTGCTGATTACTTTTTCCATCTCTTTCTCCTGTTAAACCTACTACAAGTGATGCCTCACCAACTGAGCTCACCAATACTACCTGCCTCTGACACGTTACAATCCATATTCGGAACTCATTAAATTAACCGAGACCAAGGCTCCTGAATTTATTTGTCGCCGGTCGCATCGTCACCATCGATATTTTGTTTATTGCAGTGAACATGCCAAAACAAAATAATGCGATTATATTTATAATATCCTATTGTTATTTCAGTATATTTAATTATTTCCCGGCAATATAAATAGAGTATGCCTCGAAATACTTCTGGAAAAACACTAGAATATTTTCTAGCATAGATAATTTCAGCTTACCAGACAACCATAGACCAGAGAGATTTTAGTACCTTTAAAATTCATTTCTTATTTTTAAAATGATTTTCATCAAGATACTTATCCCGTTTACTGGGGTCAGACATGAAAAAAACAATCGCGATAGGTTTACTGGGATCAACCCTTGACGCAGGCACAGGACAACGTCGCTGGGAGAGATGGCGTCCGACGGTTTCACTTTGTCAGCATGAGGACTTGCTCATCGATCGCCTGGAGATCCTTTACCAAAAAGAATTTACCTCATTATTACAAAGAGTTTGCCAGGACATACAGACTGTTTCTCCAGAAACAGAAATAGTCCCCCATGAAATATCTTTTCAAAATCCTTGGGATTTCGAGGAAGTATTTACAGGGCTGCATGAATTTGCCCGTAATTATACTTTTGAGCAGGACAATGATTATCTCATTCATATTTCAACCGGTACGCATGTCGCCCAGATTTGCCTGTTCCTCCTGACTGAAGCACGTTATTTCCCGGCAAATCTTGTGCAGACCGGGCCTGGGCGAGGTCGCTTTGCATCAGCTGCAGGTTCTTATTCTATTATTGATCTTGATTTATCAAAATATGATCACATCGCCAGTCGCTTTCATAAGGAATGGCAGGATGATATTTCGTTTTTAAAATCAGGCATAGAAACCCGCAACCTCGCCTTCAACAACCTGATCGAGCAGATTGAAAAAGTGGCGGCCAATTCTGTTGAGCCAATTCTGTTGACCGGGCCGACCGGTGCAGGAAAGTCGTTACTGGCAAAAAGGATTTATGAACTTAAAAAAGCCAAAAGACTCATTGCCGCCGAGCTGGTTGAGGTCAACTGTGCCACCCTGCGTGGTGAAAATGCCATGGCAACGCTTTTCGGGCATACCAGGGGTGCTTTCACCGGAGCCATTAACGAACGAGTCGGACTTTTACGGACCGCAGACAATGGTTTGCTTTTTTTGGATGAAGTAGGTGAACTCGGGGTGGACGAACAGGCCATGCTTTTAAGGGCCATTGAAGAAAAGCGCTTCCTTCCCGTTGGTGCCGATCAGGAATCCTTTTCTGAATTTCAACTCATTTGCGGCACCAATCGGGATCTTGAAAAAGAATGCCAAAAAGGGAAATTTCGCGAGGACTTACTGGCCCGGATCAACCTTTGGACCTTTGAAATGCCGGGACTTGCCCAGCGTCCGGAAGATATCGAACCAAACCTTGACTATGAACTTGCAAGGTTCAGCTCAAAATACGGCAGAAGGGTCAGTATAAACAAGGAGGCCAGGCAACTTTTCTTAAAATTTGCCACCTCGCCGGACGCAGTTTGGTCGGCTAATTTTCGGGATCTCACCGGGGCCATAACCAGGATGGCAACGCTTGCCTCCCAGAGCAGAATAACTCCCCGGGAGGTCAAGGTGGAAATTCAGGGTCTGCAACGCAGATGGAAGAACTCCCCCCTTGACAGTCACAGCAATATCCTGAAATGCATCCTTCAACCGGACCAGGTTCATCAGCTCGATCTCTTCGACAAGATCCAGTTGACGGAGATAATCAAAATATGTCAAACATCCTCTTCTCTTTCCGAGGCTGGACGGACTATATTTCATATCTCGCGTGAGAAGAAAAAACAAACCAATGATTCCGACAGACTGAGAAAATATCTGGCGAAATTTGGTTTGGACTGGAAACAGGTGCACTTCGCAAAAAGGGATATTGACTGAGGCCTTTTTCCAGTGCCTGTCCTAATTTATAATACAGGCACTGGGAACCCCCGCCGACATTTACTCTTTCTTCTGCAATAGCTTGGCACCGCCCAGCTCGGCAAAGCCGGTTTTTTCCAGGTCGGTCCAGAGTGTACCAACGCCTGCGTGGATAATATTAAGCTTCATCGCCGGGTTAAGGGTATCGGCAAATCGCCATTGTACATAGGCGCCGGGATCGTTGAAAACCGCCGTTTTCAGTTTGAGGCCGTTGGCCCTTTCACCGTCAACTTTCTGCAGGGCGGTCGCCTTGGCCTGACCGAGAACACGCACCTTGTCGGCGGCAATTGCTGCCGTCAATTTCTTAATGTCCGCCGCTTTTTTCAGTGTCTCGGCATGAATCTCGGCGACCTGTTTACCGAGGTCGGCGGCGATCTCCGCCTTCAGTTTTTCGGTCTCCTGCTGCACCTGTTCGCCGCGCTGTTGAATAAGCGACATTTCGGTGTTGAGCTCTGCTTCTTTCCGGGCGGTATTCTGCCGTTCCTTGTTGGTCAGATCCTGTTCGATGGCGATGCTCGCCTGCTGGATCGGCTCGCGGATTTCATCCGGCACTTCAACATGACGAATAAGGGCGTTATAGACCTTTATCCCTTTGGCGCCCAGGGTTTGCTCAAGTGAAACGGTGATGTCGTTTTGAAATTTTTCCCGGCCTTCGCCGACGATAAAGTCCTTAGCCCGATATTCGGAGCCCTTGTTGCGCGAGATTGAGGTAATCTGCGGCATGATGATCTTATCGACCACCGCCGGTAAATCCCCGTAACGCCGGAAGATGTCGGCGATGCTCTCGGGTGAGAGTTCAAATTCAACGGTCATATCGAGGCTGATTTGAAAGCCGTCCCGCGATGGAAAACTTACCAGTTCCGTCAGACTCATCTCCCCTTCTTCCAGGGGCGCCGGGGCCGGCGCAGCCGGCGGTTTACCTTTGTCAAAATCGACCTTCTTGCCGGCCTTGAATTTTTGCTCCTGAACGGACGAGGAGCGTTTACTGAAATAATCCTGCCGCTTGGCCTCCTGTTTTTCAAGGACCGCCGACTGTAAAACGTTCAGAGCCTCATTCTTCCCGAGCTGCCGGGCTTTGGTCACCACCTTGCCGCCGCTACGGCCAAGCAATGAAACCTGGTTGATGCCGATTTCCAGAACATCGACCTTATACTCCTTGGGATTGACATAGTAAAGGCCCGGCTGCAACACATCGCGGCGCACCCCTTTCTGCTTGTCACCGGCGAATTGCCCATTCTCAGCCTGCTCACCGGACAGCGAGGTAATAACCCCGGTGTAGCCGACAGGGATACTGATAGCATCGACGATTTCGATATTGTAGCCATAAGGGTTCATCCGGTATTTGCCGGGGCCAAGGACACTGCGCCAGATCCCCTTCTGACCGCGCTCGGCGATAAACTCGCCTTCGGCCAGTTTATCGCCGATTTTGGAGGTGACTACTGCCACCTTGCCGGGTTCAACGAGGGTCACACTAACGATCTCCCATTCGTAGAATACCGGATTCAGGAAATGACGCCCCTCGCCGAGAGTCTCCTCACGGATGCCCTGCTGACCGTCGCGGGCAAGTATCTGTCCCGGCTCCAGCGGATCGCCGTTTTTGGCGGTGATGATCGCCATCTCATTCGGCCCGACATAAAAGCGGCAAAATCCCCAGAACCACACCACTGTGGCAAGGATCAAAACGACGACAGCCCCAAAAAAGTACTTGAGAATATTTCTCATTTTGCACCCCCTTTCGCCGGAGCAAAGGTGCTAAATATTCGACCCAAGCCTTCGGCCGAATCGCTGCTGAGCACCGAATGAACCTGCGGTCCGACTTTCTCATACAGGGTATACCTGGCAAAATTGTCGCCACCGCCCAGGGAGGTCACCCGGTTTTTAAGGACACCGGCCTCGGCTTCGTTCTGGGCCTTGATGGCATCCTTTTCGCCATCGGCGGTAAGCAGTATCGCCTCAGCCTGAGAAATCGCTGCCTGGTATTCGAGTCTTGAGACCTCCAGTTCCTTCTGCGCCGCAATCAACCGAACGCTCTGATCCTGTTGCGCATCGATGACGGCACGAATGCGCTTAGTGTCGGCCTCGACCTTTTCTTTACTCTGAATGGCCAGCATCTCCTGCTTGGTCAATTCCGCCTTCGATTGTGCCTGAACGATCTGCTGTTCGTATTTAGCAGCATCCTGTACCGCCAATTCACGGTCGCGGTTGATACTGGCGATCTCGTCCGGGACAAGGATCTTACGGACCAGCACCGACTTAATGTCGACCCCCCAACCCTTCGACCTGGCACGCAGGTGATTCTCCAAGTCGCTCTGGAATTTCTGTCGCGTCTCACCGACGATAAAGTTAACGGCCGGGTGTTTGCTGCCCTCAATGCGGCTGAAGCCTCTGGCCCTCGGCAGGATCAGTTTTTTGATAATGTCGTCCATATCGCCGACCCTATGGGTCAAGTAGGCGGCCTCATCCCGCTCGATGCCGAATTCGATGGTACCCTCCACTGTAACCGAGAAACCGTCCATGGTCAGGAAATTGATGACATCCTTACCGGACATCTCGAAACGCTGGCTCTGGGTATTCACCTCGACAACGTTATACATATAGGGATTGAGGTAATGGGTACCGGGATCAAGGAGCCGACCGGTGACTCCTTTCAGACCTTCCTTAACCACAAAGGTGTTCCGTTCCTCCGGCAAAAGTTCATTTTTCAGAACATCCTTGCCGGTCAGATCCGTCACCACCCCGACATTACCGGGATTGATATTGATCGCATCGAAGAGCGCGACATGATAGGCATAGGGATTGATGCGGTATTTGCCGGGGCGAAGAATTTCCTGCATAATGCCGCGCTGGTTATTTTCGGCGATGATCTTCCCGGCAGGGAGCTCCTCACCGTAAAGACGGGTCATCACTCCAAGTTTTCCGGCAGGCACGTCAAGGATTCGCCGTATTTTCCAGCTCCAGGTATAGGGATTTTTAAAATAGCGACCTTCGGCAAGTACCTCCAGCTGTATACCTTTCTGCCCCTCGGCAAGCGCCAGAACCTGTGCGGAGGGCAGGTTGCCACCAGTCTTGCGGATCAGCACCGCAATCTCACCGGGCCCCGGCTCAATTCGGCAAAAAAACCAGACAAAACAGGACACCGTAAGTAGAGCTCCAACAATGAGGCCCGGCAAAAGAGGCAGTCTCGGCAAGGTCGGCAAACGTATGCGGAAGCGACTTTTCACCGGCACCAGTTCTTTTTTTTCAGTCATATTTCCTCCTTTTCATGCTACGGTTTCACGCCAAGAGAAACAACTTTGGAGATCAAGAGACACCCACGACGACAAAAATAGGCCTTCTCATGAAGTGTAAAAGCATTTGCCGCCCAACAAAAATCGGGCCACCCC
Organism: Pseudomonadota bacterium; assembly: GCA_043798185.1. Classification (GTDB taxonomy): domain Bacteria; phylum Desulfobacterota; class Desulfobulbia; order Desulfobulbales; family Desulfocapsaceae; genus Desulforhopalus_A. The sequence continues at coordinate 19,245 of JAZDOW010000244.1, read as the reverse complement.
TCTCTTGCAAGGCTATCATTTATGACGGATTTTTTGAAATTTTTTCTTGCTGGGATGAGGCTGATCTGCATCACCAGCCGTTTAAACGACGCATCACTTGCAGCCAAGGCTTTCGAGGTAGCCGCGTTGGTCGACAAAGACCATAAACAACGGGGAGCTTCTGCTTAAGAGTTGCCTTAATCAGGCAGCCAGGCTTGGAAAAAATCAGGAGCGCAGCACAAGAGTGTACCGACATTTTCCTTCGCAGTTTGCGAATGAGGGCTGCGACTCACACGGTCTTTAAGGTGTCTTCAAACCCCATGACAAATTCGGTCCATCGCAACGGAGCATTGGTAATCTCCACACCTATTGCTTTCTTGCCTTCCCCGTCCATTTGCCATCTTGACCCGACAAGCATGGAGATATAACCTTCTTTTCCGGCAACAACAATTTTCAGTTTTGTTGTTTCCGTATTAACGCTCTTCGGCAAACCGGATATTCGCATGCCTAATCGAGAAATATCAGAAACAATACCCCGGAATTTTTCAACTCCATCACTCAGATCGACCCAAAGGTTTTTCATCGCTACACGTAAATGTTTTCTTTTCTCCACCCTCCCCCCCCCCCTTGATGCCTGCTGTTGTTGCCCATACCGGCAACTTCAATAATAATTATCAATGATAATCAAGACATATAAGTAAAACCCCCATTTTTCTCTTACTCCATTTTTCGAGAATTTTCGAAACATTTCTGACATTTTTTTCCCGCCGCCTTCAGGTATAGGAAATTGTTAGATTATTGACCACTCTCTTTTACATTACAGGAATAATTATCATCTTTTCCGCTTTTCAATTCATAAAACCACCGTTTACAGTATAGTGAAAAATATACTTTCCTGGGTTTTACCAACTTTTCAAGGCCTTCACCCTCCCCCGCACTAGAGGCTTCCATGCTACCGATACTCAAAGATAAAATCAGTTCTCGCTTCAAGTTATTCCACGAACTCATGCTGACCAAGGTGCAGCGCATTCTCTTGATCGGTACCTCCTACGAGGCCTGGATCATGGAGGAGGACTGTCGGATATCGGAACAGATCGTCAACGAATACCGGGGCCTCAATCTCAGTCGCCCCCCACGCCTGACCTGGGTGTCGTCACTGGATGAGGCCCTGGCGCAATTCCCGGCACTGCTCTTTGATTTGGTTATAACCTTCTCCCGGGCGGTGGACGACAACGCCTTCAAGCTTGGCCGGGACATCAAAAAAGCCAAACCCAAACTTCCGGTGGTTCTTTTGACCCACCAGGAAGCGCTTCCCGAATCGACCCCCGCCTGGCACGAGCAGCCGGATTGCCTCGATCTGGTGGTCTACTGGTCGGGACAGGCCGACATTTTGCTGGCCATCGTAAAAAATCTCGAAGACCGCTTCAATGCCGTGCCCGACACCGATACCGCTGGAGTTCGGGTCATCCTTTTCGTCGAAGATTCCCCCTACTACCTAGCACTCATGCTGCCGATTCTCTACAAACAGCTGGTGGTCGAGGTCCAATCGGTCATCGAAGAAGGTCTAAACGAGGAACACCGCCTCCTGTCCATGCGTACCAGACCGAAAATCCTCCTCGCCCACTCCTACGAGAAGGCGCTGGCACTCTATGAGCAGTTCAAACCCTACATCCTCGGGGTGATCTCCGACATGCGCTACCATCGCAATAATGTCCTCGATGGCTGTGCCGGACTGCAACTCCTCAGTCACATCAAGCACGACCGCTTTGACATTCCCCTGCTGCTGACCAGTTCGGAGACCCATAATGCCGAGTATGCCAAACTGATCCCCGCTCTCTTTCTCGACAAGAATGCCCCCTCTCTCCAGGAAAACATCAAGACCTTTCTTGTTAAGCACCTTGGATTCGGCGATTTTATCTTCCGCATGCCCGACGGCACTGCCTACGACCAGGCGACAAGCCTCTATTCCCTCGAAAAAAAGCTGGAGACCATCCCTCAGGAGTCCTTTCTATTTCACAGCCGGCACAACGATTTCTCCCGCTGGTTCTACACCCTGGCCGAGGTCGAGCTGGCATCGCAGGTCCGGCCGCTGCGCGACTCAACCTACGACACGGTGGAGGAACACCGCCGCCAGTTGATCGGCATCATCAAAGAAAAGCGCATCGCCAGACAACGGGGAATCATCGTCAACTTTGACCGGGAACGTTACGATCCCGACACCAACTTCGCCAAGACCGGTAACGGCTCTTTAGGTGGTAAGGCTCGAGGCCTGGCCTTTTTCTCGGCGCTTCTCTACCGTAACAGCGAGCTTCTCAAACCCTTTGACCGCTTCGAAGTTGTCGTTCCCCAGACCCTCATTCTCACCACCGACGCCTTCGATGATTTTATTAACCAAAACCAATTGCACGACTTAACCAGGGAGGATCTGACCGACGAGGAGGTCATGGCCAGATTCGAAGATACCCTTTTGCCGCTACGGCTTCGCCGGCAGATCGAACACTATCTCCAGGAGGTCCACTACCCTCTGGCTATCCGATCTTCCAGTATTCTTGAAGACGCTCAATTCAAATCCTATGCCGGGCTCTACCACACCTGCATGCTGGCCAACGATCACCCGGACTTCGACTTTCGCCTCATCCAGCTCGAAAATGCCATCCGCAGGGTTTACGCCTCCACCTACTTCCGGGCGCCGAAGGCCTTTTCGAAGAGGGTCGGCAACCAGATCGAGCAGGAAAAAATGGCGGTGATCCTGCAAGAAGTGGTTGGCAACCAATACGGCCATTCCTACTATCCGGCAATTTCCGGGGTCGCCCAATCTTTGAATTATTACCCTTTTGCCCGCATGCAGCCTGCGGATGGTATTGTTTCCATAGCCCTAGGGCTCGGCAAGTCGGTGATGGAAGGCGAGAAGATCCTCCGTTTCTCACCCCGTTATCCTGAAATCTTGCCGCAACGAAGCACCCTCGACGATATCCTGAAAAACGCCCAGCAAACCTTCTATGCCCTGCCGATGGGAAAAGCAAACGCCAACCCCGAGGCGAGCGATGCCAACACCCTGGATCGGCGGCAGATTACCGATGCAATAGACGAACAGCCGGTGCAGTTTTTATCGAGCACCTACGATCCAGCCGAACAACGGATCCGCGATCAATTCAATCCGCAGTCCATTCCGGTATTGACCTTTGCTTCCATCCTCAAGCACAAGGCCTATCCCCTGCCCGAGGCGGTCGCTACTCTTCTGGACATGGGGCAAAGGGGCATGGGCTGCCCGGTTGAAATCGAGTTTGCCGTCAATCTTCCCGGTTCGCCAAGGGACAAGGCCCGACTCGCCGTCCTGCAGATCCGTCCGATGAGTGCCCGCGAGGAGATGCTCGAAGTGGATATCAGCCCCGAAGAACTGTCCCGATCCTTCTGCCTCTGCCATCAGGCCCTCGGCAACACCGATAACCGCAGCATGCATGACCTGATCTATGTCCGCCCGGAGACCTTCGATCCGTCCCGCACCGTCGACATAGCCAGGCAACTGGGAAAACTGAACGCCGCCCTGGTAAAGGCCGGCAGAAAATATATCCTGGTAGGCCCAGGCCGCTGGGGTTCCGCCGATCACTGGCTGGGAATCCCGGTCAACTGGGGTGATATCTGCGGCGTCGGAGCGATTATCGAAACCCTGCATCCGGCGATAAATGCCGACCCATCCCAGGGCTCGCACTTCTTCCACAACATCACTTCGCTCGGCATCAATTATCTCAACATCGGCATCCATCAGGGCGACCGCTTTGACTGGCGGAGTCTGGCAGGCATGGAGGTGGTGGAGGAAACGGCCTATGCCGTCCATGTCCGCTGCCCGCAGCCTTTTGTTTTACGGGTTGACGGCAGGAGACGAATCGGCGTGTTATTGCAACATCTTAAAACATGAGACCGTGACTCCACGGGAATTTGCGGCCACCAGGCGGTTGTTATTCACTCTATCGCCCGGCTCCATAAAGAAGAGCTTGGCAGGGCATGGAATACCCTGTCTTTCTCTCTCCGCCGTCAATCAACAACCAGAATATAGCTGATGCTCGATTGAACCATATCTGTTCCCAAAGCATCATTTTCTATAACAACATCAATTGAGGATGCGTGTATTGACTCCCAAAATAGCCGCTGATTCTATTAGATGTCGGTCTGATGTAACCAATTCAAGTTCTTCTAAAGAGGTAATAGCAAGATGAAGTGCGTCCAGTGTTCGCAAGGGAGCATTGAACAGGCCGATATAACTTCTGGCAAGTCGCCAATGCCTGCTATCTACTGGAATCAATGTGAAATAATCAGCATCGAGATGAGATAAGAATTTTGCTAGAATTCGATTTCCGTCGAGTTGGTCGAGCTCATTCATCCGCACCTTTCGCGCAACAGCAGAAAACAACTCAACTTCGGTCAGTGAACTGATGGCTGGTTTAACCTGCCCAACAAGAAATTGCGAACAACCTCGCTGGAAGATTCAGGGCAATAATAAGCCACAAGGACGCTTGTATCAACATAAACCATTAATACCGCGCCTCATTACGATCATCGACAACAGCACTGCCGAGACTATCTCCTTTAACCGTGATGGAATTGCGAAACGAATGAAGATCCGGTAGTCGTTTGCTCGTAATGCTGACAGGGACGAGTTTTGCTATCCGTTTTCCACGGCGCATGATCACCACTTCTTCGCCCATCTGGGATCGATCGAGAAGCGAGCCCATTTTTGATTTGGCTTCTTTAAGATTTACTTCCATACCCTATCCTCCATTGCCATAATGGCAATAATTGCAAATTCGATTAACAAAGATAAATCCTCCCGTTTCCGGTGTTCATTATATCACAGATAAGTGAAATAGCCTACACCTCAACCAGCAACAAACAGGAACTATCAGGGAACGTTTTTGGTGACAAAACTCTCCGTCTTCATGCGTCGACTATTGATCGGCAACGCCATTGTCTTCAATCTTCAACACAAACGCTTGGGACACCTTTTCCAGAACCGCTCCAAATCGATTGCCTGCCAGGAAGACACGTACCTGCTCGGAACTGGTTCGCTACATTCATCTCAATCCATTGCGGGCGGGGTTGGTGAAAACAATCAATGAACTTGACATCTATCCATAGTGCGGACATGCCGTGCTCATGGGAAAACAGGAATTGTTCGGACAAAGTATCGATCAAGTCATGCTGCTTTTGGTCGAAAAAAGAAAAGCGCCCGACAGCAATACCGGGGTCCGTAAATGCGGTCAGAGTCAATTTAGAATTAGCGATACATGAGCTTTTAATTTGTCTCTGACCCCTTTTACTGACCCTTTTACTGTGCTGACCCCTTTTACTGTGGGGATTTTTTCGGGTCCGCACAACCATCAAAAATTAGACAGAATGAATTATTTTGTCTAATCGGGTTGAATATCAGGCCGTGGTTGAGTAAAAATCTGTTAGAAGATGTTGATCAGAAATATTTTGTGAATGAAGCTACTTTTCCGCATATTACTTTCTATGTGAGGATAGGTGGAATTGCATGGTCACTTGTTGAGCAACTGTATAAATCTAATGAAAAACCCTATAACATCGAGCCAATCGTTTGAGTCACCAGTAGGCTGGGGCAATGATCCATTGTCAAATTTTCAAAAGATAGCATTTGCAAATGAAATGGCAACGTTTGCTCACACACCAGAATGGCAGGGAATTCTCAGTGAAGTATCAAGCGTTCTAGACAGATGTGCTGGGTTTGCGATAGGAGAATTAGCAAAAACATTTAATACATCTTTGTTCTTATTCCTGTCGGCACATAACAATTATCTTGCAGTAGTGCGATGCGCAACTGCGGGTCATTGCTTGCCTGCATATTCTGTAGGGCGAGCAGCCGTGGAGTTTGCTTTATATGGCTGGTATCTGGTTTCCTCTCCAGAGTCTGTTGAGCGTTGGCACGATAAACCTATCGATAAAAAGGGGCTCAATAAATGGGGGCGTGAGTTTACTTTTTCAAATATAGCTAAAGGGCTTGGTGAGACAGATAAAGAACTGAGCGACTGGGCTAAGTATCTGCATCAAACTGCAATAGATTTTGGTGGGCACCCTAATAAAGCTGCACTTTATTCAAATATTGAGTACGAAAACAGAGTGTTGAAAGTCCAATATCTTCACCCATGGAATTGCCTTTCCAAAGCAACCATGAAATTTGCAATCGAAGTAGGTTTGTTTTCAATAAGTTTGTTTTCTTTAAGTTTCAATGACTTAGACCTTGCTGAAAATATTGCAAAATGTGCAAAGGGATTGGCTATTTTGCAAAGAGATATGTCTTAAACAGCCAAAAAATCATGGGAGGGCACATTAATGGCAGATATTAAGCTAAAACGTGACGGTTATAAACCTGTTTAAGACAATGGATAACTCGCAAAGCATCAACCTGCAGCTTAAGGCAGGGGATATTCAGATTACCGATCCAAAAGAAGTGCTGAAAGAATGCATTATTTTCTTTGCATTTCCTAAAAGTAGGTCTGCCAATTTTCCCATTGCCCTTAGTCTTGCTCAAGCAGCTACCGCCTACGGTGAGCAAGATGTTAGCGGAAGGACTCTTTACTGGGCTGGGTTTACTAAATCAATAAGTGATTTGGAAAAAGCTGCCGAGTTACTAAGACTGGCCGGAAGTTGGGTCGGCACTATGGCTAAAGTTAGTGGCTGTAAAGTTACTAAGCCATTCAACGCCTATCTCACCATATCTTGCTACCTAGAAGGATTGCAGTGTTCGAATCAGGCCGCCCATTGCCATAAATTAATCGACGACCCTTTTCATCCCGACTACGATGTGATGTCGGAAACCGTAAAGCAAAAAGCACCTCTTCGATCATGCAACTCGGATACCATTCAATTTGATGAAAAAATAAAGCGATATAGTTTTCCCTGTAAGCGTATGCTGGAATTCTCCATGTTTCATCCAACATTCAGGTTTAATGATGTGCATCAAATTGAACCTCAAGATCAAATTCAGGCCGCTGCAGTTGAGTACGGAATTAGTGCGTGCCCATTTTTTGAGGTGACGGCGTTCGCGGAGGTTGGTTTTCGTTGTGTCGAAACAGAAGAGGTTATTACCTCGCAGCTAACGTTGTCTGATAAGCCATGAAAATCAATCAAATAGTATTTCGTGTCAGATCGACCACTCTCTCTGTCTTCACCTATGTCCGAAAGAATTCGCATATGGGGCTGGCAGTTTTGCTATTTATGATTGGTATTGTGTTCTTATTCACCAAGATTTCAATAATCTCCGGTGCATTGTTTGGGGCGGGAGCTTCATTGTTGGGAGCATGGGTCACTGAATTGAATAATCGACATTCTAACGCCGTGGACAAGGAGCGGCGCGAATCCGATGCGCGCAGGTATCTAGCCCCAGAATTGAATCGGACTATAGAGAGAGTTCTGTACATTCACAAGCGCGCCAATGTGAATTTCTCATGCGCTTCCGTAGAGCAAGATAAACCGAACGACTCGAAAGAAGATTTTATCCCTTATATGCCGATTCTGTATCCTAGTGTACCGCAGGTCGGGGATTTAACAAGCGATGACGCGACGGCGATTATTGCCTTCTACGATTCACTTCACGTTTTGGATAAGTTTGTGACTGACTGGTGGGAGCGAGAAGGACAGTTGACTGTTAATATTTTCAACATGATCCTGACATCTGCCGATGAAAGCCTAGTTCTTGCCGAAGCCTGCATCCAAAAGTTTGAGTTGGAAAAGCTCCACCCACCTAAATATGAATCGTGGGGTACACTGTCCTCACGCATTGAGTGTTCGAAAGAGAGCGCGAGAAAAACACGCGAGCACCACATGGCAAGGTTCGATACCAAGAACACAAAGCCAAGCCAGCAAAAAGCATAACTCTCCCAGCAGCCATTAGACAATATAGATTATTTTGTCTAATCCTACGAGATTCGATAACGGAATATCTGCCACTTACCCGTCGAAATAGCGGAAAAACATTGGACAAAATGATGGGAATGAAAGCACCTGTTTCAATACATCGGCATCAGCATTGAAGAAGACAAAAAAAGATTTTTCTTTAATATCTCCAATCCATGGCACCACCTTTGTCCTCGAACAAAGACCGTCGACGCCACATTTTAGTGAAACCGGAGGCAAATTGCAAAAGCCGGGTGATTGGTTTCCCCGTCGTTCTGCAGTGTCTCCGGTTCGGGTGTTTTTTTACAGCGGCATTGCCGATCAGACCACGCCCTGGTCGATCATCGAGTTGACCACTTTGACGAAACCGGCAATATTGGCGCCCACCACATAATTGCCAGGAGCTCCGTACTGCTCGGCGGTCTCCTTGCACATCCTGTGGATATTATGCATAATTCCCTTCAGTCTCTTATCAACTTCCTCGCGCGGCCAGTTGAGACGCATGGAATTCTGCGACATTTCAAGACCTGAGACCGAGACGCCGCCGGCATTGGCGGCCTTGCCCGGTCCGTAAAGGAGCTTGTGGTCAAGGAAGATACCCACGCCCTCCGGGGTGGTCGGCATGTTTGCTCCTTCCGCAACTGTCGAAACCCCGTTATTCACCAGGTTCTGGGCATCCTTGTCGTTTATTTCGTTCTGGGTAGCGCAGGGGAAGGCACAATCGACCTTGTGATTCCAGAGGGGATTGTAGCCGAGACTTTGATCGACGGCGGTAAAAGTCGCCGCTGGAAACTTGTCAGCATAACCACTGACCCGGCCGCGCCGGAAATTCTTCAAATCCTTGAGGAAAGCAAGTTTTTCCCGATCGATCCCCTGCGGATCGAAGATATACCCTGACGAGTCGGAACAGGTCAGCGGTTTGGCCCCGAGGTCGAGAAGCTTTTCCAGGGTATATTGGGCGACATTGCCGGAGCCGGAGACCAGACAGTCTCTACCTTCGAGGGTTTGACTGCGGCTGGCAAGCATCTCGGCGGCGAAATAGACACACCCGTAGCCGGTGGCCTCGGGGCGAATGAGACTGCCGCCCCAGCTGAGACTCTTGCCGGTCAGGACACCGGTGAACTCTCCGGTAAGTTTTTTATACATGCCGAAAAGATAGCCGATTTCCCGAGCACCAACGCCGATATCACCGGCCGGTACATCGACGTTCGCGCCGATATGCCGGAACAACTCGGCCATAAAACTCTGGCAGAAGCGCATCACCTCGTTGTCCGACTTGCCCTTCGGATCGAAATCGGAGCCGCCCTTGCCGCCACCCATGGGCAGGGAGGTCAACGCATTCTTGAAAACCTGCTCGAAGGCCAGAAATTTCAGGATCGAGAGATTCACCGAGGGATGGAAACGCAGGCCACCCTTATAGGGGCCGATGGCGCTGTTCATCTGGATACGAAAGCCACGATTGACGCGAACCTGCCCCTGATCATCCACCCAGGGCACCCGAAAGAGGATAACCCGTTCCGGTTCGACAATACGTTCGAGGATTGCCTCGCGGCGGTACTGTGGATTCTTATCGAGCACCGGCTGGATTGATTCGACAACTTCGGTCACTGCCTGATGAAACTCCCTTTCTTGCGGATCCCTGTCGAGCACAAATTTGATGGTTTCCATGACTTCTCCCGTGGTATTACACTTTTAAATCAACAGCAATTCCCATAATGCAAATTGCCGGTCTTTTCTATTTAATAGTTCCGAGAATGCCTCTGATTGCGGCAGGCAGATCTCCCGGTAAAAGTACGATCTTGGAGTTTGGCGAGGAAGCAACCCCTCGCAGGGCCTCAATATATTTCTCTCCCAGGAGATAAACAATCGGCAGATCGTTATCCCGAATGGCGTTGGTCACCTTCTCAATGGCCGACTGGCTGGCCTCCGCCAAGACAATTTTTGCAGCGGCATCCCTTCTTGAAGCCTCAAGACGTCCTTCGGCTTGAAGGATTGCCGCTGTTTTGTCACCCTCGGCGGTGGTAACCGTTGCCCGTCGTTTCCGCTCAGCCGCTGCCTGTTCCTCCATCGCAGTCTGCATGGTTTTGGACGGATTAATATCCTGGATTTCAACCGTCTTCATGGCAATACCCCAGTCGGCGATGTCATCTGAAATCGCCTCTTTGAGCCTTGCCCGAATTACATTGCGGTTGGAAAGGGCCTCGTCCAAATCCATCTCACCGACAATTGACCGGAGAGAAGTTTGCACCAGGGTCTTTATCGCCACTTCATAGTTATCCACCCCGTAAACCGCCTTATCCGGGAAGAGGATATTGATATAGGCCACAGCATTGGTTATGATTACTGCATTGTCCTTGGTTATGACCTCCTGGCTGGGGATATCCAGGACGATATCTTTTGTGGTGACCTTATGGGCCACGGTATCCATATAGGGGATGATCAGATTCAGGCCGGGCCCAAGGGTTGCATGATATTTTCCGAGACGTTGTACAACAAATTTATAGCCCTGGGGGACTATCCGTACGCCAAGACTGATGGTAAAAGCTACCAAGATCAGAAATATGACAGTTACAATAAGGCCTTCACTCATACTTCACCTCCTTGTTTTTTTTCGACAATCAGGGTATTGCCAGAGATATTGACGACCGTCACCCGGTCGCCCAGCGTCACCGGGTGATTACAAATAAACTGCCACACCTCGGCTCCCAAAAGTGGTGTGGTGAATTTGATCGCGCCACGGACATCTTCATGGGGAATCCGTATCACCAATCCCGACTCCCCAAGGACCGCTTCTAAGGAAATACCGGCCTTGGTTCTATCGATCATCTTGGGTTTAAAGACAAAAAACCATAAAACGGTAAAACAGATTGAAGCAATGGCCCAGAGAAAGATCTGCAGACTTACCGCAAGACTGGGGAGCAACCAGACAAGTCCGGCGACGATAATCGCCCCCAGGCCAAACCAAATGATAGTGAAACTTGGCACTGCCAGTTCAAACATGATGAGAAGCATGCCGAAGGCCAGCCAGTGCCATGGGTGTACCGTAAACATATGCACCACTTTCAAGAGAAGATTCGAGAGTTCTTTTCATCCATGTAACTGTTGAAAGTATATCAGAAGCGAAGAATAAACGATAATAAATACCATGGCAATGGAGAGGCTATTCAAATTCTTTCTTAAAGGATAGAAACTCATTCTTGAGAACTTCCATCTCTTCCTTGAGATAGGCCACTGATTTTTCAAGTTCGGCAATGCGTTCCGTATCTGCCGTCACTGCGATCATTATCGGTTCTTGGCGGGCGACGACCTGTTCAACATTTTCAGGTTCGCCTGCCAGGAGGTGGGCAAATCGCTGTTCTTTCCGACCAGGCGACAGAGGCAATTTGGTAACCAGACCGATATCCGCGAGATTATCCAGGGAAGGAAAGACCTCCTCAAGATTGTCAAAAGAACAGAGCCTTTCCGTGCGACTCCGCAATTCTCCAGCGGTTTGTGGACCGCGGAGCAAGAGCAGGCAGAGCAAGGCAGCCTCGCGCCTGATCAAGTTATGCTTCTTTACAAAATCATGCCAGTATTTCGGGACGCGGCTTGCGTCGCTTTGACGAACGAGATGCTTTTCTTTTAAGGACTGCAGACCCCCGGCTACCGTTCTCTCGTCCAGGGAAAGCACCGGCGATCGATTGGATTTCTGGTTGCAGGCATTGACAAGGGCATTCAGTGAGAGTGGATAATACTCAGGAGTGGCCAGCTCTTTTTCCATCAGACAGCCAAGCACCCGCACTTCAATTGCATTGAGAATGATATCCATATCTTTGATTTCCTGAATCTTGTTTTTTATGTACGAAAACAATCTCTAACACACTAAGAACTGCCGGAAAAGAAGAGGACGTTCATGGCAGAGGCAATTACCCACATCACAAGGGCGTAGTGCCAATTACTCTGTACTATCCCCCGAGGTAATGCCCGGTATCGACTGACCATCGCCAGCCCTACTCCCGACAGCGGACTGCTCCCCGTTGAAATTGCCCAGCTGGTAAGAAACAGAAAACCAAGTTGCGATTGATCCGGATGAAGGGGGAGAAGCAGCGGGCCAACAATCGCTATGCTTACAATCGGATGAACGCCGACAATTCCAATGATTACCATCGCACCTAATACTATTGCAAATAATAAAGGAGTAAAGACGGAACCTTCGAGGCTGAATACTGCCGGATAAACATGGATCACCGACTTTAAGCCGGCGGAAAAGACTCCTGCCGCCAGAAACAGAGCAAATTGGCTGCTGACGGATGCTATTCTGTTATCGATAAAATCACGCAGCGTTGCTTTCCTTGGCCTGCCTTTCATAAAAACAAACGCACCTGCCGGTGAAACCAGACAAATGAGGAGCAGAATATTCACATCATGCCAAAAATGATGCACGGCGATCACCACGACAGCAAGAAAGACAGGAACAGTCAGGCTTTCAAACTTTATAGGATATCCGGAGAATTCTGCAGTTCTGAAAAAACAGACTTCAACCAGAGAGTAGGTTATTGCGATAGCACTCATGATTGCCCCAGGAATCAGTGTTTCCTTCCAAAGCATTCCAGGTGCATAAGTCAGAGCGACGCCGGTGGCTATAAAGAAGGGCGACCACCATGCAGCAGCGCAAAAAGAGCGTGCAAGAATTATCATCTGCTCCCTGCTTAAGGTGCCGTTTTTTTGCAGCCTGTCACCAAAGACGAACAATACCGATAGATTAATCACTGCTCCGAGAAAATGAGTTCCGAGTGCTGTTGTTACAACGGCGCTCTTCCCTTTTGGCAGAGAAGGGTCTTCAAAAAGTCGATTGGTGAGAGAAAGAAAAGCCACGGCAACGAACATAGCGAGTGGCGGCAGATTACCGGCAAGAATTTGTTTCCAGCCAAGAAAAACGCCTCGACTGGCCGAAAAGCAGATGACTACGAAACCGACCAGCAATAGCGACAGAGCCTGTCGAAGAGCACTCCCCCCGAGGGTACGCCAGGTCAGAAGGGGCACCAGCCAGGCGAGTAGAATCGACACGGCCAGCAGACCGGGTAATACAACACTTGAAAGATAAAAGACAAGCGTGCCGACGATGATAAATCCGAAATATTTTTTCATTACACCTTAGTACATTAAAAAATCATTTCTTGCTTTTTATGAATGAATTTCGTCAAGATACTTACACCCTCAAGAAGGTACGAAAAAGTATCCCATTTATCGAGACGCGAGGTATTATATTTTGAAACTATTTCGCATTTGATACGAAAAAAGAATGAAGGAGATAAAAGATGTTGACCGATCGGGTCCGATTCAAACCCTTGCAGGATAAAATTTGCGATCCGGCGAGCGCTGCTCGACATATTCAGGATGGCACCAACCTGTTTATTTCCGGTTTTACCGCCGGATACCCCAAACTCATTCCCCAGGAACTGGTAAAACGTTCTGAAAACGGCGAGCGGTTCAAGATCAACCTCTTTGCCGGGGCATCCACCGGCGATATGGTCGATGGAATCTTGGCCAGGGCCGACCTCGTGGCCTGGCGACGTCCCTACATGAGTGACAAGATCATGCGGGAGAAAATCAACCATGGAGAAATAGCCTTCAAGGACGATCATCTTTCCCAATTATCCGCCAAGGTACGGGCCGGGGAATGGGGCCGCTGTGACGTAGCAGTGGTGGAAGCGGCGGCGATTACCGAAAAAGGCCATTTGATCCCCACCATGTCTGTCGGCAATACCCCGACCTATGTGCGGGAAGCTAAAAAGATTATCATCGAAATTTCGGGAATTTCACCACTTATGGAAGGGATTCACGACATCTTTATTCCGGAAGATCCGCCGTACCGCATGCCCATCCCTCTCTACCGCACCGCCGACCGGATCGGCAAACCCCATATCGAAATGAACCCCGACCGGGTGGTAGCCATCCTCTTCAGCACCGAAAAAGACCATTGCCCGATTTTTATGCCGCCCAATGGCACATCCAGCCGAATTGCCGAGTTCATCCTGGATTTTGTACGACATGAAATCAAGAAAGATCGCATCCCGCCCGCCCTGCCCTGGCAGGCCGGCGTCGGCGATGTTGCCAATGCGGTATTAGCTGGATTCATTGAAGATACAAACTTTGACTCCATCGATATTTATTCGGAGGTTCTCCAGGACAGCGTCTTAGACCTCATTGATCTTGGTAAGGTTCGGGCGGCATCCGGCTCGGCCTTGACCTTGTCGGAAAAGGCACGGCAACGATTTTTTAATGAAATCTATCGCTACCGCGAAAAAATTGTCCTCCGGCCGGTGGAAATTTCCAACTCCCCGGAGGTCATTCGCCGCCTGGGGGTTATAGCCATCAATACCGCCATCGAAATTGACATTTACGGCCAAGTGAACTCCACCCACGTCATGGGTACCCAACTCATGAATGGTATCGGCGGATCGGGGGATTTTATCCGCAACGGCGCTTTGACGATGATGGTGACGCCTTCAACAGCCAAGGGCGGCCTGATTTCCGCCATCGTGCCCATGGTCTCGCATGTCGATCATTCGGAGCACTCGGTGGATATAGTGGTAACCGAATACGGGCTGGTTGATACCCGCTCGCTGACCCCACGCAAGGTTGCTGAACAAGTGATAAAAAAATGTGCCCATCCGGATTTCCGCGATCAGTTGTGGGACTATTACCAGCGTGCCGTGAAAGAGCGTGGCGGGCACGAACCGCATATCCTCGAAAGGGCGTTTTTCATGCATCAACTCTTCATGGAAAAAGGCGATATGCGCGTCAAATGACAACAGAACGGCTGGCAATAAGCAGCCACCAACGGTTAGATGTTTGCACATCTCAAATAAAACGGAGCAGGAGAAATCACGATGCACTATCTTCAAGCTTTTCAACCTTGTGAGAACGATCCGCTTACTTTGCTTGTGGCAAAAGAGGAGGACCTTCATGAACATGGCAGCTCTACCATAAAGAAGTCCGACGAGAAGGTGGTGTCTTTCGCCGATGTCTGTAAAATCATCATTGGTGACGGCTTGCTCTTCCAAACGCTGACACCCCATGAGATGAATATGCATTCCCTGGGAGAACGGATAGCACGTTTTACGACACGTCCCTTCCCGGCGCCTTCCTTGATTGAATTTATGGCCGTTACCAAAGAGCTGCTTGCAGGGCGCGATCTTCACCATGCCAGTGAATATTCCCAGCGCTTTTATAAAGACGGTGGCCTCTCACCCGCAGCTTTTCGTGTTTATCAACGTTATGGCGATGACGTCATCGTCTCAAGCGAACGAACGCATTTTGTCGGCGATGTTATGCTTCTGAGGACCCTCAATAAAATGGCCAAAGCCTTTCAGAAATTTGGGCAAAAAGATGCTTTCAGTATAGATTTTCTCGGCGAGTTATCACAGGCACGACGTACAATTGAGGTGGAAGCAGGAGTAATCACGGTTTTTCACGAGGATTATCGACCTGTTGTTTTGACCACGCCCTATTTCAATGGGCACCATTGGTATCCACCTGTCCCCGTTTTATTACAACCAGGAGATGTTGTGTGGAATACCAATGCCGAAGCCATGTATCTCTTAAATGCCTTCACCGTCCTGGATTATAAAATCGGCGACAAAAACGCTGTGTCTAACCGAACTTTCGTTAAAACAACCGGAAGCAACTGCAGCGCCACCACGCTGGTCGGTTACAGCAGAAATTCAAACAACATTTTGCGTTGCGGCAGGCGTAGCGTTTTTTTCTGATCCAAATAATATTTTCCTTGGCGTGAAAACATTGGACATTGTCAGCCTTCTGAGCTTGAAAAAAGGGACGGACATTATATCAATTCTCTTTAACAAACATTTGGTTGGCCAGAAAAGAAAAAGAGAAATTCATATAATGTCCCCTGATTTCCCATGTCCCCTGATTTCCCCCATAATAATTTCCATCAACTCGATGAGATAAAAGAACTGCTGATTAATACCGGGGTTAAAAGATGGAGGCTTTTTGATGTCTTTCCCAAAGGACGAGCAAAGGATAACCCTGCATTTGTTCTTTCCAAACAGCAGTATATTGAACTGATGGAGTTTATTGAAAAAAATCGACAAGAAAAGGTCATAAAAGTCGATTTGGGCTGCGAAGGTTTTCTAGGAAATTACGAATCGGAAGTTCGAGATGGCTTCTTCTTTTGCCGAGCTGGGATAAATATTGCCTCCGTTCTCGCTGATGGATCAATCTCCGCATGTCCCTCGTTAAGAGAAGATTATATTCAGGGAAATATTTATAAAGACGATTTTGTCGATGTCTGGAATAACAGATTCCAAAAAATGCGGCATCGAAAATGGACCCGAACCGGTGAGTGTGCAAACTGCGAGGTTTATAAATTTTGCGAGGGCAATGGATTGCACATTCGTGAAGAAAAAACAGGAAGACTTTTAAGGTGCCAATACAAAGAGATTTTTAGCTGATTACAGCGGTTACAACGTATCGCACCCGCTGTCTTGAACTCATGCTGAATTATCAGTTTTCAGCTTGGTTACACCCCTTTGTATCAATTTGATAAAGATCCTTGAGGATTACTGTTGTAGTGATTATCTGCTCGTCTCTTTGCACTTTCACCGGGATTCTTGTCTCGGCATTCCCCCGCAGAATATCACGCAGAGGGAGAATTGGGTGACCGGGGCCGATTTCTTCCCCGGCAAACTGAAGGATGATATCCCCAGCCTCAAGACCAGCCTCAGCGCCTGGAGTATTGTCGGAGACATAGGAGACAATCGGGTGGTCGTTGTCACCCCTGCCTACAATCAGGCCGGATTTATCGCGAGGGAACGTCATGTTAAAACTCTTGCCTGGTTCCAGGATGATCTTCTGGTCAGGATAGTTGAGGAAGAGGTGGAAATGCCGGAAGCTGGAATTCCCAAGATTGCCTCCTACTTCACCTAAAGAAGTCGCCCCTACACCTTTTTCAAGCGGCATAGCTAATAATGGATGAGGCAGGCGGAAACGGTCTATCTGCAGACAATCGAATTGGACATTCATCTCGCGCGAGTAACCGGACACGCCCCGACTGACGATTTCGACACCTTTGCTTTCCAGCAACCCATGTTTTTCAGCAAATTGGTAGTGGATTGAACTGTGGTATGAACCGAGGTCAAAGCTCCAGCGACTTTCAAATTTGTCGTTTAAAACCACTGGCAGTGTGAAGGTCCGGTATTTGAGGGGGGCATCTATCACCGCTCCAGGCCCCTTGTACATAAAAGAGTCGGGGTCATGAAAAGTAACCCTCTGTTGGTCGTAATCAATCTCAACGACAAAGCGAGAAAGAAAATCATAGCCTAGGATTCCGGCGATTTGCGGCTCATAGCTCTTGGCAGTGACGCCCTTGGTCACATACCACTTTTGGCTGTCGAATTTGATGTTACCGACTTGAAACTCGGGCACTTTAACGAAGGAAAGATCAAACATCTCGCCAAAACCATAGCCTTTGATCTTACCCTGGATATCAAGGCCTAGATTTTCAGCGTACTCATAATCGATGACCGACATTGAAGCCCCACTGTCAAGTATCCAATGCTTGGTGTCTCCGTCTATGGTGACACGCAGATAGATGAGATTTTCTATAAATTCGAACGGGATTGACGCAGATTTGTCGTTGTCCTTAAAGTGGTATCCCTTTTCTCTTTTGGGTGGCTGAAAAAGCTGTCCATCTATTACTGGGTTATTTACATACTGAGTCACCCAGGTCTCTTGGGTTTTCTCTTGGGGATGTATTGTATCATGCTGGTGAAAGGCCACAAGAACCCCATCAACAAGCCGATAATCGTCATAGTCACTCTCAGTCCCAGTATCTGGTTGCTGATTGAGGGAACGGATCATAATAAAGGTTTCTGTATCGATGAAAAAATGGCTTTGATCGCTGTTTATGGTGTTACTCTGAACAACCTCGTAACAGGGCCGTTCGTTGATCATGGTTATTCCGGCAAAAGAGAGGGAAAAATAAGGTGACTTAGGATTGAGATGTTCATAACGGTCGAGCAGTTCGCTGATTTTTCGACGCTTCAATGTGTCGTCATCTTTCATAATCAACAGTTGACCGTTGGTGTCAAATAGCCATAAGAAATCACCATTATCCCCTCCAACCTGAGAGATGATCGAGTAATCTTCTTCGGTACGACTTTGCAGGGGCCGTTTTTCCCAATGCTTGAAAGTACCCTTAAGATCGTCATAATGGATCCTGCCCTCGCAACGGCTACTCTTGATACTCTTTAGACGTTCCAGGCCACCAATGGCCTCATAGTAGAGTTGCATTATTTGATAAGGATCGGAAAGGTTGGATGCTTCACCCGCACATGCTGTCAGGAGAGAAAATAATAGAATAAGGAGTGAATAACAGATCTTTATTGAAACAATTATTTGGCGCATAAATTATCTCCTAATTGACCAAATTCCCAGCCTACCTGATAAGCTTATGTAGTATTATTGTAGAGTTACCACATTCCCAGTGATTTTGATAGCTGCACAGTTTCTGAGGCTTATTATTTTGCGGGAACCCTTAATTTTTTATTGTCACCCCGTTTTGCCCCACCGTCGATTATCTCTACTCCCTTGTCATGTCCAATAGTGTAGGCG
Organism: Pseudomonadota bacterium; assembly: GCA_043798185.1. Classification (GTDB taxonomy): domain Bacteria; phylum Desulfobacterota; class Desulfobulbia; order Desulfobulbales; family Desulfocapsaceae; genus Desulforhopalus_A. Next base: position 741 of record JAZDOW010000244.1, on the reverse strand, counting down.
CGACGGTACACCCTCGTATGGACATGACGTGAATAGAGGCTGCAAGTAGGATTACATGTTGGCATTGAGACCTAACGAGTATTTGTTTTATAGATGTATCTGTCTTCCTTTACATTGCCCAGCCATTTTTGCCAAATAGATTCACCACTCACGAATTCCTCATTGTTGCCCAAATGCACGAAGGACGCTGTCTGCCACTACCTGTCGCCCCCTCTTTCTCTGGTTTCAATAAATCTCTTTTGCCTTCCAAGGGCAACAAAAAACCCGCAAACCTTGATGGCTGCGGGTCAATTGAACTTTCTGAGACTTCTTTGAATGTCACTATGGGGAGCAGGCGCTTGACTCTATCTCGCAGCCTCTTGATATTACAGATATTATATTGTGTGAATATTTTATTGTACCAACATATGTACCAACAAATCCAGCCCGCTATCGCATACTTATGCAACACCTGCTTTCATTAAAAATCGCCAGCTCGCTTCCATCCAGTGATGGATCTAATCACTAAGGAAACTTATGCAACAACTTTACAGAAACTTGTCATTCTTCTTCGCATTCTGTATGTGACTTTGTTCTCTTACCCTACTATACCCTCTTCAGGCTTCAACGCTAATCAAAACTGAGCCACCTCCGCTAACGAGAACTGAGCCACCGGCTCCATCTCTTTTTTTCTGAAAACCTGCATTCCCCTTCTTTTTATTTTCCCATCTGACTGCTGATCTGCTCAATGCAATTAATTTG
>JAZDOW010000239.1:0-9905 GCA_043798185.1 Pseudomonadota bacterium | reverse complement strand
ATTTTTGAGAAACGATACCCGAGATAGCATGCAATTGCGAGTAAACAGTCAAAAAAGTCACTTTCACCATTTTGGTGTTACAGCCTCGTTAGGACGCTTCGGTCTAAACGGGGCTGTTTTGTTTGTAATGCCGTGCAAGCGAGGGCCATTTTATCACAATATGGCGCTATTCCATTCGGCTTTTTGGGGAGAATCTCCTGTTAGAAGGAGTCGGCATTAGGTGTTATATAATACGGTAAATGCCCCTGTCGTGGCCTTTCCTCTTGTCTAAATACTGAAGAAAGCATAAATTGTTGATTGAAAACACTGCCACTTTAATAAAAATCGTCAATTTGCTTCGCAAAGAATTGGAGCTTAAACCATGAATGTAGAAAATCTCTACAAGCAGCTGCAAAAAATCAACGAAGCCAAGGGCTATTTTTTCAACCGAGACAAAGAAAAGACCATCTTTTTGCTTGAGGCCCTTGTGCAAAACAAGGAGCGCTACGGCTATATGTGTTGTCCCTGCCGTCTGGCAAAAGAAGATGTCAAGGCCGATAAAGACATCATTTGTCCCTGCGATTACCGCGAGGCGGATGTACGCGAGTTCGGCAGCTGCTATTGTCAGCTCTATGTTTCAAAACAATGGAACGACGGCACGATTCCCGAAGTGTATGTGCCGGAACGACGCCCCGAAGAAAAGTGCTGACGATCGGCAAGCCTATTGTTGTAGAAAAGGACGATCGTTTGTATATTTGCACATTCTTGTTTTCAATTCTCTAGGTATTCCATGAATATTGCCTTGCTCACTATCTTCTGCACCTCATTTATCCTGGCGCTCTCGGGTGCTCTGATGCCCGGGCCACTGCTCACCGTCACGGTCAGCGAAAGTTCAAGGCGAGGGGCGCTGGTGGGGCCGATGATGATTTTCGGTCACTCCCTTCTTGAGCTGGTTTTGGTGGTCGCTCTGCTTTCCGGACTGGCTCCGATCCTGGTGCGCGATGATGTCTTTATTTTTATATCGTTATCGGGGGGAGCCGTTCTGCTGTGGATGGGAACAACCATGCTCTGCTCTCTTTCACAGCTGAGTTTGGATGATCGACCGCAGGACTCAAAGTCGAGAAACCTCGTTCTGGCCGGCATCGTACTCAGTGCCGCCAACCCCTATTGGCTGATCTGGTGGGCATCAATCGGTCTTGGATACATCATGTACGCTATGAAATTCGGGCTCATCGGCATAGCAGCATTCTTTTTGGGCCATATCCTCGCCGACCTGGCATGGTACAGTCTGATTTCCTATGGGATCGCCAAGGGGAGACGTTTTTTCAGCGACAATCTGTACCGCAAACTGATCGGTGGTTGCGCTGTCTTCTTGCTGGTTTTTTCCTGTTGGTTTCTCTACGGGGGTATTAATAAAACTATCCATCTTGCCTGAAAATCTAACAATAAACACCATGGAAGACACCCCCGACCCTGCATCCACGTCCTATACATGTAACGAATACCGCGCCGAAATGATCCTCCTCGCCTTGCACAAGAAGCTGCAACAGCCGAATCTCTCAGAAAATGACCGCCAGGAAATTGCCGTGGAAATAATTCGCCTGGAGAAAAAAATCGGCATGTCATAAAAGTGCTGTTTTCCGCTCAATACTTCAAGCTCATTGGAATAACTTTCCGCCAGAGACCTTGCACCTTCTTTTCAACATTCTTGTCTATACCACGATGCAGTAGCGAAAAGCTATCGAAGATCAGGTTTTGATGGGGAATACCAATTGGACAAACACGGGTTTTATTGTCACAAGTAGTCGCACCGGTGTGTGTATTCCAGAGTCATGACGACCTGTTTGAATTCTTCTGTCAATATTTGCCATAAAAGAGGTGATTACATGAAAAAACTCTTATTGTTCTGCTTGGTTCTGGTTGTTGCCCAGGCTGCCAACGTGGCGGTTGCGGCTAAAAACCGCTCCGGTACGGTAACGTTTGCCGTTGACCTGTCGGCACAACCCAGCGACCAGGATACCAAGTTGTGGATTCCTTACCCGGTTTCCGATAAAAACCAAAATATCTCGAACATTAAGGTGAGCGGTGACTATGCATCGTCGGGTGTATACACTGACCGAATTTTTAGCACCCCCATTCTGTATGCCGAGTGGCCGAAGGATGCGAAAAGCCGTAAGTTGACCTTTTCCTTTAACGTAGAACGACTGGAAATTCGCCAGACCGGCTTGCCGGTTGTCGAACCTCCCTGGAATGTCGGTGATTATGCGGAATATCTCCAACCAACCAGTCTCGGACCCCTGGACGGACCGGTCAAGAGCCTGGCTGATAAAATCACCGAGAACAAAAAAACAGTTCTCGAAAAAGCCAAGGCGATCTATGACTGGACCGTCGAGAATATGTACCGTGATCCCGAGACCATCGGATGCGGTAAAGGGGATGTATGTTCGCTGCTCAATAAACCGGGGGGGAAATGTACCGACATTTCCTCGGTATACGTTGCTTTGTGCCGCGCTGCCGGTGTGCCGGCTCGTGAACTGTTCAGTGTTCGTCTGGGTAAAAAAGCAGAAGAAGATATATCCACCTGGCAACATTGTTGGGCTGAGTTTTTTCTTCCCGGCTATGGCTGGGTGACTGTCGATCCCGCCGATGTGCGGAAAGCGATGTTGGTCGAAAAACTCGAAATTGATAATCCAAAGACTGCCGAATACCGGAATTATTTCTGGGGCGGAATTGATCCTTACCGGGTGGTCATCGCCAAGGGTCGCGATATTGTGTTGAATCCTCCCCAAGCCGGTCCACCCCTCAACACCTTTGGATATCCCTATGCCGAAGTGGGCGGGAAAGGTTTGGATTTTTATAATCCGAAGGACTTTGGCTACAAATACCAGTTCAAAGAAAATTAGCGTTTGAACCTTGCCGATTTACCGAACCATTTTTTTTGTTTTCCATTTCAACCTCAACCGGTTGAGATAGGTCAGCGGGGCTTGGGGCAATTTCCGGGACGGACCCTTTTTGTCCGACAGCGGAAAAAGCAGATCGAGGAGGTGGATGGCCTTACTTGAAGCAAAAGCTGACGTGCATCCGGCACAGTAGGTCACCATTTGAGCCTCACCTACTTCAGCCAATCTTTTGTGTCTCCATCCGGAATTTTTGCCGCCGGCCATACATGAAGCAGCCCCACCCGCACCGCAACACAGAGTAGTTGCACGGTTGTGTTCCATCTCGGTAATGGTAATGCCCTTTGATTGGATAAGTCTTCTGGCCGCTCCGGATATTTCGCTGTCAAAACGGAGCGTACAGGGATCATGGAGTGTGTATCGGCAATCTATCGCATCTGCCGCATACACCATTGTCCGGTCCTTTTCGATGAGATCGGCCAGGTGAGTATAGACCGTGCTTACTTCGAGCCCCTTACCATACTGCCTGAAGATCGCCAAACAGCTTGGGCAGGCAGTAAGAACCTTTTTAACTCCAAGATTTTGAAGAGCCACGACTTTACGGCTAAAATTTACTAGAAAGCGGTCGTGGAAGCCAAGGTCGTGGGAAGGCTTATTGCAGCAGTCAAGGACCAGACCTAGGCCTTCAATACCTTCCTGCAGAAGTGTAAAAAGCCCTAAGGTCTGTTCCGGGTGGGTACCCGGCAGGGCACAACCAGGGAAAAAGACCGTGGTACATCCAACGGGCAGCTGATAACTGGTGAAAAGGGGTGAGTTACCGAGAGCCTGATGGCCAAGGAGTCGCCGGTGTTCCTTAAATCTTCCCAGGCCTTTCGCCACGGCCTTCCGCCGAATGTCGAGAAACATCTCGGCGATCGGCAGCCCTTTGGGACAGAGCTCTGTACAAAAGTGACAGAGACTGCAGAAGAAGGCGGTGTGGTAATGGTCGGCGACACCGGACATATGCTGTCCGGCGATTTGACCGGGTATGCCGTAGTGTTGAAGAAATGCACATTCCCCGAGGCACTTGCCGCAGTCATTGCATTCCTGGGCTACCAATTGAGTGGAATCGATTGTTTGGGAGAGGTGTTGAATTCCTGACTCCACCTCATTTTCCTTTGGGATGATACCGATAGTCATGGCTTTCTCATCGTCAGAAGGTGCGGAAAAGTTGGCAATCTGCCAGTTCATAGACCTGATCGGCCACCCGGCGGACCTGGTCCTGATAATGGGAAACCATGAGCAGTGTCCGGTTTTCTTTGAGTCCGAAGAGCAGTTCCTCGATCTTGGCACAGGCCTTACTGTCGAGTGAGGAGGTGGGTTCGTCAAGAAGAAGGACCTCGGGGTCGACCATCAAAGCTCTGGCGATGCATAAACGCTGTTGTTGTCCTCCGGAAAGTAAGCGGGCATCGCTCTTGAGACGATCCTTGACCTCGTCGAAAAGGTGGACCTTGATAAGCATCTCTTCCACCTTCTCAGCCAACTCTTGCTTATTTCTTCGGCCTTCAAGAAGGAGGGGGAAAGCCAGGTTTTTAAAGATCGTCATCGGCAGCGGGTTCGGACCCTGGAAGACCATGCCGACACGCCGCCGCAGCTCGGATAAGGAAAACTCCGAGTCGTAAATATCGATCATACGATTACCAAAACGGATCAATACCCGACCGCTGAATTTTCCCTGACCGCTTTCCTCCCACAACCGATTGAAGACCGAGAGCAGAGTCGATTTAACGGCACCGGACGGGCCGGTTACCGCGATGATCGAGTTGTTGGTTAGAGTAAGGTCAAGATTTTCCAGGACGGGTTTGTCCTGGTAAGAAAAGGTCAGCTTTTCGGTTATTATTTTGTTTTTCCTGTCCATAGCTTAGAGCCTTTGCAACCGCTGGGAGAGAGTTCGTTCAACAACGGCAGCGACGGCGAATAAGAGAGCGCATACAGCCAGCAGGAGGAGTGCCGCTCCGAAGCCCATCCGCAGTTCTCCCGGATCGGCATACTGTGAAGAGATGTAATAAATAAAAAACGGCAAGGCCTCGAATTGTTCAAACAGTGACCGCGGCAGGCCGGCGGAGGCAACCACCCCGGTAAGCATGATGACCGCCGTATCCTCAGCCGCCCGGCCGATTGCCAGGATGATTCCGCCGAGGATGTCGGGCAGGCCGGTAGGCAGCAGGACGTAGCGGATATTTTGCAGGCGAGTTGCTCCGAGGGCGGGAGCGATACATCGCAGGGATAGCGGCAGGGACTCAAGGGCCATCTGGGTGCTGCGAATGAGATAGGGGAGTATTAAAAAACCAATGGCCAATGCCGAGATCAAAAGGCATGGACCAAGGCGACCGGGCAATAACCGGTGCAGGATAAGGGTGAGAGAAAATCCGGCCAGGCCGACGACAATCGATGGCAATCCGGCCAGGACGTCAAAAAGAACGGATAAAAGCCATTTGACCCGCCCCCGGCTATACTCAGCCATGTATATCCCTGCGGCAATCCCAACCGGAAGGGCCATACCCACCGACAAAAGAACCAATGCCACCGTTCCGACGACGGCCGGAAAAAGACCGTGAAAGACCTGCCGTCGAAAAAACAGGGCGTCGAGGGAGGGAACATCCCCAAATATTAGGCCGAGACTTACTGCCTCTCCACCTTGGTGCACAAGATAGCCGAGAATAAAAAGAAGGATCGCAAGCAACAGGAAAGTGCTGCTCCATGAAAGCAGGACGATAGATCGTTCAAAGTATCTTCTCATTCTGCTTGCCTCTTGAGCTTTCCGCCAAGAAATCGCAAAAATATCACGACGAATACGGTAAAGATATAGAGAATCAGGCCGCAGGCAAATATCGATTTGAACTGCATTCCGGAAAAATCGGCAGCAATGACTAAAGCAATATGCGCCGTCAGTGTCCGGCCGGAATCAGAAACCGCCTGGGGAACGACCACGCTGTTTCCGGCCACCATCAGACTGATCAGGGTATCGCCCATGGCCCGGCCGAAGCCCATAATGATCCCGGCAAGTATCGTCGGCCAGGCTTGCGGCACTTGAAGATATAACAGCTTCTGCACCTGGCGGCCGCCAAGGGCATCGACCGCCAGGCAATAAGACTGCTGAACATTGCTAAGACCGCTTACGAAAAAAACGATCATGGTCGGGGCGATGAGTAAAGCCAGAACACTAGAAGCCGTGAGAATGTTCAGCCCGGAACCACCGGTTATCTGTTCGCGCATGAAGGGAACCAGGAGGAAAACGGCGACAAAACCATAGACAACCGTTGGAATTCCGGCCATCATTCGGACCAGGCCCTGTATCGCTTTGCGCAATGGGCGAGGAGCCAGGGTCGAGGCAACAAAGGCAGTGCCCAGGCTGATCGGGAGACTGAAGAAGAGGGCCAGGACAGAGATGGAAAGACTGCCGATCAGCATCGGATAGATGCCATATGCCGCATGGCTCGGCCGCCATTCTGTCTTGAGGAGGGTAAAAAACTGGCCGCTCGACAACAGCGGCCAGCCAAGAACGAGCATCATTACAAAAACGGCTACGGTCAAAAGACCACCGGCAAAGGCCGCGAGACGGAAGAGATGTACCGGCAACCGGTTGGCGATACTCACTGCACTGAGATAAATCCTTTGTCCATCGCTATTTTTTGCCCGGTCGGACTGATCAGGAAATCGAGGAAAGTCTTGGCAAGGCCTTTGGCCTCGCCCTTGGTCAGGCTGAACAAGCCCCGGGAAACTCCGTAAGTACCGCTTTTAACAGTTTCAAGAGTCGGGACGACTCCATCGAGGGCGACCGGTATCACCGTCGCATCGATATGGCCAACGGAGACATAGCCGATTCCATAGGGGTCACCGGCAACTGCGGTTTTCATCGCGCCATTGGAAACTACGACGTTGGCCTTTTGCGCCACCTCACCCTTCTTGAGAGCCTTTTCCCAGAATACTTCTCGGGTACCGCTAGCTGAATCGCGGTCATAGAGGTTGATCTCCCGGTCTTCGCCGCCCACTTCGTGCCAGTTGGTGATCTTGCCGGCAAAGATATCCTGGAGTTGGGCGGTAGTCAGGGCGACGACCTTGTTCTGTGAATTGACAACCACCCCAACACCATCAATAGCCCATTTGACCATATGTAAATTATAGGTCGAGATTTCTTCCTCAGTTGCTTTTCTTCCAGCATTGCCGATATCAATGAGTCCTTCGCCAACCTGCTTGATCCCCACCCCGGTTCCGCCGCCGGCGATGGTGATGCGGATATCCGGGTTTTTCGTCATCACTATTGCCGCTGCTTCCTTCATCACCGGGATGTGGGCGGTGCCTCCGGCTATCTTGAGAACCCCTTTCCGGCCGACAAAGGCATCAAGGTCACCACCGTTGGCAATGCCGGAGGTAAAGAGGAGCAATGCGCCGAGCAACAGACATTTTCCGCTATAATTCATCAGTTTCTCCTTTCTGAAAGACAATTTTCTCGAAACAATAAGCAAGCTGTTTGATGAATAATTTAATAGCATATGCCCGGAACCTTTTCCAATAGGTAATCCCTGTCTGTTTGGTTGCCTGGATAGGAGGTGACGATATGTCGCAAGGTCGACAGCATCGCCAATTTTCACAAAAAAAGGGCATGCCCAAATAATAATAGGCATGCCCTTTAACATTTACCGGGGGAAAATCCCCCCGTCCGTTAATTAATACCGCACAAGGTACTAATCACGACTGCCTCCGAAAAAACGTAAAAGCATAAGGAACAGGTTAATAAAATCGAGGTAAAGTGTCAGCGCCCCCATAACGGTGCCTTTGCGGACTGTTTCATCCCCTTGGGCCATTATGCCTTCCTCGCCTATCCTTTTAATTTTTTGTACATCATAGGCGGTAAGACCGGTGAAAATCAGTACACCCAGAAAGGATATCGCCCAGTGTACACTTGAACTCTGCAGGAAGATATTAACAATCGAAGCAATAATAATGCCGACAAGGCCCATGAAAAGAAACGATCCGAACCCTGAAAGATCCCGTTTAGTGACCATGCCGTACACAGCCATGGAGCCGAACATCCCGGCGGCAATGAAAAAGGTGCCGGCGATGGAGGTATGGGTGTAGGCCAGAAAAATAACTGAGAGAGTAAGGCCGTTCAATACCGAGTAGCCAATGAAAAGCCCCGAGGCGGTGGCCGCCTGTATCTTTTCGACCCTGGCGGAGAGATAAAACACCAGACCGAGTTCGGCGAGAACCAGAATCATGAAAAGGGGGCTGCCGATAATCACCGCAGCCAAGCCGGTATTAGCGGTAAGAAAGGCGACAATACCGGTGATGCCCAACCCGAGGGTCATGAGATTGAAAACTTTGGCTAGAAAGATGGTCGAAGCTTCCTGCCTGGCTTGTGTTATTGAAACTGGATGTGCATGCTCGTACATAGTAAAAGTCCTCTCAAGAATGTTTTGTAAAAGTAGTGCCCCTATCTTTTTTTCTTATGATAAGCATTCCACTTTGTCCAGACAAGTAAAGATGTCAGCCACTTATTTTTTACGACCTGCGATGGAACTTTCGGCTTTGGCCACCAGACCTGGGCCGATCTGTTCTTTCCATTTATCAAAAACCGGACGGGTGGCCTTGACAAAGGCCTCGCGCTCCGGCGAGGTGAGGGTAGTGACGGTGACGCCCAGCCCTTCGATTTGCTTGAGTAATGGCTTGTCAGCCTCGATCAGGCCCGTCCGGGCAATGGCGATTTCCTGCTTCCCTGCATCCAGAGCGGCCTGCTTGACGATGGCGCGGTCAGCTTCGGTCCAGGAATTCCAGATCTCCTTATTGACAACAAAGATCAGAGGATCTGCTACATAACCCCACATTGTTATGTGTTTTTGGCCGACATTATGAAGCTTGGCGGCGGTGAAGATAGCCAAGGGATTTTCCTGGCCATCCACGGCGCCGCTGGCCAAGGCCGGTTGGGCATCGGCCCAGCTCATCTGGGTTGGATTGGCTCCCAAGGCGGTGAAGGTGTCGAGAAAGAGAGGCGAGCCGACAACACGGATCTTCATACCCTTCAGGTCTTCTGGGGTGCGGATGGCCTGTTTGGAATTGGTGACCTCGCGAAAGCCGTTTTCACCCCAGGCGAGCGGTACAACACCGGCCTTATCCAGGATAGAAAAAAGCTGAGTGCCCACTTCCCCTTGGGTGAGGGCGTCGATAGCTGGAAAATCGGGCATCAGAAAAGGCATGGAAAAAAGGTTCAGCTCCTTGACTTGCGGGGACCAGTTGATGGTCGAGCCAATAGCCATGTCGATCACACCCTGGCGAATCGCCGAAAATTCGCGCGTTTGATCGCCTTGTACAAGCGACGTTCCCGGATACAATTTGATGTTGATGCGGCCATTGGTACGCTCACGTACCAGGTCGGCCCAGATTTCGCCACCTTTGCCCCATGGAAATGCGGTGCCCAGCACAAGGGACATCTTGTATTCAGGCTTGTAGTCTTGGGCAGCAGCGACGGTCGCAAAGGCAATTGATATTGCGACCAGCACGACCTTGAATGTTGAAAAATGTTTCATAATGAGGTCCTCCTTCAGGTTGAGTATTTAACATTGTCACCGGAAAACATCCTTATCTGTAAGATACTAATGCCCCTCAATGGGGATAAGTACCTTCACGAAATTCATTCTTAAAAAATAAGAAACGAATTTCTAAGATACTAATAACCCAACTGACGTGGCAGCCATAAAGCGAGCTGAGGAAAAATAACAACTAAAAGCAATACACAGAGCACCGCGACCAGCAACCAAATCACCCAGCGGACGGTTTGCTCCATGCTGACACCTGCGATACGGCAGGATACCATCAGATTGACAGCCAAGGGTGGGGTGAATTGACCAATCGCTACCATCAGCGTTAGCAATACCCCAAACCACACTAGATCCCAATGATAAAAATTGGCAATGGGCAGCAGGATCGGGGTGAAAATCAGGAATATCGATATGCCATCAAGAAACATTCCGACAATGACCAGGAGCAGGATCA
>JAZDOW010000158.1:0-9176 GCA_043798185.1 Pseudomonadota bacterium | reverse complement strand
GTAGAAAACGATCAACCAAAACGGCCGGTGATATAATCCTCGGTGAGTTTGTGGCCCGGATTGGTAAAAATCTTCTCGGTCGGGCCGACCTCGATGAGATCGCCCAGATGAAAATAGGCGGTGCGCTGGGAGACCCTCGATGCCTGCTGCATGGCATGGGTAACGATCACTATGGCATACTGGGTGCGAAGTTCGGCTATCAATTCTTCGACCTTGGAGGTGGCGATAGGATCGAGGGCGGAGCAGGGTTCGTCCATGAGGATGACCTCGGGGCTCACGGCAATAGCCCTGGCGATGCACAGCCGTTGCTGCTGGCCGCCGGAGAGGCCGGTGCCCGGTTCGCGCAGCCGATCTTTGACTTCCTCCCAGAGGCCGGCCTTGATAAGCGAGGTCTCGACTATCTCGTCGAGTTCGACCTTGTCTTTGATCAGGCCGTGAATGCGTGGGCCGTAGGCAACATTGTCGTAGATTGATTTAGGGAAAGGATTGGGCTTCTGGAAAACCATGCCCACCCTGGCCCTGAGTGGAACCACATCGATGGATGGCTGATAGATGTCGATACCGTCAAGACATATTTCTCCCGACACCCGACATGAAGACACCGTGTCGTTCATCCTGTTCATGCAGCGCAAAAATGTCGATTTGCCGCAGCCGGACGGTCCGATCATTGCCAGCACCTGGTTTTGTCCAACATCAATGCTGACTTTATTGATCGCCTGTTTTTCACCATAAAAAACATCCACATCCCGGCAGGTCATCCGCGGATTCTCGACAAAAGGATTGCCGACGGTTTTTCTGTCAACGGGTCGAGCGTGAAGTCTTTCGTGTTCCTCGGCGAGGCTATCGGCAGTTATAATCGGAAAAGCTTGATCGGTCATTCTCGATGCTACGGCTTCCATTGTTGTTCTCTCACTTATATTTCTTGGTGCTTTTTTACGGCTACGGCCCGGAATTTTCTCTTCAAAGAGAAAAATTCCGAGCCACCGTAGCTTAAGGTTACAGCTTGAACGATGTTATTTCATTTCCATGGTGGTGAGCTTGGCAACTTTTTCGGCAATCTGCTTTCTTTCGGCATCCGGCATGGTAATCAGCCCCTTGTCGGCAAGATACCCTTCTTTACCCCAGGCTTTATCACTGGAAAACTCAGCCAGGTATCCCTTGATTCCCGGAATGACATCGACATGGGCCTTTTTCACATAGAAAAACAGCGGTCTGGATACCGGATAGGAACCGTCGGCAATGGTTTCGTAGGTGGGTAATTTGCCTTCGATGGTAGCGCCTTGAATGACATCGGCGTTCTGGTCAAGGTAGGAGAACCCGAAGATACCCAGAGCATTTGGGTTGGATTGGAGCTTCTGGACGATAAGGTTGTCATTTTCACCGGCTTCGATATAGGCACCGTCTTCCCTGATTGTCTGTACCGCTTTGGTATGGGCCTTGGCGTCTGCTTTCTTGAGATTTTTCAGAGCATCTATGGTGTCGGCGCCAGTTTCCATGACCAATTCGACAAAGGCGTCACGGGTGCCGGAAGTCGGCGGTGGGCCGAGAACCTCTATCTTGCTGGCGGGCAGGGAACCGTCAACATCTTTCCAGGTTTTGTAAGGATTGGCGATGAGTTTGCTGGGATCCTTTGGGTCCGGTACATCTTTGGCTAATGCCAGATAAAGATCTTTGCGGGTGAGGTTGAACTTGGTGGCAGTCTTGGCGTTGGCGAGGGCGATACCATCATAACCGATTTTCACTTCAACGATGTCTTTGACGCCGTTGTCGGCACAGGTCTTCATCTCCGAAGCCTTGATCGCCCGGGATGCATTGGTAATATCCGGATGATCAACGCCGACACCGCCGCAGAAAAGCTTGAAGCCGCCGCCCGATCCGGTGGATTCAATCTTCGGGGTTTTCGAGCCGCTGGTTTTACCGAATTGTTCGGCCACGACGGTGGCAAAAGGGTAGACGGTTGAGGAGCCGACGATCGAGATATAATCTCTGGCGGCAAAAGCCGGGCTGACCATACAAAGGGACAGACTTCCTGCTACTAACAAATGGGACACTTTCATTGTGGTTCTCCTAAATATTGATTGTTGTTGATTCATGGTCCGTTCACGTTTGAACTGCGGGTAGTAAAACAGGCTTTTGTTAGCGTTCTGTTACCATTTGATTTCAAATTTCTTACGAAGGTAAATTGCAATGCTGTTCATGAGCATAAGAAAGGCAAGCAGGATGATAATGGCGGCGGAGGTCTTTTCGGTAAAACCGCGCTCCGGGCTATCGGCCCAGAGGTAGATCTGTACCGGCAGAACAGCAGCCGGGTCGGTAATAGCCCCGGGGATATCGACGATAAAGGCAACCATGCCGATCATCAGCAGGGGGGCTGTTTCTCCCAGGGCATGGGCCATGCCGATAATGGCGCCGGTAAGCATCCCGGGCAGTGCCAGCGGCAGAACATGATGGGTGACCGTCTGCATCTTTGAGGCTCCGATGCCAAGCGCTGCCTCCCGTATCGACGGCGGTACCGATTTAAGCGATGCCCTGCCGGCAATGATGATGGTCGGGAGGGCCATGAGGGCGAGGACCAGTCCGCCGACGATGGGGGTCGAGCGAGGTAGGCCAAAGAAATTGATAAAGACCGCAAGTCCCAGGAGACCAAAAATAATCGAAGGAACGGCGGCGAGGTTGTTGATATTGACCTCAATCAGGTCGGTCCAGTGATTTTGCGGGGCAAACTCCTCCAGGTAAATTGCCGCGGCAACACCGATTGGGAAAGCAAGTGCCAGGGTGATGAGCAGGGTTAAGGCAGTCCCTTTCACCCCTCCAAGGATGCCTGCCAGTTCAGGCTCGCGGGAGTCGCCGGAGGTGAAAAAGGTCCGGTTGAATCGTTTTTCCAACCTGCCCTGGTCTTTCAGGGTATCGAGCCAGGCCAGTTGATTATCATTGAGGCGGCGGTTTTCTTCGGCGGAGGTTCGGTCGATCTTGCTTTTCATGAGCATATCGACGTCACTTGCGGCGGGGACCCAGACCTTCTGTCTGCTGCCGATGATTTTCGGATTGGCTTCGACAATTTCTTTCAATTTGTATGCCGCGCCTGAACTCACCAGACCGAAGAGGTCTTTTTTCTCCTTCCGGCCTTTCACTTCCGGGAAGGTCTCGGACAAAGATTTTTTCACCAGACCGGGATAATCGGCCGCGGCCAGATTCTCTTTGGCAAAGGCCTGTACGGAAAAATCAACCTCAAGCAGAATGTTGGTCTGGATAAAGGCGGTATAGCCTTCCGAAATGATTTGGAAGAAGAGAAAGGCGATAAAGGAAAGAGAGAGGACAATGGCAGTAAGCCCAATCCGCTGGAACCACCGGTTGGTCCGGTAGCGTTTCTTCAGGTCTTTGCCGGGCTGCAGGAGGTTGGGGCGAGTAGTCATAATGTCAATGTATCCGGGGCGTTGTTTTGGGTTGAGTTGTTTTGGGTTGAGATGCAATTGAGCACGGAGTCCATTACTCATACTGCTCGCGGTATCTGCGCACGACCCGCAAAGCAATGAAGTTCAAGACCAGGGTGAAAACAAAGAGCAGTAAACCCAGGGCAAAAGCAGCGAGGGTCTTGGGGCTGTCGAATTCCTGGTCACCAACAAGGAGAGTGACTATTTGTACGGTCACCGTTGTTACTGCGGTCAGTGGATTAAAGGACAGGTTTGCCGAGAGACCGGCGGCCATGACCACGATCATCGTTTCGCCGACGGCCCGTGAAACAGCGAGGAGGATACTGCCGACGATTCCCGGCAGCGCGGCCGGAATGATAACGTGTCGGATGGTCTCAAAACAGGTGGCGCCAAGAGCCAGCGAACCGTCACGCATGGATTGCGGCACGGCATGAATGACATCGTCGGAAAGAGATGAAACAAACGGAATGATCATGATGCCCATAACAAGGCCGGCGGCCAGGGCACTTTCCGAGGCAACCGCTAAGCCGCAGGCGGTGCCGATGTTCCTGATCAGCGGTGCAACGGTCAGGGCGGCGAAAAAGCCATAAACGACGGTTGGAATTCCAGCGAGGATTTCCAGGGCAGGCTTGGCCCAGTTGCGCAGGCCGGCGCCGGCGTACTCCGAAAGATAAATTGCTGCAAGCAGACCGACGGGAATGGCCACCAACATGGCAATCAGGGCGATAAGGAAAGTTCCGACGAAAACCGGCACGGCGCCGAAAGCCCCGGAAGAACCGGCCTGGTCGGCGCGCATGGCAATCTGCGGACTCCATTGCAGGCCAAAAAGAAAATCAAGCAACGGCACCGAGTGGAAAAACCGCAGGGATTCGAATAAAACGGAAAAAACGATGCCGATAGTGGTAAGAATCGCAACACCGGCGCAACCAAAAAGAACAATACGTCCCGCCCCCTCAACCAGATTACGTGCCCGCCGATCTTTGCTGATGCCCCTCAAGGCAAACCATGCCGGGATGACGCTGCCGGCAAAGACAAAAACAGTGACAATATTCCTGGTCGCAGTCAAATGGGCCACATATGCTGCCGCGGCCTGTTCGATGGCCGGATTGCCGTTTGTTGCAGTAAAGCCGCCGAAGGCGACATTTTTTATCTCATTGAGAACAAGAGAAAGTTGATTGGCCGAAAGCTGCAGATATTCCGCCGGCAGATTTGCCGAGACCATGGAGGTGATGACCTTTTCTTCAACGATCATCCAGACGGCAAGAATGAAAAGCGCCGGCAGGGCGCAGTTCAATGCGATAAAGATGCCATGGTGGGTGGGAAGAGAATGCATTTCCCGCATGCCGCCTGAACAAGCGGCAATTTTTTCGGCACGGCGCAGTCCGAGGAAATAGAAGCCTGTCGAGAGGGCGAAAATACTGGGGATGATGGCGTGATAGATCATTCAAAATTGCCGATAAATGAGATTTTTTTTCAAAAGAAAACACAATGTCTGTCAACCTTAATGAGCTCGGGTGATGGTCCCCTCAACGAGGTAAATGACCTCTGAACCGATGTTTACAGCTCGGTCGGCAATACGCTCTAGATGGCGACCGAGGAGAAAAGTGTTGATATGGTAGCCGGGATGTTCCGGATCATTTTTTATTCTTACTTTTATGTCTTCGTAGCAGCGGTCTTTCATGGCATCGACCTCGTCATCGTCAACAAAGAGCGATCTGGCGAGCGTCGCATCGCCGCCTATCAGGGCATCGATACTTTTCTTCAGCATGAGAGCCGATTTCTCGCTCATCTTCGAAAAATCATAGGAAACGGCACCGGCATGCTTGAATTTTGAGATGTTCTGAACACGCTTGGCAATGTTTACGGCGATATTGGCGATTTTTTCCATCTCGCTGTTGATCTTGATGACGGAGATCAAAAATCTGAGATCCTTGGCAACCGGCTGGTGCAGAGCGAGAATCTTCAGGCAGTCTTCCTCTATTTCTATCTCCAGATCGTCCACCTCATAATCGGACTGGATGAGAGTTCGGATCATGTCCTGATCTCTGGTCTCGATTATCTGCGTCGCTCTGCGGATACGATCTTCAACAATGGCACTCATTGTCAGCAGTTTTTTGTTCAGATTGATGAGTTCGTGGTGGAAGGTGAAATGGTGTTCCATTATGTGAAAAATCCTTGATCGGCTGGGGTTGATTGCTCGTACAGGGCCAAAGGAGTAGCCCCCGAAAACTGAGTCAGACAATAGAGGACTTTTGTTAGCAAATGATTAGGGGTTTAATAATATTCCGTTAGATTGCCTGACGGGGGTTGCGGCCGACTGAAAAATGGTACACGATAGGGGCGTTGGTGGTTAAGGAACACTCCGAGCAGTCGCCGGGAGTAACGGGTGGCTTCGCGGAGCAAAAAAAAACATGCTGTCTTTCAGCACAGCCGGCAATAACCGGTTGGTATGACAAATAATTATAGATAATCTGCGATGGCGAAAATTAATGTTTTAGTGGTTGAAGACGAGGCGGAAATCCAGCAACTGGTAAGCTATAACCTGATCAAGGCCGGCCTCAATGTTACCTGTGCCGATTCGGGTGAAGAGGCTTTGGAGCGGTTGCGGGCGGAGACAATCGATTGTGTCCTTCTTGATCTGATGTTGCCGAAAATGAGCGGCATCGAAGTGTGCAGTGCCATGCGCAAAGGGGAGGGGAACGCCTATCGAGGGATTCCGGTTATCATGCTCACCGCCAAAGGTGAGGAAGAGGATATAGTCGCCGGTCTGGACTGCGGAGCCGACGACTATATAACCAAGCCATTTAGCCCCAAAGTTCTTGTCGCCCGGATAAAGGCGGTGGTCAAGCGAGTGGTTGCCGACCGTAATAAATCGGACGAATCGCGGACGACCGTCATTGTCCTCGACGGCTTGGAGATTGATAAGGGCAGGCATGAAGTGCGTCTGCACGGCAATGCAGTACTTCTGACCACCACCGAATTCAGCATCCTTGCCCTTCTGGCCGAAAAAACCGGTTGGGTCTTCACCCGCCAGCAGATAATCGACCATGCGCGTGGTTACGATTTTCTTATCACCCCGCGGGCCGTTGATGTGCAGATTTTTGGTTTACGAAAAAAGCTTGGCGATTTCGGCAGGATGATCGAGACTGTGCGCGGTATTGGCTACCGTTTTCGTTCTACCTTGGAAGAAAGGGCATAATCCGATGATCACCCCGAAAAAGCTTATATGGCAAATTTTCCCTACCAATGTGTTAACCCTTCTTCTGGTAATAATAACAGTTGGTTGGTATGGCTTGGTAACGCTTCAGGAGTTTTACCTGCAGGATACCGAGGCAGGGCTGGAGTCCAGGGCTCACCTGATCAGTTACAAGGTTAATGAGTATTTGGGTGATCATAGAACCGAAGACCTGAGGCAGTACTGTGTGCAGGCCGGTCGCAGTTCCGGGACACGAATTACCGTGATTTCTCCGGAAGGAAAAGTCGTTGCCGACTCCAATGAAGATCCTGAAACCATGGAAAACCATAAATATCGGGTGGAAATTGCCGAGGCATTGAAAGGTCGGGTGGGTATGTCCCGGCGATTCAGCAAAACCCTGCAGGAAAATCTCATTTACGTAGCGATTCCCTTGACGCACATTACCGACGCTTTGCCCCAGGATAATTTCGAAAAACGGGTCGAAGCGGTGCTGCGAACTTCGGTTTCGGTTGCCGCACTTGATGCCACCTTGAAGCGCATCAAAGTGCGTATAATTTTAGGTTTTCTTGCCGTTCTGCTCCTTGCCGGAGCGGCAACGCTGCTCATCTCCAGGAATATCACTCGGCCCCTGGAGCAGATGACCAAAAGTGCCGAGCGATTTGCCGGTGGCGATTTCAGTCTGCGCATGCTTCCAGTGGTGAAAAAAACCGCATCCCTCGAGGTGGTTACCCTCGCCGCTTCGATGGATCGCATGGCTGAACTGCTCGATGAAAAAATTGAGGCAATTATTACCCAGCGTAATCAGTTGGAAACCGTTTTTTCCAGTATGGTTGAGGCGGTCATCGCCATCGACAGTGAAGAAAGGGTGATCAGTCTGAACGATGCGGCAGCCGAATTGTTCGGAGTGGAGAGAAAGACGGCAACGGGCAAGATCGTCCAGCAGATTGTCCGCAATGTCCAGTTGCAGCAGCATATCAGCAAGACCTTAACGGCCAGGGAATCGGTTGTTGATGAAATTGTCCTTCAGGGTGAGAGTGGTGACAGGTTTCTGCAAACCAATGTGGTTATTCTCGGCAACGGTGCCGGGGAAAATGTCGGTGTTCTGGTGGTGATGAACGATGTGACGAAAATCAGGCGTTTGGAAAATGTCCGCAGGGATTTCGTCGCCAACGTCTCCCATGAGCTGCGCACTCCCATCACCTCGATTCGCGGTTATGTTGAAACACTGCTCGATGGTGCTCTCGACATTCGTGAGGATGCAGTGCGCTTCCTGGAGATTGTTTTGCACCAGTCGGAGCGTCTGGCCACCATTATCGATGACCTGCTGGCCCTTTCGAAAATTGAAGAGGAAGCTCGGCGAGGGACGATTCCACTCACTCCCGGCCTTCTTTGCCCCGTGCTTGAGGCGGCAGTGCAAACCTGCCAATTACAGGCGGATCAGGCCGGCATTACCCTAATAATCAATTGTCCCGAACAGGCGATGGTGGAGATGAATGCCACCCTTCTTGAACAGGCGGTAGTGAATCTCCTGGTCAATGCCATTACCTATAGCAGGCCGGGCGGTGAGGTGACCGTCGAGGTTACCGTCGGTAAGAGCGGTTCGGTGCGCATTGGCGTGTGCGATAACGGTATCGGCATTGCGAAGGAGCATCTACCGCGGCTGTTTGAACGATTTTATCGCAGCGACAAAGCGAGGAGTCGTGCCCAGGGCGGCAGCGGTCTGGGGCTGGCCATCGTTAAACACATTGCCGAGGCCCATGAAGGGGAGATAGAGGTGAAAAGTGTAGAAGGCCAAGGCTCGGAATTCACCCTGGTGGTGCGAGGCGAAGTGGCCGGCTGAGCCCCGGATTCTGGCGGTGTGTTGCGGATGGCGGCTTTGTCCGTGCAATGGCCAGGTAATTTCATCGGTCGAGCTTTGCCATGCCACGAAAAGGCTTTGACAAAACCGACGAGTGACTTTATAGTGACCGGGTTTTCTGCGGGATTAACTCAGTGGTAGAGTGTTAGCTTCCCAAGCTGAAAGTCGCGCGTTCGAATCGCGTATCCCGCTCCAGCAAAAATTCAAGGCACTTATCGAACTTTTCGGTAAGTGCCTTTTTTGTTTTCCACCGTATTCCCCACCAACGTAAGATTGCAGCCGTAAGATTGCACGTAAATTGAGTAACATTTGCATGTAACCACAGAAACATTTCGAGACAATATCGGTTGGTTCCCTCCACCCATTCCACGCGGTTATCCTTCCTAAAACATGAGGTTCAGGAATTATCTTCTATCTGCTTTTAGCTCCATCGGTTATGATATTTTGGAAATATATGGACTTTTGAAAGGACCTTGACAAAGGTCTCTAAAATGATGCCATCTTTCTGTATATCATCCCAATCAGGGGAGATCTACAGATCAGCAGAACCCCTTGTTCTTCCAGTAATTTTCCGCTAACCATTGAAATTTAATGCAAAATATGTTACCGCTGCCCAGGTAGCGGGCTGCATAGCAGGTATGCTGATGTAGACCCGCTACCTGGGCAGCCAATGCGAGACTTTTTGCCTCAA
>JAZDOW010000235.1:0-5980 GCA_043798185.1 Pseudomonadota bacterium | reverse complement strand
GGGTTCAAAGGGATGCTCTTTACTTTTTTATATTTGCATTTGCATCAAGCGACAAGCCTTCCTGGCATACAATGCGTTCCCCTTTTGGAACGGCAACGCTCACCGTCGGCAAAGATATTCCCAAGCGGTTGGCCACCTCGGTCATCGAAAACCCCAGTTCCTGGACCGCCCAATAGCAAATCAGAATACGCCCCTTGACGATATTTCGGGCTTTGGTCGGTCCGATAAGCTCTTTTGGATGAAGCGCCAGCATATCCGACACGATCTGTATCAAATGATCCAGACTCACGCCCTTTGCCTTCCATGCATATCGGCACTGCATGGACTCCTGTGCATCGGCCAGCACTGTTTCAACAAAATCAGCGCTGCCTAAAATACGTTCATCACCTTTTCTATAAATGCCGGCTTTTCGCATTGACTGGACTTCGGTCCAGCCGCCTGCGCTGCGAATCAATCCGCCGCCAACCAGTTCCGGCCGGCGACCCTGGTCAACGCCTTCACGCATGAATTTGTGATAGTTCAGTCGCGCCCTGGATAAATCCTCACCAAAAAATGCAAGCGCTTGATCAACCGATTGCCATTCATTTGGGTTCTTTCCCATGATAGCACCATGGCCTGCGAACCGAAAGCATTCCAATTCATCGAGATCCTTAACCAGTCCCGCCCGCAGGGGATTAAGATGAATATAGCGGACAAGTTCTTTCAGATAAATATCCTCCTGACACAGGATGGATTTGTATCGGTTCTGAAACACATGACCACAGCGCCGATGCCGGCGGTTAAAGCCTGAGGCATGACCGGTTAACAGCCTGCGCATGAGTGTTGCGATGGGTACATTGCCGGTTTTCAGCAACAAATGGAAATGATTTGGAATCAACGCCCAGGCATAACAGATTGTCTGAGTCTGCAGGGTCAGATCGCCCAAACGCTCCAAAAAGCTTTCCTTGTCGATATCATCCCGAAAAATTATACTCCGATCAATGCCTCTGGCAATTATGTGATGCAGCGCACCCGGTGCATCTATTCTGGCATGTCTTGGCATGGCAAATTCGTATCAGAATTATTGCGGATTGTAAATATAAATATATAAAGGGCGTCCCCATCAATCCCCTCTCGGTTTTGCCTTCAGGGCTGTCTCGACAATGGCATCCAGTTTCTCGATTACCTCTGGATCAATCCTGTCTATCGGCACAAAACCGGCTAACTGGTGGTAGCTGGATTTCCGCAATTCAAGCGGCAGTTCGAGTTTTTTATAATATTTCTTGAACAGCGGTTCCATAAATTCATCGGTGGCCTTGATTTCGGGCGACCAGGGGCTGCCCTTCCCGAGCGTATCCAGGGCGCTTGACACTTCATTAATCACATCGCGCATCACGCCGATACGTTTTTCTCTTTCCTTATCGCCGAACAAATCATCCTTTACGTCATAAAGAGCGTAAGCCAGTAAAACCTCTTCCAGGCAGAAATAGTTCTCGATTTCGCGGCGACGCCACATCATCTCCGTTAAGCCTTCTTCTGTTCTCAGTTCTTTTTCCAATCGATCGAAAATCGCGATACCGATCAGATCCGGCATGGCTTCTTTTAAACCAAAGAAATGGTCCCTGGCACGCTGAGGAAGGTTGGTTTCCACATAACACACAAACGCCGTATCCAGATATGTCCGGGCTTCATGATTTAAACGCTCGGCAAATACCTTGAGAATATCCAGATCCGTTGAATTTTCGAGATACAGTACCCACCCTTTTTGTTCTGCCTGATAATACTGATCAAAGCCGATATCGCGCAGCGATTTCAGGACCTGTGATCCGCGATCGTCGATACGGTGGGGTTTACCCACAAAGGCGATAACGGTATCCCGACCGGCCGCTTCATTCAAAACGACCTCCGAGTGACTGGCGGCAATAATTTGGGAGTTTTGTTGTTCCGCAACTTTTACCAACAAATTATAGGTCTGTCTTTGCCGCAATATCTCCAGATGGG
The DNA here is from genome assembly GCA_043798185.1 of Pseudomonadota bacterium. GTDB lineage: Bacteria > Desulfobacterota > Desulfobulbia > Desulfobulbales > Desulfocapsaceae > Desulforhopalus_A. Next base: position 4,000 of record JAZDOW010000235.1, on the reverse strand, counting down.
CGTCCGGTTCGTCAAGGAGCAATACGGTTCCCTGGTTCGAATACAAATGGGCCAGCAATAAAACAGTCTGTTGCAGCCCGCGACCGGAAGAGGAAAGATCCAGGGTGTTGTTGTGTTCATCTTTGTAAGCCATCGTTATTTCGCTACGCTCCGGAATAAAATCAGGCGAAAGCAACTTCACACCGAAAAGCGAATGGATATGACCGGTCAATTCCTGCCAATATGGGTTTTCATCTTTCTGTTGATAGATCTGAAAACAAAGGTTACGAACTACCTGGGCGGTTTGTCCCTGCCCGATGAGCACGGCAATTTCTCCGGTTTGTTTGATGAATTCCCGATCCGCCAGGCCGGACATCGGCGGCAGAAAGGCGACTTTTATTTCCCCGACCTCTGCCGGAACAGGCATGCGCCCATTTTCATCATCCGTTCGTAGCGGGCGGCAATAGAAGGATTCCTCATTGGCATAGTCGAATTCCAAACCGCAAGTCCAGGCCTTTCCCTCTGTAATGCCATCAACAATGATTTCAACCCGGATATTTTGTGTTTTTATCGTTGTCTTTTCACCGTTCTTTACGCGCCCGACATCCCGTACGTGCAGATTGCGCCATAACAGGTTTGCATTGGGTATGGGAATGGATACCAGGTCTCGACGGTTAATGGTGACACCCGGCCTTTTTTCAGGAGAGGTCCGGCCTTTTCGTTTTTCGTTCCAGCGTCGCACCCCGATGTCCCATAATGCCAACGCCTGCAGAGCGGTTGTTTTTCCTGAATTATTCGGACCGATCAGGACAACGGATTTCCCAAGGTCCAGATCAACATCAAAAAACCTTTTAAAATTTCTTATTTGTACCCGTGTCAGCATCATCTCATCTACTTTTTATTGAGGTTAAAATTTGATCGCAGTACACTTTCCGCATTCCACGGAGCTGATTCAATCTTGGATAGCTCATCCGCCATTCGATGCTCGGCATACCATAAATCGTAAGCCTGCTGCATGCGCAACCATAGCACGGGTCCATTGCCGGCGAACTTGCCAATCCGGAGAGCCATTTCCGTTGAAATTGGATGCGTGCAGGCTAAAACACGGTGCAACTGCTGGCGAGAAACACCGAGGCGTTTCGCAGCCGTGCTAACCGACAGACCCAGGTTTTTAAGCACATCTTCGCGGAAAATCTCACCAGGATGAACGGGTGGTCTTTTCAAAGGTCTTTTAACTAAATATTCTTTCATGCTTTACCTCAAATGTTTGCATGCAATAGGTTCAGGAATGGTTTCGCCATTGATGCCCATGTCCGATAAAACATCAGCCACCACTTTTCGAATACCTTTTAAAGCCTTTTCCGGCGTATCAGCCAGCCAGTCGAAAAAGCTCTCGGCGTTATAGCCGGTGTCGATGAACCAGCAGGCAATATCGTCGGTGGAAGCGCTGCGAATCCGACCGGTGGCCGGGTCGTAAACATCCACGCCCTGCACCGCTTTCTTCACCTGCTGCGGGCCGACGGTACCATTCTCGGAGGCGTCTTTCGCATTATACTGCTTTATTCATCACTTGGGGTCGGTACGGTAGGTCAGGATCGGGCCAGGCTATCGTAGGCTGAGCTGATGCGTGTTACCCGTCCGTTATTAATTGATTCGTTAACGGCAGTCATTTATCATTTAGAATAAGCAGATTTCCGCTTTTTCTCCGGAATAATCGCTATCAATGACCTGAGCGCTCTATTGACTGATTCAGAGGTTGCAAAATATTTTCTGACATCAGGCTCCAGCATAACCGCTCCATCCTCAAGCTTGAAATACTGAATTTCAGTAGAGCCGTCTTCTTTGTGGATGGTCACCATATGGCCATCACGATATGCCTTATAGTATTTTCCGCGCACCGCTCCCTTCATATTTGAAAAATCGTATTTCGCTTTCATGTCAACATTTTCAGACATTGTTTTATCAGCCGCCTTCTTCATAAAATCTCCTTTCACGCGCTGTCGCTTTCCTGCAACTGACAATACATATTTTCTCCTGCCGTTCCGTGTATATCACAATTAAAATACGCCCATCTGCAGAAAGGCCGAGGTTTATATAGCGCTCTTCATTTACCGAATGTTCAATGTCCGGGAAAGTAAACAGAAAGGAATCGTTGAAAATCGTTTTACCTTCCTCGAAGCTCACTCCATGCTTTTTGAGATTTTCTTTAGCTTTGACTTCATCCCATTCAAATGTGAGTTTCATGTTATTATAGTATCGATATTGGTAACAATGTCAAGTGATGGATTCATATCATGGCAACCTTTGCTGGAGGTTGGCAACCCTCGGCGTCGCGGCCCGGACAAAGGACTGACAGGGAAATATCCGAGACCTATGGCGTCCCCTTTTTCTACCCCATGGCAGGAATGTCGACATCCGGGTTGGCCGTCAGTCTTGTGCCGTCGCGCTCAAAAGCGGCAAGATAGTCCTCTATACGCCTGCGGGCGAGCGCCAGGTCATGGTTGTTGAGGTTGAGATTGAGCAGGTCAACGTACCAGGGAGCCTTGAACGGATTCTTAACGTAACGCGCGACGATCTCGCAGGCGATGGGCAGGGTGGTGTCCTTGGAGTCGTCATGCACGTCCCTGTTTTTGGCCCGGCGCAGCTTTCCGTACTCCTCGGCCAATATCTTATCGAAGAACCCGGGTGTGAGCGGGTCTCCGGCCTTCATGCCGGTGGCTGCATCGTCTTCGGTGAAACAGGCCTGCTTGTGCAGCCACTCCCAGAGGATACTCAGGCGGATCTCGCCGGTGGCCATATCTTCCATCAGGTAGAGCACGTCGTCATTGCCGAAAAAATCGGCCGGCTTGAGCGCCGCGGCCTGAAATCCCCTGCCGAATGCATTGCCGTACTGCAGCGCCACGGAGAGCAGGTCACGGACCCCACGCACCGTGCGCGGACCCGGCTCAAGCAGGATCAGGTCTTCGACATCCTGCAAGGTGTAGGTCAGCTCCGGGAAGCTGCGGCCCAGTTGGTTGATCGCGCCTGCCTTTTCCCAGACCGGGCGGACGATATGAACCATCTTCCAGTGGGCCACCCATTTGCCGCTGGCACCGGCCTGCTGCTCGCGAAGGCCGCCTGCCACCGCACGTTTCATCGCCTCGGCCACACCTTTTTGAGAGCCGACCGGAATGTTGGGCTCCATGCCGCCCTGCCAGAGGGCGAAACGGCCGTTTTGATCGGGCGTGTTGACCGCTCGCCGCACGCGGTCTTCATAAACCCGCATGTAGCCATAGGTCATGGTGATGGCGTCGATGTTGGGATTGTGGAAAGCCTTGTCCCAGGCCAGGGCGTCTGCCACGCTGTTGATGTAGTCCCAGCGCCCGGTGTTGAAGCCGATAAAACGGCAGGCCAGGGCGGCCCGGATCTCCATCAACTGGTAACAGGCTTCGATCTGCTCAATCAGCACGTAGACCTTCACGGTCCCGGCGGCAAGGCCCAGATGCTGTTCCAGGCCGCCGAGAATGGCGTTCCACAAGGCCGCCTCCTCGGCGGTCTGAATCTTGGGCAGGTACAGGACAATCGAGCGGCCCTGGCTTTGCAAGGTCCGGTGATTGTTGGCAACATACAGTACCGCATCGACCATCGCGGCTGAAAAGCCCGCGCCGCTGCCGTCACAAATGTGCCGATCGTCAAGGTGCAAGCCCCGGGGGCGGAAAATGCGGGTGGTAAAATCCAACTGCTGCTTCCAGTCTTTGATGATCTTGCGGCCGAAAAATCCTTTGGCCCAGTCGTTCATCTCCGCGGAAACGGCTTCGACAATGCGAAGGAAAGGCTCTTTGAGGGCAAAGGCAATCTTGAGATTGCGCTGGTTGTCAAGCGACATGGTGTCGAGCTGGCCGAGGGCATCCTCGCCATCGAACATCCAGCCGTCGGCTCCCGAGAGCAGGGCATAGGCGACATTGCGAATCCCCGCCTCCATGGTTGACCGAGGCCTGGTGGCCGGACCCGTACCCTGGATCCACTGGCACTGAAGATCGTG
>JAZDOW010000086.1:0-34496 GCA_043798185.1 Pseudomonadota bacterium | reverse complement strand
TCACATGGGGAGGGGATGACGGTATTGCGTAGCCCATAAAGGAAACTTGTACCGGATATGAAAGGCTGGATTATGCAAGCAAACCTCACTGAGGGGAATAGTAAAGAGGGCATGGAAATGTTCTTGTACGAAGCGAGCAATACTGAGGAGCCTTGTGCGAGAAAACCGCACGCAGGGATCTGTGAGGGGGCGGTCGGGTAACTGGCCGTCCTACCTCGATGGCAAGGAGGACATATGAGCGACTGGGACTTTTTAGAATATGCGACATCCTGAACATCACCGAATACATCGTTCCGGCTGGCTGCGAGCAGCAGTCTTGGGTGCTAATGACGGCATCGTTTCAACCGCCAGTCTGATTGTTGGAGTAGCTGCAGCTGATGCAACCAGAGGGAGTATTCTTTTGGCGGGCACCGCCGGCTTGGTAGCCGGGGCTCTGTCGATGGCTGCCGGCGAGTATGTTTCGGTAAAATCCCAGGAGGATACGGAGAATGCTGATCTGAAGATGGAGTCAGACGCGCTCGAGAATGACCGGGAAGAGGAAGAGCATGAGTTGGCAGCTATTTATCAAGATCGTGGGTTGGATGAGACACTTGCCAAAGAGGTTGCGCGCCAATTGATGCGACATGACGCTCTTGCGGCTCATGCACGAGATGAGATCGGGATCACTACTGAATTGAGTGCACAGCCAATGCAGGCTGCCTTCTGGTCAGCCGGTGCGTTTTCCATGGGCGCGGCAATTCCGTTATTAACAGCAATCCTGGCTCCTGCCTCTTTACTTGTGTGGATTGTGCCGATCGTGGCGATTGGCATGCTAGGCGCGCTAGGAGCGATTGCCGCTGCAACCGGGGGCGCTCCACTGTTTCGTGGTGCTCTACGAGTATGTTTTTGGGGCACAGTGGCAATGGGATTGACTGCTGCAGTCGGCAAGCTTTTTGGGATTGCGGCATGAGTTAATACTGCTGTATCAATAGGCCCCTCGCTCTTCAGCCTGTTTTCTGCCAAGCAGGCAAAAACTGACCGGAACAAAATAATCCGGCAAGGAAAGTATCGAAAAAGAACCATCCCCCTCAGCACGACGGTACCAGCCACTGCTTCCGGCTATCTTCCCCAATAGCATCCGACCACTTCACCCTAGGTCATATTTCACCAAATGGTTTTATATGACCATCTGGATGACTGTGGGTTTTTATCAAAGTCCTCATTCTTAGGTAATATTTCATAAGAAAGCAAATGGTTAGAACAATAACTTTAAGAAAGCGACACCTGGCACATTGCTTGCGATACAAAGAAAAGAGTCACTCGCCGCCAAGGAGTTATGGCCTCCGGTCTGAATGATGGACTGTTTCGAATAAATTCTTAACCACGTTGAAACAATGGAGATCTTATGAATACAAAGCAAGTTTTTAAAGAGAAGATGGAAGCCGAAGTCGCTCGTGCACAAACCGAGTTAGCCAGGTTTCGGAGCCGAGGAATGGCGTTTACTGCCGAAGCAAAAGATAAGCATGATGAGCATGTTGCAGAACTTGAGCGAAAGCTTGACACCACAAAACTCAAACTGAGAGAGCTTGGCGAGGCGGAAGAGCATGTTTGGGAAAGTCTTAAAGATGGCGTGGAACAAACCTGGGGAGCGCTGCAATCTGCTCTTCAAGATGCCGTCGAAAATTTTAAGACCGAGCCCCACGTAGCCGGTCTCCATGGATCGGACGAAGGTGCTTATCCCTATGGTGAAGGCTTGAAAGGGAGTTCGCCTGAAAGGTCGTAGCCCGGAGGAAGAACATGTAGCACCCAATTACGCTCAGGCTGGTACTCAATCAGGTTGGGACAACGGCATTGTCTTGTTGGCTATGGGAAGAAATAAGGGTTGAAACAGAATGAATACGAAATCAAAAGCATATCTAGTGGGTGGTGGTATCGGGTCTCTGGCCGCCGCCGCCTTTATGATCCGAGACGGCAACCTGCCGGGCGAAAATATTTTTATCCTTGAAGCTGCATCCGACATGGGCGGAAGCCTGGATGCAGCGGGCAACCCCGATCAGGGCTATTCCATGCGCGGCGGAAGGATGCTGACCACCGACAACTTTGAATGTACCTGGGATCTTTTCAAATCGATCCCTTCACTCAGCGATGCAGGCAAGACAGTTTTCGACGAGACCGTGGCATTCAATGACCTGCACAAATCACATTCATCGGCGAGGCTGGTTAACCGTTGGCGCGCCAAGGTGCCGGTGACGTCGATGGGGTTCTCCATGCACGACCGTACCGAGCTCCTGAAACTTAGCCAGGCCGACGAAGATGAGAACTTAGTCGCAAGCCGTATCACCGACTGGCTCTCACCAGGATTCTTCGAGACTGAATTCTGGTATTTATGGTCGACAACCTTTGCCTTCCAACCTTGGCACAGCGCCGTTGAGTTCAAGCGTTACCTCCTTCGGTTCATGCTCGAATTCACCCGAATCGAAACGCTCGCAGGCGTCAAGCGCACTGTTTACAACCAGTACGACTCCCTGGTTCTGCCCTTGCAAACCTGGCTCAAAGCCCAAGGTGTCCAGATTTTCACGGATCGCAGGGTGACTGACCTCGATCACACGCTTGAAAACGGCCTCTATGTCGTTACCGGTATCCACTGCCAGGGGCAGGGCAGGAGCGAAGTCATTACTGTGAGTGACGGCGATTTTGTCTTTGTGCAAAATGGCTCCATGACCGATGGTTCCAGTGTCGGTTCAATGACCTCTGCACCCAAGAAGCTGACCAAAGCAGGCAGCGGCGGGTGGGCGCTCTGGGAAAAACTGGCGAAAGGCCAATCTCATTTCGGTAGACCGGCGGTTTTCAACAGCTGCATCGCCCAGTCTTGCTGGGAATCCTTTACCGTCACCCTGAAGGATACTGCATTCTTTGACAAGATGTACCAGTTCAGCGGCAATGAATCCGGCATCGGCGGCTTGGTAACGTTCAAGGATTCGAACTGGTTGATGTCGATTGTTCTGGCGCATCAACCGCATTTTCTTAATCAACCTGAGGGGATTCAGGTGTTCTGGGGATATGCATTGTTCCCGGACCGCATCGGCAATTTCGTTGCCAAACCGATGGCAGACTGCAATGGCTCGGAAATTCTCAGGGAGCTTTGCGGTCACCTGCGCTTTGATATGGAAACCGTTGCCTCGGCCAACTGCATTCCTTGCCGAATGCCTTTTATAACCAGCATGTTCATGCCCAGGGTGCGGGACGACCGACCTTTGCCGGTCCCTCCAGGTGTGAAGAACCTGGGGTTTATCAGCCAGTTCGTCGAGATTCCGGACGATGTCGTCTTCACGGTGGAATATTCAATACGGGCGGCCCAGACGGCAGTTTACCAATTGTTGGGCATTGAGCGTAAGATCCCACCCGTCACCCAACACGCCAAGTCGCTGCACGTGCAGTTCGAAGCACTGAAAAAGGCGTTTGCGTGAAAGGTGAGGCAGCACCCAAGGAGTTTTAATGAAGGACCAAACTCGAGCCAACCATCCCCTATATAATCTTCTCCCCACGAAAATTGAAGGGTTTGATACTCTCGCCGAACTGGCCCTGGATATGCGCTGGTCGTGGGATCATGCGACCGACGAAGTATGGCGGCAGCTTGATGCAAAACTCTGGGAAATCACCCATAATCCTTGGGTTGTCCTGCAGACGGTGTCGCGCGACCGGATTGAGGAAGTGTTGACCGATCCGGTTTTTCGTAAAAACGTCGACATCCAGGTGCAGACCAGACGGCAGGAGGTGAAGACGCCTGCCTGGTTTCAGCAGCATCACACGCCAAGCCCCTTGACCTGTGTGGCGTATTTCAGTCTGGAATTCATGTTGAGCGAGGCCTTGCCCATCTACTCGGGCGGACTTGGCAATGTTGCCGGAGACCAGTTGAAGACGGCAAGTGATCTGGGTGTGCCGGTGGTTGGCATCGGTCTCTTGTACCAGCAGGGTTATTTTCGTCAGGTGATCGATAAAGATGGTGTGCAACAGGCCCTCTATCCCTATAACGATCCCGGTCAGCTGCCGATTACCCCTCTGCGTCAGGCGAACGGCGAGTGGTTGCGATTGGAGATTGCCTTGCCGGGCTACTCCGTCTGGCTGCGAGCCTGGCAGGTTCAGGTCGGCAGGGTGAAGCTGTACCTGCTGGACAGCAACGATGCGGCCAACTACCCGGCGCATCGGGGGATTACCAGCGAGCTCTATGGCGGTGGGGCGGAATTGCGCCTTAAGCAGGAAATGCTTCTTGGCATCGGTGGCTGGCGGCTGCTGGAGGCCCTTGGCATTCAGCCGGAGGTTTGTCATCTGAACGAGGGGCATGCAGCCTTTGCCGTGCTTGAGCGAACCCGAAGTTTCATGAAAAAAGCCGGACAGCCTTTCGAGGTTGCACTGGCCGCTACCCGAGCCGGCAATCTTTTCACCACCCATACGGCAGTGGCCGCGGGTTTTGATCGTTTCTCGCCGGCTTTAATCGCTCAATATCTTAAGGGCTATGCCGAAGAAAAGCTTGGTATAAGCCTCCACGACCTGCTGGCTCTCGGCCGCAAGGATGCAGATAACGACTCGGAAAAATTCAATATGGCCTATCTGGCAATCCGGGGCAGTGGATGGGTGAACGGCGTGAGTCGCCTGCACGGCAAAGTCAGCCGTCATCTCTTTGCCCCTCTTTTCCCCGAGTGGCCGATGGATGAAGTACCTGTAGGGCACGTAACCAACGGAGTGCATATGCCGAGTTGGGATTCGGCAGAGGCCGACGATCTCTGGACTGAGGCCTGCGGTAAGGATCGATGGTTGGGGACGGTGAAAAACCTCAAAGATGACATTTGCCGGATTTCCGATGCCAGGCTCTGGCATTTTCGCCTCGCGGCCAGCAAGTCTCTTGTAACGCATGTCCGGGAACGATTGTTCCGGCAACTGGCCATTTCCGGCGCATCATCCGAGGTGGCAAAGACAGCGAAAGAAATATTTGATCCCGGTGTGTTAACGCTGGGATTTGCCCGCCGTTTTGCGACCTATAAGAGACCGAACCTGCTCTTGCATGATCCGGACCGCCTGCTTCGGCTGCTCACCAATCCTGAGCGTCCGGTGCAACTGGTCATTGCCGGAAAGGCCCATCCGGAAGACCGGGCGGGCCAGGCACTGATTCATGAATGGATACTTTTCTGCCGCCGACCGGAGATTCGCAACCACATCGTCTTTTTAAGCGACTACGACATGTTGCTCTCTGAGCAGCTGGTGCAAGGGGTGGATGTCTGGATCAACACGCCCAGTCGCCCCTGGGAGGCATGCGGTACGAGCGGCATGAAGGTGCTCGTCAACGGCGGGCTCAATCTCTCCGAACTGGACGGCTGGTGGGCCGAGGCCTACACTCCTGAGGTGGGGTGGGCATTGGGCGACCGTCAGGAGCATGGCGATGATCCGGCATGGGACGTCCAAGAAGCCTATGCACTCTACGACCTGCTTGAACAGGAGGTAATCCCGGAGTTCTACAACCGCAACGAGAATGGAATTCCCGTCGCTTGGGTCAATCGGATGCGGGCAAGTATGGCGCTCCTGACACCACAATTTTCCGCCAATCGTGCGGTGCGTGAGTACACCGAGCACTACTACCTCCCGGCCGCTGCCGCCTACCGCCTGCGCACTCAGGGCAAAGGTGCAATTGGCAGGAAGATTGTCAATTGGCAGCATGATCTGGATCAGAAATGGGCCACGCTGCACTTCGGTGAGGTGAAGGTCAAGACTCTTGGCACACAGCACAACTATGAAGTTCAGGTCTTTCTTGCCGGCCTGGACCCGGCGGCAGTACGGATAGAGTTGTATGCCGATGCAATAAACGGTGGCGCACCGGTACGGCAGGAGATGAAGAGATATGGCCTTCCTGATGCCATTTCGGGCATCACTCTTTACATTACGGCTGTATCAGCGGAGCGGTCACCGGAGGAGTACACGGCACGACTGATCCCATATTCGGTCGGAATAGCAATTCCATTGGAAGATGCACGAATCCTGTGGCAGAGGTGAAAAACGTGTCAGGTCGGAAACAGGAAAACAAAGAGAAGGAGAAGAAAACCATGCAGACAGAAGCCCTTTCCCCGGAACAGCTCGGCAAGATGGATGCCTACTGGCGTGCCGCCAATTATCTGGCGATCGGCCAGATGTACCTCTATAACAATCCGTTGCTGCGGGGACCCTTGCTGCTCGAACATGTGAAGCCGACACTCCTCGGCCACTGGGGCACGACCCCGGGCCAGAATTTTATCTATGTGCACCTGAACCGGGTCATTACCAAGTATGATCTGGATATGATTTATATTTCCGGTCCCGGCCATGGCGGTCCGGCGCTGGTCGCCAATACCTATCTTGAAGGGACCTACAGCGAGATTTACCCGAATATCAGTCGGGACGAGGACGGTCTGAAAAAATTATTCACCCAGTTCTCCTTCCCCGGCGGGATTCCCAGCCATGTCTCGCCCGAGTGCCCTGGATCGATTCACGAAGGTGGCGAGCTCGGATATTCGCTCAGCCATGCCTTCGGCGCCGTGTTCGACAATCCGGATCTGATTGTTGCTTGCGTCATCGGCGACGGTGAGGCGGAGACCGGCCCTTTAGCCACGGCATGGCACTCCAATAAATTTTTGAATCCGATTACCGATGGTGCAGTGCTGCCTATTTTGCATCTCAACGGTTATAAAATTGCCAACCCAACTGTGCTGGCCCGCATCACCCATGAAGAATTGGAGCAATTGCTGTGTGGTTACGGTTGGACTCCCTACTTTGTCGAAGGCGATGAACCGGAAAAGATGCATCAGCTCATGGCGGTGGTGCTCGAGCAGGCAATTGTCGACATCAGGCAGATTCAAACCAATGCCAGGGAGAATAACGATCCCTCCCGACCGCGCTGGCCGATGATCGTCCTCAATTCACCCAAGGGCTGGACCGGCCCGAAGGTAGTCGATGGCCGGCAAATAGAGGGTACTTTCCGAGCGCATCAGGTGCCGCTTTTGGCGGATGCGACACATCCCGAGCATCTGCGGCTGTTGGAAGAGTGGATGAAGAGTTACAGACCGCAGGAATTGTTCGATGAAAATGGCAGGCTGATACCGGAACTGGCCGAGCTGGCACCAAAGGGCGATCGACGGATGGGCGCTAATCCGCACGCCAACGGTGGTATTTTGTTGCGCGATCTGATGATGCCCGACTTTCAGAATTTCGCGGTAGAGATACCGACACCGGGATCAGTCCAGGCCGCCGATACCCACGTGCTGGGGGAATTTCTACGCGAGGTCATCAGGCTCAACCAGGAGGCGCGGAATTTCAGGATCTTTGGCCCCGACGAAACGCTCTCCAATCGCTTGAACGCGGTGTTTGAGGTCACCAACCGGCAGTGGCAGGCCAGGACAGAAGAGAACGACGAGTTTCTGGCAACGGATGGCAGGATAATGGAGATGCTCTCCGAACATCAATGTGAAGGATGGCTTGAGGGGTATCTGCTCACCGGTCGACACGGACTGCTTACCAGCTACGAGGCCTTTATTCATATCATCGATTCGATGTTCAATCAGCACGCCAAATGGCTGAAAATCACTGCAGGATTGTCTTGGCGGCGAGAAATCGCCTCGCTCAATTACCTGCTCGCCTCCCACGTCTGGCAACAGGCCCATAACGGCTTTACCCATCAAGACCCCGGTTTCATTGATCATGTTGTTAATAAAAAGGCGTCTATTGTTCGTGTTTACCTGCCACCCGACGCCAACTGCCTGCTGTCGGTCTGGGATCATTGCCTGCGGAGCCGGGATTATGTCAACGTTGTCATCGCCGGTAAGTACCAGGCACCGCAATGGCTCTGCATGGGCGCTGCAGTTGCTCATTGCCGGCAGGGAATCGGCGTATGGCACTGGGCTAGCAATGACCAGGGGATGGAACCGGACGTGGTGATGGCCTGCTGCGGCGATGTACCGACGCTTGAGACTCTTGCCGCTGTATCCATTCTCCGCAAAGCTCTGCCCGATTTGAAAATCCGGGTCATCAATGTCGTCGATCTGATGAAGCTGCAGCCGCAGAGTGAACATCCGCACGGACTGAGCGGGGAAGACTTCGATGCGCTTTTCACCAAAGACAAACCGATCGTTTTTGCCTTCCACGGCTATCCTTGGCTCATTCATCGCTTGACCTACCGCCGGACCAACCACGGCAACATGCATGTTCGGGGCTACAAGGAAGAGGGTACCATCACCACGACCTTCGATATGACGGTCTTAAACGATCTGGACCGCTTTCACCTGGTGCTGGATGTCCTCCATCGCTTGCCGCCGTTGGGCAAAGATGGCGACACGCTGAAAAGGACAATAGAGGATAAGCTCATCCTCCATAAACTGTATATTTACAAATACGGTCAGGACATGCCGGAAATACTGAACTGGAAATGGTAAGAGGGCATAAGAGCAAATCCATTGGAATGAAGGTGGGTAGATGGTCAAATATGAGACCACCGGCCATATTTGACCATTTTCTGGTGTTTTCCGATCACGCCGAAGAGTGTCTGTTTTTGTGTATAATTAACAAAAACGGTGTGATAGCTGGTAATTACTGGAATGTTTGGAGCTGGCACAATAATTGAAACATCTCAGGGTATGACCGTAACCCAATTCTTATCGTTGAATAATTTTCTATGCTGTTATTTTCACTAAAGCTGTTTGAAATTGTCAGCCTGGTGAGGACTGTTTGGGAGCTTTATAATACAAAGATTGACGCCGATTTAAAAGTTCATTGGCTATTCACTAGCAAACCCAGAAATTAAAAGAATCTCAAACATGAAAGGAGAACCATGCTGATCAAATTCTCAACCGTCAAGACCGTACCCGAAGTTGTGGTTGCCTTGACACTTGCAGTACCAAGCCATCGTTTCAACATCATTCAGGTACACGACATTCAAGAGCTGATGACAAAAAATGGAGTGGAGTTCGCTCGTCAATGTATGGTCTTCGAGGTTGGTCAGATCCAGCAGGATGAAAAGGCCTCTGAACAGAAGGTGAGTATCTTTACTGCGCTTCCCTGCCGGATATTCGTCTACACAGAAGATGATAGGACCGTTTTGGCGACCTTAAAGCCTACCACACTTCTGGCTGCGATGTTTGATGCTCCGCAACTGCCCAGGGCGGACCAGGAGGTTGAAGACTCCATTATTGCAATCATGAAGCAAGCGACGGGAGGGTAATTGGCCGGACCTATGAATTCATAAACAATTTCATAAGATGTTAAAAACCAGACTCAGCCTGACGCATTCCATTGCTAGGTTCTGAGGCTGTGGAACAATCAGCTCCATAACCAGGGAATATAGAATCCTTTGGGGTTTGGTCACAGAACTCTTACCAGTTCGTAACCTGGAGAACGCATTTGACAGGGCACACCGAGTCAGGGAGGTGGGCTGCTACAATATCCGATATCGAATAGTCAGTGGGTTGTCGTCATCGACTTTTTGTCCCAAGCCGATGATTCCCTCCTCTTCTAATTGTATTTCATCACGTCGAAGAATAACCGGTGGCGCCTCGCGGGGCTTGACAAAGGTGCCGTTGGTACTCTTATCGAAGAGGATGAATCGGCCGCGATATAATTCTATGGACGCATGCATGCGGGAAACAACGGGATGATCGACGATCAGGTGGTTGGCCATTCCGCGTCCCATGGTGAGGATGGGCTTTTTGTTATCGACCTGTACTCGGTAGTTTTGGAAGCGGATCTGCAAGACATTCTGTTTGGCGGTTAGGGAGGCGATGATTTGTTCGGGACTCCTGGTGATCGTCGTTTGTCCAGGATTACCCCAGATCAGTTCGTGGATCTCCATGATGTCATCCTTGCCCCGCACTCGTGTCCGATCAACGATCCGCGTCTTGAAGCGCAAGTTTTCTTGCATCAAGGCCAGTGTTTCCTTGTTTGTAATGATTTGATCGGCCTTGGCCAGTTCCCCCATGCGGGCGGCAACGTTGACGGCATCTCCGAACACATCCTCTGGTGCCAAGATCACCTCGCCGTGGTGGAATCCAATTCGCAAACGGATATCGGCATGCATCATTTTCCAGTCATAGGAAATCTCCTCATGCATCTGCCTTGCCGTTTCCGCCGCCTGGTTGGGTGTCTTGAAGGTGCACAATACTGCGTCGCCAATGGTATTCACCACCGTGCCATCGTTTTCGATAATCAGCCTTTTGAGGAGTGACAGACAGCAGGTGATCAGTTCCTGGGCCTTGACATCACCAAAGGTGTCGTACAGGCGTGTACTGCTTGCGATATCTGCAAAAAGAATAGTCACCTGTTGGGTAGAAGGATGCATCGAGGAAAGTCACCTTGTGTCAGATCTTGAGCCAATTATCCGACTCATCGCTTATATTCGCTGAAGCGGGTTCTCGAGGGGTGAGATGATAAGGCATCGTAATTTAAGTAATGTTTTTAAAATTAGCTTCCCTTTTGGAGCCGCCCAGTTACGATTATCATCGTAGTCTTTTCTAGTCGGTCTCGCAATATTTTCTTCGATCTCTCCCTATGCTCCGTCAGCTTACCTTGCTTTTCTGTCCCCCAATGATAGTGCGTGAGGTTGGATGAGGTCCCAAATCTTCGAGCGCAGATCGGTAATCAGTAGGGTGGTTGGCGACCAAAGCCATCACCACTAAGACAGTAGCTTTTTTCTCCAAGAGCATCAATTTTCAGCAAGGCAAATTGGTTGTCTTTCACTTTGCCAAAACCGTTTTCCCGGCTGGTGGTTTCCCAGCTCCGACTATCATGCACACTTACGTTGCCGTTAAGCACAACATAGTGGATATCCTTAATATTGGAGTAGCCACCCTGATGATCATGCCCTGAAAATACGGCGAGTACTTTCCCACTCTCTTCAAAAATATTTCGCACCTCTGACGCATTTTTTATATTGTGATCCTGTTCAGCTGGAGGGACGAAGGCATCTTTCCATGTCCGGAAACTGTCTTCCGGAGTTCTCATGTCGTAGGGACGATGTGGAACTTTGGGAGTATAATCGGCGTCGAGGACGATGAAATGAACACTACCTTAATGAACGTCTCCCCCATTTTTTCTTTTTAGATTTCACCTTGCTCAGCGCTACCGTCTTTGTTTCCCCAATCTTGATCCAATCATTGAAGGTGGCGATATACTCATTGTTGTGGTTTATATTTGGCCCTATATAGCGGGCGCTACTGACCTTTATCGACGCAAGGTGCCAGCCATCGCCAAGGCCGCCGTCGTTGTGGATGGTGATCGAGGAGATCCGTCCCAGGTCGGCGCTGGGAATGGTTACATGATCGGTATTCCCACTTTCCATTCGTTTGTTCTCGTAAATCAGGTTTTTCTCCCCAGTATTCACCGTGATTGTGGCTTGACCACGGCTGCCGTTGAGGGTGAAGGTTAAATCGCCGTCCGATCCGGCTGCATACAGGTCACTTGTCACAATTTCAAGTCCGTAAGCCTCGTTTGCCGGTTGGAACGGATTGTCATCCCGGGTAGCGAGGCGAATTTCCGGATGCTGACGCACGACCACCAGCAGGTCATCGATGAAGGACGGATCGAAACTGTTATACCCCGGATCGGAAAAGAAGGCGTCGGGAATGATACCGTCGACCCCTCTGTTAATGTACGAATCCTCGGATTGCGAGGAATTAAGGACATAGACGTAGGTGACTGCCTTGGGGAATCCGGTGCTGGTGCGGTTGAATGCGGCAAGATCGATGGCCCGCGGCAGATCGAAGCCGGGCCAGAGGCTGCCGTCCCCATAGCCGATGTTACCAAAGAAACCACGATCAAAGAAGAACTGGTTGGTTTCATTCGCGTCGTCCTCTTCATCGATCATAACGCCTTCCCGCTCCCCGAGTTTGTCCAGAATGTTGTCGAAGACGGCGCCGTCGGAGCGATCTGCGACGGAGAAAATGACATTCACATTCACTCCGTCGAAATTGAGATGGCGATGAACGGCATCGAGTATCTTCGGGCCGTTGACGGCAAGGGCGGCGGAGGATTTTATATCGAAGACTATCAAAGCGAGAACCGGGTAAGCAATGGCCAGTTTATGAATCCCGTCGAGGTGTTGAGTCAGGGTCAGGGGGACATAGGGAGTGGCAAAAAGGTTGTCATGATACACTACAATGTCGGTTGGGCTCGGTGTATACGGGGCCCTGGCCAGGTGAGAGCCGGAGGGCAGGACTATAAGATCCATTTCGAGGGCATTGGCACCATGCTTCAAGGCCAGTTCCGCCGTCTCAAGGGTGTTGGTACCATGGGCGACTACATAGAACGGCCGTGCACTGGCACCGTTGAGCGGTGTATTCTCTGCCAAGGCGAGGCCGGCCGCGAGCGCAAGAAAGCTTATCACCATCGGCACGATACCCCACCGACAGGAGTGAAAAAGCTGAATTGCGGTCGTCTTTTTTTCGGCAGGCGGTATGAGAATGTCTTTGACGATGTTGTACATGGAAGTTGCTTCTGTGCCTAACGAGTGATTATGCGAAAGTGGGCTTGGGCGATTGTCACCATGGACAAGATATTTTGAAACTATCTTTCCAGGAAGAGAGGAGATATTTTTGCTATGGATTCACGAAATAAGAATGTTCATTGAAAGACTTAACCCTTCGATTTGTTAAAACAGCTGCATTTGTCTTTCAAGGGTTGGATAATAAACACTGATGATAACAAAGGGGTTGGGAGCTTTTTTTCCCACGGCAATCTTCAAATTGATAAGAGAATTTGTATGGAAGTTTCCGAACAATTTCAAGCTCGCGGGCTACTGTTTCTTCATCCTTGAACAAGTGCAATTGCTGTTTTTGCTTTTCTAAATCTGCAAGTTTCCCTGCATCCCATTCCCTTTCAACTAGGTCAGTTGTGAACTTCAAAAAATGGCTCGGTCGGAATATTGCCAAGGACAGTTCATTTCTATGGGCTTTTTCAATTAATACTTCCAAGTCTTCATGTACTTTAACCTTTTTGAAAAAAGCCTCGTGCCTTGCCCTCCAGAATTTATCAGTCGGCAGCGGTTTCCCAATTGGATTCAAAGAGTTGTCTATGATCTTGTAGCTTTCGGGACGTCTGTCACTTATCGATTTTTCTATTTTTGCTTCAACCCATTGGTATTTACCATATTTCTGTTCGTCATAAAGCTGGCGAAATCGGACAGGGTAAAGACGCCGCCATTCCCCGCTTTCTGTTATACCGGCAGTGCACACGAGCTCTGCGTATTTTCTTGATAATGTTGGGTAGGTTTTAACGGTGATAAGGATCTTTTCTGTCATAGATGGCAAACTGTAATTCCGCTATGGAGGGCAATAAAATCACTTATACAGTGGCGATGACAACTTTTTGATTCTCTCTCAAAACAAGTAAGAGCAATTCGCTTGTGTGTTTTGAATTTTTCCATGATTCTAGTCAGCTCAATCTGATGTCCCGGTAGACTTTTCCGGTAATCGTCAAAAAGAATCTTATAATCGCTACCGTTTTTTAAACCTTTGCGATTTTTTGACTCAATGCCAAGCTCAGGTAAGTGAAGGTATTCAATGCCAAATTTTGGTAATAACGTAGATAAGCTCCGCTTAGAAAAACCGTATTTACGGCTCAAAGGGTTCTGCCTTACATCGCAGAGAAGTTTAATGCCATTACGAATCAATTTGTTGATATAGTCTTCAATGTGCAGACCCTCGTATCCAATTGTGTAAATTGATTTTTGATCTGAGCCAGATATAACTCCTGCCTGATTCACCAATGCTAATTCTTTCTTATCAAGCAGCTGTTCTTTGATTTCACTGTTAATGGCGTAATAGGGATATTTGCGGTAAATTTCTCGAACAAGAGCTTGTCCCCTTTTAGTTTTTTTCTTCAGCCACCCCTCAACCGTTATACGTTCGGAATTATTTCTCACCCAAGGCAACATTGCAATAGAGGTGTGCAATCTTAGCTCTTTTTTGTTCTGTTCAAGCCAGCCACGCTTTTGCAACAGATCCAAATCATCATCAGCAAGAAAAGAATAACAACCGAAACGATATGGTACAAAAGCATAATGTTTTGTATCTGTTTCCTCTAAATACAAAAATAGTAGCTTTTGGAGATCGATTTTAGTGAGGGTGCCGCCAGAGTGTTCAAGGAGAAATAAAAGTAATTTTTGGCGGTTATATGTTGGGGGCTTAACCATTAAATGCTTGCCTTGTTATGAAATTCAAATGAGTTGTCAACTTTATTAATATTTTCACGTTCTTGAGAAGAATAGCAGGAGGGGAGATAATATACAATATTCATTTAGACCAAAGTCAACATATTTCCAAAATATCATAACCGATGGAGCTAAAAGCAGATAGAAGATAATTCACTGAGTATCCCTGCAACCGGCAAAGATTGGCAACGGTTCTTGCAAGGGCTATATCGCTAAGGTAAACTTAGGAATCCCGGTAGTTATCCGGGAGGGATCGCCATCGAGAGATAGGCCTGAAAAAGGACTGGAAATTTCAGGTGTTACATTAAAATATTCCGTATGACTATATCATGTCCATTCTTCACGTTATAATAGTGATTATTGCTTTGGTACTCGGGGAAGCATCGACTGTGCAGGCGGCTGACTCACTCGTTAATATGATTGTCCTTCCACAGCAGGAGCTGCAAGTGGGGCAACTGATCGAGAGTCGCATCTATTTCCATAATGAAGGGGAAGAGGACATCGATTTCACTGTTCCCCATAGAGTTGACATATTTTTTGTCGCACCCAATATCCCAACCAGGCAGGTAAGTGCCATTTTAGTCGGTGATGATGAAAAGGTGCGTCTCCCGAAGTCTGGCTTCGTCAAAAGGCAGTATACCTTTACTGTTCCATTGGAATTACAGGGGACATTTTCCTTCCATCTTGCCGGGTCGCCAGCCACTGGAGGCATGGTAGTGTTTCAGAAAGCCGAGAGTAAAAAATGCGACGATCAGACCACCTCGCCAATAGTCGTCACTCAGCAAGAAAAATATCCGGTGGTCGAGAGCTTTGTACCGCTCTATCAGTCATACGAGGGGAATTTTTCCTCACATCAACCCATCTATTTCCTGGTGGGAACAGATCCGGAAAAGAGCAAATTTCAAATAAGTTTCAAGTATCGGCCATTTAACCCCAACAGCCCTCTCGGGAGGGACTATCCCTGGCTCTCCGGCATTCAGCTTGGCTATACGCAAACTTCCTTCTGGGATTTAAATGCTAAATCCCTGCCTTTCGATGATACCAGCTACAAACCCCATTTGTATTATCAAACTCACAATATCAGCGGACGGCCGTCATGGATGGACGGTCTGTTTCTGGAAATGGGCTTTGAGCATGAATCAAACGGTAAGAAAGGCGACGAGTCGCGGGGGACTAATACCCTGTATCTGAAGCCGATAGCGATCATTTACGACGAAGTTTCTGAGTTTGGCATGTCGTTTAGCCCTTCAATAAAATACTATTTTCATACCGAAGACAATAACTCCGACCTTGCTGAATACAGGGGGTATTTTGAGTTGGAGACGGTTGTCGGCAAAGCCCACGGGCTCATGCTGTCAACCGCTCTGCAATTTGCGGAAAAAGGTGTTTCTTTGCAGACCGATCTCACCTATCCACTGCACCGGTTGTTCAACGATAGTCTTGATTTGTTTCTTCTGGTGCAATATACCAACGAATTGGCTGAAAGCCTGATCGACTACCGAGAAAGGGAGGAAACCCTTCGTATCGGATTCTCGCTGACGCGGTAAATCGGTCCGATTGATCCGGCAAAACAAGGGGAGGTTTATGAATATCATTCCGTTATTCCGTGGGTCTTGACCAAATTTCCCACAACTAACACGGACCTACCTCTAAGATGCTCAGGAGCATTTTCAAAAAAATGATATTCGGAAATCATCTTTAATTATAGAGAACCAGTGCGCCTTTATAACGGTCGTTAAAGGATGTTTTTACCGCATCAGATTTCAGGATTTCCATTGTATCCTTGACCCATGCTTCTTTGGCATTTTTGGAATCTATTGTGAGACCAACTGGGAACTTTTTCGTTGTTTCGTCTTCGGCAAGAAATGATTTCGGATCAATTCCAGCCGCCATAACTCTAACTGCAGGACAGACTACAGCATCTGCGTCAGTAATACTTCTTGCTGTTGTAGAGATTTCTGTCTCTTTTAGCTTAATTTTTTTAGGATTCTCTTTAATATCAAGTATCGTATAGAAGTTGTCGATCTTTTCTCCTAGAGTCAGCAATCCCAATCTTTGAAGAAAGAGCAAGGTATTTTGAAGATTGGCTGGGTCATTAGGAATTGCTATTACAGCACCGTCGGGTAACTCTTCTAAAGAGTTATACTTCTTGGAATACAATGCCATACGATAATAGAAAAAATAAGGCATTAACATCTCAAGGTTCGATTTTTTTTCGTTATTGAATGTTTCAATCCAAGGAAGATGATTGTGGATAAATCCGTCAATATCTCCGTCCTTTGTTGCTATTGCAGGCATGTTGTTCGCGTCGAATAATACGAGCTCGATGTCATACCCTTTTTTTACAAGCTCATCTTTTAAAACAGCCATAAACGGTTGAAGTGTTGACAATGTACCGAGCTTAATAGCTTTGCCACTTGTTTGAGTATGTCCTCCTGAAGGCAGAGCAAATATGACAACCAGTACAATTGAAATCAATAGCGAAACATTCTTTTTCATAAATACCCTCTTATACTCATAGACATTCTCGTTGTGGCCGCAATTTCGATCTGTTAAACCTTCCCAGGGCAGGAAAATACCACTAATATTTTTGGCATACAAATTGGAAGTTCTTATATGTAACTAAATACACATAGTATTTCTGGATACTACTTCTCTTTATTGTCACCAATCACTCCCTCCAAATGCATTAGACAGGTAGGATGAATGATGAAATATTCAAAGACCAGAAACGATAACGTGCAAATTATTACACTGATGTGATCTGACTCTTATGTCATCCATTCTTCTCTCGATCACAACATTCGTTGGGTCAGGATTTTATTTGCCTGTTCTTCTTTAAAAGTGTTCATTGAAGGCGTCGTTGTCCTGCTGGAGAGTCGATCGAAAAATCAGCTAAGCAATGTGAGGGTGAGGCAGCTGTGACCAAAATGAATTCAGGCAACCGGATTACCCTGTTGCATAACGGCGATGCGTATTTCCCGGCGCTCGAAACGGCCCTGGACCGAGCGGTGTATGATATCTACCTTGAAACCTATATTTTCGAGAATGATCATACCGGACGACGCATCGCCGAAGCCCTCAGACGAGCAGCAATGCGTGGGGTACTCACCCATCTGCTGATCGATGGCTTCGGGTCGAGCGGTTTGCCGAAAACCATGATTGATTACCTGAAAGAGGCCGGTGTCATGGTGTTGAAGTTCCGACCGCAAATTTCACCATGGACACTGCGGCGCAGAAGACTGCGGCGATTACACCGGAAAATTGCGGTGATAGACCAGAGTTTCGCGTTTGTTGGCGGCATTAATATTATTGATGATGTGGATACGCCCGGACAGGTTTCGCCGCGCTATGACTATGCGGTAAGTGTGGAAGGGCCGTTGGTAAAAAAAATCTATACTTCCACCCGCAGGCTGTGGTTACGGGTGGTTTGGTCGCGTCGCTTGCGGTTTGATTGGCACCGGGACAAAAAAAGGCAGGTTCCTCCGCCGAAATTTGTGGGACATATGAAATCGACTTTTCTGGTGCGAGATAACTTTCGTCATCGCCGCGCTATTGAAAATGGTTATTTGCATGCAATTGCCCAGGCGCAAAGCGAAATCATTCTGGCAAATGCCTATTTTTTACCTGGGCGGAATTTTCGTCAGGCCCTCTTGACTGCAGCCGGTCGTGGGGTCAGGGTGGTCTTATTGTTACAGGGAAAAATGGAGCATCGATTGGCCCACTATGCCTCGCGGGCTCTCTTCGGCACCTTCCTCGACGCCGGAATCGAGATCTATGAATATCACCAGTCCATTCTGCATGCCAAGGTCGCGGTGATCGATAAGCATTGGGCAACAGTTGGATCCTCAAATCTCGATCCTTTTAGCCTTTTGCTTGCTCTTGAGGCAAATATCGTTGTTGATGATCAGAATTTTGCCTCCGCATTAAGGGATAGCCTGGAGCGGGCGATTAAAGCGGGGGCGAGGCGAGTTTTTGAGAATAACTGGATATTACAGCCATTCATGCTGCGTCTGGTGTGCTGGCTCAGTTACGGGTTAATACGATTCATGACTGGAATAGCGGGGGAGGTCCCGAAAAGCAATAAATGACTGCCGGGTGACGGCTCGCCATATTTGGAGCCGTCACGAAATAACGTGGTCATTGTCTGTATTTCGCTACGGCTCCTAATATGGCGAGTCGTGTTGGGGTTTATTTGCGGAGCATGGCCTCTGCGAACTGACCGGCCTTATCGCCAACGATAAGATGTAACACGTCGGGTGTGATTTGCATCACCGCCGCCACACCGGCCTTTTTGGCAGCTTCCTCGTCAAACTTGGCGGCGTCGGCAAGTTCCACGCGCAGGCGGGTAAAGGCAACAGCTTCAATCTTGCGGAGATTGTCGTGGCCTCCCAATGCCAAAAGCATCTGTTCTGCAGCTTCTCGCACCTGTGGTTCGACTGGCTCCGCTTCAGAGGAAAGTTCTGCGCCATCAGCGACGGTCTGAGTTGATGTCGGTACTTTTGCACCATCGGCTTCCGGACCGGCGGTCTTGAGATATTCTTCCATGTCGGTTTTCATGTTTTCCGAGGGTGTGCCGAAGATCGCCTGAATACTGTCGCCGACCACCATCACACCCGCTGCGCCCATGGCCTTGAGCTTTGCTTGATCGACTCTTGCGGCGTCTTTAACCACTACGCGCAGGCGGGTAATACAGGCGTCCAGGTTGGTAATGTTGCTCCGGCCGCCGAAGGCCAGCACCAATTCGAGGGGACGCCCGCCGACACTCTTGGCGCTGTCTGCCTCGGGGGCGGTCTCATCTTCGCGGCCGGGGGTTTTAAGGTTAAACCAAAGTATTGCTGCCCGGAAAACGCTGTAGTAGATCACCGAGTAAATCGGGCCGATCACCAGCACAAGCCACCACTTTTGCGAAAATTTGCCGAGAACGTTAAAAGCAACGAAATCAATACCGCCCTGGGAGAAGGTGAAGCCCATGTGCATATCCAGGGTGTTGGCAATAAACTGGGTCGATGCGGCGAGCAGGGCGTGGATAAGATACAGTGCCGGTGCCAGAAACAAAAAGGAAAACTCGATCGGTTCAGTTATGCCGGTGAGAAAAGAGGTGAGGGCGGCGGAAAGCATGATGCCGCCGACTGCCACTTTGTTTTCCGGTTTGGCACATTGCCACATGGCAACAGCTGCGGCGGGCAGGCCGAACATTTTAAAGAGGAATGCTCCGGCGAGGATCCCGGCGGTGGGATCGCCGGCGAAGAAGCGGTTAATGTCGCCGTGAACCACGATGCCGTTGGCGTCGGTAAAGGAACCCATTTCAAAGAAAAAGGGCACGTTCCAGATGTGATGCAGACCGAAGGGGATCAGCAGTCGTTCAACAAAGCCATAGACGGTCGCGGCCGTACGCGTGTCGCCAACCGCCGCCCAGTGGGAAAACAGGTTGATACCGTGCTGGACCGGCGGCCAGATGACGGAAAGCACCACGCCCAAGACGATTGCCGCGATTGCGGTGATGATCGGCACAAAGCGCTTGCCGGCAAAAAAACCAAGGTAGGGCGGCAGTGAGATCCGGTAAAAGCGGTTGAACATCATCGCAGCCAGTGCGCCGGCGAGGATGCCGCCGAAGACGCCGGTCTGCATCGACTTGATGCCCATAATCAGTACCGGTTCGACCTTCCACACCGTGGCCATCACGCCCATGGTTGCCAGCATCACCATGTAGCCGATGGTGGCGGCAATAGCCGAAACCCCATCGTTTTTGGTAAAGCCGATGGCAACCCCGATGGCAAATATCAAGGGCAGATTGGCAAATATTACGTCGCCGGAGTTTTTCATCAGTCCGGAAAGAAGTGCCGGCATCCATTCGAAGTTGGCAGCGCCAATACCGAGTAAAAGACCTGCGACCGGGAGGACGGCAACCGGCAGCATCAATGCTTTGCCGATTTGCTGCAAGAATGCAAAAGCCTTTTTGAACATCACTCTCCCCCTTCACTGATAAGTTGGTCGGCAAACGACGCCAGGCGCAGTCGCACCTCGGAGGCCGTGCCCATCTGCAACACCTCTTGGGCAATTGCCTGGCACGTGCTCATGGTCAGAAGGCAAATCCTTGCCTTAACCGCCGGAATGGCGGGAACGGAAACCGAGAGCTCATCGACACCGAGGCCGATCAACACCGGTACGGCCAGCACGTCGGAGGCGATACCGCCGCATATGCCGACCCATTTTTGGTGTTTGTGGGCAGCGTCAATCGTTGTGCGGATAAGGCTCAGCACTGCGGGGTGCAAGGCGTCCGCCTGCTTGGCAAGTTTTGGGTGGCCCCTGTCCATGGCAAGAGTGTACTGGGTCAGATCATTGGTGCCGATGGAGAAGAAGTCGGCCTCACGGGCAAAGTGATCGGCCATGATTGCGGCTGCCGGCACTTCGATCATGATGCCAACCTTGGCGCTCTGGCCGCTTGCCAGCTGCTCTTCGGCGAGTATCTGTTTTGCCGTACGGAGTTCATCAAGGCTTGCGATCATTGGGAACATGATGTGCAGATCGCCGATCGGTGCTGCCTGCAGAATGGCACGCAGCTGCGTGCGGAAAAGGTCGGGTTGATCGAGGCTGACACGTACCCCGCGCAGGCCGAGAAAGGGATTGTCTTCCTTTGGCAGGGGCAGATAGGACAAGGGTTTATCGCCGCCGACATCCAGGGTGCGAATGACTAGGGGGCGATCCCGGCCAAGGACTTCGGCCACATCTTTGTAACCACTGGCCTGTTCTTCCTCGGTCGGCGCTGTGTCTCGGTTAAGAAAGAGAAATTCGGACCGGAGTAAACCCACGCCCTCGCCACCGAGGGCCAGGGCCTCGCGGGTTTCCTCACCATTAGTGACATTGGCAACAACCCTGATGCGATGACCGTCGGTGGTGACGGCAGGTGCACCGGCGGCGGCTATTTCCCGCTCACGCCTGGCGGTTTGGTCGGCCATGCGTTTCTGTGCCTGGGCAAGTTCGTCATCGCTTGGATGCATGCGCAGCGTGCCCTTGCCGCCGTCGAGTATAACCTGTGAGCCGGTTTCTAAAGAGAGAGCCCTATGATCTATGCCGCATATGGCCGGGATAGCCAGCGAACGGGCAAGAATGGCAACATGTCCATTCGGACCACCGGTGGTGGTGCAGAAACCGAGAACTTTGCTGCGATCAAGTGAGGTCGTCTCGGAAGGGGTGAGTTCCTCGGCAATGAGGATCGAGCCTTCCGGGGTTTCGATCTGGCCCTGTTGCACGCCGGCAAGCAGGGCCAGCACTCGGCGGCCGACATCGCGGATGTCGTTTGCCCGTTCACGAAGCAGCGGATTGTCGAGCTTTTCGAGCTGGTCGGCATGGAAAGTGAAAGCTGCCCGCCAGGCGAAAGCAGCACTTTTGCTATCGCTCACACCTTTTCTTGCCAGGGCGATGAGCTCGGGATCCTCCAGCATTTCCTGGTGGGCATCAAGGATTTTTGCCTTCGATGCATCTGCCAGCCGGCCCTTGAGCGCTTCGATCTGCTGCTGTGCCTCGTGTAATGCTGCATCAAACTTGGCGGTTTCATGGTCAGCACCCTCGCCGGCTTCCAGGACATCGATGGTTTCCCTACGAAACTGCACAACTCGGCCAACAGCCAGGCCAGGGGAGGCGGATACGCCTGACAAAACACTTGCATCTCTTGGTTCAGTGCTTGGTGGTAACACCTCAGCAGGAGCGATGGGGTTTACTTCTCCTGGTTTCTCGCCACAGCCATCGGCGAGCATTTTTGCGATTTCGGCAACGGCCTCGGTGGCATCACTGCCCCAGGCCTTCACCTTGATTGCATCATGTTGCTTGGTCGAGAGGCCCATGATCGCAACCAGGGATTTGGCATTGGCCATGTCATCGCCACGGACCAGCTGGATGTCCGATTTGAATTTCTTTGCTTTTGTCGCCAGAACTGCAGCGGGGCGGGCATGGAGACCCGCCGGATTGGGGAGTTCCACCGAACCTGAAAAAACGGCTTCGCTTCCTTCAGCAGGCGCCACCTTTTCCTGAGGAGCATCGTCTGCCAGGTCAAGGCTGAGGATGATACTTTTACCTGCTTCTACCAGGCCGCCGGCAGGCGTCATGCTCAAGACTTTCTCGCCATTGGCAATGAGTATCTGAGTCAGCAGACTGCGGGCCTTGCAGGCAATAAGGTCGGCGTCAAAGGCAATCAGCGGCTGGCCAACCTCTACCGATTCCCCTTGCTTGACTTTGGGTGTGAAGCCCTCGCCCTTGAGCATAACGGAATCGAGACCGATATGTACCAGTACCTCAATACCGCTGCCGGTAGTGATCGTCAGTGCATGATTGGCAGTGTGGAGGAGTGTCACTACCCCCGCCACGGGTGCGAGCAACAGAGGTGAGGTGGGATCGAGTGATACGCCATCGCCGACCATCTTCTCTGCAAAGACAGGATCCGGGACGCTTGACAGCGGCACAAGAACTCCTGAAAGCGGGGCGATGATTTCCAATCTCGACGGGATTGAGCTCATTTATCAACTCCATTATTTAAAAAAAATCCCACAGGGCGTTGCCATATGGGATCTTGCTGAATTTTTATAAAATTCTTCTCACCTGCTAGTTGGTCTTGGAGGTGGTCGTCGTAGTAGTGGTCTTTTTCTGCCCGAAGATAGGGTTGTCCGATGTTGTGGTGGTGGTCTTTTTTTCTTCGATCATCGGTTTTTCGGATGTTGTTGTGGTAGTTTCATGAACCATCACTTTTTCAGCGGTCATTTGGGTGCCATTATTGGAGTAATACACCGTCACCGGCAAACCGGATCTCACAGTCTCCATGGAGACCGGTTCACCTCTTTCATTAATATAATTGGTTTTCTTGGTGTAGGTGTACACCACCGGGTTTGGGCTGGATTCGGAGCGGATCACCAGGGTGTCGGGGTTGACCTCGCTGATCGTCCCGGCGGTTTCCGTCCTTGTAACAGTCATTTGGCTCTGTTGGGCATACAAGCCGATCGGTGTGATCAGAATAGTCAAAGCGAATGCGAATAAACTCAATTTTTTCATAATATGCTCCTTTTTTGGGGAGTCCCCCGGCAGATCCGGGGGTTTACCCGTTGTTATTATTGAGTTTTGGTTGTTGTTGTAGTGGTCTTGTGTTCTTCCATCATCGGTTTTGCTGTAGTTGTAGTCGTGGATTCATGAACCATCACTTTGTCAGCAGTCATTTGCGTGCCATTGCTGCTGTAATACACCGTCACCGGCAGACCGGATTTAACAGTCTCCATGGATACCGGCTCATTTCTTTCATTAATATAATGGGTTTTCTTAGTGTAGGTGTACACCACCGGGTTTGGGCTGGATTCGGAGTGGATCACCAGGGTGTCGGGGTTGACCTCGCTGATTGTCCCGATGGTTTCCGTCTTTGAGACAGTCGTTTGGCTCTGCTGGGCAAATGAGCAGACCGGTGCAACCAAAAGAGTCAATGCGAATGCGAATACACTTAATTTTTTCATAATGTTCTCCTGTTAGGATTAAAATATATGGGACGTAAACTGCGATTCTTTACCGAACTTTAATAGCACTCAAGTAATTATTGAGTTTTGGAGGTGGTTGTAGTGGTAGTCTGCTGGGTCATCGGCCTTTCAGTCGTTGTCGTGGTTTGTTTGATCACTTCTCCCGAGCGCTCATGTTTGTCGTTTGAGCCACAGGCGGAAAAAGTGGCGACCATCAAAAAAAGGACTGCGTAGGGGATGAAAATTTTGCTCTTTTCCATTTTGTCTATTCCTTTCTGTAAACGTGTTGAGAAAAAACGGTTAGTTACCTTTTCTTCCTTTAACTGAAGAGATTGTGTGCTTTGGTGAAAAACGTATTGGATGTGGTGGCCACCGGTTTTCTTATTGCATTTTCGGTGCCAGGACAAAACGTCAAATCTCATGATATGCAACACATCGATATGTAAAACTATATTTAAAAAATCTTTAATCTTGAGAGGATTTGCCATAAGGCATAAAATTGGTTATATTTAGCCAATGGTTAAACATGACCACTTTCCCACGCTTTCTTTCGCAGGGATATGCCGGCTTTTCTCCATAATCGGCATATAAACCCGCAGTCATTTCTCTTAAGCAGTGCGAGACCTGGCGAGATTCGACGATCATTTTTTATTCGATCAGGTCTTTTGTTTGGAATCTTTGCGGGGCAACCACGATACGGTTGCCTGCCGGTTTGCTAGGTGCTCTGTAACTATGGAAACTGAAAACAACACTCCTAAAAAAGACACCAACAAACATCCCTTTGTTGGTGTTTTTTTCAATATCATGGGGGGGATCCGTCAACCTTTGATTGTTCTTGATGGTGATTTGACGGTTTTAAAAGCCAATTACTTCTTTTACAAGACGTTCAGCATCAGACCGGAGGAGACCGAAGGGCAGCTACTCTATACTTTTGGCAACCGGCAATGGGATATTGCCGAGCTCAAGCAAATGCTCCAGCGTGTCCTTTCTGAAAATAGCGAAATAAATAACTTTAGGGTTGAGAATCAATTTTCGACCATCGGACGCAAGATTTTAGTTGTAAATGCCAGACGAATTGAAAGAAAGTCGGGCCAGGTGAAACTGATCCTTCTCTCAATAGAGGACGTGACTGAGCGAGAAGATCAAAAAAGTGCTCTTGAAGAACTTGTCAAAATACGAACAGCAGACCTTGTCGTTGCCAGGAGAGAAGCGGAGGAAAGAAAAGAAAGCGCCGAAACCGCCCTTACCGAAGTGCTACAATTAAAAGAGCAGCTCATTTTGGAGAGAGCGTATCTTCAGGAAGAGCTCAAACTTGAGAACAACCATGAGGCAATTATTGGTCAAAGCGATGCGCTCAAGAACGTACTTCACAAAGTAGACCAAATTGCCAGCAGCAATACCACCGTGTTGGTCCTCGGTGAGACAGGCACCGGCAAAGAGTTGATCGCCAGGGCTATTCATAACTCGAGCTTACGTAAAAATCGGGCTTTGATAAAAGTAAATTGTGCGACGCTGCCGGCAAACCTCATTGAAAGTGAATTGTTTGGGCATGAGAAGGGTTCGTTCACCGGTTCACAGGCAAGACACCTTGGCCGCTTTGAGATCGCCGATGGTACCACTCTTTTTCTTGACGAACTGGGAGAATTGCCGCTGGAACTTCAGGCAAAGCTGCTGCGAGTCCTTCAAGATGGCGAGTTTGAGCGTGTCGGCAGCTCGCACACTATTAGAGTCGATGTGCGGATCATTGCCGCCACAAATCGGAATTTGGAAAAAGAGGTTCGTAACGGCAAGTTCCGTGAGGATCTCTGGTATCGCTTGAATGTCTTTCCGATAACCGTGCCACCACTTCGGGACCGCCGGGATGACATACCGCTTCTCGTAGCTTTCTATATCGAAAAGATTGCCAGGCGGATGGGCAAAGTCATTGAAATCATTCCTGAACGTGTGATAAATGGTTTGAAAGAGTACCATTGGCCGGGAAATATTCGAGAGCTGGAAAATGTCCTTGAACGGGCGGTGATCAACTCGTCGGGGCCTAAGCTACGCCTTGTTGATGAACTCAGGAAGCCGACCCCAAATGTATCCACCAGTCCAAAAACCATGGAAGCCGTTGAACGACAGCATATTCTGGAAGTTCTTGAAATGACCAACTGGAAGGTGAGCGGCAAGGGCGGCGCATCGGAGATTCTCGGCCTTGACCGCAGCACCTTGCGAGCCCGCATGAGTAAACTGAGTATCGAAAAATCCTGATTCGCAATCCCGTTTGATTTAACCCACTCTCCTGCCCTGTCAACCAAAGGGTTCGTACTTTTTCCATTTTCCGCAACATCTCCTTTTTTCCTCCCCGCTCAAGGAAGGCCGGTGGTGATATATGACCATGGGTTAAGTATGACCTTTTTTCTCTAGTTTTCGGTTACGGTTTCAGTCCATAACGTTTTGTTACAATATTCTTCAATATCAAATTGATAGTCGGCGGTGTGGGGAAGGTTGGCAGCCTGGCATAAGAATTGAATTATAAGAAATGAATGGCCGGAAAGGCACATGCTCTCCTCAAGGGAAAACGTGTCTTGCTATGTCAAACAAATCTGCAGGATCTCCCTGCTGCCAGTAAACCAAAAATAGGAGCAACACCACCATGAAAAAACCAATGTACCGCTTAGCAATGATTGCCACTGTGGCCTCGACGTTTTTAATCAACACGCAACTTTTTGCTGTCGGGACGGATGACCAAATTGAATCAACCGCTAAAGAAACCTATGTGTTCAAGACCTACCTCAAAAATGATAACATCAAGATGCAGGCAAAAGATGGGGTTGTCACCTTGACAGGTACGGTCTCCGATACATCCCACAAATCCTTAGCCGCAGAAACTGTTGCCGGTCTGCCTGGGGTTACGAGCGTCGACAATAAGCTGGTAGAAAAAAGTGGAGCCCCTGCTGCACAGTCGGATGCATGGCTTATCACCAAAGTGAAAACAACCCTTTTATTTCATAAAAACGTTAACAGCTTGGCAACCGAGGTTTCCGCACAAAAAGGCATCATTACTTTGCGTGGTCAAGCGGCCAGCATGGCCCAGAAAGATCTGACGACTGAATATGCCATGGATGTGGAAGGCGTCAAAAATGTTAAAAATGAAATGAAAGTAGCCAATGCCCCAGCAAAGACAACCACCAATGTAATCGCCACTAAGGTGGATACGGTCGTCGATTCGATTGATGATGCATCCATCACCGCCCTGGTCAAAGCGACATTGCTTAACCATCGCTCGACCAGCAGTATCAACACCACAGTTGATACCCAAGATGGTGTCGTCACCTTGGGTGGCAAAGCCAAGACCGAAGCTGAAAAGGTTCTGGCCGGTAAATTCGCCGGTGACGTGAACGGTGTAACCAAGATCGTCAACAACATGACCATTATTTAAGGAGGTTGAACCATGTCAATTGGAACAATTTTACTCATTATTCTCGTACTGGCACTTCTAGGAATGATCCCTGTATGGCCACATAGCAGATCTTGGGGCTATGGACCGAGCGGCGGAACCGGACTCATATTGGTCGTCGTCGTGCTCTTGCTCGTATTTGGCAGGATTTAACACCATGCCGAACAATCCCGAGCCAAGGATGAAGCCGCGCTCGATTTCATGCTCTGTGGTACTTGGCGCGGGATTATTTGCTTTCATCCAGACATTTTCACTGCTTTCTCCCATTCTGCTCTCTTTTTTGCTGGTGCTGTTGATTGCTCTCGCCATCAATCCACTCATCTCTCGGATGCGGGCTTTAACGGGCGGGAGGAAAATATCGACGGGGTTGGTCGCCCTGGCATTGGTCGCGACCATTGCTTTGGTCGGCTGGGCACTCTTCGGCCCGATGAAGGACTCAGTGCTCAATATCTCTGAAGCGTTGCCGGGGTACTGGGAACGTCTGCAGAAGCCACTTATTAAAATGGAGCGGCAGGCGGTTCTCTTTGAACAAAAACTTCAGACTGAGGTAAGCACTGAAATTGCCGAGGATGCTTGGCAGGAGGAAAAAGCCGCAGCAGGGACTCGAGTCGTCCAGTCAACTCCGGCAAAAAGGTCTGAAGACTCAAAGTCGCTTCGTTCCAGTTTGAGTGAGATGTTTCAGGGAGTGCTTGGCAGTTTTACTGCTGTGGCCTTCAATGGTGCACAAATACTGGTCGTTTTTGTAACGGTATTTTTTGGTGTGGTCTATATGCTCATGAATCCACGGCCGATCATTGGGGCAATGCTTGCCATTTTGCCCGAGCAACACCACAGCCGGGCACTGATCATCATGCAGCGCATCGGCAAATTTGTCCCTACCTGGGCTGGGGCAACCCTGCTGGGTATGGTGACAATCGGGGTGCTGGTATTCCTGCTCATGTGGCCGATCTTCGGTTTCATGGACGCATTGGTTTTAGGGCTGACAGCGGCTGTTTTGGAAGTGATTCCATTTTTGGGACCGATTTTCAGCGCGATACCAGGGATACTTCTTGCCCTCAGCAAAGGGGGGATGACGCCGCTGTGGGTCGTACTTGCTTATATCTTGGTGCATGCCTTGGAGAGCAATGTGATCCTTCCCTTCATCATGGCCCGTGGCATGAAATTGCATCCGCTGGCGGTGATTTTTTCCATGCTCCTGTGCGTCGCCGCTTTTGGGGTGTTAGGTGTGCTGGTAGCGGCCCCCATGGTGGCAATCGTCAGTATTGTCCACGATGAGCTTTATCGAAAGATCTTTCTTCCTGGGGTAACTGACGCAGACCTCGATCGTCTGGCAGGAATCGCGTTGCATGAGAAGCAGTCTGTCGATAAATGACGCGACTAGTTGAGAATTTAAAAATTATAGAGGGAAACTGAAATGACAATAGCTGCAGGTTTATGGATTGATCGTCGGAAGGCGGTGATCGTAATTATCTCAGGAAACCTAGAAGAGACTCTAGAAATTAAATCCCATGTTGACAAACAACCGGGCCGCTTTGAAGGTTCTCGATCGACAACGCCCTATGAAGCACAAATGGTCCCGGCCGATGATAGCCGTGAACGGAAGTTTACCGGCCAACTCGATCAGTATTATGCGGAGGTTATTGCGGCAATTGGTACCGCTGAATCGATTCTGATCTTTGGCCCGGCTGAGGCCAAGGGTGAGCTCAAAACTCATCTTGATCATGCCAATATCGGCAAAACCATCATCGCCGTAGAGACCACGGATAATATGACGGATCGGCAGATTGCCTCAAAAATACGCGACTATTTCCATAAATAGATCTCAGGCCGAGTTGTGAATAAAAATTCACAGAAGATTCTTCCCTCACTCGAGACTTTGAGGAAGGACTTCATGGCCATTACTGCCGCCAGGGATACGGGATTCATGAGCGGGTTGTCCTTGAACATTTTTAATCAAAGAGACTGTATGCAAAAGGAAATGGCAAGGCTCAATTTATTGTTGGTCTTGGGCTTACTGATGCTCACGCAGATCGGTTGCGGCAAAGTGATGTCACAGCCTCCAGAAGCCAATGCCATTAATGTGCCTGCTGCCTGGTCGCTCGCAGGCAGCAGCAAAGAGACCGGTACCTCTTCACTTGCCGAATGGTGGTTGCGCTTCAACGATCCGCTGCTCGGCGCTCTCGTAACCGAGGCTCTGCAGGCCAACACCGGCATAAAAGGCGCACAGGCTGCTCTTCGGCAGGCGCGAGCGTTGCGTGATGTTACGGCGGCCGGGATTTTGCCGGCCATCGACGGTTCGGCGTCGGCAGGGCGCAGTAAGTCAGGGAACAACAATGCCGTTAATGCCTTCAAGGCCGGCCTGGATGCAAGCTGGGAGCTTGATATCTTCGGTGCCAACCGCAGCGCTCTTAACACCGGCGAGGCTACGGTTCTGGCCGGCGCTGCGGATCTCGGTGCTCTCCAGGTATCGATTGCCGCCGAGGTGGCGCTTACCTACATCACTTTACGCGATGGCCAGGAACGGCTGGCGATAGCTCGCGATAACCTCGCCAGTCAACTGGAGACGCTGGAGATCACCCAGTGGCGTCTGCAGGCGGGTCTTGTGACTTCAATCGAAGTTGAACAGGCTCGTACTGCGGTTGAACAGACCAGCGCCCTGCTGCCTGCTTTCCAAACGACCATTAAACAGACCTGCCATGCCCTGGCGGTGCTGACCGGTCAAGCCCCATCGGCCTTATTGACAATGCTGGCTGAAGTCAGGCCGGTGCCGCAGGCGGCCGATGCCCTGGCGCTCAGCCTTCCCGCCGAAACCCTGCGCCAGCGGGCCGACGTGCGTGCTGCTGAATATCAGGTGACGGCGGCAGCAGGTCGTGTGCAGGAGGCTGAAGCAAACCGACTACCGAACTTCAAGCTGAGTGGTTCACTGGGCTTGAACGCCTTGACCCTGGGTACCTTAACACACGGCTCCTCGGTTGTGAGTGCGATTTTGGCCGGTGTCTCGATGCCGGTTTTTGATGGTGGCGCGGGGCGCGCTCATGTGCGGTCCCAGCAGGCGGCTCTGGATCAAGCTATTGCAACCTATCAGGCTGCCTTGCTGACAGCCTTGCAGGAGGTGGAAGATTCCCTGGTGGCGCTGCGTGGTGACCGCGAGCGGTTGCTGCGCCTGCAAAGGGCCGCCGAAGCAGCGGCTAACGCGGCTCTTCTGGCGCGTCAGCGTTACAGCAGCGGTCTGGTGGATTTTCAGGTCGTGCTCGAAACCCAGCGAACTCAACTAACGACCCAGGCCAGTGTGGCAGGTGCCAGAGCCGACGTCAGCTCCGACCATGTGCGCCTCTATAAGGCGTTGGGTGGTGGTTGGCTGCCCGACAGCGGTGATGCGTCACCCACCCTAACTGAAAACAGTTCTCGGAGTTCCCCTTTATGAACAAACCAAATATTTCCACAGCCGTCACACCGTCGCCTGAGATTAACCCCGAAGCCGCTGATATTGCCACCTTACTCGCTGAACCAGTACCGCGCGCCTGGTATCGTCGTCCCGTACTCTGGACCGGGGCCGTCCTGCTCCTCTTGACGGCTGTCGGCCTGTGGTACTGGCAGGCACGCCGGACCGCCAACGCGGCACCGAGCTACACAACACAGCCTGTGACACGCGGTAACCTGACCCTCACCGTCACCGCCAACGGTACACTGCAACCGACCCGTTCAATCAATATCGGCAGCGAACTTTCGGGCACGGTGCTAAAGGTCAATGTTGATGTCAACGATCGTATCGAAAAGGGCCAGGTCTTGGTCGAACTCAACCCTTCGAAGTTGCACGACCAGATCCTGCGCTCGCGTGCTTCCGTGGCTGTTGCCGAGGCCTTGGTCGAACAGGCCGCCGCAACGGTGGGTGAAACCAAGGCAAGCCTGGCGCGGCTTGAAGAAGTGGCACGTCTGTCGGGTGGCAAAGTGCCGTCGAAAACCGAACTCGATGTCGGCCGCGCCACCTTAAAGCGGGCAGTAGCCGGCGAGGCCAGCGCCCACGCCGGAGTAAGCGACGCTCTGGCTGCACTGTCAACAGATGAGATCAATCTTGCCAAGGCCTCGATCCGTGCGCCATCGAGCGGTATGGTACTGACGCGGAGTGTCGAGCCGGGCAACGCGGTTGCGGCTTCTCTCCAGGCTGTGACTCTGTTTACCCTGGCCGAAGACTTGACGCAACTGCGCCTGGAGGTCTATGTCGATGAGGCTGACGTGGGTTCCGTGAAGATCGGGCAGGATGCAACCTTTACGGTCAGCGCCTATCCAAGCCGACAATTTCCAGCGAAAATTACCCGTGTGGGCTTCGGCTCGACCATAACCGACAACGTTGTTACCTATCTCACCTACCTGGGTGTCGACAACAGTGATTTGAACTTGCGCCCCGGTATGACTGCCACCGCTACCATCACCGCTATTGAGCGTGCCGATGTGTTGCTGGCACCCAATACCGCGTTGCGCTTCACACCCACCACAACCGACACCGGGAAGTCGTCCGCAAAAGGAAGTATCCTCTCAAGCCTGATCCCGAAAGGTCGCAGTAGAGATCACGGCACACGCCAATCAGCAGCCAACAATGCAAGCACCGCCACGGCCCGGCAAGTTTGGGTATTACGTGATGGCGCGGCTGTCCCGGTGGCCTTGACACCAGGCATCAGTGACGGTCACATGACCGAGATCACCGGCGGGGATCTGCAAGCCGGTATGCTGGTGATCGTCGACCAAAAAATGGAGGCGGAATAATGGGCGATGTGCTGATTCGTCTGCGAGGTGTGACCAAGGTCTACGGCTCCGGCCAAACCGAATTGCTGGCCCTGAAGGGGATTGATCTTGAGATCAGCGCCGGCGAATTCATTGCCATTATGGGACCCAGCGGTTCGGGCAAGTCTACCGCTATGAATATCCTCGGGTGTTTGGATACGCCCAGTGCCGGGCAGTACCTTTTCCGGGGAGTACATGTCGAAACCTTGTCGCGGGACCAGCGGGCACGATTGCGACGACGCTATCTCGGATTTGTCTTTCAGGGGTTCAACCTGCTGGCACGCACCTCGGCCCAGGAAAACGTCGAACTGCCGTTGCTGTATCGCGGTGAAAGTTCTGCGGTTCGGCGGGAAACTTCAGCCAGGGCCTTACAATCGGTGGGGCTGGGTGGTTGGGAGCATCACACCCCGAGCGAGTTGTCGGGTGGGCAACAGCAACGGGTGGCGATTGCCCGGGCCATTGTCACTGCGCCGGCGGTACTGCTTGCCGACGAACCCACCGGCAATCTCGATAGTAAACGTAGCCAGGAAATCATGGAGTTGCTGCGTAGCCTGAACACCGATCATGGTATCACCGTGCTGATGGTCACGCATGAACCCGACATGGCGGCGTATGCCCATCGCCTGGTGCATTTCATTGACGGCCGGATTGATGATGATACCCAGAACATAAGTACAACTCTGAAACCGCCATCGGTCTCTGCAACACCTGTGAAAATGGAGAGTCTCTGATGCTGATGAATACGCTGTTCCTCGCTCTTCGCTCAATTCGCCGCAACCTCATGCGCTCCTTCCTGACCATTCTGGGTATCGTTATCGGCGTCAGCGCAGTCATCACCATGGTCACTTTGGGAAACGGAGCCACGCAGGCAGTGCAGATGAAGATTGCAAGCCTTGGATCCAATCTTTTGATGGTGCGTCCTTCCCACCGTCAGGGGCATGGAGCCGGAGGCGGGGCGAGTATCCCATCTTTTAAGGAGGCCGATGCCGATGCCATTCTGGCACAGATAGGTGGGGTTGCCGCAGTTGCCCCGGAAGGCCGGACCAGCGTCACAGTGGTTGCTAACGGTCGTAACTGGGCTACCACTATAACCGGCAGTACCAATGCCTGGTTTGATACCGGCAACTGGAAGCTGGCTGCCGGGCGTAAGTTTGAAGAAGACGAACAGCGGTCCGGTGCCGCTGTTTGTATCCTTGGTGAGACGGTACGGCGCGAGATTTACGGTGGCTCGGCAGGTGTCGGTGGCTTGGGTGAGAAACTGCGTATTAAACAATTCTCCTGCGAGGTCATAGGTATTCTTGCTTCCAAGGGTCAGGCTGCAATGGGTGTCGACCAGGATGATTCGGTGGTGCTGCCGCTGTACACGCTACAACGGCGTGTTACCGGCAATCAGGTTGTCGAAACACTTATGGTTTCAATATCGGAAGGCAGCAATGGTCCGCGGGTGAAAGCCGGCCTGCACCAGTTGTTGCGTGAACGGCGCAAGCTGTCTGAGGGTGATGACGACAACTTCAACATACTCGATACGCAGCAATTGGCTGAAACACTGTCGGGTACAACGCAGGTGTTGACGACTTTGCTCGGCGCCGTGGCTGCGGTGAGCCTCCTGGTAGGCGGCATCGGCATCATGAATATTATGCTGGTCAGCGTCACTGAACGTACCCGTGAGATTGGTTTGCGTTTGGCCATCGGCGCCCTGGAGCGCGAAGTGCTGCTGCAGTTTTTGATCGAAGCAGTGGTATTGGCGGCACTGGGAGGAATTATCGGCATTATTATCGCTACCGGTGCGTCTATTATTCTGGCTGGGGTTATGGGTGTACCCTACCTATTCGACCCGATAATCAACCTGCTGTCCTTTGTATTTTCAGCTGCTATCGGGGTGGTGTTCGGGTTCTTTCCGGCGCGCCGCGCTGCGCGTATGGATCCGATTGAGGCACTCCGCCATGAATGAGAAGATTACAAGCGAATAACCGGAAGGCAACGTGAAAAACTGGTCATATACGACCATAAGTTAAATATGACCAGTTTTGCATGGTCGATACATCCGCCATACGGTTTCCCTTTTAGGTCAATTATTGTGACAATTCAGATCTATGTACCTGGTGATAACGCAGATAGAAATCTGGCACAAAAATTGGATTATAAAATACGACTCATGGAAAAATCCGAGCAGTTAAGAGGAAGAAGAAAAATAAACTCAGGGTGATACAACTATGATTTTCAAAAACCTCGCAGATTATGGAATCTATCCTCGCCGTTCGATCGTTAAACGTGCGGCCAATCTATCGAAAGATCCAGTATTTAGCCAGGCTGATAACTTGGCCTTGCAGCCTGAGAGAGTCTGGGACACGGAATTTGTGAATAAGAAAGAAACCAAAACACTTGATGGGATAGGGATAGCGACGGGTGCCGGCGCCGGAGCGGCTGTTGGTGGTGCATTAGGATGGTTGATGGGTATTGGCTTTTTAGCCATCCCGGGCGTTGGACCCTTTATTGCCATAGATCCGATCATGGTGGCCCTTGTTGGAGCGGGTACCGGCAGTTTGTTTGGAGGCATAGCGGGCGCGATGATTGGCATAGGCGTATCAGCAAA
>JAZDOW010000077.1:0-12800 GCA_043798185.1 Pseudomonadota bacterium | reverse complement strand
TGGGCAATTTTCACTCCGTAATCCATAACGCAGATATCCTCCGATATATTCATTACCACCCGCATATCGTGTTCGATGAGGAGGATGGTAATACCCATTTTGTCCCGAATATTGCGAAACAACTGGATTATATCCTCGGTCTCCTGGGGATTCATGCCGGCTGCCGGTTCGTCAAGCAACAGCAACTGCGGGTCGGCGGCGAGTGCCCGGGCAATTTCCAGACGGCGCTGCGCCCCGTAGGGGAGATTCTTGGCAAGTTCATTTTCAACACCTTGCAGACCGACATAATGCATCAGTCCCAGCGCCTTCTGTTCCGCTTCCCTCTCCTCTTTTTTAAAGGAAGGCGATCTGAAGAGTATTGCAACCGCCGATTGCTTATAATGAACGTGCATCCCGACCATGATATTTTCAATGACCGTCATGTCGGGAAACAGGCGAATGTTCTGGAAGGTGCGGGATATGCCTCGGGCGGCTATCTGATCGGGTCTGAGTCCGACCAGCGATTTGCCGTTAAAGGTGATTGAGCCACCGTCCGGCTTGTATATCCCGGTCAAGGTATTGAAAAACGACGTTTTTCCGGCGCCATTCGGGCCGATAATCGAAACTATCCGACCTTTCTCCAGAGAAAAAGTGACGTCGCTGATCGCTTTCAGACCGCCAAAGGTCTTGGTAATATTTGCAATTTCAAGTAAGGCCATGGTCACAATTCTCCTTTTTAGCACCTTACAGATACTTTTCTTGTTTTTTAAAGAAAAGTATCTGTAAGGTGCTTATCCCATTTATTGGGGCTTGCTCTCTTCCGGGACCACCTGGCGTTTACGCCGTTTGGCAGGAATCAAACCGGCGGGCCGGAATATCATCATCAAAATCAGAATGAGACCAAAAAGCAGTTTCTGATATTTCGCCGGATCGAGCTGGGTCGATAGATCTTTCCAGGCAAAATTTATAATCGGAATAACCGCATCGCTCTGCCGCAGTTCACTAAGATACAGGGAAAAACCCTGGAGCACCTGAAGGTTGAGGATGGTCACCACTGCCGCTCCGAGAATAACCCCGGGAATACTGCCGGAACCACCGAGAATAACCATCGACAGAACGCCTATAGATTGCATGAAGGAAAAGGATTCCGGACTGATAAATGTCCGGCTTGCAGCCAGCAGCACACCCATGACGCCAGCAAAAGAAGCACCGACGGCAAAAGCAGTGAGTTTCATGCGCACTAAGGGTATGCCCTGGGCGATAGCTGCGGTTTCATCCTCGCGAACCGCCGTCCAGGCCCTGCCCAGTTTCGAGTCGTCAAGCCGTCTTGTGACAAAAACGATAACGATAATGACCATCAGAGCAAAGAGATAAAACATCAGGTTATACATATTCGCCGGACTTACCGGATGTCCTATCATCGGGCCAAATATGGTATTAAACCCGTCAACAGCGGAGTCCGGCATAGTCGGACGCTGGATCGGGGTAATTCCCTGGGGGCCATTGGTGAAGTTAAGAGGCTTGTCAAGATTATTTGCTAGAACCCGAATGACCTCTCCGAAGCCTAACGTGACGATGGCCAGGTAATCACCCTTCAGCCTGAGAACCGGCAGGCCGAGAAGAATCCCGGTAAGACCGGCAATGACGACGCCGACCAGAAGAAACAAATAAAAGGCATCCCCCGGCAGAAGAAAAGGTAATCCTGACGGTTGCGTTCCCGGGGCAAAGTGAAGCACGTAGAATTGCTGCGAGCCGAAAAAGGCCCACAAATATGCGCCTACTGCATAGAAAGCGACATAGCCGAGATCTAGCAGCCCGGCAAAGCCGACGACGATATTCAGGCCGAGAGCCAGGGCGGCAAAGACACTTATCTGGAAGATGACTTCCAGATAAAAGATATTCCTCACTCCGATAATGGGAATGATGACGAGCGCCATAAAAGCCCCGACGATCAACTTGAAACGCGCGTCAGCGCGAAATAAATAGAGCGACAAAAACGAGGTGATAAGAACCAGAAAGGCCAGATTCGAGCGAGGCTGGGCATATACCAAAAATGTTCCGGCAATCATGTGAGCGAGGATAAAAACATACGCCAATGGCCCCTGGTTTACTTTATCAAACAATTCTTTGAGATACGACGAAACCATGAGAATCTCCTATGCTTTCTGACCAACATTTTTACCCATCAGCCCCTGTGGCCGAAAAATAAGCACAAGGATGAGGATACTGAAGGCGAAGATATCCTTGTATTCCGAACCTGCCGCACCCATGGTGAATGTTCCCATATACGAGCCGGCAAAGGTTTCCAACAGGCCAAGTATAATACCTCCTAGGAGCGCCCCGGTCATGTTGCCGATGCCTCCGAGAACCGCCGCAGTAAATGCCTTCAGTCCAGGGAAAAAGCCAATAAAAGGATCAATCCTGGTGAATTTCAGAGCGTACAGCACACCAGCTGCGCCACCCAGGAGCCCTCCGACAAGAAAGGTCAGAGAAATGATGCGGTTGACATTGATCCCCATGAGGCTGGCGGTCGGCATGTCCTGAGCAACCGCGCGTATCGCCTTGCCTGCCCTGGTGGCGTTCACCAGATAGTTGAGGCCGACCAGCATCAAAACGGCCACGAAAATAACGATAATCGATTTAATGGAAATCCCCAGGGTGAGCTTTGAGGCACCCAAAGCCAATTTGCCAAAAATTATCCGATCATCGAAGTTGCCAAAGGTCGGCATGATCCGGTTGAACTGGCCGGTGGTCAATCCTTCAACCAGACGGATAACGTCCTGGAGCAGGAAGGAGACGCCGATCGCCGATATCAAAGGGACGAGGCGCGATGCCCCGCGCAGGGGACGATATGCGATTCGTTCGACCGCTACAGCCAGGCCGCCAGCGGCGAGCATCCCGAGAATAATTGCAAGAACCAGATAGGCATAGGCCATAAACAGAGAGGCCCCGGTCAAGACGCCTGTCGACTGTAAGAAGATGAGAAATTCCACTCCGACAAAGGCACCAACCGCGAATATTTCACTATGGGCGAAGTTAATAAACTGGAGAACCCCGTACACCATGGTATAGCCGAGAGCAATGGCGGCGTAGACAAAACCGATAGTCAACCCGTCGATGACAACCTGGGGGAGATTGATGAGGGTGTAATTGAACACCGTCACATTCAGCTTGTCCATGAGATGGGTACCAACGGCTGTCTTATCGAGAACCAGAGCGAGTGCCACTACAATTGCGGACATGACTGCAGCGCTGCCGACAGAAAATGCCAGCAGCTGACCAATTGGCCGTATTAATTCATATACATTAATTTGTCTCAGGAATCGTTTCATAATCACTCCCCAGAGTTGATAAAAAACCGGCCCTTTAAACAGCAAAGGGCCAGCGTAAAAACCTAGGAAGCCTTATTTGGGAGGTGCAATATCAAGGGTCTGAACAATTGCATTGGTGTTCCACTGAGAGAAATCAGCCGATTTCACCTGGAGAACGAAATACCGGGCAACTTCCGGATCACCAATAGAATTAAAGGTATAGGTACCTGTAATCCCTACGAATGCTTTCAAGTCACGTATTGCCTTGGCAACAGCCTCACGACTCGGAACCTCGTTTTTATTGGCAACAGCAGCATTTTCGATGGCCTTCAAAGAGATAGCCATGGAATCGTAACCCTGAGCGGCAAACGGCTGAGGAGCGGCCTTGTATTTTGCAGTGAAATCCTCGATGAACTTTGCGGTTCCGGGGTAAGCGGATGCCGGGCCGGAGACATCAGAATAGAAAGTGCCACCACCTTCAATCAAGCTTTTCCCGCCAATTTTCGACGCGTCCGCAGAAGCGAAGCCATCATCGCTCAGAAAAATTCCCTCATATCCTTTCTGCCGTGCTTGTTTGAAGAGAAGAGCAGCCTGGGGAGCCATGCCGCCGAAATAAACCAGATCAGGATTACCGGCGATGATCGGGCTAAGAAGTGCATCGAAATTGGCCTTTTCTTCAGTTCCTTCAAATCCCAGAACCTTGATTTTATTCTCTTCGGCCCTTTTCTTAAAGAATTCGGCAATGCCCTGACCGTAGGCAGTCTTGTCATGAACAACAAAAGCGGTCTTCACGCCCTTGGACGCGGCGAAGTCGGCACCAACGACACCCTGCACATCATCCCGGCCAACGATGCGGGTTACTTCCAAGTAACCACGGTTAGTAACCATCGTTCCTGTATTTGCTGGAGAAACATTGGCAAGGCCTGCGGTATGATACGCCTCAGACGAAGGGATCTGTACACCGGAATTATAATGGCCGACTACAGCAAGAATTTCCGGGTCGGAAACGATTTGCTTGGCATTGGCAACGCCGTTGTCGGGATTCGCCTGATCGTCAAACGGAGCCAATGTGACTTTAAAACCCATAGCGGTCAAGGGTCCACTCAACTTCTCTAGGGCCATCTCGGCACCACGCTTGATATCACCACCTACAAGTGAGTTGTCACCGGACAAAGGCGACTGGGTGGCAATTTTGATGACTTTCTCGGCAGCACCTGCAGAACCGATCAACGCAAGTGTCAAACCTGCGGCAACCATCACCTTCAATACACAATTCCTTCGCTTCGACATACTTTTTTCCTCCAGTGTTAGAACAGCTTTCTTGTTCGGTTAACCATGCCGTGCGATTCGGGATTTTTTCTGCTCACCTCGTCACTCCGACATTGGCACCCTCAACGACCCTGTCTTCTGGTCTCATTCCGGGAAGATAAATCAGTATACTGAAATTGAATACATTTTAAGTATGCATCGTTTATCCTCCAGTGCTTCAGCGACTTCATGCTAGCTGATTGCCTCAACTGACGCAACTAATTTTGCGGATTTTTTCACTGAACTGCCTTTTTTGAGATCCTACAAAAGCGTATTAAATATCGATTTTTTTCACAAATTTGTAAGCCTTAGTCCCTAAAGAAGCGATCAACCGCAAGTGAGCAAACTTCCTTGCAATGCTTCGACCAACCATTGTTACGCTATTGTAAAAAAACTACCGTGACTTAATTGCGCAGGGTAGCTTGCAGGCGAGCAGTCCTAATCAAGAGGTCGAGGGCATCGAGTATATTTGTGCAAACGATATCGGCTGCACCGATTGCTACACCGCTGGCCCCTTCTC
This sequence comes from Pseudomonadota bacterium, assembly GCA_043798185.1. Classification (GTDB taxonomy): domain Bacteria; phylum Desulfobacterota; class Desulfobulbia; order Desulfobulbales; family Desulfocapsaceae; genus Desulforhopalus_A. The sequence goes on along the minus strand of JAZDOW010000077.1, from coordinate 7,682 downwards.
CCTGAATAAGACAAATACCGAGAGCAGCATTTTGCAGCATCAGCACATCATTTCGTCCATTGCCGACGGCCGTAACCCGTCCCGATCCGAGTTCCTCAATATACCTGCTCTTCTGTCGATCTTGCTCTTCGGAACCTATTATAGTTAAGGCACACGGAACATCTTTGAGTTTTTCCTGTACCTTACCGTAGGTATCCGCGGTAATCACATGCACCTTCAAATGCTTTGCTAGGACAGTCAACTTCTCGGTGACTCCCATAAGTAGCTCCCCGTCCTGGGCAAGGGTTCCATTATAGTCGAGAACCAGATGTTCTATCCGTAAGGTCTTTCCGCCGGGAATTACTATCTCCACTATTACTCTCTCCTTGTCTACTCTTTCATTCCTCGAGAAAGCAATTTCTCGATCACTGTTTCACTCCGCAGATAATTGAAGAATCATTTGGCGTTACACATTTCTGATGTTTGATATCCCCAACCCCGGCCTTTTCCAGCATGGCAAAAATCTCGGCACGGGAATAGCTGCGACCACCTGCTGTGCCAACCAACATATTCAGAGAAAAAAGAGCGGCGAATTCAGGCCCGTCCTTGCTGTCATTCAAGATGAAATCATGGATGGCAATCAGGCCACCCGGCATCAGAGCAGCGACGGATTTGTTTATACACTCTTGGCACTGGTCAGGGGAATTACTGTGCAGGATATGCGATAACCATGCGACATCATAGGGTCCCCCAACTATAGGATCGACATTAAAATCTCCGCCGATAAAGCCGATACGCTCGGCCAGACCGAAATGGGCCACGGTCTTTGTCGCATAGGGTTCGGTAGTCGGACGATCAAGAATGACCGCAGTGAGTTCCGGGTTGGCGAGACAAAAATGGATGGCATAGGTGCCGGGGCCGCCACCCAGATCAAGCAATTTTTTTCGGCCGGCAAGATCAACCTGAGCCACAAGCTGTGGAGCAATACCCATTGCCAGATTGAACATGCCGAGGAGAAAACTTTCCCTCTCTATTTCCGCGCCATAGGAACGTCGAGCTACTTTATTGCCTGTCATTACCGCAGCATCGAGCTGCGCCCAGCCGTCAAGGATATGGTGATGGTGCAGGATAATATGGCCCATATACCCTGGTAAACCGGCAACGAGAAATTTCCCGGCAAACTCCGAATTTTGATAAAAACCGTCCTTTTTCACAAGGAGTCGTATCGCCGCCAGGGCGTCAAGCAGCAATCCGGTTGCCCGGTCATCGCTGCCGATTTCTTCTGCAACTTCAGGCCCATCCATCTGGCGGCCGCCGAGCACCGTAAAAATCTTCAACCGTACACCGGCCTGGAGAGCGCAGCCCCGCCAGTATCCACTGGAGATTCCAAGAAGAGTCCCAACGCTCCATTCAATGGTCATAGTATCCCCCCTCTGTGCAGGTCATTTTGCAATTTATTTTTGTAATTCAAAATGCAGACTCTCTGGAAAAACAAAAACCGTGCCGTTATCCTGGGGCAGAAACTCCCGTAGCACTGTCTGTCCCTTCTGGTAGCCCTCCTTTACTGCAACAAAGTCAAAAACCCTTGGATTGCCAATCCGTTCGCGTACTATCGTCGTGAACGGCGTTTCGCCGATAACTTCACCATTGAGGGTAATAAGCGCACCACTTGGCTCGGAGCTTATCGAAATGGGAAACTTTTTTCGTTCCTGAAGAGTGAAGTGGAGCGTTGCCGGGATGAGGTCTTGAACAGTCTCATAATACAGCTGTTCTTTGAACACCTTTTTCATCGGCAGATAATCTTCTTTCACCACCCGAAAAGTATAGACGTTGTAATCACCTTTACGTTGCTCAATCACGGTGTCCATAGGTGTTTCGCCTATCATCTTATCGTTATAGAACACCATCGCCCCCGATGGATCGGTACTGATATGCACCACATGGGGACTTTTTGCGCATCCGCCAAAACTCATGACCACCGCAATAGACATCGCCACAAGATATAACCGTCTAATTTTTCCCACAATCCGCCTCCCATTCGTTCCCTATTGACTTGTCCCGCACAGAGTCTCAATTTATCCAAAGACAACAAATGCCTTGCCTTTCGCCCTAAAGAGAAGCACTGTAAATGCATGCTTTTCCTATTGTAGTCAATTCTAAGGCAAAAAACACCCTCTCCTCTCACAAAAAATGAACCAACCACGCAACTCGGTCTCTGACCAAGAGCTCAAACGGGTTATTGCTGATTTTCTCGACCAGGGTCACGTCGAGAACATCGTAGCCATGTTCCGTCGCGAACCGAAATATTACTCTTGGACTGGAGATATTCTCCGGGATGGTCGTTTCAATGTACGCCTCGGTATCTCCGTCCTTTTTGAAGATCTTCGACAAATTCAGCCCGAAAATATTGAGCTCGCCATCCCGTCCCTCCTCGAACTTCTGAAGAAAGATGGACCACTTCTACGCGGTGAAGTGATTTCACTCCTCGGAATTATTGGTGGTGAAAAAGCGCTCGCGATTGTTCGTCAGCATAATGACGACCCCGATCCTCGGGTGCAGGAGATGGTGCAACTGGTTCTTGGAGAACTGACTTGAAAGAACAAGGCAATACCTGGTTGTCAATGCCGCTGCGCATGCCCTGGTGGGGCAGCATCTTGATGGCAATTGCCGTTTACTGCGGTCTCAAGTATGGAATTCCGGCGCTGCATCCGGTGAGTCCTGCTCTGCAACAATTTTTCCAGGCGGCACCTTCCTTTGCTCCGATTCTGACCATCCCGTGGCTTCTACTGGCCGGCAAGCAGCTGTATGACACGGACCTTCCTGGCGATGAAGAGGAAATCCCAGCCCCTAAAGACCAAGAAACAAAAAAAGAGTGAATTGTCGCCATCAAGGCTTGATGGGTGCGACCACCAGTCCCACCAGCCTCGCCTTCATTCCTGTGTACCAGGAAAAGCGAGTAACCACCATTGAATAGAGTATTCGAACAACAATATAGAGGAGGAGAAAAGAAGCGAAATAGTGGATGGAACTTCCAAGGAAAGGTAGATTAACAGGAAGTTCCAGGGGCGCCTCCGCAAACCGCAGGTTCATCCAGGCGAGGACAAAAGGCATCGGCCAAATGGACACACAAAAGATAGCCGCACCAAGGGAAAAAGAATAGCCAAACGCATCAAGAGCTTGACGATTGACCGCCTTATAACTCTCCTTGTCACCCATTTTCAACGCCTGCTCGGAGAGATCGTGGTGCCTGTCCATCTCCTTTTGAAACTTTCTCAGATACTGGCGGTTGAAATAGGTTACGGCGGTAGCTGAAAGATCACCGAGGATTACACATTGCAAACCGAGGAGAACCGTCCCAAGCACATAGCCGAATATCGTTGACGGCAGCCATCTGAAAGGAGCGATAAACCAGGGATCGAGATACATCAGGTAAGGGGTGAGTGAATCCATCAATAAGGCTCCGTCTATAAAGAGGCGGAGCCTCACTGAAGCTCAACGCCGGTTTGGTATTAACCGAACATTTTAATGTCAAAGAATCCTCTTAAGACATAATCGATACCGACATACAGTGCCAATACAATAAAAAGACGCTTCAGCCAGAGATCGGAGAAATACTTCGAGGTTCTCGGTCCGACGATCGAACCGACGGCGATACCCACCAACTCAAGACCGATGAGCGCCCAATCGAATTGCACGCCTTTGGTGATGAGGGTTACAATACTAGTAATCATGCTAATCAGAACAGCCAAGGCCGAAGTTCCAGCCGCGAGATACATCGGGAGTTCGGCCACACTGGTCAGAAACGGGACGAGGAGAAAACCACCGCCCACTCCAAGGAATGCTGCAACCGCCGAAATGACTATTCCGCCAACGAGAGGAATCAGAGGATTAAACTTAAACTCAACACCGTAAAAAGTGAAGCAGATTTGGGTGAATGACATCTTAGTCACCTTCACGCCGAGAGAAGCGGTATCTATCTTTTCACCACCTTTCTGTTTTTTCACAGTTTCCTCAAAAGCCTGGGCAGCTGCCTTGGCTTTCTTTTTGCTGGCCTGGCCGGCGGCAGATGTCTCATAGAGAAGGTAACAGCCGAGAACCAAAACAAACAGACCAAACCATCCTTGATACTGAGAAAAGGAAATCTTACCTGCGGTCAAAGTTACAGACCCCCAGGCACCAAGGATGGAACCAACGCCAAGCGATACTGCAAGCGGAACTACGAGACGACCCATGCGGTAATAGTTAAATGAGGAGATAAGCGCCGACAAACCAACCAGATACTGATTTGAACCGCGAATCGAATCGGTGATGGCCTTGTTCAGGCCAGGTGCAGTTTGCTTAAAGCTCTTGGCATAACCGCCAAGTCCAAAAATAGTCATATGGCCGACGCCGGCCATAACTCCACCGAAGGCACCAACAGTGGAGAAGATCCAGCCAACCCAAACCGCCCAGATAAAAGCGACGATCAGGTTAACCTGCGGCCCACCGGGGATTCCCAGAAATCCGATTGGTTTGGCGGCATCAATCTGCCCTTTATCGACCCCTTTGGGTGCTGAGGCGATAGCATCCTGCAGTTTGCCCGCCCAGGCGGGCTCCAGCCATAAACTCACCGCCAGTACCGCCAGTATGGCAAAAAAGAGAAATTTGAAATTCTTAGTCACAATAGGCCTCCATTATTTAAATAACAAACTTTTACACAACAATTTTCACATAAGACCTCAATCATCGGTAAGTTGCTCGACCCTCCTGTCGTTTTGTCATAAACCTCCCTTTAAAAAAGTTTAGTATCTTAGAAATTCAATTTTTCCAAAAGAATTTCATAAAGATACCTATCCCGTTTTCCGGGATTAGAACTCATCCCCTTCGGATATCTTGTACGATATCTACAATTAGCAAGCTTTATGCCAATACAGTCGTCCCTTGCATGAAAACTACCGGCGACAATACTTCTACCAGAAAGCATGGCCCAATGAGTTCATCAACCACTCCGTTATCGTTTGGAATCATTACGTTTATGAGATATTTGCTTAATTGACGACCGACGAAAACCGCGGGCAGGTTCGAACGAGAAACACAGGTAAAATGACTGCATGGATTGGAGCTGATCGCTGGAGGATGCAACACAAGACGTGCAGTTGTTGGTTGAATCCTTACCAATTCCACCTTTTGAAAGGATGTTCAGGTGATGGCAACACTTTGTTTGCACTGCAACGAGAAGCATGCACCTGCTTTTTTCTCAAGAAGAACTATCCATAGCAAATCAGTCTCTTTCCATTTTGCCGAAAATTCGTTACAATTCTTGTTCTTCAAGGCTCAGTCCCGATAAGCGGAACTCTGACTAGCATCCCTTTAAGGGGTTTACGTCCACACCCCAGCGGATCAAACAATGCTTGATACGACCGACAAAAAGATTCTCAACATTTTGCAGCAGGACGGCCGGATAACTAATGCGCGATTAGCTCAGCAGGTCGGTCTGTCGCCCCCTGCCGTTCTCGAACGGGTGCGACGTCTCGAGGCATCGGGAGTTATTGCCAAATATGTCGCCATCCTTGACCGCGAACAGACAGGTTTTGGTCTCCAGACCATCGTCATGGTTTGCCTCAGCCACCATCAGATATCATCTCTGCAAAATGTCAAGGAGAGGTTGACGAGTATGACCGAGGTTCTTGAATGTCATCAACTCACGGGAGAGGTGGATTTTCTTCTTAAGGTGGCAGTCAAAGACATGAATGCCTACACCAATTTCGTCAACAACAAGCTGTCGGGCATTCCGGGCATCCAAAACGTCAAGACCTCCTTCATCCTGGAAACCTTGAAAAACAATACTGCCCTGAAACTTCTCCCCGACGACTGAGGAGCTTCTATTGCCATTTAAAACGTCTCCGCCGCCAATCTGCGGATGATATTTTCCCCCTAAGCGAGTATATGAAGGAAAAATAAAAATAGCCATTCACCTCAGCAAATCGGAAAAATCGATCGACCGTCATGAAAAATCAGGATGAACTTATTGCCCAGCTCGCGGGAATCCTCACCGCCGGCGAAAAAGTACTTACCACCGAGATCGGAGACAACCAGCAGAAAAGTCTTGTGAGCGAGGAAAAATTCCATGAATTCAGGATTTCCGCCCTCTCCTACCTCGGTCGCGTTTTTGGTCAGGACAGCACCTATCACCAAAGTTTTAAATCCGAAGTCACCCAACCCTCGGCAAGCCGCACCCGACGTGGCATCGGTATCCTCATGGCCGCCAAGAAAGACCTGGAGGGTGATTGGCTGGAAACCACCAGTGGAGCGATTAATCGTGATGTGTTGACCGATATTCTCCGCCTGGCCAAAATGCAACTTGATGCAAATAATTTCCGGGCGGCGACGGTTATCGCAGGAGCAGTACTTGAAAAACAACTTCGCAACCTCTGCCAAGCTAACGGAATAAAGCTCTTCAATGAAATCCAAAGCAAGGCCGTTGCCAAGAAGGGATTACAACTGACCGGAGAGGCCTATAAACGACAGATTTACAATCGACAGGCAAACAAGGAGATTATAAGTTGGCTGGAGCTTTACGATAGGGCGGCCGAGGCCAAAAGTGACGATATTCCTGCTGATCAGGCAAAAACCATGGTTGGTGGGGTTCTGAGCTTTCTCACCAAAATCAGATATTAACCGAACCCCATGCCGGCACCAGGCTCTCTCCTCCGCCCCGACACCCTTCTCTTCATCTACTACATTGAAGGGGCAATACCCGCGCATCATCCTCTTGAAGCCGACAATTTTATCGGCAACTGGGTCGAAGACGACTCCAGCTTTCTCTTTTTTACCCAACCGGCCCATGCAAAGGTTGTTGAACTTCTTGCCGACTTTCCCGACAAAAAACTGCTGGACGAATTTGAGATGACCTATGCCCAGTGGCAGGGAGGTCTCACCCAGCCGTTGCGCATCGGCCGCTTCCTCCTCAACCCCACCTGGATCAAGGCCTCACCAGGAGACAACGAGGTGGCGATTACCATCGATTCCGGGGTCGTGTTCGGGAATGGCACCCATGCAACGACGCAGGCCTGCCTGGAGGCCATAGATATTGCCTGTTCCGGCAACAAGGTGCACAGCATGCTCGACTTAGGCTGTGGAACCGGCATACTCGCCCTTGCCGCGGCAAAACTCGGTTGCGAGAGAATCGTTGCTCTCGACTATAATTACCTGGCGACCAAAACTGCACGACAAAATGTTATTCTCAACCAATTAGACGACCGCATCCTCGTGGTCAACGGCAAAGCCGAGGAGCATACGGCCATGGCCACCGACCTGCTGGTCGCCAATATCCATTTCGAGGTCATGAAGGAACTGGTACATACGGAGGGTTTTCTCCGGCAAAAGTGGTTTATCCTGTCCGGCCTCCTGACCAGCGAGGTTGAAAAGATCCTCGAATTTCTTGCGACCCAACCGGTCCTTATCCTTAAGCGCTGGAATCAGGACGATATCTGGCATACTATCCTGGGGATCACCCAGATGTCAGGTGAGTCCAAAGCCTAACGCTCCACAAGAGGCAAAGCACCTAGTGGATCCCAGAGCACTTGCAAATTTTCCGACTGTAAGCTTACACGTAACCTGAAAAACTTTTGCACGTAACCGCAGAAATATATCGAGCAAAAAAGGCAGGCTCCCTCCTCTCGCTGTACTTCAATCATTTTCTCAAGTTAAAACGGTCAGGAATA
>JAZDOW010000065.1:0-4300 GCA_043798185.1 Pseudomonadota bacterium | reverse complement strand
AAAAGCAAGGGTGTGCGGAGTGTAGCCCAAAAAATGCGGCAGCTCAGTTTTTCTCCACGCATGGTTTTCGATTATCTGAAAATATCTGCAAACACTCATCGTTCTCAAGTGGGTTGAGGGTTAGCATAAATTCACCGTGGCAATAAAGGAATTCTCCGATATTTCGGCAAATACAGCCGAACACACAAAGCTCACAAAGGAATATGTACAATGGCCTCAGACCCAGAAGCGATACCAGGCAGAAGCTGAGTATAAGAGACTTGATGACATAGCGAATCAACGAGCACTTCAGGAGAAAACAATACTTCTACGCCATTCGCTGGTCAAGGAGTACATGGATGCACTTGGACAACTGGCGGCGGACGAAGCCGTGACATATGACAAAGAGATGGACAACCTTGGCAAAGCAACCAAGGAGGCAAAGCTCGTGAATGCGGAGGAAGCCGATGTTTTTAGTGCAGTTGCCAAGCTTCTTCTCAAGGCCAGCACCGATGCCTGGCGTCAAGATAAACTTAAAGATTTCGTTAAAACGGCTAATCCGGATATCAAAGTAGTTATCGGTGGACTAAAGCAGATTATGGACCAAGGCTTCATCGGAGATTTAGATGATGAGGATATAGCCGTGCAGAAGTACTACAGAGCTATTGTCTTAGAATCAAAAGACAAGGCAGGGATTGCTGCAATTAACGAGTGGCGTGACGTTAAACTTGACTCCATTACCAATAGAAGGAAAGCGATCAAAGCATATTCGCTTGCTTTAGAGAAAATATCCGATGCGCACGAAAAGCTTAATAACGCGATCAATGTAAACAATATAACTTCAAAGGAATTTCTGGGCCAGATGAGTCGCTATGCGAAAGATATCCAAAATGCTTATAATAACATCATTTCACTGCAAGGATAATTGACCAAAGGGGGTATACTATGAAGCTTTCATCGCAGGATGTTTTTCAAATATCGAAGTCCTTCAGGGAGCTATCGGTTTCTTTAGGTGACTACCGCTTCGCCAACTGGAGTCAGTTATCAGACAAACAAAAAAGGGCGCTTGAAGACGCTGAATGGTCATTGCTCAATGCATCTGCTGATATCCGCACAGCGGCAGTCGGCGTGGTGTTGGAAGAGACTGAACTAAGCTTTGAAAAGCTTCAGCAGACGACTTCGGAAGCGAAAATGACAATTGAATGTCTTGAAGATATACGCAAAGTCATCAAAATGAGTTCGGCTGCGGTTTCGTTGGCAGGTGCGATCATTTCTCGCGACCCGAGTGCCATTTGCAAGACCGCCAAAGACCTTTACAAAGTAATCACAACGAAGTAGGTCCACATCTGCACTTCACCTGACCGGAAACCCGCACGGATCTTTTTTTCTATGCGGTTTTCGGCAGGTGAGTGTCACGTTCGGCAACTGATAAGATTGAATAATGGAAAACAGGACTATTCGATATAAAATATGACCATGGGGAGTCCAGTGCGAAAGAAATTACAAAAACAGATTGACCGGCTCATGGTGGCAGGGGCAACCTCCGTTGATGCGCGCTGGTATCCTGTGGAAGAAACCAGCCGGCTTTTGATGTGGAATGGCAATTTGAAAAATGCGTCCTCATCTCGTGAGAGCGGGGTGGGTGTTCGTGTGCTTTACCAGGGGGCGTGGGGTTTTTCTGCCTCGTCGGATACCGGTAATCTTCAAGCACTCTTTGATAAGGCGCTGGATAATGCCCGTGTGGCGGCGGAGCGGGTTACCTTTCCGGTTCGTCTAGCCGGGAAGGTGCCAATCCGAGCCTCTTTCACCAGTCCAAACCGGATTGATCCGTTTGCCGTGCCGCTGGCGGAAAAAATAGCTTTTATGAAAGAGCTGGATGTGCAACTAAACCGGACAGGCGTTACCCAGCGGATTTGCGAGTTGATCTTCATGCGCAAGCAGATCATTTACCTTGATTCTGAAGAGAGCGAGATTGAGAAGAACATTATCGAAGCTTTTCCGACCATTCAGGTCATGGGGGTGGATGCGCAGGGGGAGTCCCATTCGCGGAAGTTCAGCCCATCGCTTACCGGCGCAACACGGGGTTGGGAAACGCTTGACCCGCACCTGTTCAGCGAAAATGGTGCACGAATTGTACGGGAGATGAACGAAGTTCTGGTGGCTGACGTTTGCCCCAAAGACGAACGTTCGGTAATTTTGCTCCCCGGCATTATGTTTCTGCAAACCCACGAAACCATAGGCCACGCGCTCGAACTGGATCGTATTCTTGGCTATGAATTGGCGTATGCGGGCGGCTCGTTCGTCAAGCTGGGTGATTTCGGCAAGTTGCGTTACGGCTCTCCCAAATTGACCGCCCGCGCCAATGCCACTCTCCCCAACAGCCCCGGCAGTTTTGGTTATGATGATGACGGCGTTCCCGCACAGGATAACGTGCTGATTGATAAGGGCTTGCTGGTCGGTGCGATTACCGGCCGCCAGATGGTGGAAGAGGCCAATGACCGCATCGGCAAAACGATCTTCAGCGGCAGCAGTGGCGCCAACCGCGCGACGGCATTTTATCGGGTGCCGATCGAACGAATGACTAACATTAACATCGACCCCGGCAGCGATGGCTCGCTGGCTGAGATCGTCAAAAACACCGAAAAAGGGATCATTCTGGATGGCGACAAGAGTTGGTCGATCGGCTCCAATCGTGAGCAATTTCACTTTGCCACCGATATTGGCTGGTTGGTGAAAGACGGCAAAGTAACCGGCGTCGTGAAAAATTCGACCTACAAGGGTGAGACCGTCAAGTTTTACAATTCGCTCTCCGCCGTGGGCGATCAATCCACCTGGGAAGTGCGCAGTGTCGATAACTGCGGCAAGGGGCAACCCAATCAGATCATGCAGTTGGGACATGGCGTTCCGGTCTGCCGCTTTGACAATGTGACCATAGGAGAGTAACTGTGAAAGAACGAATTCTGCAAGTTTTGCGTGACCTGCGTGCCTATGCTCTTTCAAAAAACGTTGAAGCCACGTTCTTCTATCACGAAGAAGAGAGTTACCTGATGCGTTTTGCCAACTCGGCCATTTCGCTCAATACCAACGAGCATCTCATTCGCCTGGAGATTACCGCCTTTGATGGGCGCAAACGCGCCAGCTATGAGATGATCACCGATTTGAATAAACTGGCCGGGATGAAACAGGGGATTGATATTGCCGCCGAAATGGTCAAGCACGTCCAGCCGTTGAATTACCAGCCAACCGTGCCGGTCTATTCGGAAACATTTATCGATGAAAGCGTCTTTGACGTCGCGCTGGCCCGGATCGCAAGTGATGAGCGCCTTGAGTATTTCAACCAGGCGGTGGCGGGTCTCGAAACCGACGAAATCAAACTCTCCGGGATTTTCTCTTCAGGCGTGAACACTACCGCACAAATCAATACCCGTTCGGAACATCTCCAGTATTTCAAAAGTTCCGATGCGCAGATCAGCATCGTCCTTGCGCATCTTACCCTCAAATGGGAAGTGATTGCCGAGCAGTCGGCCCAGAAGAAAACTGAATTGAACCCGTTTGGAGTGCGCCGCGACCTGACCTTCCTGCTGGAGCGTTACCGGCACGATACGCCACAGCAGCTTCCTTTGGGCAGGTATGACATTGTTTTTGGCTCTGCCGCCATTGGCGATCTGCTTACCATGATGAACTACATCGGGTTTAGCGGCGGCTCGATGAAACGAGGATTTTCTTTCATTGCCGGGGATCAGGTTGGAAGGAAAGTGTTTTCGGACAAGTTCAACCTGACCGATGACCCTACCCGCCCGGAGACTTTCCCGTTTCAGCGGGATCAGATGGGGAGATCCCGCAAGCCGTTCCCGATCTTTCTGAACGGGATTTTCAACTCATTTACCTGGTTACAGGATGATGCCGATGAGTTCGGCGCATCGCCGACGGGACACACGGTCATGCACAAAAGCCTTGTGTTGGGCGGCGGCGACAAGGAGGCCGCCACGCTCGAAGAGCTGGTCAATCTGCCGCGTGAAAACGACCTGCTGTACATCCCTTTTCTGCACTACATGAACATCGTCAACCCGTCAAAGGGGCTGATCACCGCCAGTTCACGTTTTGGTGCGCTGCTGCTCAAAAAGGACGGCTCAGTAGCTGTGCCCTACAATGTGCGTATCACCCAAAGTCTGCCGGATATTTTTGGCGACCGGCTGGCATGGCTCTCGCGGCCTCAGGTCGTCAACAATACATCGATGAGTTATGGCGCGCGCAACCCGACAGCGATTGTCGTCCCCGCCTTTCTTCAGGTCAATGCTCTGGAAATCTCACACTCCAATTC
>JAZDOW010000042.1:0-35918 GCA_043798185.1 Pseudomonadota bacterium | reverse complement strand
CTGCGCTGCGCCAGTGATCATATTCTTAATATAATCAGCATGTCCTGGGCAATCGACATGGGCGTAGTGACGATTCACAGTCTCATATTCAACATGAGCTGTAGCGATGGTGATTCCACGCTCTTTCTCCTCCGGTGCCTTGTCAATCTCGGAAAAATCGGTAAACGTCGCCTGACCCTTTAACGATAAGACACGAGTAATTGCTGCGGTCAATGTGGTCTTGCCATGGTCAATATGTCCAACCGTGCCTACATTGACATGCGGTTTCGTCCTTTCAAATTTTTTCTTCGACATTTCTTGTCTCCTCAGGCCATTGAATATTTTTCTAAGATTGCTACGGGTGTCAAAATGGAGCCCACGACCGGAGTCGAACCGGTGACCTCATCCTTACCAAGGATGCGCTCTACCAACTGAGCTACGTGGGCAACCACCTGCAACACGAGATAAAACCAATGGAGCGGGAAACGAGGCTCGAACTCGCGACCCTCAGCTTGGAAGGCTGATGCTCTACCAATTGAGCTATTCCCGCAGGTCTAATCTCTCTTTTTTGCAAAACCGAAGAGCTGTGGTGGAGGGGGGAGGATTCGAACCTCCGAAGGCTGAGCCGACAGATTTACAGTCTGTTCCCTTTGGCCGCTCGGGAACCCCTCCATAGAGAACGTCTGAACAAGACCAATCTCTTTAAACTCTTATTACCACTTTGTAAAGTATTTTTTATTTGGAGCTGGCGATAGGAATTGAACCCACAACAACCTCATTACAAGTGAGGAGCTCTACCATTGAGCTACGCCAGCTCACAAGACGAAAGAATATACTCACTATATTTTCTTAATTCAACATATTTTTCACGCTTCACTTTATATCTTGATTATGGCAAGTGTATCTTCCTCTTATTGAAGAACTCCAGTTAAACGAAAAAAAGGCCTGATCGAATTGACCAGGCCTTAGTATTCTGAGGAATTTCCTTCAATTAAGAAACAAATCTCTTTGTAAACAATTAATTATTCTTTCCAAAAGAACTTTGACGATATCTTTCAAAAGCATATGCGGTTGTTCTGAAAAGGATATGTGCGAACTTCGTGTAGGGTAGGTACAAGAACAGCATCATTATAGAAACAAGATGAAGGAAATATACGATATACCCTAGGATCGGCATCCCTGCCCAACGCAACAATTCTGATCCAAGCCCAGTCACGCCAACTGCAGTGATTTCCCAAATAAGAAACCAGTCAAAAAAAGTTGCCTGGGTATTCAGTTCACACTCAGCCTTCTTCCTGTTCGCCCAGAGAACGCCTATCCCAAAAAGAAGGGCAATAGCCGAAACGTTTGCAAGGATTTTAAAAGGATCTGATAAGGATAGGGGTCCGTGTAAAGAGTGCCAGAATAGCCCGAGGACATCATTCTTAAGGAGTGACCAACAAGTTACAATGAACAAGCCGATGAATGCGAGCATTAATGGTAGGTGTCCTTGAACTCGATCAATATTCGTTTTACATTCTCGAAAGCGGCTATGCTTAACAATCTCAATTAAAGATGGCCAAATGAATTCCTTTATAAATGGAAAAGTTGCCGGTCTAAACTCTTTATTAAGACCTGCTTCTTCCGACATTGTTTTCCACATCGTACTAATGCCCTTGAACGCTGAAAATAGAGCGAGTCCAAGGGATGGCACCATTATGAGAACAATAAAAAAGATATTCTTAGCGTACCAGCGAAAATCCCAGGTGCCAAAAAACTGCTGATATCCATGGCTTGCAAATTCTTCAGTTGTCGGAAAACGCATTGCGCCGGAAAGCAACCACATGATAAAAATTACGACAACGGGCAACCCAATCAAAATTGGTAACCCTTTTGCGCTGGATGCAAGTTTTGCCAAGGGCGCAGGCCAGCCATAAAAAGTATATGCATAAGCACGAATGGCACTGAGGACATCACCAGGTTTTGCACCACGTGGACAGTTGGCAGTGCAATCTCCACATTGATGACAGAGAAAAACATCCGGATCGGTTACAAGTTTCTCTTTTAAACCCCATTGTGCCCAAATCATTTCCTTTCTTGGAAAAGGCTTGCCCTCCTTCGAGAGAGGGCACATAACCGAGCAGGTAGCGCACTGAAAACACTTCTTCAGAGTGTCGCCCCCGGCTTCCTTTAAGGATTTAATAAAATCTAAATCGGGTTGAACATTCATTTGATCCTCCTGCTATAAATCAATGAAAAACATGAATCATGATAGATACTTACACAGATTATTGTCCTGCAGTTGCGTATTCCAACTACAGGACAAGGCGATACTAAAATCCTTTGAAAGGATTTGGACCCATTTCAACGATTTGCTCGACAAATTCGTTTATAATCTGTGGAATTTTATCATAATCAGTAATGGCTACCTGATTGGCAGCGCATCTTTCAGGCTCTAACCCAAGAGTTTTGAGTGTGTCACCGATATTTTCCATACGCTTATTAGCAATCTCGGATCCTTTGACAAAATGGCACTGGTAGTCATCGCCATACGTACATCCAAGTAGCATTGCGCCGTCCATTCCGGCAGAAAGTGCATCGCGAATCCACGCCATATTAACAGACCCAAGGCAACGAACCGGAATAAAACGAGCCATATGGCTAATTCCTAAACGTTTTATGCCAGCCATGTCGAGTGCCGGATAGGCATCATTCTCGCAAACGAGAACGAGAATTCTTAAACGATCTTCATCATCTTCAGGAACCTCAACAGCCTTGATCATTGAACCAATGAGATCAATATTGTAGTCCTTGAAGCCGATAATCCTCTCAGGACAAGCCCCCATACATGTACCACATCGGCGACAGCGAGTCGGATTTGGAAGCGGAGTACCCTTCTCATCATCATCTAAAGCGCCAAACGGACATTCTTCCGTGCACCTTTTGCACTGGGTACATCTTTGCATGAAAAATTCAGGATACGTTGCATCCCCTGAGCGCGGATGGACTGCAACACCTCTATCGGTTGATTCAATGCATTGTATAGCCTTTAAAGCAGCACCGGTAGCATCGTCAACAGCTTCTTCCATTGTTTCGGCCTTGCGTACACCGCCACAGGCATAAATGCCGGTTCGCCGAGTTTCGTAAGGGAAACAAATAAAATGCGAATCTGCATAGCCGTCAAAAAGATCCAAGTCAACAAAAGCAGGCCCCTGTCGATAAGCGAGATTAATCGAATCTTCTTTGAGTGTGGTCGGTTCCATACCAGCGGCGAGTACTACCATATCTACCTGCAAGGTAATGTCTTCTCCAAGCAAAGTATCTTCAACAGCGACTGATAAAAATGCACCACTTTCCTCAACCTTCATAACATTTCCCTTAGTAAGGAAAATGCCGTCGGTGTTCTGGGCACTCTTATAGTATAATTCCATATGCCCTGGAGTTCTCATATGCTGATAAAGAATATATGCTTTTCCATCCGCATTGTCTTCACAGACATATTGTGCCTGCTTCAAAGCAACCATAGAGGTTACCGAATTGCAGTAAGGAAAGTCTTTATCATGTTCCTTGCCACCAGGACTCTGGATGAAGGCTACATTAGCTGGAACCTTTCCAGCCTTTGCGAGCTTCTCGAATTCAGCATTTGTGACTACATTCTTAACTTTACCATACCCAAGATGTTCATATTGCGAGACGTCGGCTGGTTTCCAGCCGGTTGCCAAAACTACCGCGCCGACCTTTATGGCATCGGGATTCAAATCGGTATACTTTTTCAACCCAGTGTTGGGATCTTCCATCTCACCTTTGGATATAAGATCTTGCTGGTCTACCGTGACCTTTTGCGGCGCATCCCATTCGGTTTTAGCCCCAGCAGCTTTAAAGGTCACTCCGAAATTGCCGGGTGCTCCTGAGATTCTCGCAATCTCAGTACCGGTTTTGACGGTGATCTTCTCATTACTTTCGACACTGGCGATTAAAGTATTGATTGGATTTTCTTCAAGATCTGTCCAAGGGGCCTTTGATGGGAAACTTTTTCTCCATCCGGCTGCCTTACCACCAAGCTTCTCTTCCTTCTCAACTATAATGACATTGTATCCGGCAGCTGATGCTTCTTTTGCAGCAGTCAATCCGGCCAATCCCCCTCCCATAACGAGGATTGTCTTGTTGATTTCCTCAAGTTTGTATGGCTCTGGCAAAAGTGTTTTCTTGGCCCTGGTGCATGCCATACGCAAATAATCAGAGGCAGATTCTTGCAAAAAAGCTGCTGCTTCTTTGTGAGGTTCTTGACCGTCGGCAGGCTTAACCTCAGACCATACGACCTGTTCACGAATGTTAGCCCGGACAGTAATTTTATCTACACCGAAATCGAATTCCCGAGCCATAACCCGTGGAGAGCATGCGCCAACAACAATCGTGTTGACACCTCCAGCAACATCACTTTCAATCAGAGAACGACCTTCAGCTCCACAGAGGTACTTGTGGGTTTTGCACTCCATGGACATCTCGCCGGAAACAACTTCGGCAAGTGCCTCCATATCGAGTGCCTCTCCAATGCCACATCCAGCACAAATATAGGCGCAGTATTTTTTATCCATTGATTCTTACCTCCTTGAAGCCTGAATTGCCTTGAGGGCAGCTGCAGTTGATGATTGAGTACAAGTAACAACATCCGCGGCTTTTTTTGCACAACCTGCTGATATCATAGCCTTATCAAAGTCAGATATAATGAAACCGCTAGCATCAAGGTTGAGATTAACAGGAGCGCCCTGTAGCCCAAGTGATGGTTGCATACCGGTTGCAAGAACAGCCATGTCGACCTTTTGAGAAATTTTTTCAGCGGTTAGTGCATTCTCAGCCACAACTGTTACACCACCATCAGCTTCAAGGATAATATCTGCGACTTTGCCCTTAATAAAAGTAGCATTCGCATCAGCCATTCGAACCTCACGGAATTTCTCATACTTCCCTGGTGTTCTCAAGTCGATGTAAAAAACGTAAATTTTAGCATCCGGGTATTGCGCTCGTACATAGGACATCTGCTTAAAGGTTGCCATGCAGCAGATATGTGAGCAATATTCAAGGTGATTTTCATCACGAGATCCGGCACATTGAACAAAAGCTATAGAATCAATTGCCTTATTGTCACCTGGACGAAGAATTTTTCCTCCAGTTGGACCATTAGGAGAAGCCAGCCTTTCAATCATCATGTTAGTGACAATTGCTTGAGACTGACCAAATTTAAGATTTTCCATCTTTGTTGGTTCATACGGAACCCAACCAGTTGCCCATATGATGGACGCAACCTTTATTGTCAGTGTCTCAGGCTGCATATCAAGGTCAATTGCATCGTATTTACAAGCTGCCTTTATAGCATCAGCTCCTGCAGCACTTAGCGCACTTTTTTTAATAACATATCTTCGGGGAAATGCCATTTCATGGGGCAAATAAATCGCTTTGGAATTATTCATGCCCAAATTAAATTCATTTGCGGTTTCGTCAGGACATGCTGCGGTACAGTCTCCACAGGCCGTACAGTTGCTGTTAACGTACCTTGGTTCCGTTACAAGTGTTACTTCATAATTTCCAGGTCCGCCCGTTACTTGCTTGACGGTCGTCATGGTGTAGGTCCTAATTTTCCGATTATCCTTAACCCGGCGAAAGTTGATCTCAAGGCCACAGCTCGGTGGACACAGTTTTGGGAAATACTGATTTAACTGGGCAACTCGACCTCCAAAAGATGGCCCTTTCTCCACAAGAAACACATCATTTCCAACTTCAGCGGTCTCCAGAGCAGCAGTTAATCCGCTGATGCCTCCGCCTACGACTAGAACTGCACCAGAGGTGCCTTGCTCGTCAGTCATACCTAACCTCCATAATTGCTCAAAAATATTGTCCTATTGATATGCCCCGTACTGTATCAGTGTATACTGTGAACATACGATTCATATCAACTATTAAACGCAACCTTCAAATACTAAATATTGCCAAATTTTTTAGCTTATGTTGCTAAGAGGTACTCAAGTCTCTCAACCACATAAGCTAAAAACAGTAGATACTAAAAAATCTCCAGGAGTCTATGACTCCTGGAGATTTTTTTTTACATCAGATCAAAATCATACCTTGCTATTACAGCCAAGGCTCAGTCGGCAGAATGTTTATGCATTCAACTTTCTCGCACTTCCATTCCTTGCTCGCTGGATTGAAAGTGGAGTTAACGAAACATTTCCATTCTTTATCATCAACTGATGGAAAATCTGAACGGTAGTAGAATCCTGGGTAACGAGACTCTTTACGGAATTCAATGTGACGAATATGTGCTTCAACACACCAGATACGATGGTAATTCTCCCAGCAACGGAGCAGTTCATGCAGGTCGCCAGCAGCCATTTTCTCTGAATCCTCGCGGAGAAGTCGGAGAAGGTCAAGGCAGATATTGAGAAGTTTACCGGAAGTCATGTAGTAGGTTGCAACACCACCACCATATTCATCGGTAGCCTTCATGAGACGCATCATAATGCCAGAAGGCTTGCAATAGTTCGGATTTACTTCAATAGAAGTGGAAGCGCCTTTGAACTCTTCAAAACGTTTCACAGGTGCGTAGATCTCATCAGCTATTGATTGTGCTGTTTGCTGCAGCTCTGGCTTGAAGCTTGCATTATCACGACAGAATTTAACCATCTGCTTAGCACAAATACGACCTTCGGCGTGAGAACCGGAAGAGAATTTATGCCCGGAAGCACCAACACCGTCGCCAGCAGTAAACAGACCGTCAACAGTGGTCATACGATTGTATCCCCACTTATACTTATGAACGCGGGAATCATTCTTGACATCAGGTACCCATGCTTCCTCCGGACCTGAGGTCCAGATACCGCAACAACCGGAATGTGAACCAAGCATGTAGGGTTCTGTCGGCATAATCTCAGAACCGGTTTTTTCCGGCTCAACATCCATACCGGCCCAAAGACCTGCCTGACCAACGGACATATCAAGAAA
The DNA here is from genome assembly GCA_043798185.1 of Pseudomonadota bacterium. Classification (GTDB taxonomy): domain Bacteria; phylum Desulfobacterota; class Desulfobulbia; order Desulfobulbales; family Desulfocapsaceae; genus Desulforhopalus_A. The sequence goes on along the minus strand of JAZDOW010000042.1, from coordinate 28,964 downwards.
ATCTTCCCAAGCTTCAGACTCTAGATGTTTCCAGTATTTCTTCAGTGCCTTGTCATCCATTCCTTTTGCTTTACGATCATCAAGGAATGCATTCAATGCAACATCGGTTGCCATGTAGAGCGGACCACGGCCAGCTTTCATCTCATTGATCATGAGATGGTTACGAAGGCAGGTCGGGGTAACAGGAGAGGCGCCGTAAGGCATGAATTTTGAAAGCTCATCTTTGACGGAGTCTGCGTTTGCATAGAACTCGCCAAGACCGTTTTGCACTTTGGCTTTAAAGAGAAGGAACCACGCGCCAACAGGGCCGTAACCATCTTTAAAACGAGCAGGGGTAAAGCGGTTTTCCATCATGGTCAGGGTTGCGCCAACTTGTGCACACATGGTGTAGGTGGAGCCAGCATTCCAAACAGGATACCAGGCACGGCCTTTACCTTCACCGGTAGAGCGTGGGCGGAAAATATTAACAGCGCCGCCACATGCAACACACATAGCCTTACAGCGGAAAACATGAACCTTATTCTCACGAGTAGAGAACCCAGCTGCACCAGCAATCTGGTTTGGTTTGTTTTTATCGAGCAGCAATTTAACAATGAAAATACGCTCCATAATGTTTTCTGCGCCAAGAGCGGTTGCTGCAGGCTCGGCAACTATACATTTATAGGATTCGCCGTTGATCATGATCTGCCATTTACCGGTACGTACAGGTGTACCACCTTCCCGTAAGGTCGGAGCAGGTGCTGCGCCATCCAGTGTTTCGCCATCTTTATCTTTTTTCCAAATGGGCAGGCCCCACTCTTCGAAAAGTTTAACAGACTCGTCAACATGACGGCCACAGTCATAAATGAGATCCTCACGAACAACGCCCATCAGGTCATTACGAACCATCTTGACATAGCTTTCGATTGGGTTCTCGCCAATGTAGGTGTTGATAGCTGAAAGGCCCTGAGCAACAGCTCCTGAACGTTCGAGCGATGCTTTATCAACAAGAACGACCTTCATTCCTTCCGGAGCCCATTTTTTAACTTCGAAAGCTGCTCCACATGCAGCCATACCACCACCGACAATGAGAATGTCAACGTCATGCTCGACAACCTCAGGGTTCACGACGGCTTTCAGCTCACCTTTTGGTTTATTTGGTAATGCCATTTTCAAATCTCCTTAAAATAAAGATTTTGCAGTTAAAAGTTTCTATCTCAGCTCAGATTTTGGGGGTGGGAAGATCTTTCTCGAGCAACAAGCACTCATCGTCAAGGCTGGCTCCCTTCTGGCTTGTATAAGCATTGGCAGCACCCTCAGCAGTGGTGCGAATAGGAAACTTAAAACGCTTCATATTGCCATTACGAAACTTGACAGTCCACATAATGGAGTCAGAAGATCTCATGGGGTGCACCTGACCGCCCATCGGCACGAAGTCATCATAACCGCGAACAAAAATTGCACCCTGTGGGCAAATTTTAACGCAGGAATAACATTCCCAGCATGCATCCGCCTCTTGATTGTAGGCCTTCATCTCCTCAACGTTCAGGACCATCAGATCGTTTGGACAGATGTACATGCATGCGGTTTTGTCTCCACCTTTGCAACCATCACACTTGGCAGGATCTACATAACTTGGCATTCAACTACCTCCTCAGTTTTGCATTAACTGTTGTGACCCTGAACCGACAGGGCCCACTTAAACTCTTTATACAACAAAGAAAACCTCGTTTGCCTATGGCTTAATATCACAGACAACCAAGCGATACAACTAGTGAAATCCTATTTACGAGTGCAATTTCCAACAATAATACTGAATGATTACTCATTTTTCTCAAGAGAATGATTTAATTGGTTGCCTGTAAATTGTCAAGAAAATTCAACACCAGACAAAGCATGTCTAAGTGTAGTCATTGCGCACAATAACCTCACGTGGTTTTGCTCCATCCGGTGGCCCGACAACCCCTTCTTTCTCCATCATTTCAATCATTCGAGCCGCCCGATTATACCCTACCCTCAACCTTCTCTGGACCATGGAAATTGAAGCTTGCCCACTCTGGGTCACTAAGGCTACAGCCTCATCGTATCGATCATCGAAATCATCTCCGGCCCCGGCAGCAATATCCTGGTCATCTCCCTTTTCAATCTCTTGCATCATGGCATCGTCGTAGGCGGTACTGCCTTGCTTTTTCCAAAACTCTACAATATCAGACGTTTCTTTTTCCGATATATAGGCGCCATGAATGCGCTTAATTTGTGCGGTTCCAGGTGCCAACAAAAGCATGTCTCCCGCACCAAGCAGATGCTCAGCACCAGAAGCATCAAGTATAGTTCGGGAATCAATTTTCGAGGACACCTTAAATGAAATTCGTGTTGGAAAATTTGCTTTGATAAGGCCAGTCAATACATCGACCGATGGCCTCTGCGTGGCTAAAATAAGATGAATTCCAGCTGCCCGTGCCATCTGCGCAAGACGGGCAATGGCAGCCTCAACATCCTTTGAAGCGACCATCATCAAATCAGCTAGTTCATCTACAATAACAACTATATAAGGAAGTTTTTCGTTGCTCGTTTCATTATACGAGTCAAAACTTTTGACTCTCGCCTCCTCAAGCAGTCGATATCGCCTTTCCATTTCTCTGACAGCCCAGTTCAAAGCACGCGAAGCTAGCTTAGGATCGACAACTACCGGATGCAGGAGATGCGGAATACCTTCATAGCCTGACAGTTCGATGCGTTTTGGATCAACCATAAGAAACCGCACTTCTTCAGGCGTTGCATTATAGAGGATTGAAGCGATAATCGTATTGATACCAACACTTTTACCCGCCCCCGTTGCCCCGGCGATCAACAAATGCGGCATCTTTGCAAGATTAGCCATTGCCAAATTGCCAACCACATCAAGTCCAAGGGCAATCGAAAGCTTGTGTGAATTTGCCCGATAGTCTTCCGCGGCAATCAATTCCCGGATGTGAACAATCTGCCTTATCTCGTTAGGAATCTCTATTCCCAGCGCAGCCTTGCCGGGAACCGATCCAACAACCCTAACCGACTGAGCTTTTAGGCCTAAAGCGAGATCATCAGCCAGGCCAACTATCTTATTGATTTTCACTCCAGGAGCTGGCGAATACTCATATGTTGTAACCACAGGCCCCGGGGAAATCCCGACAACTTTGCCGGACACTCCGAAATTCTGAAGTTTTTGCTCGAGTTTCTTGGAAATTTTGTAATAGATCTCCTTGTCGATTTTACTCTCCACCTGGCTAACCTTGCTCAGAAGGGTGAGTGGCGGTAATCTCCAATCGCCTCTGGCTATCAACTTGGCAGCAAATTCTTCATCCTCATTGCCCTTTTTCGCTCCCATTGCCGGTTCTTTCAACTCCGGTACTGTTTGCGTCAGTAATACCACACTTTCAGGTACTATTTTTTCATTTTTTTCAAGGCGTCTTTCCACCTTTGTGCCTTCAGAAGAATATTGCTTGTTCTCTTTTATATCTGAAACTTTCAATAACAATGTTCCAAATTTTGCCATCAGGGTACACATCAGAACAATCAGCTGATAAAGAGAAAATTGCGTCGAAAGCATCAAAGAAAAAAGAAACAGCAAGAGCAGAACGAGAACCGTGCCACCGTGACCAACGACTGAATCCAAGAGAACGAAAATAGTTTTCCCTAAGAACCCCCCGGCGTCAAACAATCCTGAATCTTGAATCGTCAAAGAAGAAAGAAGCCCGCAAAAGGAAATAATCGCTACTGTGAGTCCGGCAATTACATGGGGCAGGCGATCGCAGGACTTTTTCTGACTAAAAAAGATGAGCGACAGCAGCAAGATAAGCGATGGAAGTAAATATGCACCCCACCCGGTAAACCCAAAAAGAGCTTGGGCTATGAGTTTTCCTATCTCACCACACCAATTTCCTTTTATCTTAAATGAAAAGGTAAAAAGACTGAGAAAAAGAAATAAAGCTACAAATATACCGAACACCGCCAAGGCTTCCTGCCTCAACCCCGGACGAGTACTTTCTTTTGTTTGTGCCATCTTACCAGAACCACTCCTAAAATTGCATAATCAATGTCATTCAGGCCCTACCTGTACTAGGCATTTATAGGAAATGCAAGGAATGGATACACATTCTGTAAACTGAACTAGCCCCGGCAAACGGGATAAGTACCTTAACGAAATTCGTTTTAAAAAAGCGAAAAACGAATCCCTAAGGTACTAAAATAGTTTACATCTTATTGCATCGAGAACACCGTTGATAAATTTAGGAGAATCATCACCGGCAAAACGTTTGGCGATTTCAACCGCCTCATTTATGGCGACCTGGGGAGGGACATCAGCCCTCTCCAGCATTTCATAAACAGCAATACGTAAAAGATTTCTGTCTGTCGGGGCTATACGGGTCAAGCGCCAGTTAGTAGCCGCTTCACTGATCAACTGGTCAAGGCGCTCAAGGTTACTGCTCACCCCCTGTAATAACTCCATAGCATAGATGCGCGCTTTCTTATTCACCTGGAATAGATTACCAAACAACTCAAACCGCTCAGCCAAATCATAGCCAAATTGCTGATCGGGGCCAATTGTAAAATCTTCCTGATAGAGGAATTGAAGTGCGATCTCCCGTGAATTTCTGCGCGTGCCCATTAATAATCAGAACCAGTAATTTATATACCTAAAAGGAACTCTCAGGAAGCCAAAGCAATCCGGTTACAGTTCCCGAACAAACACGACGCCCACCTGCCAAGAAGTTACAACTCAAGATGTCAATCAGTGCAGACAGTCGATTAAATTTGCCATTTCAATGGCAGCCACAGCGACTTCGGCACCTTTGTTGCCCGCCTTTGTTCCGCTACGTTCAATTGCCTGCTCTATGGTTTCTGTAGTTAAAACACCGAAAAGTACTGGGACGCCAGTCTCCAAGCCAGCCTGCGCAGTTCCTTTTGAAACCTCGCTGACAACGACATCAAAATGTGGAGTAGCACCTCGAATCACGGCCCCTAGGACAATAATCGCATTGTACTTTTGCGAACCGGCAAGACGCTTGGCAATGAGCGGGATCTCAAAAGCTCCGGGAACCCTAACTACATCGATATCATCTCCGACTGCACCGGAACGGACGAGACTGTCCAGGGCACCATCCAATAGTTTTTCGCTTATAAATGAGTTGAATCGCGACACCACAATTGCGAACTTTTTCCCATCCGCTTTAAGATTACCTTCGATATAATTTGCCATGCTGAATTCCTGAAAAAGTTAAAGAGTGGGGGGTTCTTGCCAACCCAGATAAACTGATCTTGTCTAGCTGCAATGAAGAGGATTTTACCACCGAGATAAAACAAAGCCTAACCTTAACGCAAGGGTCATTCAACAAACGATTAGTCCTCGACAGTCATCAAATGCCCCATCCGGTCACGCTTGCACATAAGATATTCCTTATTTTCCTTACCCGCGGGCATCTCCAGAGGGAATCTTGCCACAACTTCAATGCCGTATCCTTCGAGACCAACAATTTTCTTGGGGTTGTTGGTTAAAATCGCCATCTTGCTGACTCCAAGATCCCGAAGAATCTGGGCGCCTATTCCGTAATCACGAAGATCGCTTTTAAATCCCAGCCGATGATTTGCCTCGACGGTGTCAACTCCCTCTTCATCTTGAAGGCAGTAGGCCTTTAATTTATTGACAAGACCAATGCCTCGTCCTTCCTGACGCATATAGAGTACTATCCCACAGCCTTCCTGGTCAATCATCTTCATAGCAGCGTTCAACTGCAGTCCGCAATCACAGCGGGACGACCCAAAGACATCACCGGTGAGACATTCGGAATGGACACGTACCAGTACCCGCTTTGCTTTGCTGATATCTCCCTTGACAAGAGCGATATGTTCTAGATTGTCAATCGAATTTGAATAGACGACTGCCTTGAATTCACCGGCATGTTCCGTCGGAATCCGAGCTTCCGCCTCTCGTTTTACTAAAGTATCTTGGTGCAGTCTGTAGGCAACAAGATCTGCAATAGTCGCAATCTTAAGATTATGTTTAGCGGAAAACTTTTCAAGGTCATTCATCCTTGACATCGTCCCGTCTTCATTCATGATTTCACAAATAACTCCAGCTGGAATTAGCCCAGCGAGACGACAGATATCGACCGACCCTTCCGTCTGTCCGGTACGCACCAAAACTCCGCCATCACGGGCTTTGAGCGGAAAGACATGTCCCGGACTCACCAAATCGCTTCGCTTGGCATCTTTTGCTACAGCTACTTGGATCGTGCGCGCTCTGTCTGCGGCAGAAATGCCGGTGGAGACACCGGTCCTAGCCTCAATACTGACGGTAAAGCCGGTGCCATAAGGGGATGTATTGTTTGAAACCATCATCGGCAACTCAAGTTTATCCACCAGAGCTCCAGTCAGAGTCAGACAGATCAAACCTCGCCCGTGGGTCGCCATAAAATTAATTGCATCACCATCGACCTTTTCAGCGGCCATAAAAAGATCGCCTTCGTTTTCGCGATCCTCGTCGTCAACCAAGATAACCATTTTACCGGCCTTGATGTCCTGGATAACTTCATCAATCTTACTTACTGCCATAGTAGTGACTCACATGTTAAAAAGAATTGAACCGAAAACTGTTAAGTCTTATAAAAACCCGTGCTTGGCTAAAAATCCGGGGTTAATACCTTCTCCCCCATCAATTTTTGCAGCCTGCGTCCCAGGTGACAACAGTTTCGCAACATATTTGCCGATAACATCGACCTCAATGTTAACCTTGTTACCGATTTTCAACGCCCCAAGTGTCGTTTCTTTCAGAGTATGGGGAATAACTGACACAGAAAAAAAGCCGGCCTTACAACTATTAACCGTGAGACTGACTCCATCAATAGCAATGGATCCCTTTTCTATAATATAACGATCTTGCTCCTTTGCCAGGGAAAAAGAAAGGATCGTATAAAGGCCACGTTCGTTCCGCCCGGCAACAGTTGCCAAACAATCTACATGGCCAGACACAATATGGCCGCCAAGGCGATCAGACACTCTGAGAGCTCGCTCAAGGTTGACAAGATCACCGGGATTGAGCATGCCGAGTTTGGTTCGTGAAAGAGTTTCCGGTGAGACATCGGCACTAAATCTATTGCTATAGATTCCGTAGGCTGTCAGACAAACCCCGCTGGCCGCAATAGATTCACCTTCTTTGGGATCGATCAACGCGAAACCGGCCTCAAGGTCAAGCACAATACCACCTCCCGAATTGCGCCTACCGACAATCTTGCCGACCCCTTCTATAATTCCGGTAAACATCAGATCCTTACAACATTGATTAAAGAGATATCTCGTCTGCTACTGGCCCCGATCACATTTTTAAAGCTGGCAACATTCCAGAATTCTAAACTCTCTGGCGACTATAATTCATGTTCAGACAGTAGATTTCTCCAAATTTGCTGCTTTTTCCAGAAATTGAACAGCCATAGTATCATGTCGAAAATTTTTATGGATAGACCCAATGGTTCTATAGGCATCTGCGGCTTTTTCTCGTTGATCATTCTCCAGATAAATCTCAGCCATTGTTTCAAGAGTTGCGACAGCTCCTTGCGGGTCTCGGTTGTCTTGATAAAGATCCAATAAATCGAAGCAGACAGCTATAGCTTGAGCATACCCTTTTAACCCTCTATGTGCCGCAACAATCTTGGTGAGAACGGCGAGAATACTCATCCGATCATTGTTTTTTTCGCAGATAGTCAGAGCCCTTTGATAGTGTTTTAGAGCTCCCTCATATTCATTGCGAACGAGACATACATGGCCGAGTTGGTTGCTTGCGTTGGCTATCCCAGCCTCATCCTCCTTTTGTTCAAATCCAATAAGGGCATTATGCAACGCCACTGCTGCCTGGCCGTATTCATGTTGTTCCAGAAAACGCAACCCATCCTGGTATTCATTCTTGACAGAATCCTGTGATCCTGAATTTTGACCGCCACTTACTTTTTCTATCGAATCGAGTGATTGAAGTTTATTGCTCACGGGGAGTCTCTCCTTTAATTGCACGTATGGCTTCCGCTGTCACCAGAGCGATGGTTGAAGTCTCCATCCGGCCGTCTTGACAATAAGTAAAAGCCTCAAGATCATTGCCAAGTTCCATCAACGGAATCGCTGCTTCCGTCGCTTTGATTCGGCCCATGAGTCGGACAACATGACCTCGTACCTGTGCTTCAGGGTGCTTAAGAAAATTGAACAAATTATAAAACGGCGTATCGCGGATCAGGTCGGGCCTCTCCCCGGCGATTTCTGTGAGAGCCCAGAGGACTTGATTACGAGTCGATGGTTCTTTGAGGTAATTCAAAAGAAGCCGGGTGAAGGCACCAAAGATATCAGAGCGCATGGCAATGACATAACCAATGGTCTCAACCATTCCCCATGGGGTTGCAGCCGAATCGGAGCAAGCCTCAAACAATCGATGTAACAACTCCGAAACCGGTCCGGGATCACGGGTGGACGTTCTAGCAGTCACTTTACCAATTGTCCAGGCCACCTGCCAACGCTTGCTCTCTTGCGGATCATAGAGCAATCTCTGCATTAATCTCAGGGTCTTTTTATCATCAAAACACAGTGCGACAAGACTATCAATATCACCCTGATCCACGAAATCCTTAACGGTTGATTTGTCTGCTTTTTTGCGAATCCGCCGTGGATCGGGAGCTGGCTCAATGGGGCTGACACTCTTGTTGCGAAATGCCGGTACGGTCTGCTCTAAAATTTGATCCTTTTTTTCCCTGATTCTTCGAGCAATATCTCTTGCATCGGAATGCAGGCGAACAAAATAAAGAACTCCACGAACTGCCCTACCGTCAATGTTTTTTTCAGCTACAACCTGATGCGCACTCTCATCATAATTTTCGATCCGCCCGGTTAAATAGTCGTCTTCAGGCATCAATTCCCAGGCAAAATCTGCATTGTCGTTACAGGCATATACCAAGGTTTCGACTATTGCCGCTCCAACGTTGTGCCCTGTTGCATCGCAGGTATAAACAGCTCCGCATTGGCAGCGTCCAACAGGAAATTCATTCATTTTGCGAACTGGCGCATTAGAAGGACGCCCAACCTTCTGACCACAAAAAGGACACCAGGGTCGGATAATAATTTTCTCTTTCGACATGAATCTCGCTCTTTGGGGTATTGTTTGGTGAATTACGACAATTTTTCCTGGAGACTCATCATAAAGTTCGGATCCACGGAATACCCAAGTTCTCTGGCTTTTTCCATATGTGTTTTGGCATCTGAATATTTACCGTTGAAATAAAGTGCCACAGCAAGATTGTTGTGCCCGAGGGGAGAATCAGGATCAAGCTCAAGACCTTTTCTTGCAGCTACAACCGACCTTTCATCATCGCCTTTCATGGTTAATACCGAAGTAAGGTTCATCCAGGCGCTTGCCAGCTTTGGATCATGCCGAAGAGCTTTCTCGTAGGAAGATATAGCCTTTTCCAAATCATTATGTTGTTGCCAAATAAGACCTAAATTGGCGTGGGCTTGAGCGCTTTCCGGGCTGACGGCAAGTGCTTGTTCATTCAACTGGCGTGCCTTTTCGAGATTTCCTTGACCGAAATAGATGGCTCCGAGATTAATCATGCTCTCAGTACTGAGGCTATCGAGCTCAATGGCCATTTCCAGCGCCGTGATGGCATCGGAAATCCGCCCAGCTTTCATATATACTAAACCTAGATGGTGAAAAGCCATTACCGATTTAGGATGTTCTTTACACTTCTTCTCTAATTCTTCAATCACTTTCGGCAAATCTTCATGTAACTGTTCAGCCATAACTATCCTCTAAAGTATTGGTAGCACGCAGATCTGTCACTCAAACCCGCTTCCGCCGGAGAAAACAAACTATGCGCCTATATTGATATTGCTTTCCTAGCCTGTCGCACAACATCAGAACACAAAGAGACGAGCCAAGAGCGCCTACACTATAGACACCTTGAACGTACTTGCAACAAGAAAATATCAAGCCCAGCTTTACCGGTTGAAACGTTCGCGTCGGGACAAAACCAGCTCTTTCTGGTGAGTAGCCAGAATTGTTTTCGCCACTAAGACATCCTTCGATATTTGTTCGCCAAGTTCCCTGGCACCGGAAAATTTTCTTTCGCTACGCAGAAATTTAAGGAGGTTTACCTTGATCGGTTGACCGTAAATATCCTCGTTGAAATCGAAAATATGCGTTTCCGCCACCAATTGCTCCTCGCCAAATGTTGGGTTGTAACCTATATTAAGAATTCCTCCGTAGCCACGACCTCTGCAGATTACCTGAGTTACATAGACACCATGTTTCGGCACTAGATCCTCTTCGTTGAACTTCAAATTGGCAGTGGGGAAACCGATTACTTTACCTCCACGTTGCTTACCCACCTGCACAGTTCCACGGATCTGATAATTTCGGCCAAGCAGATCCCGGGCGGCTGTCATGTTGCCTTCTCTTACCAATTCACGAATCCTGGTCGAACTGACCAGTTGATCATCAATGTAATAGGCATCGACTACGGTCACGGGAAAACCAAAGTGTTTGCCCTGTCGCTGCAAGAACTCTATATTGCCCCCTCGGCCTTTGCCAAAGGCATAGTCATAGCCAACCACTAACTCTTTCACCCCAAGACGTCGAACCAGCAGTTCGGCGACAAAATCATCTGCTGTAGTCTTGGCAAATTCTTTGGTGAACGGGATGATCAACAGGACATCAATACCCGCCATTTCTATCAGTTCAATTTTTTGTTCACAGGTTGAAATGAGCTTGATGCCGCCTGGCAGCAGAATCTGCAAGGGGTGTGGATCAAATGTTATTGCCACGCTTGTACCTTTGATAGCTCTGGCTTTTTGCATGACGGTTTGAAATAGTTGCTGATGTCCAAAGTGGACACCATCAAAATTTCCAATGGTGACGCAGGAATTGGCGAAAGGCCAAACGATGTCTTCCGTGCTCTTATATATTTGCATATATAACCGTACTGTTGAATTTTTACATGAGAGCCAAGAAAGTCTTGACAAATTACCGTACAGGAAGCATATTCATGCGCGTTGCCGAAGTGGCGGAATTGGTAGACGCGCTAGGTTCAGGGTCTAGTTGGGGTTTCCCAGTGAAAGTTCGAGTCTTTTCTTCGGCACCAAATACATTGATCTAGGGCTGCAATCGAATTGTGATTGTAGCCCTTTTTCTTTTTGTCCCCCTGCAGCTCCACCAATCACTTTTCTTTCCAATACTTTTCTCGACCTTCAGCCACCTTTTCGAGAGAATAAGGTCTCTGGCAACTATTGCCACCCTGCGCGTAGAAATGCTCCCGGTAAAAAGGGCAACTTTTGAGATTTTGACCCGAAATTAATTCACTCCCAAGTGTATCTCTCCTAGCTGATGAGGTCGAGAAACGCTGCCGTATAGCACGATTCTGCAGGAGATGCAATCACCCTTTCCGCGATTCATGTCCTGACGACATCATCCTGACACAAGCTTTTTTGTCAGGAGTTTTTGTCAGTCCCTTAATATTTTCATCATGAAATCATAACATGTTAGACAGATATTTTCCCCCAGCCATTCGATCTAAATCTTGACGGAAAAAGGAAATATTCATATTATGATATCGTTCGATGTTTTTGATGAATCCGTGTTAGTACCTTCACGAAATTCGTTTCTAATTTTTAATTAACGAATTTTGTGAAGGTACTTATCCCGCTTGTCGGGGTTAATTCTATAAATGGTGTAAACCACTGCGTATACATGAAGGAGTGAAGAATGCTGGAATTGCAAAAAGGCGAAGAAATACTCGCGACTGTTGGCGGGATAAAGAGCATAGCTGAAGCAAACACCTTGCTTGCCGACAAACTTGACGAAAAGAGCCAAAAGAAGCTGGCTCTGATTAAAAACGAAGATGTCTTGATTAAAATTGCCAATGCCATTGCCATGTGTCGACCCGACAGTGTCTTTGTCAATACCGGAACCGATGAAGATCTGCAATGGATCAGGGACTATTCTCTCAAAAAAGGTGAAGAAAAAAAACTGGCCAAAAAAGGCCATACCATTCACTTTGATTTACCGCAGGATCAAGCGAGGCTGGTAAATCAGACGTATTACATTGTTAACCCCGGCGAAAAAATGAGTTCGCTCGCTAAAACCGTGCCTCGAAGCGAGGCAATTGATTATGTCAAAAAATTCATGCCGGGAATTATGTCCGGCAAAACCCTGATCATTGGTTTCTATAGTCGAGGACCAGTCGGCGCCGAAGCAACCATTCCCGCAATTGAAATATCCTCCTCTGGGTATGTACTGCATTCTGCCGAGCTTCTTTACCGCAATTGCTACAAAGATTTCGAAGCCGAAGTCACGCGAACCGGAATTTTCTTTACCAACGTCCACTCGGAGGGTACCAACACCCCCGCAGATGTTCCGAATGCCCGTATTCTCATGGACAGAAGCTGGTTTACCACTTTCGCCACATTCTGCACCTACGCCGGCAACACCCTGCTCTTGAAAAAAGGAAATCACCGATTCAGTGTTGATTATGCCACCTATTACAAGGTTGAAGAGCAACTTTCAGAACATATGTTTATAACCGGGATGACCGGCCCAAATGGCAGAAAGACTTTTTTTGCCGGAGCGGCACCATCCGGTTGCGGCAAGACTACTACCGCTATGGTGGGTAGCGATTTCATCGGCGATGACCTTGCTCAGTTCTGGATCGACAAGGATGGCGTCCTCCGTGCCATTAATCCTGAAAAAGGGGTCTTCGGCATTGTCGAAGATGTCAACCGGGAAGGCGATCCCCACCTTATGGAATGTTTGCGAGGTGACGGCACTGAAGTCATCTGGTCAAACGTTCTCATTGCCGACGATGTTCCCTACTGGGTTGGCAATGGTGAAGAAGCTCCAGATAAGGGGATTAATTTCCAAGGAGAATGGTTTAAGGGAAAAGTCGATGACGCAGGTAAACCGGTACCGATGTCCCATAAAAACTCACGCTGCACCCTCAGGGCCTCGGCAATAGCCAATCATGCAACTGAGCTTTCGGAATCGCCGAAGGGTGCACCAGTCAAGGTGATTACATATTCTGGGAGGGATGGCGATACTATGCCGCCGGTATGGGTTGCTAAAAATCCCGACGATGGCGTCGTCATAGGCGCTTCGATTGTCTCGAAAGCTACGGCGACAGAGGTCGGAGCGATTGGGGTTAATCGTCAGCCTTGGGCTAATGCCCCCTTTATCCCCGGCGCCCTGGCCGACTATATGCAAGCCCAGTTTACATTTTTTAATTCTGCAAAATTCTCAAAGGAAACCCGGCCGATCATGGCCGGTTTGAATTATTTCCTTACCCACGGCAATCGCGGGGGATCTGGAGATAAGCTTCTCGGTGAGAAAAAAGATGTGAAGGTCTGGCTCGGCTGGTTGGAGCTTTTTGCCAACGGCGACGTCGGGGCCATCGATAGCCCGATTGGTTACCTTCCCAAATATGATGATTTAGTTAAATTATTTCAAACCATCGAGAAGCAATATCCAAAATCTCTGTATGATATGCAATTCTCTCTATACATCGACAAAATCGTTGATCGGATCGATCTGCAGCGCAATGCCTACAGCAAAGAGGCAGAAATTCCTGCAAAGCTGTTTGAAGTTTACGAGAAACAACGTGCTGAACTTCTGCAATTGAAAGAGAAATACGGCGCCATTGTCTCCATCGACAAACTGGCCTAACCTCGACACGCTGGACGAGTCCCTTGGTAAGTTATTATTTTGCAAATAATATTAATAACTTACTGATGGACTCACACTCACCTACTCCTGCACAACTCCACACTGGTCGAGCAAAATTAGTTTTAATCGGGGCACTGAATTTCGGCTGCAAACAATAATTTTGGTATTAACACCTAGATTTACAACATATAGCTATTTTGATTGGCCAAGAAAAACCCATTTCTTCCGAAAATTCACAGGAAGAACTCCTTATCCAGGTTACCGAACCCGAGCATCTCAACACTTATTCCCTTGTTCTCTCCTCTGCCAATATCACTCATCGTATCCGTATTGTTTCTCTTAGCCATTTGGAAATTTATGTTACAAGTACTCAACGAGAAAAGGCCTGGAGGGAAATAAAGGCTTATACCGACGAAAATAAAGACTGGCCTCCGCAACCCCAGGAATATCCAATTTCCCCACCCACATTTCAGGCAATGAGTCCCTTCATTATCGGTTGCCTGGTACTTATTCACGGGTTGACCGGGGACTGGCTGCCGGAATCATTGTGGTTTGTCAGAGGAGCCGGAAACTCAGAGGCTATCCTTCACAACTCTGAGTACTTCCGACTGGTGACCGCCCTCACCCTCCACGCTGATAGCGTGCACCTCCTGAGTAATTGCATATTCGGATTTTTTTTGCTTCATTTTTTCCTCCAATACACCGGCAACGGCATTGGTCTCTTTGCCATAGTATTCACCTCGGTCATCGCTAATTACCTCAATGTTCTGGCACATGGCCCAGGACATATGTTCGTTGGTTTTTCCACAGCGATCTTTAGTGTCATCGGAATGCTCTGTACCATGAGTTTTGCCTTCAAGACTCCACGTATAGTCTTGCATATTTTCATGCCGTTAATGGCTGGTCTTGCCCTTCTGGCCTTTCTTGGCTCGGAAGGTGAGCGAACAGATCTGGGCAGCCATCTCTTTGGCCTTTTCGTCGGACTCATCTGTGGCAACTTTGTTCGACTGCCTTTCTTCTCTTCTCTCCGCGCCTCTTTTTGGCTGCAAACCTGGTTTGGTGCCTTTTCTTTACTTGTCTTTTATGGTTGTTGGCTGTTGGCATTCTCCCTATGAGGCATAGACTCTTGAATACATCTAGGATCATCATGACGATTCAGGTTGCAATCGACAACATCAATTATTACCCTTATACGTTCAATGAAACTAATTGAATGCTCCTCTTGCCTGCCGTATCCGGTTCAAACTTAAATCGCAATGGTTAGGAGGATATCAAGAATCTATGAACAGGAGATTTTCTATGTCTAATCAGGATCAACAACCTCCATGGGGGAAAAAGCACAAACCGCAAACCCCTGAGGAGATTGTGGCGCAACTGATTAATAAGTTGCAGGATTTTTTTTCCGATAAAAAGACGCCCGCACCTCCAGGAGACAATCGAGAGACTCCACCCTCGCCAACATCTCCCTTTGCCAATGCAGGTAAGCTATTGGCAATCGTCCTGATAGTCATTGTTCTCCAAGGGGTTTACTCTTCTTTTTTCAAGATTGCCCCCAGTGAAGTAGGGGTAATTCTGCGACTTGGTCAATATTCCAGAACAACTCCATCCGGTCTGCACTTTAAAATTCCCTATGTCGACAAACTCTTCAAAGTAGATGTCGAAAACATCAGAAAAGAAGAATTTGGGTTTCGAAGCCGCTTCCCCGGTCAGCAAACCTCCATTGATAAGCGCGGATTTGAGATGGAATCGTTAATGCTGACTGCCGATAAAAACGTTATCAATGTCGCCTGGATTGTCCAATACCGTGTCGCCGATCCGTACGCCTTCTTGTTCAAGGTATCAGATGTAATCCAGGCAATCCGTGACATGTCTGAAAGTGTCACCCGGCGAATTGTCGGCAATATGGATTTCGACTATGTCCTCAGCAACCGTGATCTCCTTGCCGCCTCAGTCAAAACGGAACTACAAGGTCAATTGGACGGTTTGTTTCCAAAAGGCATGAGTGGCGTTTCGATTGGAACCGTCCAGTTCCAGGACATCAATCCCCCTGATCAAGTCAAACCTGCCTTCAATGAAGTCAACGAAGCGGACCAGGATATGAAACGTTTGGTCAATGAAGCTGAAGAAAATTATAACCGTGTCATCCCTAAGGCTTCAGGCGATGCCAAGAAAATAGTTGAGGAAGCCTATGGCTATCAGGCACAACGAATCAACAATGCCCAGGGTGAAACCCAACGTTTCCTCGACATCCTCAAAGAGTACAAAGTTGCCCCTGATGTAACCCGTAAAAGAATATATCTTGAAACCATGAAGGAAATTCTGCCCGGTGTACAATCGGTATATGTTATCGACAAAACCCAGCAGGGCCCTTTGCCGCTCCTGAATATTACCTCAGCAAGCAGCCTGCTAAAAACTCCAGTTGCGGGGTCGAAATCGACTGACACTCAGAAAGGAAATTGATATGAAGCAAATAGCCCAATTTTTTCTAGCAGGCCTCGTTCTTCTGGCAATCGTCATCGTCTACGACGGTTTTTTTATCCTAGAGGAAGGCCAGCAGGTAGTAGTGACGCAATTTGGGGCTCCGGTTGGAGATCCTGTCACCGAGGCAGGATTGCATTTCAAGATGCCCTTTATTCAACATACTGAAATATTTGAGAAGAAAATTCAGATTTGGAATGGTCAGCCAAATCAGATTCCAACCAATGACAAAACCTATGTCTATCTTGATGTAACCGCCCGTTGGCGTATCACCAATGCGCTGAAATTTCTGCAAGCCGTCAAGACTGAAACCCGCGCACAATCTCTGTTGAGCGATATAATTGATGGTACCGTTCGTGACATGGTGAACAAAAATGATCTCATAGAGATCATTCGCAGCTCAGACTGGTCTACGGCTACCATGTCGGAAACTACTGACCGTGACACCATAGGCAACAAGCCGAAAAATGGCCGAGATCAAATCAGCAAACAGATCCTTGATGTTGCCGCCAAGATTACTCCGCAATACGGCATCGAGTTGATTGATGTAATGTTTAAAAGAGTTAATTATATCGATTCAGTGCGTCTCAAGGTATATGATCGAATGATTTCCGAGAGAAAGCGTATTGCGGCGGAAAAACGCTCGATGGGTGAAGGGCAAAAAGCCGAGATTCTTGGAACAGTTGAGCGAAAACTCCAGGAGATCATCTCCACTGCCAACAAGGAGGCTCTCACCATAAAGGGTAAGGCCGATGCAGAAGCGACAAGAATTTATGGAGAGGCCTACTCCCTCGACCCCAACTTCTATGCCTTTCTGAAGACCCTGGAGAGCTACCAGGAGATCGTCGGCAGCAATACTTCGCTGGTATTGTCTTCAGACTCCGACCTTTACCAATACCTCAAATCGGTAAGCGGAAAATAATTAAAATCTTGTGGAGGACGAGCCGTGGCAAAACAATGTCCACGGCAACTCCCTCCACAGGGATTGATGGATATCAACTTTCTTCTTTTTCGTCCCGATCCAGGCCGCTGCTTGTCCCAGGGTAATAGGGGGCCTGGTGCTGCTGAAAGGGTATTCGGCCCTTGGCCATCAGTAAATCGAGAAATCGTTCCAGTTGTTCTTCGTTGTCGACCATATCGACTTCGAGCTGTTCAAAACGACAGTTGCATTTATTGAGCTGCCCTTCACACCAAGGACAAACCTCCACCGAACAGCCCAGGAGATGCAACTCGCCCTCTTCGACACCGCAGGCCGGGCATTCTCGGGTAGTTCCACCTGGATCACCGGCGCAGTCTTCGAGATCTCCTATCGGAAGGCAGATCTTTGAGAATTCTTCGTGATTCGAAAAACCCCAGAAATCCAAAAACTCTGAATCCAATTCTTGAAGATATTCACCCAGCCAGACAGCCTCATCAACCGATACTGCATAGAGATGGGCTGTTGAGGTGGTTATAGCAACGAATAGACACACACCTTGTCTCCGGATAAGCCTGCTTATTCGGATGACCGCCTCTTCCCGTGCATCGGGCAAGGCAACATAGTACTCCCGCAGCAGGTTAAGAATAAGGCGATCATGCCGGTATCTATCGACCATTGCCAGCGCCGCCCTTAATTCATTATCGGGTACTGCATACCGAACAAACAGTTTAATTTCTTTGATCAGCTCGTCGAATTGTTGTGCCGACATACATAATTCCCTTGATAATCACTTGGCGAGACTTCTACCCACCGAAAAATTTACCACAAGCGGCACATCCAGCACCATCGCACCTTCCATTGCCAACCTTACCACCGGCTGAGTAACCTCAAGCTCTTCTTCGAGAAGCTCAAAAACCAGTTCGTCATGAATCTGCAGCAACATTTTAGCCGAGAGTCCCTTGGCATGAAGTGCCTGCCGGCACTCTATCATTGCCAGTTTAATGATATCGGCGGCGGTTCCCTGGATGGGCGTGTTAATAGCCATGCGCTCTGCGAATTCTCTTTGGGCTTTGTTCTTTGCATTAATGTCTGGGACATTACGCCTACGACCGAGGAGAGTTGTCACATAGCCGCAGACCTGTGTCTGTTGCACAATCTCCTCCATAAAACGTTGTACCCCGGTATAAAGGGCGAAATACCTGTCGATAAATCTTTGTGCTTCCTTTCTCCCAATATCAAGCTGATTTGCAAGGCCAAAACTGCTCATTCCATAAACTATTCCAAAATTAATGGATTTCGCCACCCGCCGCATTTCCGAGGTAACTAGGAGAGGCGAAACCCCAAATATTTCGGCGGCTGTTCGAGCATGCACATCTTCTCTGGCCCGAAAGGCACTGACCAAGGCCTTATCCTTCGAATAATGGGCAAGAACGCGTAAATCAATCTGCGAATAATCTGCCGCAAGAAACACCAACCCAGGCCCTGGAACAAAAGCCTCACGAATACGACCACCCTCCTCGGTGCGGATAGGAATGTTCTGCAAATTCGGGTCACTGCTTGAGAGTCGACCGGTTGCTGTCACCGCCTGGTTAAAAGAGGTGTGTATTCTTCCCGTTCCTTGGTCCTGAAGCTTCGTCAACTTCTCGACATAGGTGGACAAGAGCTTTGCTATTGTCCGGAATTGCAGAACCTGCGCCGGCAATTCGTGTTTCCGGGCGAGCTTTTCCAATACCCCAACATCCGTTGAAAAGCCTGTTTTAGTTTTTCTCCCGGTTGCAAGCCCCTGTTCCTCAAAAAGTACCTGCCCCAACTGTCGGGGTGAATTAATATTGAAGGGGTGACCGGCCAGGTTATATATCTGCTCCTCTAAAATGGACAGCTTTTCAGTGAAATCCTGAGATAAAACCGAAAGTACCGCAGAGTCGACGCAAATGCCGGCAATTTCCATCTCCGCAAGAATGGTGACTATCGGCATTTCGACCCGCCGGAAAAGATCACTCAGGCCTTTTTCTTCAAGCAAAGGGGCAAATTCCTGCCAAAGCAAAAAGGCCCCATACACATCTTCGCAACTGTAGATGCCCGCTTTTTCGATATCTACATAGGCAAAACAACCATCCCTCTTGTCTTTGTCGGTAACCTCGGCAAAGGAGGTCAGCCGCATTCCGCGCTCCTGACAGAGGTCGTCGAGCTTCAACGACCGCCCACCACTCTCGGTAAGATAGGCGGCAATGAGAGTATCCGCCAGCCCACCGCCAAAATCGATACCCCATTGCTGTTTCAAGACGGTGATATCGTATTTCAGGTTATGGCCGATTTTCACTACTTGCGAGGATAGGAGAAAGGGTTGTATCGCCGCTTTGACCTCATCTGCCAATAATTGTCCCGAAACAGGATTTCCCTGTGCATCAAGATGGCCAAGCGGTATATACCAGGCCCGCTCAAGGCTCTTGCAAAGAGAAATCCCGACAATTTGGGCGATACGCGCATTCAGTGACGTAGTTTCGGTATCAACGACCAGGATTTCTGTGCCGTCGAGGTCATGCACCATGGCATTTAGTTGTTCACGACTGCGAACTGTTATAAAACCATCGGTCGGCACCGGTTTTGCGGTGTCTATTCCTTTTAGCAGACTGGAGAATTCAAGCTCCGTATAGATTTTCTCCAACTCCTGATTGTCGGCGTCGGCAAGAGCAAATTGCGCCATCTCCTCAGGGATCATCACATCTGTCTTCAGACTGATCAACCGGCGGGAAAGATAAGCAACATTTTTATTGGCAATGAGCTGTTCTTTTACTTTCGACTTTTTAAGTTCATGGATATGTTCGTAGAGACCATCCAGCGAACCATAGGTGTTTACAAGCTTTTCGGCAGTCTTTG
Organism: Pseudomonadota bacterium; assembly: GCA_043798185.1. Classification (GTDB taxonomy): domain Bacteria; phylum Desulfobacterota; class Desulfobulbia; order Desulfobulbales; family Desulfocapsaceae; genus Desulforhopalus_A. The sequence goes on along the minus strand of JAZDOW010000042.1, from coordinate 8,991 downwards.
GCCCAATCCCGGGTACCCCCGGAACATTGTCGGAACTGTCGCCTATAAGAGCGAATATATCCAGAAGTTTCTCAGGAAAAACCGAATATTTTTTATGGATTTCCTCCCTGTCCATAATCCGGTCTTTCATGGGATCCCACATAACAACGGTATCATTTACCAGCTGCAACAAATCCTTGTCACCCGAGACAATAACAACACTGTGACCGCGGTCAGTGAATTTTTTGACTGCGGAGGCGATAATGTCGTCCGCTTCGACCCCCTGTTCTTCGAGCATAAGGATGTTCGAGGCAGCGACAAATTTCTTTATATAGGGTATCTGAAGACTCAAATCCTCTGGCATCGGTGGACGATTTGCCTTATACGCCTCGTACAGTTGGTGACGAAAGACCGGACCACGGCTGTCGAAAGCAATGGCCAAAAACGTCGGCTGCTTTTCCCTGATTAAACGCTTAAGCATGTTTATAAAACCAAGGACGGCATGGGTAGGCATCCCTTTGCTGTTGGAGAGCGGAGCAATCGCGTGATAAGCGCGATAAATATAGGAACTGCCATCAATAAGATATACTTCTTCTTGCACAGCGATATACTCCCTTAGAAGATCAGGCTTCCTGATGGAAAACCAGCACAATACGTGTACATGCCTTGGGTTCAGCAGTATTCAGCACTATAGCGGTTTTTAGGTGCTTTGTATTGCACAATCTTCATCCAAACTTCCCCTGAACATCAAGGACAAAAAAAAGGCCTTGGTCATTTCTGTCCAAGGCCCTTCCACTTATGTTTCTTTGCTTTTAGATTACCCGACTGATCTTACCCACGAGGCCTGAGGTCCTTTATCACCATGAGTTTCACCGAAACTCACGCTATCACCTTCAGCAAGATCTTCCATATTCACATTCTTCAGGGCGTTTTCATGGAAATAAATATCCCTTTTGTCCATAGATGTTATAAAACCATAGGACTCATGCGGGGAAAGTTTCCTGATTATGCCTACATTATCGCCCCCTTCAATAGTACTTGGCGCTTTTTGGCTTTTCCTCTTTTTCCTTTGAATCTCTTTCAGTTGGAGTGCCAGAACATCAAAAGATTCGGTCAGTACCGTACGTACGGACTCGCCGCTCCTCGTTACAACGACCATGTCGTTCGGTACCGTTGCAACAAGTTTGATCTCATACCCTCCCTCTTTATAGTGGGTGGTCGCTTCAATGCTGATACGTAAATGGAGAACAAAATTTGGATAGTGACGAACCAGTTTTTCCTGTTCCTCACTTATTTTAGTCTGCCAGCTTTTACGCAACTCAACATTTCGGGCTTCGATCTTCAGTTCCATAGAGTTCCTCCATCTCGGATTCAAACAATGGTCTCACCACTGTTCGCCTCGTGCATCGTAAGATGCAATCCCTTACAAATCACCTTCCTTGCCAGATAGTCATGCAGAGAAAATGACTCGCTTATGTTTACATTATATGCCCCTGTTCATGAGAATCAAGCCGACTTCAATTCTTTTCCTCTTCAACCTCCAGCGAAATGACATATTTCCTAAGCTTCAACAAGAACACTGGCCATATCCATCCTTTCTTAGTACAATGGTTTTTTCTTTTATCCGTTACAATATGCCTTGCTGTTTTTTCCAACAAGGTTGTTGATCTGTATAAGTCCATTTGCTTTTCACCAAGTTTGCCGTCGGTTCCATTATAAAAATCTCAACGAAGCACTGGAGAGCAACGGTGAAAAACCGTAAGACCGGAGTTGTTTTGCTGAACATGGGTGGTCCTGATACCCTGGACGACGTTCAGCCATTTCTTTACAATCTTTTTTGCGATAGGGAAATTATCCGTCTCGGTCCATCCTTCCTGCAGAAACCTCTAGCTTGGCTTATTTCCCGACGAAGGGCACCTAAAAGCAAGGCAAACTACGCAAAAATCGGCGGCGGCTCACCACTTAAGGCAATCACCTGCAACCAGGCAAAAGCACTGGAAACCTCTCTGTCGGAAGATGGCGATTATTCCGTGGTTGTCGCCATGCGTTACTGGCCTCCCTTTGCCGATGAAGCAATTGGAGCCCTACTCCGACAAAAGGTTGATAGAATTATTATCCTGACTCTTTATCCCCACTTTTCAAAAGCCACTACCGGCTCGTCCATATCCCATTTCATGTCTTGCCTCAACCGATTGGCACCCAGGATTCCTACAAGTGTTATCTCATCCTGGCCGACCCAAACATCGTATATCAAGGCTCTGGCAGGAAATATCAACGACGGACTGCGAGCCTTCAAGTCATCGAAAGTGACCCTGGTCTACAGTGCCCACAGTCTCCCGGTGGCCTTCATTAAAGAAGGTGATCCTTATGTGGACCATATTTCCCAAACCATCCTGGCAATTGAGGAAATTACCGAAATACAGGGACGAATCTGCTACCAAAGCAGGAGTGGCCCTGTCGAATGGCTGTCTCCCTCTACCCCGCAAATGCTCGAATCACTGGCTCTTGAGGGGTGTAAGAATATCCTCATGGTGCCGATCAGCTTTGTGTCGGATCATATCGAGACCCTCTTTGAGATAAACATCCTCTACAAGAGTATGGCTAAACAACTGGGAATGTCCCTTGAGGCCTGCCCATCTCTCAATCTCAACCCAACTTTTATTACAGCCTTAAAAGATCTCGTTTTAAAAGAAAATGAGGGAGGTAAGTTCTAAATCGAAGTAGATTTGAAAAATGCTTATTCTCTCGACATGGAGTTTTGGAATCGACGCATTCTGACATTCATCAAGAGGCCAAGCCCCATCATGGTTGTCATAAGAGATGAGCCGCCATAGGAAAAAAGGGGCAAAGGAATTCCGACCACAGGCAGGAATCCCAGGACCATGCAGAGGTTTATTACTGCTTGCCAAAAAATAAGCACCACCACCCCAAAGGCCAGCAATACTCCGAAACGATCCCTGGCATACATCGCCACATACAATCCCCACATGATCATCAAAAAATAGGTGCCGAGCAAAATTACACTCCCGGCAAATCCCCACTCTTCACCCCAAACGGAAAAGGCAAAATCGGTGTGCCGTTCCGGCAGAAAATGCAAGTGGCCCTGGGTCCCTTCCATATATCCTTTGCCCAATTTGCCACCACTGCCAATGGCAATCTTCGATTGTAGAACCTGATAACCGTGGCCCATGGGATCTTTTTCAGGCTCAAGAAATGTAAATATTCTTTGCTTCTGATAGGGTTTGAGTATTTTTTCCCAGGCAAAGAAACCAAGACCCATTGCCAAACTGCTCATTATAACGTATGTGGACATCCTGATCTTTGCGAACATCGCCATCGACACAAAGATTATACCGAGCATCATGGCCGTTCCAAAATCCGGTTGGAGGAGAATGAGAATAAAAGGGACAGCGGTAAGTAGCACCGGAACCACAAGATCCTGTATAGAGTATCCTTCACTCTTCTCCTTACGCGAAAAGTAACTTGCCAGAGTGATAATAAGCATGAGCTTGGCGGGTTCCGATGGCTGAAGCTTGAAAAAGCCGAGGTTAATCCAACGCTGTGCCCCACCCGCGGTATTGCCGATGGTTTCTGCTAAAACAAGAAGGACAATGATTGCTATATAAATCGGATAGTTCCAGAAATGCAATTCCTGATAATCAAAACTGATGACAAATATAAAGGCGGTAAAGGCCATGAGAAAGAAATACCCCTGTTTCACATAGGGCGGGCTCCCGTACCCCCTTGGTGGAAAAGATGCGCTGTAGAGGTTGAAGAAAGCCATCATGCATACCAAAAATATCAGCAGCATCAGGACCATATCGAAATTCTCAAACAATCTTCTGTCTATTCTAATCATTCTATTGTCCCATCGTCTGGATCAATCACCACAGGAAGCACCTTGCTCGACTCCTTTCCACCGGATTTTCCATTAAAATATTGATTCAATACAGCTCTGGCTATAGGCCCCGCGGCAGAGCCTCCATGCAGCCCATGTTCAACAAGAACCGTCACGGCAATTTCAGGATTATCCGCTGGAGCATAACAGGTGAACCAGGCATGATCCCGAGATTCATAAGGAATATCCGCATCCTTCAGGCCACGATATTGAGCAAGCCGTACCACTTGGGCGGTACCGGTTTTTCCGGCAATTCGTAAACCGTCAATTGCCACGTTACGGGCAGTCCCGGCCTTTCCCTGAACAACTTCCTCCATACCCTTTCTAATGAGCTTGAAATACTTGTCCAGACCAGTCGTTTGACTCACCAATTCCGGTTGGAAATTTTCAACGATCACCCCTTCGGCATCAACAACCTGCTCGACGAGCTTTGGCCGGTAAACCTTACCGCCATTCGCCAGAGCTGAAGTCATTAGACAGAGTTGCAGTGGACTTACTAGATCATACCCTTGGCCTATCGCAACGGAGAGTGTTTCCCCATCCTGCCATTTAGCTTTTCGGTTTTTCAATTTCCATTTTTTCGTCGGAATCAACCCTTCTCTCTCATATTCCATCTCCACTCCAGTTTTCATTCCAAGTCCAAGTTTCTGGGCATATTCCGCGAGGCCATCAACACCCACCCGCTGCCCAACCTGGTAAAAAAATACATCACAAGATTCTCCGATCGCTCTATTGAGATTTACCGCACCGTGCCCGCTATGCCTCCAGCACCTATATGTCCTGTTACCAAATGTATAAGAACCTGGACAGTAAAATCCGGTATTCTCATCGATAACTCCTTTTCCAAGACCTGCAAGTGCCGTTACCATTTTAAATGTTGATCCGGGAGGATAGGTTGCCTGAACAACTTTATTAATGAGTGGATGCTTGGAGTTTTCGAGCAATGACTTCCATTCTTCTTGGGAAATTCCACCAATAAATTCCTTGATATGGATACTGGGGGCAGACACAGCGGCCAGCACTCGACCTGTATTGACCTCCATGACCACTACAGCCCCTGACTTTTCACCAGCGGCCATATAGCTCTCGGCGATCTGTTGCAAGTCGACATCGAGAGTCATGCGGATCTCGCGACCGGAAAGGGGCTCCACGGTTTTCAATTGTTTTTTCTCAAACCCTCTGGCGTCAACCTCGGAATAACTTTGTCCCTTTTTCCCTCGTAGATCTTTTTCACGAAGCCTCTCGATACCTTTTTTACCGATGATATCTTCACCTGAATAAATGTTTTTATCTGCTTTATCCAATTCTATCTTGGAGATTGCTCCAAGATAGCCAATGGTATTCGCTGCCAGATCGTCATAGTGATAGACTCGAACGGGTTGCACTTCAATGCGGATACCGGAGAACTCACGGTTGTGATTTTCCAAATATGCCAGAGTCTGCCAGTTTATGTCCTCTTTCAATCGTACCGGCATATATCGAGGATTGTTTGAGGCTTCACGCACTTTTGCCCACAAAGCGGTAGCATCAGTTCCAAGGATGGGAGCCAGTCGCTTGAGGACATCATCAATATCGTGAGAATCCTCCTGAATGAGCAGAACATCAAATGAAGGACGATTGGTAACTATCTCCCTGCCGTTCCTGTCGAGGATATGTCCCCTCGGAGCCGCCACCTGCCTAATCCTGACGCGATTGCCATAGGAACGTTTTTCATATTCCGGTCCTTCAGTGATCTGTAAATTCCAGAGCCTGAGAACAATCAATACAAAGAAAAAGAGGACGACAACAGCCACTCCCAAAAGTCTCTTTTTCAACAGGTCGAGAGTAGCCTCGTCTCGTTCTTGGATTTCCTCAATTTCTTTGAAAGCCAGTTTTAGACCCGTTTCTTCCTCTTGAGTCATATTGCTCGCCGGTGGCGCCTCTTTGGTGTTTTGCCGTGGAGACGACGTTTGAGGATGTATTCATACAATCGGTTAAAAACAAGAAACAGAGGAATTGCCGAAAGAACTACCAAGAGAGTTCTTTGCAACACCCCAGACCATGACCACTCTGGAAGAATATCGGGTAAAAGTACCGAGTTGATAAAATAAAAAATAATTTGTACTAAAAAATAACTCAGTCCCACCAGCGGTATTTGATAGGTGGATTCCTTCACCGGACTTTTATTGGTCGTCAATTTTAGCGCAGTAAACGCAAGAAGACACACAAGTGGGTAGAGTCCCAGATAGATGCTGGCAACAACATCCATAACCCAACTCAAAGCGAACACTAAAACGATGCCAGGTATCCAGGCGAAGCGATAGGCGATAAAAGCGACCAGAATAAAAAACAAATCCGGTCGCCCCAGCCACAGCGGCAAATATTCAAGAAGGGTGGTCTGAGCAATTATCAACGCAATGCCTAATGCCCAAAATGAAAAAAGCAGCATTCCCGACACTACCTCTCTTGCGACAGGTTCATGGAATCCAAAACCGCTTTGCGATCAATGGGATCGAGCAAAACATATTCCAATTTTTGGAAATCGATATGCGGCTCGACTTCGATTTCCTGAAACATTCCAAGCTGCTTCTTCTCGATCTTAGAAATTTTTCCGAGCGGAATCCCGGCCGGAAAGACGCCGCCAATACCGGCTGTGACGATAAAATCACCCACTTCCACATCTGCTGTCTTCAAAACATATTGCAATATAAAACCTTTTTCTCCGGCGCCTTTAAGAATACCCCGGGTTCTATTTTTCTGGACCATGGCGTCTATCGCACTACTGGATGCATTTGCGAGCAGGATTTTCGAATAATTGTCAGCTACGTGTATGACCTGTCCGACAACTCCACCAGGGGCCAAAGCTATCATTCCCTCAAGAATATCGTCTTTTTTACCACGATCGACAACAATTGTCTGATACCAATACGCGGGCTCTTTACCAACAACCCGGGCGGCAATAGGCTTAAAGACTAATTTCTCCTTTAAGGCCAGCAATTCCTGAAGATGACGGTAGGTGCTGTATCCCTCGCGATATTCGCCAAGTTCTGTGAGATATTTGTCGATTTGTGCTTGCAGTTGCTTATTTTCAGCACGAACATTCAGTAGAGCGACATAATCGTTTTTCAGATTCACTACACCGGAAAATGCTCTGGTAACTGCACTTTGCAAAGGTCCTATAAAATCAAGGGTGAACTGGTGAGGTGGGCCAAACCTGCCACCAAGCATGGCAGCAAGCAACAACAAACCGACAACGAGCAGGATCGTTATCAGAAGAAGAATCCTGATGGTTGCACCAATCGAGCGACCCTGTTTAGCTTTGGTATTCTTTCGCACGGATCACAACAATAAAAAACAAAATGGAGAGTGGTACAAGCGGGTTTTCCGCGCCGACACAGCTATCACATCGCTTGCTCCAGCGACTATTCGATAGTTACTTCCCGCAGGATATCAAGATTATCCAGGGCCTTTCCTGAACCTAACACCACAGAAGACAGTGGATCCTCGGCGACGATAATGGGCATTCCCGTCGCCTCTTTAAGACATTTATCAAGATTTTTCAGAAGTGCCCCGCCACCAGTCAGGACAATGCCGTTATCAACAATATCAGCTGCCAGTTCAGGGGGCGTCACTTCAAGGGCTACCCGCACTGCCTCGACGATTACATCAATCTGCTCGGCTATCGCCGACTGTATTTCGTCAGCGGATATTTTCAAGGTTTTTGGAACTCCGGAGACTAGATCCCGCCCTTTGATATTCATGGTTTCATAGGGTTCTTCCGGCATAACATTGCCAATAGTTGTTTTAATCAACTCAGCGGTTCGTTCGCCAATCGCTAAATTGTGCTTTCGCTTGATATACTGGAGAATTGCCTCATCCATTTTGTCACCGGCAACTCTGACTGATTTTGCATAGACAATTCCCGCCAAGGAAATGACCGCCACCTCCGTCGTACCGCCACCTATATCAATTATCATGTTGGCAGTAGGTTCTGTAATCGGCAAACCGGCACCGATTGCCGCTGCCATCGGTTCTTCAATCAGATAAACCTCCCTTGCCCCAGCGGATTCAGCAGATTCTCTCACAGCTCTTTTCTCCACCTGAGTTATCCCAGACGGAACAGATATCATGATCCGTGGATGTACCAGGGTTCTCCTGTTATGTACTTTATTGATAAAATATCGGAGCATTGCCTCGGTTACTTCAAAATCAGCGATAACCCCGTCTTTAATGGGACGGATAGCGGTGATGTTACCTGGAGTCTTGCCAAGCATCATTTTTGCTTCTTGCCCGACAGCAAGCACTTTGCTCATCCTGCCATCTTGTCTCACAGCGACAACAGATGGCTCCCTCAGTACAATCCCTTTGCCTTTGACGTAGAGAACTGTATTGGCCGTTCCAAGATCGATGGCGAGATCATTTGACAACCATCCAAACAGAAAATTAAATGGTGAATACATGTATTCTTCCTTGCAATGAGAAAAAAGGCACCCGGTCGCACCTTGAGATTATATTAGCTCAAAGCCGGATAACGAAGTTGAGCTAGATCGAAATTCTACGTTTGGTAGAAATGAAAATTACATCTACAAAACTCAAAAGAATACCAAACCTCAATTTCGTTAGCAACAACTATGCTATTTTCAAGAGAAGTTTATCTTATTTTCTGTTGACATGCCCGTTGAACCTTGTTAATGATAACTTTGTTTTTTGCTTGAGGCAAATTTGGGGCTATAGCTCAGCTGGGAGAGCGCTTGACTGGCAGTCAAGAGGTCGTCGGTTCGATCCCGTCTAGCTCCACCAATAAAATTAAGGGGTTAACTCATTACGAGTTGACCCCTTTTTTGTTCTGGGTTATGCAGGGGTTATTTGGGAAATATAACGCCGATATTTTAATTGAACCACAGAGGTCATTTACTCCCTCTTTTTCTATTCCATAGAAACCCGAGCTGACAACAATACGGAAGCGACTTTCTGGAGCCTTAACCCAACTTTGTGATATCAAGAATTAAAACATTGCAATATCAATATGTTGAGCATTTTCAAGGTGCCGTTATGGCACTACTTTTGTTATTTCGTTTCATATTGTCGTTTTTATCGTTTGGCCAGGAAGACTCTTTAGTCCCAGAAGAGAATAT
>JAZDOW010000035.1:0-161762 GCA_043798185.1 Pseudomonadota bacterium | reverse complement strand
CGTCCCACAGCGATGGTGAGGAAGGTGAGAGTCAGACCTGTTTGGGCGAGAATCGCCGGCCAGAGGGAGGAGATTCCGACATCTTTCATGACAATAAAACGGAGAATCTCAAGATACCAGCGCATCGGGTTGCCAAAGGTGGCAAATTGCACCGCTTCCGGCATGTTGGTGATCGGGAACATAAACCCTGAAAGCATGACCGACGGCATGAGCACGAGAAAGCTGGTTAGCAGGGCCTGCTGCTGGGTACGGGCACTGCCGCTGATGATCAGGGCGATGCCCATATTGCCGGCGAGATAGATGCCGGTCAGGCCATAGAGGAGGAAGATGCTGCCCCGCACATGGACGTCAAAGATCACAAAGGCGACCAGAAGCATGAACGACATCGAGATATAACCGGTGATCATATAGGGAATGGTCTTGCCGAGGATAAATTCGATGCGACGGATCGGCGTCACCATCACCTGCTCAATAGTGCCGATCTCTTTTTCCCGGACGATGCCGATGCTGGTCAAAAGCAGACTGAAGATAAAGAGCATGGTGGCGATGAGCGACGGCACATAATAAAAATGGCTTTCCTGGTTGGCGTTGTACCAGGCCCGGCTGGCGGTTTCGATCTGCACAGGTGGTTCACTTATACCCTTTTTGGCTAAGCGCTTTTTCTGCATCCGGTCGTTGTAGTCACTCAGAATATATCCGGCATAGCCCTGGACGATGGCTGTGCTGTTGCTGTCGGTGCCGTCGGTGAGGAGCTGGATGGTTGCCGTTTCGCCATTATTCAGGTCACTAGCAAAACCTGAGGGAATCTGCAGCACCGCCCGGGCCTCGGCACGGTCGAGGATGGGAGTGATTTCGTCCTGGGAGGTAAGGCTTGCTGAGATGCGGAAATATTCGCCGGCGGTAAAGGCGCTGATAAATTCACGCGAGGCAGGGGTGTTGTCCATGTCGAGGACGGCCATACGGATATTGGTGACATCGGTGGTCAGGGCAAAGGCCATAATGGTCATCTGGATCACCGGCGTACCGAAGACCACCACCCGCATTCGCGGATCGCGCAGCATCTGCAAAAATTCCTTGATGAGCATGCATAAAAGACGTCGTCCCATCGCCTACTCCAGTTTGAAGGTAAATTTGCGGTTGGCGACAATCATCATGATCAGCGCATAGATCGCCAAAAACAGGGCGTTCATCCAGAGGATTTCAAGACCGATGCCTTTAAGGTAGATACCTCTCAGAATGGCGATAAAATAGCGGGCCGGGACAATATAGGTGATGACCTGCAGGGGAATCGGCATATTCTCGATGGCGAAGACAAAGCCGCTGAGGAGCAAGGTCGGCAAAAAACCGGCGATGATCGCCAATTGATTGGCGAGCACCTGGGATTTGAGTTTGATACTGAGCATCAGGCCGAAAAACAGCGCGCCGGTAAGAAAGAGAGAGGACATGGCAAAGAGCAGGGCGGTGTTGCCGACGATCTGCACGTCGAAGATCCATTTACCCATGAGAACGGCGAGTGCCACATCAACCATGCCGATGCAAAAGTAGGGGACGATTTTGCCGAAGATCAGTTCCGGGCCACGCAACGGGGTGGAAATGAGCTGTTCCATGGTCCCGGTTTCCCATTCCTTGGCAATGGTCGTGCTGGTCAAGAGGGCGGCGACGACGATCATGACGAGAGCAATGATTCCGGGGATCAGGACGTTCTGGCTTCTGAGGCCTGGATTATACCAGGCACGCTGGGCCAGTTCGACCGGTTGCTTAAGTTTGCCGCGGCCAAGTAGCAGCATTCGCTCCGAGGTGACGGTGCGGGCATAAATTGCCCCGATATTGGCAGCGTAGTTCATGGCGAGGCGTGAGGTGTTGGCATCGCTGCCGTCGCCGAGGATCTGGATTTGCACCGGTTTTCCGGTCAGAACTTTGGCGGCGAAGTCACCGGGGACGACGATGGCGACCATCGCCCGACCCCGGTCGAGATCCTCTTGCAAACCAGGGTAGTTATCGCGATATCCCCTGACAGTAAAGTAGGGGGAGTTGCCGAAAAGGCTGAGGAGCTCGCGGCTTTCCGGGCTGCGCGACTGATCCCAGATGACGGTCGGGACGTTGCGCAGGTCAAGGGTTAAGGCGTAGCCATAGAGGAGAATGAGGAGCAGGGGAATGGCCAGGGCGAGGGTCAGGCTGCGCCAGTCGCGGATAAGGTGCAGGGATTCTTTGCGGGCAACAGCCGCCAGGCGGCGCAGTTTCATGCCGCAGTCTCCTTGTCGCTCAGGGTTTGTTCGTTACGCCGGTCAACCTCCTCAATCAGGGAGATAAAAACATCCTCCATGCTCGGCATGATGGTTTCCATGACTACCCCGCTTATACCGAGGTCTGCAAGGAGGCCTTGTACCGCCGCTTCTGCGGCAGCGGCATCAGGGGTCACCAAGTGGAGCCCTGTACCGAACAGCGCGGCATCGCGGATCTCGGAAAGTTCTTTCAATGGGGCGATCAGCGCCTGCGGGTCGGGGCAGCGCAGATCGATAATTTTGTCGCGCATGGCCTTGGTCTTCAACTCCACCGGTGAGCCTGCGGCAATCATCTTGCCGCCGTAGATGAGGGCGATGCGGTCGCAATATTCGGCCTCCTCCATGTAGTGGGTGGAGACGAAGACTGTGATACCCCGCTCGGCCATGGCATAGATGAGATCCCAGAACCGTCTGCGACTTAAAGGGTCGACACCGCTGGTTGGTTCGTCGAGGAAGATGATCGGTGGCTCATGGAGGATCGCACAGGCCAGGGCTAACCGTTGTTTCCAGCCGCCGCTGAGGATTCGGGTAAGACTGGTCTTATGCTCCTCAAGACCTGCCATGGCCAGTGCCCAGTTGCGGCGCTCGGTCAGACGGTTGCCGGAAAGGCCGTAGATGCCACCATAAAAATCGATGTTTTCACTGACGGTGAGATCCTCGTAGAGTGAGAACTTCTGGCTCATATAACCGATGTGTTGCTTGATCTGTTCCGCCTCCAGGTGAATATCGGCGCCGCCTACCGTGCCGCTGCCCGAGGTCGGGCCGAGCAGGCCGCAGAGCATGCGGATGGTAGTGCTCTTGCCGGCACCGTTCGGTCCTAAAAACCCGAAGATCTCGCCTTTTTGCACGGTAAAGCTGATATCATCGACGGCGGTGAAGGTGCCGAAGCGGCGGGTCAGGTGCTGCACATGCACGGCCGGCAGCCCATCCTTTGCCGTTACCGCATGCAGGGCAATCTGGTCTTCATCAGGTGGTTGTGCCTTCTCGTCACCTTTGCCGAGCAGGCTGACGAAGATATCCTCAAGCGAGGGTTCGATTTCGCGAGGCTGCTGACACTCGATTTCTGCCTGGTCGAGAAGGGTGGCAATCTGTCCGGCACAGCCTGTACCCGAGGCACAGACGAGATGAACGGTGTCACCGAAAAGGTTGACACTTTTTGAAAACGGCAGACCGCGCAGCAGGCCGACGATCTGTCGGGCTTTGGGACTTTTGATCGCCAGAATACGGCCGTCCATGAGTTCCTTGATTTCCGCAGGTGTCCCGGTTGCCATAAGGCGACCGTGGTCGATGAGGGCGACTCGGTCGCAGCGTTCGGCCTCGTCGAGATAGGCGGTGGAAAGGAGTATGGCGACCTGCTCCTGGCGCAGCCGATGGAGGATGCGCCAGAAATCCCGGCGGCTGACCGGATCGACGCCGTTGGTTGGTTCGTCGAGAAGGAGAACCTTCGGGGTATGGATAAGGGCACAGACCAGTTGCAGCTTCTGTTTCATCCCACCGGAGAGGTCACCGGCCCGGCGGCGGATGAAAGGGCGCATATGGCTGAAATCGAGAAGCTCTTCAATGCGTTGCTGTCGTCCCTTGCGGCTCATACCGTAGAGGTCGGCATAAAAATTGATATTCTCGCCGACGGTGAGATCCTGATACAGGCCGAATTTTTGGCTCATATAGGCGAGATGATCTTTGACGCTTGCGGCCTCATTTTTGGTGTCGAAACCGGCCACCGTGGCTGAACCGGAATCGGGGTTCATGATTGTCGCCAGCATTCTGAGACTTGTCGATTTACCGGCTCCATCCGGTCCGACGAGGCCGAAAATCTCGCCGGGAGAGACACTCAGGCTGAGCTCCTGGACGGCGGTAATCGCTGCAAACGATTTACACAGCGCGGTGGCAATAATGGCCGGAGTGGTCTGAGGCGGGGATGGCATGTGCGACATCGGTGGTTTCACTTTTTGGCAAATTTCGGCAATGGGGTATCGCGTTAGCGTCCAGACAGGTCAATGTGCCCATCGGCGGGCATTCCCGGCTTGAGTTCATTGTCCGGGTTGGCGAGGGTCACCTTGATGCGGAACATGAGCTTGACCCGTTCTTCGAAGGTTTGCACGGTCTTTGGTGTGAATTCGGCCTGGCTGCTGATATAACTCACTCGTCCCTGATACTTTTTGTCGGGAAAGGAGTCGGTGGTTACAGTCACCTCCTGATTTAACTGAATGCGTCCCAGGTCCTTTTCGTGGATATAGGCGCGCAGCCAGGGGTTGGCGATGTTCCCCAGAGTCACAACGGGAGAGGTGGCGTTGAGATACTCGCCGACCTCTGCCGCCGTGCTGAGGACAACGCCGTCCATGGGCGCTGCAAGATCGGTATAGCTGAGTTGTTGCCTGGCTTGATTGACAGCTTCGGCTGCCGCTCGAGATTTTGCTCTGGCTTGGTCGATGCTCTCCTTACGTGGTCCGGTCTTGATCAAAGCGTATTCTGCTTCCGCCTGTTTCAGGGCCGCCGCAGATCTGTCGATCTGCTCGATTCGTGGTCCGGCCTTGAGCAGGCTGAGTTGCTCGCTTGTCGCCCTGGTCCGGGCCTCGGCCTCTTTGACTCGGTTTTCCGCAGTTTTTAGGCCTGTTTGATAGGTTTCAAGGACGGTTTTACTGACGCTGCCGTCTTTAAACAGGCTGCTGTAGCGATCAAAGTCGGTCTTGGCCTGGTTGAGTTGGACGATGGCGGATTGTTCGGCCGCCTTGGCGCTGGCCAGTTCGGCCCTGCCCCGTTCGACATCTTCACTGCGATTGCCTCGCTGCAGCTCGGTCAGGCTTTCGCGGGCCTGGGCGACACCGGCTGCGGCACGGTCAATATCCTCGGGTCGGCTGCCGGCCACGAGTTCGGCAAGAACCGCCTCGGAGTAGGCTAGGTTTGCTTCGGCCTGGGCCACGCCGATAGTCTGGTCGCTTTTGTCAAGTCGCGCGAGAATCTGGCCTGTGTGCACTGTATCGCCTTCCGCAACCAATCGTTCTTCCAGACGGCCGGGAATTCGGAAACTCATCTGGGCCTCGGTCACTTCTATATTGCCGGAAAAGTGCAGGGCGGTTGCATTCTCCCGATCTTTAAGAAAATTGAAGAGACTGATGCCGGCAATCACTACGATGATAAGCGGGATAATGATACGTAATCGTTTTTTCATACGGCTTCCTTTATCGGCCTAAGGTTGCGTTCTTGATCGAGGCGATACCGCCCAGCGAAAAGAGCCAGACGTATTCGGCCAGTCGGTCGAGATTTTCTTCGGTGGGGGCATTATCGGCACTGATTTTTCGAATGACCGGTGAGGCCATGGCGTAATAGATGCATTGGCCGATGATGGAGATGACGCAGGGCATGAGTTTTTCCGGACCGCACCCTGTGCCTATGATCTTTGTTATGATGTCAAGCAGCAAGTCTCTGTGCGGTTTGATATAGCGATCAAGAACCGCTTCGAAGGCTGGACTGGGATCGAGTAGTTCACGGGCGATGAGTCGCCCCCGTCCGACAATTCCACCCCATCCTTCCTTGCTCAACAGTCGGTAGAACATTGCCCTGATGAAAGCCCGTAAGCGTTGCTGTGGATCGGCCTCCGGGGCAAGGTCCATGGTCGCGGGAAAACGAGTGAAACCCTGGAGAAAGACCTCTTCGAGGACGGCGCCATAGAGACCTTCCTTATCACGGAAGTGGTAATTGATCGCGGCGATATTGACATCGGCGGCCAAAGCGATGGTACGGATGGTGGCATCCTTGAAACCTTTCTCCCCGAAGATATTCCCGGCGGCCTCGAGTATTCTCTCCTTGGTGGGAACAATGTGGTCGGACATGATTCTCCAATTTTCTGTTTGTTGATTAAAACAAAAGAATAAAACAATTGTTTGAAGTTGGCAAGTAGGGTTTTTAAGAGTGGCGCCCGACATTCGCAGCCTCGCAACCTGTCTTCCAGGAGTGAGGTGTGAGGTGTGGGAAGTGGGGTGTTAGACGCTGGGAGGGAAGGTAAGTGTCGGAGTGGAATCCGTCTCTGTCTTTGCTGGTGGCGTTCTTTGTCCTAACACCTGCATGGTAAGATTTCCGATTCCCTGCTTATCCAGGGAGAGGCGTTGGGCGAGTTTATAGCTCAAATCGACATCGCGACCTTGTACATAGGGCCCACGATCAGTGACTGTGGCTGTTACTTTTTCGCCGGTCGCGGGGTTTTCAAGAAGGACTTTGGTGCCAAGCGGAATATCCTTATGGGCAATCGTGGGAGCGTACATATCAAAGGGCTCGCCGTTGGCCATGGGAAGGCCCTGATGGTATTGGCCATACCAGCTGGCGACGATATTCTCTTTTACGGATTTTTCCGGTTGCTTTGGAATTTTCAGGGTTTGGCCGATCTGCAGCGACCGGGGATCGTTGATGCTATTCAGTTTAAGGATTTCTTCCGGATTGACATGATAGATCTTAGTTGCCAGTCCCCAGACGGTTTCGCCTGCTTTCAGGGTATGAGTCTGCTCCTGCGCGGCGCTCGTCTGTTTTAGTCCATTATCAGTTCTGTTTATGCTATTTTTGCCGGTTTGACTGTTTTTCACCGACTTCAGGATTGTATCAAAATTTGATTTTGGCTGGTCGGAGAGAACTGCACCTTCTTTGACAAACCAATTGCCGTTAGCGTTTGAACGGCCAACAGCCTTGGGGTTGAGTTTTTTCAACGTTTGCCAGTCGGCATTCATCACCCTACTGACATGGGCAATGGTGTCGCCACGCTGAACTTTGTATTCCATAAATGCAACCTCAATATTGCTACGGCAGGTCGAGGGATAATCTGCAACACATCCTTTCCATTTGTTATCGGAAGAACTAGAAAATATCTTAGGACAATTTTGCAATAAAAGAATCATTTGTCCGTGCCACTCTGGGTGGCACGATGACAACCAAGATCGAAGAACAGAAAAAAATGAGGGAAATTAACCCGTTACTTTTTTTTAAGGTGCGACAGGGCCTGCCAACGCTCGACCTGCTCAGGGGCAATGTGTGTAGCCCATTTGATCGACCATTCGCCAAAGGGGAGAAGAAGATTGTGGAGTTCTTTGCCCATTCCAGTCAATTGGTAGCCGTCAATGGTTCTTTCGATCAGCTGTGCCTCCCGCAGATCCTTGAGACGACTGTTGAGAATCGAAGGAGAGATTGATTCGCAGGCCCCTTGAAGGGCTCTGAAAGTTGCTGCGCCGTCTCGCAACTGCCAGACGATGCCCATCGCCCATCTTCTGCCTAAAAGATCGAAAACCGCCATAAGTGGAGCTCCCGATTGGGAGCCTCGGACCGGTTGTCCTGGTTTTGGTATGGTCATTGTTTTTTCTCGGTTGTATTCGCCATGAATATGGCCGGAACCTGCATCGCTTTTAAGAATTTAGCGATGCAGGGGAAAAAAGGAAAGGACAAAGAGCTCCTTGCCTTAAGAATGGCTTCTCCGTATTTCCTTCAGGGTTTGACCACCGACACCTATGGCATCCTCATTATGTTCATCGATGAAGACGATAAAGGACTGTATGGGAATGCCGGTGATCTTGACGGCAGTCTCTGTCAGTGAGGTGATAAGTGCTTTTTTTACTTCGGGCGTAGTTGGGTGCATGGCAACTGTAATGACGGGCATGGAATTCTCCTTGTGTTGTTATCGCACTCACTCACACGTTGGCGGACTTATCCGGAGCAAATCCCTCATCGCTTGGAGGTGCGGAAGTTGTAGTTGGTTTATTTGATAGCATGCTATGTAAACAATAGCATGCTATCAAATAAGTATCAATGAAAATTTTATGTACGCACCATTCGGTGTAGGCACTGTTTGTTTGTACAGATGATACAGTCTAATTGTACAACTTATTGTTAAACATTATTCTTATGTGTAAAAAGTAATCAACTCTCTAGAATTTATGAATTTAATTAAATTGTTATAATTATTTGCTAAATATTATGTGCAGTTTGATGTAATTTATGTTTGCCTTATTATTAAATATATCCTATCAAAATAGAACAGGTTCCGGCATTTCGCGAAGATACGTATCCCGCTTGTCGGGGTTAGTTGTGCAAAATATGTTTCAGAGAGGCTTTCTTGATATGAGAACCAGAAATGATGTTTCCGAATCCTTGGTAATTGAGCATTTTACAGCAAGGACAGACAGATATGATAACTCGAGTAAATGGTGCACCGATTTGACCATGCTCGGGAAGATCCACGATTATCTTGCCCCAAGCCCTGAGGCAATCATGCTTGATGTTGCATGTGGTACAGGCCTTGTCAGCAGGCAATTCAAAGGCAAGGTCCGAAAACTGGTTGGTGTAGACCTGACCGAAGCGATGTTTACCAAGGGGAAGGTGCATACAGACGGCCTGATCCACTCTTCAGCCGAATGTCTGCCGTTTCGGGATAACTCTTTTGATCTCGCTATTGAACGTCAGGGTATCCAATTCATGGATGCAGTCGCGGCTGTTTCGGAAATGGTCAGAACCACCAAACCGAACGGCAAAGTCTGTCTCATCCAGCTCTGCGCCTATGGGGATGAGGACCACGAGGAGTATTTTGAAATCCTCAGGTTACGGAATCCTGCCAGAAAGAATTTTTTCATGCGCAATGATCTGAAAGCCCTCCTTGAGGATGCGGGCTGCATTAATGTCGAGGTGATGGACTATATTTCGGAGGAAGACGTTGATCGCTGGTCGGACAACGGAGCGATCAAAGATGAGAGGCGTGAAGGGATTCGGGACATCTATCGCAATGCCTCGCCTGGATTCAATAAATATCATGCGGTCAGGCTTGAAGACAACGGTTTGATTGTCGATAAAATGCTCTTTGGCATCGCCGTGGGAACGGTAGCACCTTGATGTGTGGGGTGTCGTTAAATTTTGGAGGAATACGATGGTTGATAAAGATCTATTGGAAATACTTGCCTGTCCCAAATGTAAAGGGAGGGTGGAATATAATGAAAAAGACAAGAGTCTGTTTTGTCCCGCATGCAGGTTGCTCTATGAAATACGCAACGATATCCCGATTATGCTCGTTGACGCGGCCCAAAAGGTGGATTAACCAATTCTTGTCTCAGGAGGAAATGATATGCCCGATAAATATTCCTTGGCACCCAGGCTCTATGCTCAGGCGACAAGCGAGAACGATTTACGATTGATGGCCATCATGCGCGAGCAAGACCAGGCTCCGGTACCCACTGATTCTTCTTTCCCGGCAGTGACTCTGCTGGTTGGCCCCAGTCCTTTTACCATGCCACGCGGCTGGGAATATTATTTAACAACACCTTGCGAAGGGATCACCTATATTGCCACAGTGCTCTATAACGCCGGTTATCCGGTGCGGATTGTTGATGTCCGTTATGCACTGGACCCCCTGAACGAGGCATTCAGACAAATCATGTCGGGCACGGAAATCCTGGCAATTGGAACCTTCGAGGATAATTTCCCCTTTGTCAAGGAGGTGATCGACATGGTCAAAAAAGCGGAGCCAAAGATGCCTGTTATCTGTGGCGGTTCGCTTGTCACCTCTGTGCCCCATGTTTTCATGAACCATACCCAGACGGATATTGCGGTAATCTCCGAGGGGGAACTGACAATTCTCGAACTTATGGACAGCTATCGACGGGGAGCATGGGAAAAAGAACTCCCATCGATAAACGGTATCAGCTATAGGACAGCGGAAAATATTGTTATAAACACGCCACCACGGGGACAAATGACCGATCTTGACTCCCTGCCCCGCATGCGACTGGATTTTTGGCCCCAGGCCTCGGACCCGAGGGGGTTGCAGCCTCAGATCATAGCCTCCTATAGTCGGGGTTGCAAAATGGATTGTGCCTTCTGCTTCCGCACAACGCCCCAGGTTTCTTATAAATCACCAGCGAAACTGGCAACTGACCTGGCATGGCTCAAGGAGCAATACAGTACCGATTTTATCTTTTTCTCCGATCTCACATTTAATTCAACGAAGGAACGCTCCCTTGAAGTTTGCGAGGTTATCTCCCAGTACGACATGAGATGGACCTGCATGACAAAATGCGCCAACGTCGATCGACAACAACTCGAAGCAATGAAAAGTGCCGGCTGTGATATTGCTCTCTTTGGTGTTGAATCTCTTGGTGCCAATGCCTTGAAAGAAGCCCGAAAACCTACCACGGAAAATATCAGCATCAAGGCAATGAATTTGAGCCGAGAAGCTGGAGTACGATTTGGTGGATTGTTGATCGTCGGCCTTCCGGGAGAAGATGCTGAAAGCTTAATGCATATGGCAGAATGGGCAGAGGAAAATAACAATGTCACCAGGGTCAAATACCTCTCAGCGATGCCGGGGACAACGGTGTACAACAATGTCCTTGCCCAAGGGAAGATCAAGAGCGAAGTCGACCATCTCAACTGGTTATCAATTGAGCAGGCCCTCCATGAGGATGAGTTTCTCAATTTAACCGGACTGCCTGAGGCGACCATCAGGCAGGCGTACAAGCGGATGTACGACGCCTATCAGCCAGGACCAGTAATGAATTTTAACCATTATCCTGAAAATTTTCAGTATTTCTATCCTAATCCGGATGATGCCAAAAAAGTCAGCGTCGATTATGCAGGAAAAGGTTGGCGCTCTGAGTTCAGTTCAGCCGGACCATTTCTGACCCCTGGAAGCGAAAGGTTTACCCTCGATAAAACAGGACCTGAGGGAGCTGCTGCCGGCGGTGCATCGCTGATGGAGTGCAACGCCAAAAAATCAGGCAGAAAGCCAAATGAATTATAACGGAGTTTACTGCATATGAACCTTGAATTTAAGGGGCTTGAGACACATCACAGCCTTAAACATGCCTTTTCCAAAGAATCGGGAATCAGCAACCGTTATCTCTATTTTGCCAAAATAGCCGAGATAGAGGGCTCCCCTGAAGTGGCGCAGGTGTTTCGCGATCTTGCCGAAAGCAGTGTCTGCAACGCCCACGGCACACTGGATTTCTTGAAAAGAGCAGGCGATCCCGACACCAACCTCGCCATAGGAGAAACGGACCGTAATCTCATCTCAGCCATTTCTTCGGAAACCGAGGAATATTCGGAGATCTATCCGATGATGGGGGAGATCGCCAGGCGAGAAGGATTTCTGGATATTGCCAATTGGCTGGAAACCCTGACGAAGCTGAAAAAAGTGCATGTCGAAAAGCTGAAAAATGCCCTCTCTCATTTCAATGATACACCCGGAAAGAGAACCGAATGAATATGAATATAGCGACACCCAGGAACGATCATGACAATCAACTGACTGCCTACAACGCATCAAGTATTACTGTTCTTTCCGGCATGGATGCAATTCGGAAAAATCCAGGGATGTACATTGGGTCCACTGGTGTCGAAGGCTTGCATCAACTGGTCTATGAACTGGTCGACAATGCAATTGATGAGTCCCAGGCCGGAGAATGCACGGAGATACTGGTAATCCTCGGCAAGAATGGCAGCTGCTCCGTTGAGGACAACGGCCGGGGCATCCCGACCGACCTGCACCCAACAGAAAATTGTTCGGCCTGCGAACTGGTCCTTACCAGGCTTCATGCCGGGGGAAAATTCAAGTCAGGGTCATACCGGCTGACGGCTGGTCTCTATGGAATTGGCTTGTCCTGTCTGAACGCGCTTTCAGAAACTTTGGCTTTGGACGTTTGGCGGGATGGACATCACTCTCGACAGAGCTATTCATGTGGAGCTGCAACCTCAGTTTTGGAGAAATGCGAAGGGACGGAGAAACGGGGCACAAAAATTACCTTTTGGCCCGATTTTACCATTTTTGACGATAATATTTCCTTCGACTATATGCGGCTTTCCAAGAGACTTGAGGAGTTGGCATTTCTCCAGCCAGGTCTCCACATTAAAATTATTGATGAACGAATGGGAAACTCAGCGGATTTTCAGTACGACAGTGGTATTGATGGCTTTTTAAGACATTTAAATACATCTGCCAAGGTTGTGCATCGAGAGCCGCTCAGCATCAGTTATAAAGAACAAGGGATCGAATTTACCATTGTCCTGCAGTGGACGGATGGGTACGGAGAGAACATCCTCAGTTATGTAAATACCATCAACACAATTTATGGCGGCACCCATGTTTCCGCTTTAAAAACTGCGATTGCCGCCGCCATCAATGCCTATGCGAAAGAGACCAGAGTACTGAAAGGGGGAGAGGGTGAGCGGATCACCGCCTTTGACGTTCTGGAGGGGCTCACCGGGGTGCTTTCGGTAAAAATGGCAGCGCCCAGCTTTGAAGGGCAGACAAAAACACGGGTTACCGACGTCAACCTGGGAGCCCTCATCGAAAAAGTGGTCCACGAGAAACTTTTAGAAAATTTCCACAATGATTCGAAGCTGGCCACCCGTCTGGTCGGTCGGGCACTCGATGCAACCAGGGCACGGATTGCCGCTCGCAGGGCTAGTGACAAAGTTGCTTATCATGTGGCGGACGGCGGCTTTTCAAAGGAAGTCTACCAGAAACAATTCGGTATTCGTTCGAAAAACTGGCATCAATCCGCGGTATGGATAGCCCACGAGGAGTTGCTTGGCGAACACGTCAAACATCTTAGCATGGACAGCAATTCCCGCATGCTTGACGTTTGTTGCGGCAGTGGTGTCGTCGGAGCATCATTTAAGGGGAAGGTTGGAAAAATGATCGGCTTGGACATTACCCCGGAGATGATTGACCTGGCCAGGACTCGGCTTGATCAGGTCAATCAGGGAACGGTCTACGATCTGCCTTTTGTCGAAGGATCTTTTGACCTGGTGGTTAATAGAGAGGTACTGCATCTTCTACCCAAGCCTGAGCGTCCGGTGAGTGAAATTTTTCGAGTATTGAAGCCCGGAGGACAGTTTATTGTTGGTCAGATTCTTCCCTATGGCCCGGAAGACTCCGCGTGGATGTATAGAATATTCAAGAAGAAACAGCCACTCATCTACAATATGTTCCAGGAGGAAGATTTCCGGACGCTCCTTTTAGGAGCCGGGTTTGTAGACTTGCAAATGACCGAATATTTTCTCTGGGAGTCCATTGATGTCTGGATAGACACCCATGAGACGACCAGTCTTCATCGTCATGAGATTCGCGACCTCTTTTACAATGCTCCCCGGGAGGCGAGAGACGTCCATCCCTTTGAAATTCTCCCTTCCGGTGAAATTCGCGATTTATGGCGGTGGTGTATTTTTTCGGTCCGAAAACCTGAAAAGCCAAGCGCACAGTGATGGATTCCGCCCCGATATTTATAATCGGCACGGAGCGGTCGGGATCGAATCTGCTCCGTCTTATCCTTAATTCTCATTCCTCCATTGCCGTTCCGCACCCGCCCCACATCCTGAAATATTTTAGTCCGTTTGAGAATAACTATGGTGATCTGTGTCAACATAAAAACTTGAAGAGGTTGACCGATGATATCTTGGGCTTGCTGGCCGTTCATGTCTATCCGTGGGAGCTTCATCTAGAACCTGAAAAGATAGTGGCAGGTGTGCCCTCGCCGGATGTGATCGGCGTATTTTACAGCATCTACAACGCATATCAAAAACACTGCGGCAAACGGAGGTGGGCTTGCAAGAGTACCTTCATGATTCATCATATAGCCAAGATTGTAAAGACCTGTCCGGCAGCAAAGTTTCTTTGGCTGGTAAGGGATCCGAGGGATGTGGCAGCTTCATCGCGTAAATCTATCTTCAGTCCTTTTCATCCTTATTTCACCGCTCGACTCTGGCGTGCACAACAACTGCTAGGTCTGCAGTTTTATGAGGGGCAGGGGGCTGATCGTTGTTGTCTTATCCGTTATGAGGACCTCATCGGGGATCCGGTGGGGACAGTCGGGAAGATTTGCAGATTCATAGAAGAAGATTATGAACCGGCAATGTTGCAATTTTACCGGTCAAAGTCAGCACAAAAGAGCGAAAGTTTGTCTGGTGCCTGGAAGAACACAGCCTCACCAATCCTCTCTGGAAACATGAATAAGTTCGTGGAGGAGCTGAGTCCTTCTGAAATCGAGCTGATAGAAAATGAGACAGGTAATCTGATGGCGCGTTTCGGCTACACCTTTTCATGCCAAAAACAGGCCGAACGTTTTCAAGAGAAAACTCCGGCAACCGCTATCTCCTCAGTACCGCCAAAAGGTGCTCTGTATACGTATCGACTGATGAACTGTTATTGGACAATACTTGTTGAAACTCGTTCATTATTTTCAGACAAGAACTACCTGCGATTCTGGGCACGGAGGATTTTCTTACTCCGGCTTCGGTTGAGATATTTTTTTACCCCAATTGCTGATTAAAGCATGAAGAGAAGACATGAAGACAAGAGAGCAATACGTCTTTGAAAAGGCTCGGCGGGCAATTGAAAAGATCAACAATTGTCGGCAGACCATGGTGCCGGACTTCTGTTCTCAAGCAAACGATGTGGTGATTATTGCCTCGAGCTCCCGTGGCGGATCAAGTATTTTTACTGAGCTCTTGCGCCACTCGCCGGAACTCCTCCATTTCAAGGGCGAGATAAATCCATTTCTGGCTCTGGCAGGGTTCAGTTATCCCCATAATGGCAGGTCAAGTGATATGCTTGTCGAAGACGATGTCGGACTCCGGCATGCCGGAAAATTGGCACATTTACAAAGAGAGATGGGTTTTGATGTCGGGGTAACAGAAAAGGTTGATCTCCGTGCTCCGAAGATGTATGAGAGGTTTTTGCATGATCTCCACTGGCGAATCTGCGTGCAGTGGCCGGAAATTGATATCGAGAGAGAAGATCTCTTTTCCGCAGTAGACCAAACATTGAATGAATTACACCATACATATGGTTGGTATTTGGGAGAATTCAAGGATCCACAACTCTTCCATATCCTCTTTTTACGAAATATGAGGCGAAGGTACAAAACCATCAATCCCTATTATTATGATCTACGACCGGACCTGATCAGAGAATACTGTCCGGATGCGACGCCAAATTTTGCCAGCCCCTCATGTTTTATCATCGAAGAACCTCCCTTTGTTCCCATTGTTCCCAAACAATATGTCACCGCAGAGTCGGTGAAAACCAAGCCGCTCATTTTGAAAACACCAAGTAACGTATATCGACTCCCCTTTCTGAAGAGTCTTTTTTGCAATGCCAGATTTCGTATTCTCCATCTGGTGAGAAATCCTGCTGATGCTATTAATGGCTTAGTCGATGGTTGGCGTTATAACGGTTTTTTTTCCCACAAGGTCAACAAAAGACTAGAGATTAAGGGGTATAGTGACCTTTTCTCAGTCTGGGGGAAAAATTGGTGGAAGTATGATCTTCCGCCGGGCTGGGAAGAATATTCCGACCGCCCACTGGAATATGTCTGTGGATATCAGTGGAATTCGGCTCATAGGGAAATAATTAATTACACCGAGCGGAATGAAATTGACTGTTTGCGGATAAAATTTGAAGATGTTATCGGACCTGTTCCCGGTCGACGAGAGGTCTTTTGGCGAATTTGCAACTGGCTAGGGATTAATGGGCGTGAAATTATTTCTGCAGCTATGGCTGAGGATTTGCCGCCGGTCATGGTTACAACAAACATCCCCCCTCGCAAGCGCCGATGGTTCAAAAAAGCGGAATTGATCCGACCTGTACTGGTTGACCCTGGGTTGGGAATTTTAACGACAGCGAAAAAACTTGGTTACTCCCTCGATGAAGAAATTGGGAAATAAACCCCCAGACAACACAATACTTGCGACCTATGGCGGGGAAGGCTGGCTGCACAGGCAGTTGCCTCTGCGTGATGATATCGCCAACGGCAACATATGGCATCCCTGTGGGTACCAATCCGAATGCGCATCTCTCAAGGAGGTCGTGCTCAGCTGGCCCGGCAAAGAGCTCGAGTACGGCTGTGCCCCAAATGAGATGCTTATGCTGGCAAGACCTGACGTTGGGATGATTCAAGCACAAACTTTAAAGCTTGCAGATTTTTATAAGAGTCATGGGGTCAAGGTGCATATTGCACGACCTTCATCGCCCCCACCACCCAATTTTCTGTTTCAAAGAGATCTTTTTTGGGCCTCACCTGAAGGTGTTGTCCTCGCCAGACCGGCATCCGTTCAAAGAGCAGGTGAGGAAAGATATTCCGCTGAGGTGCTTGCCGGAATAGGTGTGCCCATCGTCATGCATTTTCATGGCAATGCAACCTTTGAAGGGGCTGATGCACTTTGGCTGGAGCGTAACACAGTGATGCTCGGGACCGGGGTGAGAACCAATGGTGAAGCTGCCAGGCAACTTGGCCGATTTCTTCGCGAATTCAATGTCGAGCTGATAGAAATTCCCCTTCCCAAAAAATGTCAGCATCTGCTTGGTATAGTAAATTTTATCGATGTGGATCTGGCTGCAGTTCACGGAGGGAAGATTACGCACCAGTTATCTGATATCCTGTCAGCAAGAAAGATTCGAACCATACTCCTGCCGGACAACGATGACCTGAATGTTCGCCAGGGTATGAATTTTGTGACCCTCGCTCCTGGTAAAATAGTAATGCCCAAGGGCGCGCCCGGGGTCAAGGCAAGCCTGGAGGATCATGGCATAGAAGCCTATGAAGTCGAGATCAGTGAATACTTGAAAGCAGCAGGTGGCCTTGCCTGTCTGACCGGCATACTCAGGCGTGATTAGTGCTTTCTTGACTCCGGTCCGACAGCTTCATTTGCACTTGGCATGAGATAATAGTTATGGGAATGTTTGTCTGCCATTTCGAGGTTTTACCAGCACCACATTATATCTCCTGCCATCTGGATATTTGAGATTGCTGACATGAAATTCAACTTTGATGATATCGCCATTCTTGGAGCGATACTCCCCATCAAAGACAATGTTCTGTTTTTTTTCAAACCATGCCCATTTCTGCCGCCAGCTGTCCTCCGGGATGAGGGGGTTAATATCCCAGACTTTCATTTTGGCCAACTCATTTTGGCTGTAGCCCAGCAGATTACAAACCGCTTGGTTAACATAGATAATATTGGCGGTGTCGTCGATAACCAAGGTAGGGACGAAACTCATTTCGATTCCATGTTGGATGAAGTGAAGTCTGTCTACCAGTTTTTTCTTCTCTGTTATGTCAAAGCCGACAATCTGTCCAAGGTCTTGTCCCTCGAAATGTTGAGGGAACAAGGTCACCGTAAGCGCAACCCATATGTCGAGGGAACAGAGGGGGAGTTCAAGAGAAAAAGTACCGCCGGTGGCAAGAACCTGTTCGGTTTCCTCGATCAATCGGAGGTGATAATCGGCTCTGAAGAGAAGTTTCCAGTCTAAATTGATCAGCCTGCTGCGATCAATGCCAATAAGCTGGCCACTAGCCCGGTTTGCAAAAGTGATTTTCTGTTTGGTATCAAAACGGGCAATTATCTGTTGGGAGTTCTCGACAATATCTTCGTACAGCAGCTGGGTTCGGCTGAGCAAATTGGCTGTGATTATTTCCTTACGTACTGCCTCGGTCAACCTTTGCATTAAATGATCAACCGGATGGTTTTTCAGAAGATCAACAGCACGTTCAGGATCTTCACCAAGGGTAATCCGTCTGCCCATCTCAACAAATTCTTCGAGGTCAAAACCGAAAAATCTGCAGATTTTCTTCTGAGTCCGTACTCCTGCTCGTCGGTCTTTTTTCAGTATTCTAGAAAGATAGGATTTGGGAATATCAGTATGTCGACAGATCAGAGCCTGTCCACCATGGCCCTTCTTGCGAACATGATATTTCAAAGATTCATAAAAATTGTCATAATCGGTGATGATTTTAAGTTGCATTCTAGACAATACTGTTATTTATCTATGGCCAACTGCATAGCCGCGTTACAGCCGATCGAAGGTCTGCTTCAACTTCGCTACATACTCAACATAGGGTGTTAGCACCTGATCCCTCATCTGTTACTTGAAAAATTCGATTATCCCGAACCGTGTAAAGCCAATCGGCCTGCTCTAAAATGGATGGGCGATGCGATGTACATAAAATAATATAATTTTTGCTTAATTCTTTGATAGTGGCAAGGACTTCCTTTTCCGTCTTGCTATCCAGTGCACTAGTGAACTCATCAAGCACTAAAAGTGAAGGTTTTCGGAGCAAAGCTCTGGCGAGAACAATACGCTGTTTTTGGCCGACAGAAAGATTTATGCCATTAGGACCGAACTCTGAGTTCAAACCATTGGGCAATTCATCAAGCAACTGTTGAACTCCAGCAAGAGCAAGAGCTGTATGTAAATCTTCATCGGTGCACTTTTTGTTTTCCAGTGTTAGATTATAGCGAAAGCTCGCTTCAAACAGAAAAGGTTCCTGTTCAACGAGTGCAGAGAGCGAACGAATACAACTGTCTTTAAGTTCAGATAGCGGTATGTCATTAAAGTAAATAATTCCGGATGTTGGTGACCGAAGACGAACAACGAGATCACATAATGTTGATTTTCCACTTCCACTTTCTCCAATAATCACAGTCAGACCTGGATGAAGTGTCAGGTTGATGTCTTGCAAGGTGCTGGATCTTTCGTCATACGCAAAAGATACATCCTGAAAACGAATGCGATGCAAATTGCCTTCAAGTTCCCTATGGCCATCAATTGCTTCCGGAGCATCCAATAGGGTATGCAGCCGAACGAATGATGACTTGATCTTGCTTAAATGGATTAATCCCCCGCTGATTTTCAGTGCCTCATTTTTCATGAATATCAATGTCGCAGGAATCAATAAAGCTTGACCGAGTTCCATTTTTCCATTGACAACCTGGTGTGATAGCCAGACGAGCAAACCGGAAAAAACCAACATTGCGATTAATTCCTGAATGCTCTGAAGAATTGCGCCATATATTGCTGATTTTTGCGAGGCACGGGCGATCTGATGCGCCTGGTGAATCAGTCTTCCAGTATAGGTATCCATCAACCCAAGACTACATACGGTTCGAATACCGCGCAGCTGTTCATTAAGCTTTGCGTATAGATCCGAAATTGCAGTGAATGCACGTTGGGTTGTTTCTCGAACCAATCTTGAAAAGGTTTTTACTCCCAGGCCTAGAAGCGGAGCCATGATTATCGTGATCATCGCGATGTATGGGGCATTCAGGAACAGCACGATAGCAGCAGCAAAGAGCGAGAGAGGCGCTCTTATAAAACATCTCAGGACAACGCCCGTGATACTGGCTGCCTGCGGAATTTCTGCCATTATCACTGCGGAAATTCTGCCACTTGAAGTCATGGATAGGAAGTCAAGATTTGCACGCCCTAGACGTTCGAAGCATGACACTTCAAGGTCGCGGCGTATCGTCGTTGTGGCAATAGCCTCAAAGGTCGATGAGATAAGGTTGAGAAGAGAAACGAGGATAAAAACAGCAATAAGCATTGCAACGTGTTGAATAATCACTGAAGATTTTTCCCCGCGTGCAGCGGCAGAAATAAAATCTCGGGCAGCAAGAAGGATATACGCATATAATGTTGAGAGAGCTGCATTGGAGAGCATTGCAACACTCATAAAAAACACTTTCTTTTTCGAGTGTTGCCAGACCCATTTTAAAATTGAAATGAATTTGATATTTTTTTCAGCTTCAGAGACGTCAGTAACTCGAATAAACCCAATTTGTTCAGCGCTCACTCTTCATTCCTTGCTTAACTGTGGAGCTTTTTATGGATTTTGATCTCTGTTGGGATGGCTTATAATTAAGGTTGCTTATTCGCGTAATAAGGTCATTAATATCCGTTTTGCCGAGCTTCAGGTATTCATCCCTTCTAATGGTGATAATGTTGATGACGAAGCGTGGTAATTCACAGTATTTGCAAAGTGGTATTTCGCGACGTTTGCCTAGATAGTGCGACCTGCGAAAATATCGCACCTTTTTATTGTTAAAAATCTCGTCAAGGGTAGCAGAGTGAATGTTGCCGACAGGATACGTTGCATTATTGTCAAAACTGCAAGGAACAACCGTGCCGTCCCAGCAAATATTGAGGGCATTGTTCACCTGAGGGCAAACAAGATAATTATCCATAGTCAGTTTTCCAGCGAGAATATTGGCATCTTTGTTTCCAGGCCATGGGAATGGATGGGTAACTTGAACAGCGCCGATTCCTGACGTTTTGAGGTATTGTTCTAAATAGGCTCTGATTTCTTTTCTGCTTTCACCCTGATATATGCTGCGAAGGGAGAGTTGTGAGGTCCCGGTTTTCCGGGCAAAAAGAGCGGCGATTGTGGAAAAATTATCGCATGCCTTGTTATAACCGTCAAAACCCTTCAAAATTTCATATCCTCTACGACTTATAAGGTCCATTGAGATATTTAGAGATACAGGGCCTTGCTTCAATAATTCTTCTACCTTGGTATCAATGTTTAGGGACATTCCATTTGAAAATACTGTAACGCCAATACCTCTTTTAACGGCGAGGTTCACCATTTCTCCTAAATTTTCATTAAGAAATGGCTCTCCATGAAGATAGAGAGCCATCGATTTAATATTTTCACCACATCCATTCAGGACTTCTCGATAGGTGTCCATAGTCATAAAGCCAATAGCACGGTTCTCTTGAGCGTCGACAATTTTCTGAGAGCCATGAGGGCAAATCGAACATGACAAATTACAGGCATTTGTTGGTTCAACATTCACCGACATAGGTTTCTTGTTTTGTATTCCTCTTAGGACATAGCCGTGAAGAATTCTTTGCTTTAATATATATAAGCTATCTGGTAACAAGTGGGTCCTCTTTCATTTTTTTATGCCCCAGACAAAGACCTTGACAAATCCCCCTGTCGTAGAGGAAGCACGTTTCGCAACGTTTGTACAGTGGGGTTGTCAACAGGGGAAGGATACGTTCGCGGTTAAACTCTTTTATCTCCTGCCAGCTGGAGAATTCAGAATGAGGTTTAGAGATATCAAGCAAACCAAGGCAAGGAGCGATACGACCATCGGGGGTAATGCCCATATTATGTGTAAAATCGTCAACATATACGCTGCACGACGGTGTCTTGTCGAGCTGTTTGAGAAGCTTCTGGCCCAGAGGTTCCGGCAGAAGACAGAGTGGTATTGGTTTTGAAAAAACGGTACGAAGAGACCTCTTGTCACATTCTCCAAGGAGAGAAACAAGATCAGGGATTAATTTTTCAATATCGTCAATGTGAACATGCTTGTTATTATTGGAACCATTTGGAAATGCGAAAGCAAGTTGAATTTCCTCTAGTTTGAATTCCTCTACAAGTTCAAATAAGTGGTCCCAGTTGTGATCAGTTGCAAAGATATTAATTCGCAGCCCAACAGGCACGCAGTTTTTCTGCACGGCTTTAATGTTTTTCTTCAATAAGGTCCACTGATCCGAAGTGTAAACGTATCGGTGAGAAACATGAACGATTAAGGCATGTACCAATGAAGGTTTTAGCCGAAGAATAGTTTCGTGGTGTCCGAGGAGATTGGTCGCAAAATATGTTGTAAGTCCACGATGTTGTAATTCTCCAAGAAGTTGTACAAAATGTGGGTAGATGGTCGGTTCACCACCGCACAATGTCACTATTTTAACCTTGTTTTCCTGTGCCCAATCAAGGTAAAGGAGTAATTGATCCCACGCCATATCGGGTGCATGACAATCGCTCGCAAAACAGTACGGGCAGGATAAATTGCAACGATAGGATAGAAACAGCATGAGTTGCCTTGTAATGGCTTGGAATGAGTGCTGATTTACTATGGTGTCAAACCATTGTGCTACCTGTGTTCCCCAGTATTTATCAACGAGATCACCAAGCTCTTTCCGTATTCCTGGGAAATGAGCGAACCGAGCGAATTCTTTTGGAAATTCTTTAAAACTGCATCTGTCGAAAATTTGGCTAATGGTGAGGAGAAAACACTCATATTCACGGGCCATGTCAGTAAAAAATGTATATTTAGCAATTGGTTGATTAGGAACTACTCTGAAACTGTTACGTAAAAACGGGAATTGATTTTTTAAATTTTCTTTGAAGGTACGAAATTGTTCTTCCGTACATTTCAAGAAGTAATCGAATAATACATGTCGGCTATCCGGAAAGTTTCGAAAAATTTCCTGAATTCCGACATCGTGAAAAAAAGGGTCTTCAGAATCAAGCAACTCTCTAAATTTAGAAATATTAGGCAATCCCATGGAGAACACCTTCAATCATATCCAGGTTAAGGGTTTCAGGAAGTCCTGGGGTCCAGGTCCAACCTCGAGTAAACGATGATATTAAAGAAACAGTATCAAACCAATCCTTACCATTAAATATAAAAGTAACATGATTTCCTTGGGTAAGCAGCCATTGAAGAACCTCAATTCTGGAAAGCATTTCAAAAGGCTGTGATACGCCTGGTTTTCTATGCATTATAACTAAAGCAACCAATTCGGCATAATGGCAGGTATTTAATTTTTCGCGAGAAATGACATCTGTAATTTTCTTGTGCCCACTTTCATCAATGACTTTTGGCTTCAGTAAAAGTGCATGAACATTAACGCGACCATCTTTTGCTTCAAGGATAACAAGATCGTCCCCCATAAAAGAAAACCCTTTCTTGGCCAAAGCCAATGAGGTTGTTGTCTTTCCGCATCCAGACTCTCCGAGAAATAGAAGGGCACGATCCCTCAAACTAACGGCTGAGGCGTGCAATATATACTTGCCATAGCAAGAAAGAATGAATTGGAGAATCGGTATTAGATACCCTCCTGGCTGCGGCCGCTTGTTTTTAAAAGCGTTGACTGTTTCCGTTATGAAAATTTGGGTAGTATGCTGATCAACTTGGCATATGGCCTGGACTTCATGGCCGATTAGGATTGATAATGAGCCATTATCAAGAAGTGATTTGGTGATTTTAGTGCCATCTGCCAGGGTACCACTCCACTGCAGTTTCCCGGTCTTTGAGCTTAATTTTGCAGTGTGTAAGAAAATGATATCGTGGCGTTGTCCACAGATATAATCTGTATTGTGCTGATAATATGCAAAGAGTTCCTCAAACTGATGATGTGTCCACGAGTCGTCACATTGAAAACAGAGATGAATACCAGCGATGACAATTTTCATCAGTAACAAGACAATTAACTAGGTGAAAGCTGGAGGGGTGAAAAATCCGGTCATTTGCTTACTTGGATATTTTTGTAAATGACTCATAGAAAAAGGCGCAAGTATCATAAATAAAGTCATCTGATGATAAATAAAGTAAGCCATTTGTGAAGTGTCGAGGAGAAAGGGTTTCTTTCTGCACTCCGGTTGGAAAAAAAGGCGGAACCAAATTCCTCCCTTATTGTTTTGCAGGTAAAAATTCAAATCTTAGTGAGAGGTTGGGGGCATTATGCACTGCCAACCCAACCTCTTCTTGGAGTTCGTTTTTCGATTTACAAAATTCAAAATAGTTCGGACTTTGTGGAACGACTCGTCGCTAATAGTAATAGTACAGCGAGCATTCATGGTACAGGCTGACTCCGCCACCACTTCCCCGGACAATACTGAGTGGTTCATGCTTTTCAGTATTGGGAGTTACGTATTTTTTCTTTTTGGCAACATCATTGATTTCGCTTTTTTCAGCCATCGATTGTATCTCCTTCTAAAATTGAAAGATTAATATTTCGTAATGTTATGTTGCAACACTACGATAAACACCGCGTACTGATGGATTATTTCCCCATATGAAGAATGCCATAGCCAAGCCATTTTTCAATGCAACTCGAAACGTCTGATTCAGCCTGTTGCGCATCAACTTCATAGCTCCCTACCAAAGCATCAACGATTTCATTTCTGCTCTTGCCATCCGCCATTGCACTCCAAATCGAACTGGCTGAATCATTAAGAGAATAGTATTCACCGGTTGCTACATCGACTATTACTACTAGATCGTCCATTTGCTTCCAGCTCACATTGTCAGGTATTCGCATCCTCGTATCCTACAATTTTATTGTTATTATGAATATTGTGCACTCCCCCGAGTATTCGTGCCAAACATCCCCCTCTGCATTTCTTTGAATTTAACAGGCTGCAGGAGACGCAGTTTTTTGTGTTACCTAATGGCCGAAAAACTGTCATCTTTTTTTCGAACCATTCTTTCGCTTCCAGAATATTTTCGAACTCATCAAATCGTGCTTGTAAAAAATCAGCCAGGGGTAAACAATATATAATTCGGCCATCAGGCGTAATATCTAGAATCGAATTACAGGAGGAGTGTACTTCAGCGTTCAGATGCCAAAGCATCCCTAATTGATCTGTGCTGAATGTGCACATTTCAATACCGCATTCATACTCAAGACTAATGTCGTGCATGCTGCAAACATGCGCAAAATTAACCAGCTGTTTTGATACCTGCGGATACTCGTCTCGCTGGAGATGCCGGTTTTGATGAGAAAGTGTGGGGAGAACTAGGCCTATTTTTATTCTTTTAGCAAGGGAATGACGTTCTATCAGGTCCAAGATCCATCCATGAGAAGTAGTGGATGGCATTATATTAAATGTTAATGTGGCATTCTCTTTGAGAACGTCCAGTGAGTTATGCAACTGCCTGTTTTCTTCGGGGCTTCTGGTGTTGGGAGGATTGACGTTGACAACCCATCGGATGGGGAAATCGACGAGCTGTTTTGCGTAATCGAATGCATTGGGAGTTGCTGCGTTACTGAAGATTGCGAGATTGAAATTTTCTTCACATGCATGTTTTGCAAACCACACAAATTGACTATGTAGGGTGGGTTCTCCTCCCATAAGGTGTAATGTCTTTCCGGGATAAGATTTCCTGTTCAACCATTCTAATATGTTAAGATATGTTTTTTGGGACATATCTTTTTGGTTTTCCTTTTTTCCCATAAAGTCCTGGCCAAAACAATATTGGCACCGGAAGTTGCAACGAGTAGTGAGCATTAAGTTAGGCATTGAGTAACCGCTCTTCAATAACAGAAATAATGTCTTCTGCAGACATGCCCGTTTTTTCAGTATGTTGATTGATAATCATTGCCAGGCATCCGCCGCTACATTGGTTGTTCCGACGCAAACGGCAATTAGAGCATCTGTCAAATATTCCAGGCGAACAGAATTTTCGGATCATTTTGTCAAGTTTTCCAAACTTTTCTTTGAGTTGAAAAAGGTTGTCCATTTCACGAACAGGAATTCGTGAAAACTTGGATAATGGAAAACAATACCACGATTCAAGATCAGGACCGACATCAACAGCTGGACTACATGAAAAGGATAAATCGACACCGGCACGAAGCAAGATTCCGATTTCCTCTATTGTAAACATGCACGCGACAAACCCACAATCAAAGCCTAAGGAGATACCCTTGCGGGCGCAGTTTTCAGCCAACTGTAGTATGTTCTTCGCTGTCTCTTCGTATAACCCGCTAGGAATATGCGCATTGTCCCCGCCGATCACAGGTAGGGCAACTCCTAGTCGGATAAAAGGGCGAAGCCTATATTTTGATATATATTCTAACAGATATCCTGTGTCCTGGTTAAGCAAAGTGCAACCAAGATTAATTTTTTCGTGAAACCGTTGAAAAAATGCTTCAAGATTCTGCCATTCCTTTTCACTATATCGTTCGCGGGGATGTGCGTTGACGACGAAAAAAAGCGATTCAATTGAACCCAGCGCATCTAAAACAAATTCGGGTGCAACGGTGCCACTTGTAAATATTTTGGCCGTAACGCCCTGTTGTTGAAAAATATGGACAAGATCCACCAGGTTGGGATGGAGTAAAGGTTCCCCGCCAATAATGCCCAGAACAGTATTGTTTTCATGTGATGGTAAGCCAACAAATTCTTTTACTTCGGTTTCCGTTATCAATCTGGGTAAATAATCCTCTGACCATGGCCCAGTCTTAGCAAAACAGAAGTCACACTTTCGCTGACATTTGTCAGTAATGAAAATATTAGCCATAGAAACTAATCAGTTGAGAGTAAGTCGCTACTGGCAGGGACTGCCGCGTAATACTCATAAAGCTCGTTTGATCCTACTTGAGTTAACGCTGTACTGATTCTGTCAGGTTTTACAGATGCTGACTTACCGTTTTTCATAATCCAGGCATGTCCCCATGGTTTGTCGTTTTGATGTACACTCAAGGCAATGGCTATTTTGTACCCTTGGCGTTTATCTCTTGACAGGCTGCCAAGTTTGAGCACTGAACGCCAAAAACATGGCGATTTTCTAAACTTCGGGATGATAAACCGCAATATAATGAAACAAAATAGCAAGATACGACATGTCCAGATAGAGAATGAGCAGCTATTTAATAAAGATGATACGGATAAAATAGTGCCATCATCGATTTTTTGCTCAATATCCTGATGTTCAAATGGATGCATTGTTTATCCTGAAAAAGTAAAGACGATTGCCTACCATTCGGTGGATGCCGATTAAAACGATATCAGTTGTTCTCTTGGATAATTAACTCTTCGAATAGGTTACATTGTGTCTGGTGATATCGAGAGCATAATCCTCGCTCAAATCTGTACAATTACACGTTGATGTAGCGTATAACTACTGCGGCTGTCAATACTATTATCAGATTGTTCGGAGAATATTTTGCAGGGTAGTAGAAGGCATAACAATATACTGCATTATTAGTTCTCCTTTGTAAACAGAGAACGTTGAATATTCTTTCTGATATCGTATAGTTGTTCCCGTTGTTGATTTCAACAGGTCAGCTGAGATACCCATTACAGCGGCCAAAAAAAAATTACTTCACCCAAAGATGACACCCATGTCAGGCTCCACCACTTGATGGAGGGCCAGGCCCACCAGCTTTGTTCTTTTCATGGAAGATATCATATTCAAGACAGCAAGAGACGCTGTATTGCCAAGTCAATCATTTTCGCGGGCGACCGATAATTTTTCCCGTCGGTGGTTGCGGCAAATCTAAAATATTACTGCTAGTGCACGTTCTCAAAGACCGTTCATTTTGCAAGAGGCTCTTCAGATAAAAAATATTCTGATTGTTTTCTGTGAGGAGCGCTGTAAAAAGATTGACAAATGTGTTCGCTTGGGTCAGGATTAAAGCGATTGAGCGCTTGGTCGGAAAATAATGTCTGCTATAAATACATATCCGGGACATTGCAAATTCTCATAAATCAGACGGAAAGCCTGTTGCAACTTCTAAGTTAAATACCCACAGTGTGGCCCAATATTTTCTCGAAAACATTTGAAAATTGAAAATAATTCAAGCCACCGGAAAATTAGAGGAAAATAATGAAAACAGCGGTGATTGTCAGTGCGGTAAGGACTCCTTTTGGCAGTTTTGGCGGAACTCTCAGCAAAATCGGAGCAACCGATCTCGGTGCCATGGTTATCAAAGAGGCGGTTATCCGTGCCGGGATAGACAAGGCACAGGTTAACGAGTGTATTATGGGAATGGTATTGCCCTGCGGCTATGGTCAGAATCCGGCCAAACAGGCGGCAATCAAGGCCGAGCTGCCGCAGGAAGTTGAGGCGGTAACCGTCAACAAGGTCTGTGGTTCGTCGCTGAAAGCGGTTATGCTTGCCGCCCAGGCCATCCAGTGCGGCGACGCCGATGTGATAGTCGCCGGCGGCATGGAAAATATGAGCATGGCCCCGTATTACCTTGAAAAAGCCAGGTGGGGACACCGGATGGGGCCTGGCAAGATCGAAGATCATATGGTTCACGATGGGCTTTGGGATGTTGTCAACGACTTTCATATGGGCATGTCTAACGAACTTAGCAGTGAAAATTGGCAGGTGAGTAGAGTTGACCAGGACAGATTCGCCGAAGAGTCATACCGTCGGGCTGTTCGTGCCATCCGCGACGGGATATTCAAGGACGAGATCATGCCGGTGCCCATACCACAGAAAAAGGGAGAAATAAGGCTATTCGCCGATGATGAATGTCCGGTGGAGACAAGCTATGAGAGCTTGCAGAAGATGCGCCCGGCTTTTAAAAAAGACGGGGTGGGAACGGCAGGAAATGCCTCGATCATCAGTGACGGGGCGGCAGCGGTGGTTATGATGAGCCGGGAAAAGGCGGAGGAACTGGGATGCACCATCATGGCCGAAGTCGGCGCCCAGGCCTCGGCCGGAATAGAATTGCAGTACGTCCTTA
The DNA here is from genome assembly GCA_043798185.1 of Pseudomonadota bacterium. GTDB lineage: Bacteria > Desulfobacterota > Desulfobulbia > Desulfobulbales > Desulfocapsaceae > Desulforhopalus_A. The sequence continues at coordinate 133,463 of JAZDOW010000035.1, read as the reverse complement.
TGGCGCCCATCCTGGCTATCCCTAAAGTTTTGAAAAAAGAAGGAATTTCTCTTGCCGATATCGATCTGTTCGAGATAAATGAGGCCTTCAGTGGAACGTCCGTGGCCATCAACAGGGTTTTGGAAATTGATTCCGCGAAGGTTAACGTCAACGGCGGCAGTGTCGCCATCGGTCATCCTATTGGTGCCAGTGGTGCTCGGCTGCTGACCACGCTTCTTTATGAGATGACCAGAAGGGATGCAAAACGCGGGCTGGTCTCTCTCTGTCTTGGCGGTGGAGAGGCTGTGGCAATGGTTGTCAAACGATAATGTAAGGAAAAAAGGAAAGAACATGGCAATGGCAATTGAAAAATTTGGGGTGATTGGTGCCGGCCAGATGGGCGCGGGTATCGTCCAGGTAGCCGCAGCAAGTGGCCTGACCGTATTGATGAGCGATATTAAAGAAGAGTTTACCGTCAAAGGTTTGGCGGGTATCGCCAAGAATCTTGCCCGCAGTGTTGAAAAGGAAAAAATCACCGCTGCCGAGCGCGATGCGATTCTCGGACGGATCAGCACCACAACGAATCTCGCCGATATGGCCGGTGTTGACTTTGTCGTCGAAGCGGCGGTTGAGCGGGAGGATCTGAAATTTAAAATATTTCAGGATCTCGACAGCTTCTGCCCGGCGCATACAATACTCTCCACCAACACCTCCTCCATCCCCATTGGCAGGATAGCCGCCCAGACTAAAAGGCCGGACAAGGTTATCGGCATGCATTTCATGAATCCGGTGCCGGTGATGAAGCTTGTTGAGGTCATCAAGGCGCTGACAACCAGCCAGGAAACCTTTGATGTCACCTGGGAACTGTGTAAGAAGTTTGGTAAGACTCCGGCAGAAGCCAATGATTTTCCGGGATTTATTGCCAATAGAATCCTCCTGCCGATGATCAATGAGGCAATCTTCTGTCTCTACCACGGTGTAGGCAAGGTCGAGGATATCGATACGGTCATGAAGCTTGGCATGAATCATCCCATGGGGCCATTGGCCTTGGCGGATCTGATCGGGCTGGATACTTGTCTTGCGATCATGGAGACCCTCTACAGTGGCTTTAAGGATTCCAAGTATCGCCCCTGTCCGCTGCTCCGCAAATATGTCGAGGCTGGATGGCTGGGACGAAAAACCGGTAAGGGTTTTTATCAGTACTGATAAAAAAGGATCAGGGCGCAATGTCTTAAAACCTGCAGTGGAGGAACAATGCAACAAGCTACCCATAAAAACGTGCCATTCGATGAGCTTGCGGCGAGGATAGCCAAATTGCAGCAGGCTATAGCAGGAAATGGTCTGGATGGCGCCCTGATCGTACAAAAAACCGACCTGTTTTATTTTTCCGGCACTTCCCAGCAGGGCTGGTTGTATGTTCCCGCCCAAGGTAAACCGATTCTGATGATCTTTAAGGATTACCAGCGGGCTAAAGATGAATCTGCCCTTAAAGAGGTTGTGTCCCTTGTCGGGATAAAGAAAATACCCGAGATCCTCACTGATTTCGGGTATCCCGCACCGGCGATTCTTGGCATGGAATTGGATGTTTTGCCGACCAACCTCTATTTTCAGTATCAAAAGGTTTTTCCTAAGAGCAAAATTGTCGATCTTGCCCATGAAATACGGTCGATTCGGGCGGTAAAATCGCCGTTCGAGATCGCCAAACTGCGGGCATCGGCGGAGCTCTCCGACAAGGTGGCGGCGCGGGTGCCGGAATTGCTGGCAGCAGGTAAGACCGAGATAGCCCTGGCCGGTGAATTGGAGAGTTACGCGCGCAGTCTTGGGCATCAGGGAATTGTCCGCATGCGGATGTGGGGCAGTGAGCTCTTTTACGGACATCTTATGTCTGGAGCTGCGGCTGCGGTACCCAGCTATCTTGCCTCTCCCACCGGTGGGGCGGGGGTGAGCGGCGTGATTGGCCAGGGTGCCGGTTTTAGGAAAATTGAGGCCGGAGAACCGGTTCTCTTTGATTATGTCTTTGCCCTTGACGGCTATATCTCCGACCATGCCAGGATCTTTTCCATAGGGCCGGTATCTGACAAACTGCAAAAAGCCCATGATGCGATGCTGGCCATCCAGGATGAAATAAAGTCGAAGGCGCGGCCCGGAGCCATCACCGGCGAAATCTACGACCTGATGCTGGCTCTTGCTGAAAAACAAGGCTACCAGGACAATTTCATGGGCGTGGGTGAGAGGCGGATTCGATTTACCGGCCATGGCGTAGGGCTTGAGCTCGACGAGTATCCTTTTATCGCCAAGGGCCAGAACCTTCCCCTCCAGGCTGGGATGGTCATAGCCCTTGAACCCAAGACGATTTTCCCAGGCCTTGGCGTTGTCGGTATCGAAAACACTCATCTGCTGACCGAGCGGGGATTGGAACCGCTGAGCCGATTTCCGGATGAGATAACTTTTGCCCAAGAAGCACGGACTTCTTTATAACTATGGAGAGTGAAATGAGTGAACAACCCGATAAGGCAAGTGATTTGAATCACGAGGAAACGGCACGATTCCTCGTTGACATGTTCCAGCGTACCATTATCCACCACGGTCTGTGGTTTGCCGAAGTTAAACACCAAATGGGCATGGAACAGGCCCTGCCTTTACTGACGGCGGCCGCCGGCAAAAGCTTCGCCATTCAATTGCGCCACATGGCTGAACTTTTTGGGTTTACCATGGTTAACGGCGTGCCTTCGTTCCTCCTTGAAATGGAACCGGCAAAGCTGCAGACCCTTAAGGACCGGATGGCGAAAAACTGGCTGGCGGGCGACGGCGTTTGGTTCCAAACTATTGAGAAGGCGTGTGGAATGAACGAGGCCAAGCGCTGCAACGATTCATGCTGGGGGCAGTTTTCCCCGGTTGAGGCCCACCAAATTCGCCAGTTTCTTGATTTACCCGAAAGTCCTGGTCTTGACGGCTTAAAAAGGGCCCTTGGTTTTCGGATGTATGAAAGTATCAACGTCCAATCGATTGTCGAAGAAACTGCGACAAGTTTTATCTTTCAGATGAATCACTGTCGGGTTCAAGAGGCCAGGAAACGCAAAGGCCTTGAAGATTATCCTTGCAAATCCGGCGGACTTGTTGAATATGCCTATTTTGCCAAGGCGATAGATAAAAGGATACGCACTGAATGTCTGGGCTGTCCGCCGGACAAACATCCCGAGGAATGGTTCTGCGCCTGGAAATTTACTTTGGAAAATTGCGAAGAAAATCAACCAAAAAGCTGATTATAACCTGGAGAGATAAAATGGAGTTCAATAATCTATTGGTAGTAAAAGAGGAGGCCATTGCCACGGTGACCATCAACCGGCCAAAGGCCCTCAATGCTTTGAATCGCGACACTCTACTGGAAATGCGTGAGTGCTTCGAGGATCTGGCAACGGACCGCAGCGTGCGGGTGGTTATCATCACCGGAGCCGGAGAGAAGGCTTTTGTTGCCGGGGCCGACATTTCCTTTATGCAGGGGCTTGATCCGGCTGCCGGTAAGGCCTTTGGCAAACTTGGCCATGGGGTTCTGCGGACCATTGAGAATTTGCCGCAACCGGTGATTGCTGCAGTTAACGGCTTTGCCCTTGGCGGTGGCTGCGAACTCGCTCTTTCCTGCGATATCCGAATGGCCGCGAGCAATGCCAAGTTTGGTCAGCCCGAAGTAAATCTCGGGATTATCCCAGGTTTCGGCGGCACCCAGCGCTTGCCCCGGATAGTCGGCAAGGGGCTCGCCAATGAACTGATCTATTCCGGCAATATCATCGATGCCGAAGAGGCTTGCCGAATTGGTCTTGTCAACAGAGTCTTTGCTCCGGAGAATCTGATGATTGAATGTCGCGCCCTGGCACTGAAAATAGCCACTCGCGGGCCAGGGGCAGTGCGTCTTTGCAAGGAGGCGATTAATAACGGTCTGGAGATGGATCTCAATCGTGCCTGTGTGTATGAAGCGGATCTTTTTGCCCAGTGTTTCAGCAGCGCCGATCAAAAAGAGGGAATGAGTGCATTTCTTGAAAAGCGAGCAGTAGATTTTCAGGATAAGTAACCGGAAAGTTAAGGAGAATCTATGAACTTTGATCTAACCGAGGAACAGAGGCTGATCCAGGACACCGCCAGGGAGTTCGCAATCGCCGAATTGGAACCTGCGGCGGCAGGCCTTGATCGCGGCGAAGATGACGGGATTTTTTATGAAAATCTGGCAAAACTTGCCGAGCTCGGTTTCATGGGTCTCAATATTCATGATGCCTATGGCGGCTCCGAAGCGGGTGTGATCGCCTTCAGTGTCGCCATGACCGAGATTGCCAGGGCATGTGCTTCGACGGCGGTAACGGTCTCCGTTAACAATATGGTCGGCGAGGTCATTCAGGCCCTTGGTAATGAGGAGCAGAAGAAAAAATACATTACCCGAATCTGCAGTGGTGAATATCCAGCAGGCGCTTTCGCCCTTACTGAGCCGGGAGCCGGTTCCGATCCGGCCGGGATGACCACCACAGCGGTGCGGGATGGCAATGAATGGGTGCTTAACGGTTCGAAGATATTTATTACCAGCGGCTCCTGTGCCGGAGTTATCGTGGTCTGGGCGGTTACCGAACCAAAGGCTCCCAAAGGCAAAGGAATCAGCCTGTTTTTGGTTGAGGCCGGTACCGAGGGACTGATCATCGGCAGAAGGGAAGATAAAATGGGGCAGCATGCTTCCCCTACCAACGAAGTGCTGTTTCAGGACTGCCGCATCCCGACCACGGCCATGATGGGCAAAGAAAACGATGGTTTCCGGGTGGCGGTGGCTGAACTTGCCGGGGGACGCATCGGCATCGGCTCTTTGGCTCTTGGAGTTGGTCTTGCGGCAATGGACAAAGCCACTGCCTATTCTCTCGAAAGAGCGCAGTTTGGCAAAAAAATAAGTAATTTCCAGGCAATCCAGTGGAAAATTGCCGATATGTATACGGACCTTGAGGCGGCACGACTCTTGCTCATGCATGCGGCTTTTAAAAAAGAAGAAGGCCGACCCTTTGCCAAAGCGGCCTCAATGGCCAAACTTTTTGCCACCGAGACCGCCAACAAGGCTTGTTACGAGGCATTGCAGATCTTTGGAGGATATGGCTATACCCGTGAATTTCCAATAGAGCGCTTTGCCCGTGATGCCCGGGTGACCTCGATCTATGAGGGAACCAGTGAGATCCAGCGGCTGATTATCGCCAGAGAAATTTTAAACGAATTTTCTTGAGTTACCTGCACGAGTGAGAAGGCTGATTGCTATGGATGATATCATCAAAAAACGAAGAAGCATCAGGCGGTTTCAGGATAAACCGATTAGCGATGAAACACTGGCCGAGCTTTTTGAGACAGCAAGATATGCCCCTTCCTGGGGCAATCTGCAATGCTGGGAGCTTATCGTAGTGCGGGCTGCGGAAGATAAAAAAAAGCTTGCCGCATTGCTCACCACCAAAAATCCCGCTACCAAGTGCACCGAAACCGCCCCGATATTGCTCGGGATTTGCGGTGATCCGCAAAAGTCCGGTTTCTACAAAGGGGTTCAGGTCACCAGGTATGGACACTGGTTTCTCTATGATCTCGGGATCATCAGTCAGACCCTTTGCCTTAAGGCGTGGGAGCTGGGATTGGGATCGGTGATTATCGGCTCTTTTAATCACCAGGCCGCCGAATCGGTTCTCGGTGTGCCGAAAGGATGTGAGTTGGTGGCGCTCATTGCCCTTGGTTATCCTGACCACGACCCACCCGCACCGAAACGGAGGGAAGTGGCTGAGTTTGTCCACTATGATCGATTTAAGTGACGCTCTAAGTTACCCAGGTTCAGCTATTCTTCTCGTCTTCGCCCTTGGCTTTTTTTCAACGCCCGCCGGAATTATCTCTTGGAGATAATTCCGGCTTCCTGTCCTTCCCGTCATCTACATTTTGACTTTTCTTAATTCGGTCATTAAGATAGCCGACGTTGATGAATTTATTCTTCATGTAATTTTGCCACGGATAGCTATGTTAAAAATAGGACTTGAGATTTTCCTTGATAATATACCGTCTTCCTTGACGGGAAAAAGAATCGGATATCTCTCCAACCAGGCCTCGACCGACCGTGCCCTGGTGCATGGCAGAATTCTCCTGCAGAAAAAGCTCGACCGGCAATTGGCCTGTCTGTTTTCACCGCAGCACGGATTTTTTTCTGAAAAACAGGACAATATGATTGAATCCGATCATATACTCGACACGGTTACCGGCTTGCCGATCTTCAGCCTTTACGGCGAGCACCGGCGACCAACCGTCGAGATGTTTGATCGGCTCGATGTCCTGCTGATCGACCTTGTTGATGTAGGGACGCGGGTCTACACATTTTTGTACACCATGGCTTATTGCTTGGAAATGGCTGCTGAACTTGGAAAAGAAGTGATTGTTCTTGATCGACCTAATCCGGTCGGCGGCGAAAAAATCGAGGGTAATCTGCTTCGACCGGACTGCAGCTCCTTTGTCGGTTTGTACCCGTTGCCCATGCGTCATGGTTTGACTTTTGGCGAACTGGCCCTTCTCATCAACAGGGAATTTTCCATCGGCGCTGAAGTGACGGTGGCAAAGATGCAGGGTTGGCGGCGCAATATGCTTTTTCGCGACACCGGCTTTCCCTGGGTTACGCCATCGCCCAATATGCCCACCCCGGAAACCGCCCTGGTGTATCCGGGCCAGGTGATTTGGGAAGGGACCAACGTCTCCGAAGGTCGGGGTACGACACTTCCTTTTGAGTTTGTCGGCGCACCTTTCCTGCGCCATGAAGAAATGCAGCACTGGATCAAAAGAACCGACCTGCCCGGCTGTATTCTCAGGCCGATCGTCTTTCAGCCAACCTCCGGAAAATGGGCGGGGGAGCCTTGCCGCGGCTTTCAGATCCATGTCACTGCACCGGAGATTTACCTTCCGTATCGCACCAGCATGGCTCTTCTCCAGGCGACTATGCATCTTTATCCAGAGCATTTTCGCTACAAAGAACCACCCTATGAATACGAGTTTGAGCGCCTGCCGCTGGATTTGATCCTGGGAGATAAGGCAATACGTGAGCAGCTCATGCAGGGACAAGAAATTTCAGCAATGGAAGCCGGTTGGCAGCAGGAACTGCGTGCCTTCGACGGTGTCAGAAAAAACTATTTCCTCTACTGAGAGGTTAACAACTATATGACTGAGAAAACATTTACTTTAGAAACTCTCGCCGATATGGTAGGAGGACAGGTCGTCGGAGACAAAACAGTGCGCATTTGCGGTGTTGCTCCTCTCGACAATGCCGGTCCGACTGATCTCTCTTTTTTGGCCAAGGCTAATCAGGCAACATTATTGCAGACCACCGGGGCAGGGGCGGTAATCGTTCCGGCGGGGGTTGTAGGTACAGGCCCCTTGCCGGTAATCCAGGTGCGGGACCCTTATCTGGCCGTGGCTATCATCCATAGCTATTTTCTTACCGAACCCTTTGTTGCCCGCGGTATTCATTCACGGGCATATATCGGTGATGAATGTGTCCTCGGTCAGGCTATCACTATAGCCCCGCTGGCGGTACTTGGCAACCGGGTGCGGATAGGTGAGAGAGTTACCATAGAATCGGGGGCAGTTGTCGGCGATGATGTGACCATTGGCGACGACACAACCATCAAAGCCAATGTCACTATCTATAATGGTTCGGTGATCGGTAGCCGGGTGACAATTCACTCCGGTGCTGTTATCGGAAGTGACGGCTACGGTTACTCAGCCAATGAGCGCGGTGAGCATATTAAACGACCGCAGGTTGGTACCGTCAGGATCGATGATGATGTGGAGATAGGAGCCAACAGCTGTATCGATCGGGGAACCTTCAGCGTTACCTGGATCAAATCCGGAGTGAAAATCGACAACTTGGTCCAGGTCGCCCATAACGTAGTCGTCGGCGAAAACAGTCTCTTGGTAGCACAGGTGGGCATCTCCGGTTCGACAACCCTTGGCCGCAATGTGGTTATGGGTGGACAGTCAGCAACTGCCGGTCATCTGACCATTGGTGATCAGGTGATGGTTGCCGCCCGCGGCGGCATCCACAACGACCAGCCGAAAGGGGCGATGCTTGGCGGCGCACCGGCCATCCCCATTCGACAATGGGGGAAATGCACCGCGGTGTATGCAAAACTACCGGAATTGCAGAGTCAAGTGAGAAAAAATTCAAAGGCCATTGCCGAATTGACCGGCAAGGCCCTGCATGAAGAATAGCCAAGGAGACTATCATGAGTGAGTTCGTAATACCTGAAAAAATCGATATTGTTGAAATCCTGAAAATTTTGCCGCACCGTTATCCTTTTGTGATGATCGATCGAATTCTCTCTTTGGAACTGGGTAAGGAAATCGTCGGACTGAAAAATGTGACGATCAACGAACCTTTTTTTCAAGGCCATTTTCCGGCAAGACCGGTAATGCCGGGGGTGTTGATCCTCGAAGGCATGGCCCAGGTCGGCGGGATCATGGCATATTACAGCAATCCTGAGGCAATCGGCAACAAGTTGCTGTTTTTTGCCGGGATAGACAAGGCCAGGTTTAGAAAACCGGTGGTGCCCGGCGATCAATTGATCTTTAAGCTGCAGCTTTTAAAGGAAAAACGGTCTATCATGGTGATGGGTGCAACCGCAACTGTTGATGGCCAGCTTGTGGCCGAGGCCGAACTCATGGCATCATTTTCATAACTAGTGTAGTATGACTGATGCCCTGCAGTGATTGCTTGCGGAGAGGATGCGAAAGCCAGAAATTTCTTGCAATAGTCGGCGAGAGCAAGTATGGAGAGCAGTTTCCATCCCGTTGACAGCCATTTCGTATTACCAATATGGAGAGTATTCTCCTCCCTTATAAGAAGAAAAAGACATGTCCATACATCCAACCGCAGTTGTAGATCCAAAGGCCGAGCTCCATTCCTCCGTTTCCGTAGGACCCTATGCTGTTATAGGGGCGCAGGTCCGTATAGGCGCCGATACCAAAGTGGAGGCCCATGCCGTGATTTCCGGCCCAACGACTATCGGAGAGAGAAATCTGCTGGGTTCTTTCTCGGTGGTTGGCGGTGCACCGCAGGATCTCAGCTATAAAGGCGAGCCTACCGAATTGATCATCGGCTCCGACAACCAGATCCGTGAATTTGCTTCGATACATCGTGGTACCCCCGGTGGCCATAGGAAAACGATCATCGGCAACAATAATCTGCTCATGGCCTATACCCATGTGGCACATGACTGTGTGATCGGCAACCATGTGATTATGGCCAACGTTGCAACGCTTGCCGGTCATGTCGAGGTTGGTGATCGGGCCTCAATCGGCGGGTTGGTCGCCATTCATCAGTTCTGTCGTATCGGTACCTTCAGCTATATCGGTGGTGTGTCGGGAATCAGTCTTGATGTGCCGCCCTATGTAATCATTGCCGGAACGAGAAACCGCACAAGAATTTCCGGAGTCAACAAGGTTGGCCTGAAGCGCAATGGTTTCAGCCGGGAAACCATAAAAAACCTTGATGAAGCATATCGGATCATCTTCAGGACCCCGAACTTGCTGATGAAGGATGCCATCGAGGTGGCCAGGGATGAATTTCCCGATTGTCCCGAAGTCCAGACACTGGTGAAATTTTTCCTGGATTCCAAACGTGGTGTGGTCAAGCAGACGGTTGAAGATTGACGGTTCGGTTGATGGCCACGGATTTACTAACAATCGCGATTATTGCCGGCGGCGGACAATTTCCCAAGCTATTTATCGAGGCGGCCCATAAGGAAGGACGGCGAGTAGTGGTCGTTGCCCATAAAGGTGAGACCGATGAACAGGTCGCGGCAATAGCTGATGCCGTCATTTGGGTGAAACTGGGACAACTCGGCAAGTTGATTTCTTTTTTAAAAAAGGAAGGAGCAAGGGAGACGGTTTTTCTTGGTAGTATCACCAAGACCCAGATTTTTCGCGATGTCCTGCCGGATTTCAAAGCCCTGTCCCTGTGGAACAAAATCGATCGAAAACAAGATGATGCCATTCTCAGGGCCTTTGCCGCTGCAATCGAGAAGGAAGGTATCAAGGTTGTCGAATCGACTATTTACCTCCAGCATCTCCTCTTTCCGGCCGGGATCCTGACCAAAAAGAAACTCTCCGGGGCACAAAGGCAGGACATTGTTTTCGGCTGGCAAAACGCTCGGGCCGTTGGAAAGCTTGACATCGGGCAATGCGTTGTGGTTCGAGACTGCACGGTACTGGCAGTGGAGGCGATAGAAGGCACCGATGCGGCAATACTCCGTGGTGGTGCGCTTGCCAAGGAGAAGGCAGTCGTTGTAAAAGTAAAAAAACCGGGGCAGGATTTTCGTTTCGACCTGCCGGCAACCGGTCTTGCCACTATTAAAACCCTGCAGCAGGTGAAGGCTGCGGTACTTGCGGTGGAAGCGGGACAATCGCTGTTGTTTGACCGAGAAGAAATGATTGAAGAGGCAAATAGGTCGGGGATAGTGGTCGTCGGTGTAACTGAATGCGAAGACGGTTCCCTGCTTATGGATTAACTGAGCTTGCTCGGACTTTCTCCCTTGTGCGGGGTAGGATAATTTCAACGCTTATAAAGAGAACGCATGCAAGCAATGATACTGGCGGCGGGGTTTGGCACCAGGCTGTTGCCACACACGCGGGTTCGTCCCAAACCTCTTTTTCCCATTCTCAACCAACCGCTGCTTCTCTTCACTATCAAACGCCTGCAGAATCTTGGGTTTGATCATATCGTGGTCAATTGTCACCACCTGCGGCAGCAGATTGTCGCGGCCTTAAGCGGTTTGCCTGGAGTAGTTGTTCAGGAGGAAGAGACCATTCTTGGGACCGGTGGCGGGCTTCGCAGGGCACTTGACCTGTTTCGGGACGAACCGTTACTGGTGAGCAACGGCGACATTTACCATACTATCGATTTTCTGGAATTTTATCGGCAGCATATGCATAACGGCCCTGCCGTAAGCCTGGCTATGCACGACTTCCCCCGCTTTAATTCGGTCCAGGTTGAGGCTGGAAAAATTATTCGGTTTGCTGAGAGTGTCGATTCTCGTGCCCTGGCGTTTACCGGGCTGCATGTCATTGATCCGGCGATTCTTTGGGAGATCGCCGATAACGGTTTCTCCTGTATCATCGATCACTACCGAAAACTCCTTGCAAGGGGTGTGAAGATAGCTTGTTATCGTACCGATGGCTGCTACTGGACGGATATGGGTACACCCGAGGATTACCTCGCTCTTCATGAGGGACTGCTGACTGAGTCTATCCCTTGCTGGCAGGAAATTGGGCCTGTAAGCGGACCTTACTGTCTTGCAGACAATGTTGAACTCGGGTCGCAAGTGCAGATTAATGGTTGGGCGAGCATTGGTAAGGCTCATATTGGTAAAGGCAGTCATCTTGAACGGGTAGTGTTGTGGGACAATGTGACAATTCCGGATGGCAGTAGGCTTGCCGATATCATTGTTTCCTCTTAATGTAAAAGAATTACAAACCAGGGTTGTTGGGGATATATGGTTGAAGTGTCAGATATTGAAATACTGCAAACTGCGCAGAATTTGCTTATTGACTCTGGGCTTCTTTCAACCGATGAAACCCAGACGCTCCTGACGGGACAGCACTTTCAAAAGATATGCAGTGACGGATCGACAAGAAGATTTTGGCGGGTAATGCGCGCAGGCGAACCTGTGTGTGTTATAGCCGCACCGGCAGGCAGAAGTGCAACCGAATTGGCTGAATCCAGGTCTGCTTGGAGGATCGGCACCCATCTCCGCGAAAAAGGTGTCCCGGTACCGGAGCTGTTTGGCTGGGATGAGGATACCGGAGTCCTTCTTTTCGAGGATCTGGGAGATGTGCGGTTGCATGATATCATTGCCCGGCAGAAAGAACTTCAACCGCTGGACGCTGAAACGACTGGTGATTATTACCGCGTTGTCCTTGAAAAACTGGCAATTATGCAGTTTGCCGGCGTGGATGGTTTTGACCCCACCTGGTGTTGGGACAGTCCCCGCTATGACGTGCCCTTGATGCTTGAAAGAGAGTCGGGTTATTTCCTTCGCGCTTTCTGGCAGGGACTGCTGGGTCAAAAAGAGAATGGCGGGGTGGAAGAGGAATTTCGGGATCTTGCCGAAAATGCCGGCAAGGCACCGGCGGATTTTTTTCTGCACCGCGATTTTCAGTGTCGAAACATCATGGTGAAAGAAAACAGCCTGCGCTTCATTGACTTCCAGGCAGGGCGTCTGGGGCCGCTTGGTTATGATGTTGCCTCACTGCTCATTGATCCCTATGCCGCCTTGAGTCGGCAACTTCAGGAAGAATTGTTGGCTTTTTATGTGCCAGTCATTGCTGCCCAACGTCCTGGAAGTGAGAAACATTTTATGAAATATTACAGATTGTTGGCATTGCAGAGAAACCTGCAGATTGTCGGGGCCTTTGCCTTTTTATCGAGGGTGCGGGGCAAAGATTTTTTCACATCTTACATCCAGCCGGCTCTCTTTTCTCTGCGAGATCAACTGGCAGACAGCAGTTTTTCTCAATATCCCCGGGTTCGCACCCTTGTTGATCGGGGATTGGCGGCGCTTAAGGCAGCCTGATCTCGCTGCCCACTTTCTCTGAACGCGCCGCATAAAGAATTCCACCCATAATCAGTCCTGTAGCTTTTCGAGCAGGCTAAGGTTTAAAAAGGCTCAAATATGTCATCAACCGCTCACTCTCTTATCGTAGCCCTCGTCGGCCGCCCCAATGTGGGGAAATCGACCTTGTTCAACAGGATCACAAAGTCGCGGAAGGCTATTGTCGACCCAACCCCCGGAGTTACCCGCGACCGCCATTACGATCGGGTCGTATGGGAAAACAAGGGCTTTATCCTCGTTGATACCGGCGGCATTGACGACAATCCTGAGGATGCCATGGTCCAACATATTCGGGATCAGGCAATGATGGCCATTGATGAGGCTGATATCATCCTCTTTCTTCTTGATGGCAAACAAGGGATAACTCCCGCCGACTGGGAAGTCATTGATATTCTCCGCCGCTCGAAGAAGACCATTTTCCATGTGGTAAACAAGATCGACGGACCGGATAAGGAAACTGAGCTCCTGGCGCCGTTTTATGAGATGGGGGTAGAGGAGTTGTGGCCGGTTTCAGCCGAGCATACCTACGGCTTTGCATCGCTTATGGATGGCCTATGCGCGGCTATTCCTGACGATGAATGTGCGGATATCAACCTGCCGGAGGGAACAGTCAAAGTAGCCTTTTTCGGTCGACCGAATGTAGGAAAATCGTCAATGATCAATATCATCCTCGGGGAAGATCGGATGGTGGTTTCCGAGATCTCCGGAACCACCAGAGATTCCGTTGATACCCTGGTGACACACGGTAACTACAGCTACTTGTTTATTGACACTGCCGGCATTCGACGAAGAGGCAAAACCACAGAAAAACTCGAGAAATTCAGTATTCTCAAGTCGCTTGCGGCAATGGGCAGGTGCGATGTGGCGGCGGTGCTCATCGATGCCGATGAGGGCATTACCGAACAGGACACCAAGGTAATCGGCTATATTCTCGAAGAGGGCAGGGGCTTGATCGTCCTGGTTAATAAGTGGGATCTTATCGAGAAAGATAAAAAGCGTCAGGAACAGGTTATGGCCGAGGTGGGTCGAGCCCTGCCTTTTGTCGGCTTTGCCCCAGTGCTGAACGTCTCGGCCCTTACCGGCTACGGCATTAAACGTCTTTTTCCGGTCATTGGTTCGGTGTTTCGTCAGTATACCGCCAATTTCCCGACTTCAGCCCTCAACAGGTTGTTGCAGGACGCGGTCGATGCCCATTCTCCACCGATCTACAAGAACAAACGACTGAAATTCTATTATACTTCCCAGATCGGCACGCGACCGCCGAAATTTGTAGTTATGACCAATAGTTCTAAAGGAGTACATTTCTCCTACGAACGCTACCTGGTTAACAGATTTCGGGAGGGGCTCGGTCTTGACAAGGTTCCCATTAAGCTGATTTTTAAAGATAAATCTGAACAGCGCGCAAAGTTGGGCGAAGATGGGAAAAAGAGATAGAAATGAGATGTGAAAGGATTGGGGAGGCATGCTGAATGCCTCCCCTTCTTTTAATCTTTTCAGGGTCTTACAGATTATTCTCGTTCATACACAACAAGAAAATAATCCGTAAAGAAAGGCACCTATCCTCTTGAAGGATGTTAGAGTGAAATTGCCTTGGCAAAGGCCTTTTTGAACCCTTCCGCCGATCTGGCAATGACCTTTTCAGACACACAGAAAGCGATACGAAAATAGCCCGGACAACCGAATCCGACACCTGGAACAGTAAGGATCTTTTCCTCAAGGAGAAGGGCAACAAACTGCACATCATCGGCTATGGGGGATTTTGGAAAAATATAGAATGCCCCCTTGGGAGCTGTGAAGGAAAATCCGGCGTCCTTGAGAACCGTGCACAGCAGTTCCTTGCGTCTCGCATAGATTGTTGTATCGACACTGGCATCCTGCAGCTCCGCCACAACCCTTTGCATGAGTGCCGGGGCATTGATAAAGCCTAAAATTCTATTCGCCAGGGTCAGGGCGTCAAGGAGAGCAACTTTTTCTTCAATTTCCGGATGTACTGCCAAGTATCCTATTCGTTCTCCCGGCAGGGAAAGATCCTTTGAATAGGAGGAAACGACGATGCTGTTTTTGTATGAAGCAAAGATGCTTGGTACCTGGTGGTCATCAAAAACTATTTTTCGATAGGGTTCGTCGGCCACAAGATAGATCGTATTGTCAAAGCGGTCGCTGGCATGGGCGAGCAGTTCCCCCAGAGCCCAGAGAGAGTCGGCAGGATAGATCTGGCCGCAGGGATTGTTGGGAGAATTGACGATAATCGCCTTGGTTTTTGCCGAAATGGCGGCCTCAATGGCCTGTATGTCGAGGTTGAAGTCGTCGTCGGTCTTGACAATTTTGCTGACGCCGCCATGGTTGTCGATGTAATTGCCGTAATCGACAAAATACGGGGCAAGAATTATGACTTCGTCACCAGGATTGAGGAGTGCTTTCATGGTGATGTTCAGACCGCCGGCGGCCCCACAGGTCATGAGCATATCGCCATGATTTACGGTTATCTGTTGTTCAACCGACATTCGCCTGGCAATGGCTTGCCGCACCCAGGGATACCCGCCATTCGGCATATAGCCATGTACTCCGGGGCTAGTGTCTTGGGCAAGGTCCAGCATAACTTCATCGAATTGCGGTGGAGGTGGGACATCAGGATTGCCGAGACTGAAATCACAGACATTGTCGGCTCCATAGGTAGCTTTCATGCTGGCCCCTTTTTCGAACATTTTCCGTATCCAGGAAGATTTGGTAGCGAAGTGTATCATTTTTTCGGAAATGGCCATGGAAAATCTCCTTTTTTCTTTTATTCATTGGAATGATAGCATCTTACGCCGATAACGAATAATAATTCTGTGTTATCCCTGTTGGCAATCCAGACAGCCATCATCGGTTATTCAAGTATTGTGGAATAAGCCGCATTTGTAGCCGATTTGTCAAGTGATGATTGGTGTGCGTCTCTGTTTTGCCGCCTGTTGCAGTATTGTATCTCCCCAGGCAGAAAAGCTCTCTATGGTGCAAAAAAAAGAATATAAAAGCCTGAAAACAAATGGACAAGAAGGGTTTGGAAATTTCTTGAGCAGGCAGCAGGTCAGGAGTTGTTCGATGGCTGTGCGGATTTTGATAAAAAGTGATGACGGATATACCCGATAGTTATTTTCTCTTGGGGTGTAAAGCCAACAGCACATAGGAATCCCCGGCAAGCGGGGGATCCCTTCATGTCATCTACTTCGATGATTCGGCAATCGCGAAGGAGTGAACGACCTTGGGGGCGATGTTCATTTACAGTCGGCGGTCATGGTTTTCTTTATGTCTTCTTCTGTTCACCCCCACTCTTTTTCATGATAATGCGAGAATCTACGACAAAGAGATGGTTACCTGAGCCCTTTACTGGATTGAGGTCAATCTCGCCGATCTCTGGAAAGTCGGCAACAAGACGACCGAGCCTGACGAGAAAGTCGGCGAGCATGGCCGTGTCCATGCCAGAGGCGCCGCGAACTCCGTCTAAGAGTGCTCGGCCACGGATGCCATCTATCATCTTCTCGGCTTCTGCCGAGGAAAGGGGCGCCAAGGCGAAGACCACGTCTTTCAGTATTTCGGTATGGATGCCACCGAGGCCGAACATTACCAAGTGGCCGAAATCACCTTCATCGCTTGCCCCAAAGATGACCTCCAGACCTCCGATCATCGGTTGAAGTAAAACCCCTTGAGCCTCGGCGATGGCCATCAATTCTTTTTGGGCATTGAGCGCCTCTTCTTCATTCTGGATACCCAGGCGTACCCCGCCGACATCGGTCTTGTGCAGAGGGCCAATGACCTTCATTGCCAGGGGATAACCGAGCCTGCGGCAACCTTCGGTGAGTTCTTCCTCGCGGAAGATCTCGATCTGTTCGGGCGGGGTGAAACCGGCAGCAATCAGAACCCGGCGTACCGTTGCTGGGTCAAGAGCACCCTGGGTACTTGCCAGACAGTTTTGGATAGTTTGGTAATGGTAACCAACAGGGATGAGGTTGTTGTATTCACCTGGCGGAGGTTGAGCGGCAACGAGGCTTATCGCCCTGCCAAGTGCCACCTCGTCCGGGAAGAAGACATGGCCACCACGGGTGAATTCGGAGATCTTCTCGCGACAGGAAGTCAGCGAGCTCAACATCGGCAGTATCGGGATGGGACTTAAGTCCATAGCCTTGCCGATCGCACGGTAAATAGCACCGTTATCGGAGAGCCCCGAGTCGCCAGTGAGGATGGTGATGGCATCGAGACGGTCCCGTTCCTTTTCTGCTAGTACACCGATTGTTGCCTCGATCTGCTCGGCGGTTCGCGATGGCAGGGCGTCGATGGGGTTAACAGTTGAGCTTTCCGGGGGAAGGATTTTCACAAGCGCCGATCGGGTTTCCTCGGTTAATGGGGGTAACTCCATTCCCCCCCGAGTAAGTTCGTCGGCGAGCATAACACCTGGCCCGCCTGCGTCGGTAATGATGCATATCCGTTTACCCTTCAACGGTCCTCTTGCCGCTTTGAGAAGACATGCGACGTCGATCAATGCCTCACGGCCATGAACACGGATAATCCCGGCCTTATCGAACAAGGCCTGGACAGCGGTATCATTGGTGGCCATTGCCCCTGTATGGCTGGCTGCGGCCCTTGAACCGGCTGCGGTTGAACCGGCCTTGATGCCGACGAGGATACATCCTTTTTGGGTGAGACTCTTGGCGTGGGCAAGAAGAAGCTCCGGCTTTTTCACCGCTTCCATATACAGCAGGAGGATGCGGGCACAGTCCGGGCCATAGTTTTCGTCGTGCAGTTGCACCAGGTCCTCAACCCCCAATTGGGCAGAGTTGCCAAGGTTGAGCACTGTGCCAAACGACAAACCTCGGCCAACGGCGTTCTCCATAACGTAGTCCACCGTGGCCCCTGAGCCGCTGATGAAATCAACCGCACAACCGGGCAGGTCGGGAACGATACCGGCGAACTTTCCTTTATAAGTGGCGGTGAGAAAGCCTGAGCAGTTAGGACCGATGAGAGCCATGCCTGCCTCGTCGGCAATTTGCCGCAGCCTCTCTTCGACTTTCTTGCCTTCTGCATTCTTTTCGCCAAACCCTGAGGTAAGAATGATGGTCGCTCCTGTGCCAATTGCGGCCAACTCGGTCACCGCGGCCAGAACCATGGTGGAGGGAATGGCAACGATGGCCAGATCCGGGATCTCAGGAAGGGAGGAAATAGACTTATAAGCTGTGACGCCGAGTATTTCAGTGGCTTTGGGATTAACAGGCCAGAGAAGTCCCTGGTAGTTATGCTCCAGGATATTTTTAAATACTCGACCACCGGGCTTTAACGGGTTGCTGCTTGCCCCGATGATTGCAATACTCTGTGGTCGGAAAAGGCATTGATGAATACGCTTTGATCGTTCGTCCGCTGAAATTACTGTCTTTTTAAAAATGGTCATGTCACTTTTCCTTTTCTTCTACAAAAGTTCTCGCCCCGCCTGGAAGGCCTGATAATTGCCGCCCCATGCCGAACTTGGTGTAACTTCTTTCAGAGCGCGCAGCCATAACTCTTTGGGGAGAGTGTCAAAGGGGATGAGTTGACTGAGGGCACCCATCATCACCACATTGGCGATCCGCCCGGTATGATCACCGAGTTTAAGAGCTGCAGCCAGGACATCAACTTCGATCATTTTAAATCCGGCAGTAATCGCCCTGATGCTGTCCAGGTTGGGATATTGCTCGGTCTTCATTCCCTGGGGGACCATGACCGTAGTGGCAGCGAGGATAGTTCCTCCGGTTTTCAGCAAGTCGAGAAATCCCGGGCGCAGCATCTCACTCATCTCCATGGTGATGAGACAATCCGCCTCACCCGGCATCAGTACCGGGCTATGGACCTTGCCGCAGGCGAATGTGCTGATGACTGGTCCACCCATCTGGGCCATACCGTGTGTCTCACCCTTGACGATATTCTGTTCGCCATATCCGGCCAAGAAAGCCAGTTGCGTGAGGACCCGGCCGAAGAACAGGTTACCCTGCCCGCCAACGCCGCGAATGGCCAGGCTGAGCCGATCCGGTAAGCTGCCCTTGGCCAGAGAGACTTCGGGGAGGGCAGGTGGCTCAGTGAATGACACTCCGCTTGTACCGGCCCTTTCTTCCATGGGCAGAGGTTCCATGGCTTTAAAGGGACACATCTGCATACAAGAATGACCCTGCTCGCCACAACCGGAGCAGAGGTTGTTAAAGCGAGGAAAACCCTCCGGCCCAACCTCAATCCCCGGACAGATGAGGCAGGAATAACATTTATCGCATTTCTCTTCATTGATTTTTAGGCGAATGCCTTTTCGTGCAGCCGGTAATTTCTTCAGGCAACCGCCGCGTACCACCAAAGTTGTAAATACCCCTTCGGTCGCTTCTTTAAAAGCGAGTCGCAGTGCCTTTTGGAGTTCGATACGATTGTAGGCATCGACAGCTACAGCTTTGGCTCCGGTGGCGGCAAGGGCCTGTACCAAGTCGAAAGTATTTGTTTGTCCCGCCAGGTTTACCGGTGAAGTCGGTGCCGGTTGGCCACCGGTCATTGCCGTCCAGTAGTTATCAAGGACCACCTTCACACCCGGCACATGGCGGAAGACGGTGTTACGAGTGGCATCCATACCGCTGTGGCATTCGGTACTGTCACCGAGAACACTTAAGACCTTATCGGCCATTTCCGGTCGGGACAGGACATAGCCGGCACGTTTTGCTTCACTTGCGCCCATTGCCACCCCGGTATCCATTGCATTCAAGAAGTAAAGAAGGGCATTGCAGCCGATATCGCCAAAAATCGCCGCCAGTTTGCCACGGCGTTTCATGGTGGTGATGGTTTCGGCAAAGAGCCGATAGGGGCATCCGGGGCAAATCATTGGCGGACGGTTGACCGGAGTAAGGGGCGTTTGACGTGCTTTTGCGACCTTGCGTGCATAACCCAGGCGTTCGGCAATCAGTGCCGGACTGAATTCGGTGATCGGACTGAAATCCATTTTGCCTTTTACCGAAAGACCCATGATCGCCAGCTCGTCCTGGAGGTAACGGAAGCCGTCGTCGATGACGTATACCTCGCCTTTGATAGCGGAGTGGAAGCGATGAATAAGCTCCTTCGGCAGGGGGTTGGTGAAGGCTAGCGAAAGTATATCGATGTCGGCGCCGAATGCTTCCCGTACCTCAAGAGCAAAGTTGGTATTGGCGCCACAGGTAATGATCCCGGTCTTTCCTGAGCCTTTGATCCATTTGTTGAGGGATGACTTTTCTACCATCTCGGTCAGGGCAGTCATCCGCACGCTCTGGACATGGTCGTAATTTTTCCGGGCGATACCAGGCAGCGAGTTGAAACAGCGCAGATCGCCCTCCATGCTCTGAGGTTCCCGATTCTCGTGGGGATTCATGCGCACCAATCCCTCGCTATGGCAAAGGGCGCCGGAAGCGAGGATGACAACCGGAGTTTGAAAACGCCGACCTATATCAACGGTGATACTTGCCGCTTCCAACATCTCCTGATGATTGGAGGGTTCGAAGACCGGAACAAAACAGGTTTTGAACAAATAACGGGGATCGACCAGATGCTGGGTGGAACTGGGGGTGAAATCGCTGGCGATGAAATAAATGAGCGCGCCGCGCGGTTCGGTGAAGAAGGAGGCGCTGGTAAAGATGTCGGCAGCCTGGAAAAGACCGGGAATTTTCATGGTGACGACGGAATCGCGCCCGGCCAGGGTATGGCCGAGGCCGACACCAACGGCGACGGCCTCGTTCACTGACCAACCGACGGTGATTTTATCCTGGACTTGGGATAATCCGCGATCAATGACCTCGGTGCTCGGTGTTCCCGGATAGCCATCGGCGCTATGGATGCCGGCGCGGACGCAGCCGACCGCAAAGGCGATATTGCCCTGCAGGACTTCCGGTCGGCCGGTGGCCAGTTGGCAAAGCTCGTTTATTTTGTTGCGTTTCATGTTCTATTCTCCTGCCAAAGCGTGTTTTTTGGGAATTTACGTAAAGTGCCGAATGGTTAACAGGTTATTGGTTCTGTAATTTGACTCTTTTAGGATGAAGATCACAGACTCCATGTTCAAGTTAGAAAAACAGTACATCAGCGTCTTGCCGCTAATGACTCAGCGAGGAGTTCGATGGGGTGAAAAGCGTGTCGACCGGTACCGTCCTTGATCTGTTCACGACAGGAAGTTCCGGCGGCAATAATTGCGGTGTTCTCGCTTGCAGCCCGGACAGTCGGAAAGAGTACTTGCTCGCCGATTGCCATGGAGATCTCGTAATGTTCTTTTTCAAAGCCGAAGGCTCCAGCCATACCGCAGCAACCGCTGGGGATTTCTTCGACGTGCGCTCCGGGAATGAAGCACAGCATTTCCAGGACCTGGCCAGCGGTGCCCATGGCCTTTTGATAGCAATGGGTGTGGACGAGAACCTTACGTTCCGGTATTCCCTGATCCATCGCCTGACGGATAAGCTCGCTGTTTTCAGGCCGGGTGATAAACTCCTCGAAGAAAAAACTCTTTTCGGCCACTAGTCGGGCTTCTTCACTTCTTAAAAGATCAGGATACTCGTCGCGGAAACAGGTAATGCAACTCGGCTCGACACCGATGATCGGTGTGCCGCGTCGGGCATGGGCGACCAAAAGAGCAACGTTGTGGGCGGCATTTTTCTTCGCCTCGGCCAGGAGACCCTTGGAGATCATCGGGCGGCCGCAACAGCGGCGGCCTTCCTGGAGAACGACCTGGTACCCCATGGCGGCAAGGACCTGGACGGCTGCACGACCAATTTCCGGCCGGTTATAGGTGAGGTAGCAATCGTCCCAGAGCAATATCGGACCCCTTGTGGCGGCGGGAGGTCGAAACTCGTGCTTGAACCAGTGAGTGAAAGTGCGCGGTGCGAGTTGCGGCAATTCACGCCGTTCGTCGAAACCGAGGCTGCGATCGAGGAGCTTTTTAAAGACCTTGTTTTTATAGACGGCATTGGCAAGGGTTGGCATCAAGGAGGCCAACTGCGACGATGTGGCCATCAGGCCGACGATTCGGCTTCTCAGTGGAACTCCGTGTTTTTCTTGGTAGATGGAGAGAAACTCGTATTTGAGCTTTGCTATATCGACCCGGGTCGAGCATTCGGTGCGACAGGACTTGCAGGCCAGGCATAGGTCGAGAGCTTCATAAACTTCTTTTGAGGCCAGGCCGTCCGGGCCGAGCAGGCCGGTTATTGCCGCTCGCAGAATATTGGCTCGTCCGCGGGTAGTGTCTTTTTCGTCGAGGGTAACCCGGTAGGACGGGCACATCGTCCCCGATACCTGGGAGCGGCAGATCCCCTGGCCGTTGCACATCTCTACCAGACCTGCGAACCCGCCATAACTGGAAAAATCGAAATGGGTATTTTGCGGGGCATAGGGCGTCCGATAATCGGGGGAGTATTTCAGCCAATCGGTATCCCAGGGGGCGATGATCTCGCCCACTACCTTGCCGGGATTTAAAAGTCCTTTGGGATCAAAGATTTTTTTGACCTCGGTAAAGGCCCCGTGTAAGCGGGGTCCGTAAAGTTGTTTATTAAAATAGCTGCGGGCCAGGCCTTCGCCGTGTTCGCCGGTGGTTGAGCCACCATGGGCAATGGCGATGGTCATGATCTCTTTGCACAGCAATTCCAGGGTCTTTAGGCCTTCTGCTGTTCGCAGGTTAATGTCGAGGCCCATATGCAGGCAGCCTGCCGAGGCATGGGCATCGAAGTTGATATCCATGCCGAATTTTTTACCGGCGAGGATGACGTCTTGGGTGTAGCCGTTCAGTTCCTCCACCGGGACACTGGCATCGTCGATTATCCAGACTCGCTTATCGTCCCCTGGTTTGCTCATGATGAGCCCGAAAATCGCCTTGCGGATGCCCCAAACACCGGCAATTTGCTCTGGTGTCGTGCAATGGCTAAGGTAATCGGTCAACCCTTCGCGGCGCAGCCGTGCTTCCAGCTTTTCCGCTTGTTCGGCCAACTCCGCCGGGTTTTTACCGGAGAATTCGACGATAAGAATGGCCCCCGGCAGGTCTTTGACAAAGCGGCGCAACCGCGGGCCGATGATCGGATGATCGCCAGCCAGTTTCAGGGTCGGGGCGGTCATCAGCTCAACCGCTGCTACCTTGTGTTGGAGAATGAGGGGCACCGAGCGCAGGGCTATTTCCAGATTGGCGAAGTGGGGAATAACCAAGCGTACTACCGTGGGACGTTCAACCAGACCGAGCCGCACCTTGGTAATGGTGGCAAGTGTCCCCTCGCTGCCGACGACCAGCGGCGCGAGATTTAAGGGTTGATTTTCCTCCTGTTGATCGAGGAGGCGGTTCAGGCCGTAGCCGGCAACGTTGCGCCAGGTTCTTGGAAAGCCGCTCCGGATGTCGCCTGCGTACTCAGCGATGAGTCCCGGGATCGTTCGATAGATCGATCCTTCCAGAGTATTTTCGCCGGAAAGTTTAGCGGCATCATCCTTGCTTTTATCATCGAAGCGGGCAAGCGAACCGTCGGCGAGGACAACCTCCAGGGCTAGGACATGATCGGCAGTCATGCCGTAGACAAAGGAATGCGAACCGGTGGAGTTGTTGCCGGCCATGCCGCCGATGGTGGCGACGGCGCTGGAGGACGGGTCCGGCCCGACCATCAGACCGTGTTTGAAAAGCATCGCATTGAGGACATCGAGGACGACCCCTGCTTCAACCTCCACCCACCGTTCTTGAACGTTCAACTCCAAGATATTGTTGAGATATTTTGATTGATCAAGAACAAAACCAAGGCCCACCGTCTGTCCGGAAACGCTGGAACCACCGCCCCGTGGAATAATCGGGATACCGTGCCTTCCGGCAATTGCCACTGCCGCTCGAACATCGGCGAGGTGACGGGGAATGACAATACCCATCGGTTCTTTACGGAAATCCGAGGCATCGGTGCTGTAGAGTTGTAGGCTCAGCCGATCGCCCCGCACTTCACCCTCTATGGCTTGCCGTAATTCTTTCATCATTACCGATGTCGCAGAATCAGCATCTGTGGTGGTCTCATCTATCTTTACGTTCATTATCTTATTGGCCGTCATATGTTGAATTACAGCACCCGAGTCAGCCACAGGGTAACTGAGGGAATATAGGTGACCAGCATCAAACCGATTAAAAGCAGGCCGAGAAAAGGCAAAACTGCCCTTCCAACCTGGGTCAGCGACTTGCCGGTAATCCCCATGGCGACGAACAGGTTGAGGCCAAAGGGAAAAGTCAGGAAGCCGAATTCGATATTGACGATCATCATGACGCCGAAGTGGATCAGGTCGATATCGTATTGTTGCAGGGCGATGAGCAGAATCGGCGAGATAATGACCACCGCCGAGACGATGTCCATAACGCAGCCGACCAAGAGGAGGAAGATGTTGACAACCAGAAGAAATACGTACTTGTTATTGATATGGGCAATGATGAAGTCGGCGGCGATTACCGGCAGTCGCTCGCGGGTCAGCAGCCAGATAAAGGTCATGGCGCAGGCAATAATAAAGAGCAGGGCCGAGGAAAGGGTGACCGTTTCCTTGAGCACCTGATGGAGTTTTTCCATGTTCATGTCCTTATAGATAAAAAACTCTACAAAAAGGGCATAAACCACCGATACTGCCGCGGCCTCGGTGGGAGTGAAGATGCCGGAATAAATGCCGCCGAGGATGATCACCGGCATGGCGATTCCCCAGGAGGCGCTTTGTATATACTGCCATTTTTCGCCGCGAGCATAGTTTGTGACGGTTTTCCAGTTATGCCTTTTGGCGAGGATGAATGAATAGATGATGAGAATGGCGCCGATCATAATGCCGGGCATGATGCCGGCCATAAAGAGCTTACCCACCGAAACGTTCATGACCAGGGCATACAGCACCATGGGGATGGACGGTGGAATGAGGATGCCGAGCGATCCGGTGGAGGTCAGCAGGCCGATACTGAAATCCTCGTCATAGCCGTGTTTGATGAGGGCCGGGATCATGATTGAACCGATGGCAATGACCGTTGCCGGGCTCGAGCCGGAGATCGCCGCAAAAAAAATACAAGCAAGGACCGAGGCGATGGCCATGCCACCGGGCAGATGGCCGACGAGGATCTGCATGACCCCTACCAGTTTTCCGGAGATCGAGCCCCGGGCCATTAGAGTACCGGAAAGGATAAAAAAGGGAATGGACAGGAGAATAAAGTTGTCCATGCCGTTAAAGAGTTGCTGCACCAGGGCCTGCAAGGGCACGGAGAGATAAAAGTGCACTGTGGCGGTCGTTACTCCAAGCAGAACAATGGCGACGGGGGTGGAGATCACCAGCAGGGTGATAAAGAGGACAGCTATGAAGATCAGCATTTGCGACGATCCTCCTTGGTGTCGATTTCCTTGGTTTTCTTGCCGGCCAATGCGCCAAGGTGCTTGCAGCCTTGCCCGAAAAAGCGCAGGGCGATAATGACGGTAAAGATACCGATGGGCAGATAGGGAACATACATCGGCAACTGCAGTACCGGGGTGGTGGCCCCGAATTTATGTAGTTTGGCGATTTGGATCCAGCTGAAGTAACAGGTGACTCCCATGACAAAGGAGGAAATAAACATCGCCAGGGCCCGAAGCAGATGCTTGTATCGTGGCTGTACATACTGTACCAGGGCGTCCATGCCAAAATGCGCGTTGTAACGAATACATACTCCCGCCCCAACAAAGGTGATGAGAATGGTCATATAGCGGGAGCCCTCGTCCACCCAGTCCAAGGAGATGCTGAAGGCGTAGCGGAGCACAACCTGGAGTGTGGTAATAAAGGCAATCAGCAGCAGGGCGTAGCCGATGACTACCTCTTCTGCATTGTTTAAAAAATTTATGATTTTCTTCATGTCCTGTCTCGCTGTCGAATTCGCATTAAATGAGATAATCAAGGTTGGTATCGTGGCGCGAGGGAACGAAACGGCTGGAACCGGCTGTGTTTCGACGTAGTCATGACGAATCACAGCCGATTCCCTATCTCGCTTTTACTGGTATTGTTTAATCTTCTCCTGCATCATCTTTAGGTAGCTCATACCCGCAAAACGTCCATATTCCGGTTTATTTGGGATATTGCCCACTTGCTTTTCAAATGTGGCAAAGACAGGCTGGACAGCTTGGTAGAAGGCGTTACGCTCCTCTTTGGTCAGGTGGGTGACTTTCACTTTTCCCTCAGCCTCAAGCTTGGCCATGATATCGACAATCATCTTCTTGCTGCCATCCCGGTTCATCTTGATCTGCATCTCCGCACCCTCACGGAAGATCTGCTGCTGTTCCTTAGTGAGTTTGTTCCACAGATCGATATTGACCAAATGGAATAATTCCGTCAGGGAGTAGTTGGTAACAGTGGCGTAGGGACAAACCTCGGTAAACTTCATCAGGGCCGAGGTAAGAATTGGGTTCTCCTGGGCGTCAATTACCCCTTGCTGCAAAGCATTGTACACTTCGGGGAACGGCATGGGCACCGGACTTGCCCCCAACTGTCTCCAGGTTTCCAGATAGATCGGTGCTTCCATGACTCTGATTTTCATGCCCTTGAGGTCCGCGGGTGTCCTGACTTCCCGTTTCACATTGGTCAGGTCGCGCATCTCGTTCTCACCATAACCAATGGCTACCATGCCTTTTTGCGGAAAGACGTCGGCAAAGATCTTAAAGAATTCCGCATCACCCAGTACCGAGTACGCGACCTCACGGGTTGGCCAGAGAAACGGCAGGTCAAAGAGAGCGACCTGGGGGACGAAGTTGGAGAGCACAGCTGTGGTGCAGTCCATCATATCCAGCGTGCCGCCCTGGATCTGTTCGACCATGGAACGTTCACCACCCAACTGACCGAGAGGGAAGATATCGATGGTGATTTCACCATTGGTTTTCTCCTTGACGTAGTCGGCAAATGCCTTGCCGGCAATGACCTCAGGATGGGTGGGCGGGGCAATAAAGCCGTACTTGAGGTTCATTTGGGCTTCGGCCGAACCACCGGCGCCAAAAAGGACACAACAGGCAAAAACGATTGAAGCTAGTTTTTTCATTATTTTCCCTCTTCAAAAAAGGTTTTCCCGGGGGGCCGGGGTAATTTTTCTCCAGCGTTCATGGGAGAACAAGCTGGAGAGTTCCATCCTATCTCCCGGCTGCGACCAGCAGGAGTTCCGTGAGAAGCTGCTCGCCGCCGTCTCAACCAGATAGCGGTGAATTTCCGTTAATAACCGGCAGGATAACACCACCTGCCGGGACGACATTGACTGTTGGTTTGGCATGGTCTTCTGCTGCTAGCAGAAGACCATGCTGCAGGTTTTCAGCATGGTGAAAACCAAGCCGGGCAACTTGGCCTGGCGGTATGTCGTCTGTTACCAGAATGATGTCGAAATCATTTTGGGCGAGCATTGCCTGAGCCATTGACATGTTGAGTTCCGGTGGGGCACCTGCCATGATTGGCCTGTTGTCGGCGAAATGATCGAGTACCGCCCGACGCAGGTTCCCACCATGTTGACTCCTGAAATTTTGGCAGGCGGCAAAATAGCTCTCAGGCAGCGGAGAACGGCAATCGGCGTAGAGGATGATCGTTCCTCCCGACCGGGTGATGATCGTTGCCGGAGCAAGCGGTTTCATAATCTGCGGTCCTTCGGAATAGGGGAAGGCCGAGATTATGGTAATATCGGCCTGAGCCTGAAAATATCGCGAGGTGATGTCCCGGCAGATCGCCGCCCCGGCACGGTGGGCAAGGATCGGGTCGCCAGCGACCACCTGATGCAGCTGGTCGTTGTGGTTCAAAACACTATTCACGATAAAGTTCAGTTTACCGGCTAAGGCGAGGGCGTTCACCTCGTCGTGAAACTCGTTGCCTGTGAGGTGACCCAAGACAGAATGACCCTGAAAGCTGTGACGCAGGTGATGCTCGAAGATTGAATCGAAGTCGGCAATTCCCGGAAAGAGAATCTTACCGCCGCCACCGAAACCATTTAGAGGATGGGGAAAGATTGAGCCTATGCCAATGCGAAAGTCGGCCTCGGTGGCAAGTTTGTTGATTTTTACTTCTGTACCACTTGCTAAACAGCCGATGGGCTTAAGATCAGGTGCATGGCAATCGTGATTGACAAAGGTGTATTCAGCAACTGTCTCTTCGCCGAAGGTCTCTGCCAGTTCCAGACGGGAAAGTGGCCGGTGGGTGCCGAGGGCGATGATGATCGAGATATTGGTGGCTGGGATGCCCCTTTGTCGGAGAAGATTAAGAATGACTTTGAGAATGACATTTTTCGGCGAGGTCCTGGTTAAGTCTTCAATAAGAATGCATACGGAATTGTGTGGAGCCAATAAAATGTCGAGTGAAGGTGTACCATACGGAGATTGCAAGGCGTGCATGGCAAGGGCGTTTGCATCCACGGCGGATGTAGAATCGGGGAAATCGGCAAAAGTTAGGAGTTTCCAGCTATCGGGTAACGGAAAAGGCAAAAAACCCGACAGGGACCGAATAAAAGTATTCGGCAGAATGGAGTGTTTCTTCTTCTGGATCATGATTGTTTTGACCCTCTAAACTGATTGTGGTACACATATCTATCCAATTTACAAGCCCGATAATTACATACAATTTATAATTATTCAACATATTTTTATTACACGATATTATTAATATAATCGATGATTATAAACAGAATAAAATGAAACAGTTGCGTTTAATCTGGAAACGTGGTAAGACCACATTGCAGCCGATGAATTGTGATGTGAAGAGGTGGTCTACAAAAATATGTGGGACTCTGTTAAATCTTTGGAGATAAAAAATGATCAAGCCGGTAAAACACCGCAACATTGCTGATCAGGTATACGAACAACTTCGGGATATGATTTACCGTGGAGAAATCGACACCGGAGCACGCATGATGTCGGAGCGAGATATGGCGATCAACTTTAAAGTGGGTCGTCCGACAATCCGCACCGCCATCCAGAGATTGATGGATCAGGGGCTTGTTGAGAGCAGGCGAGGGGTAGGCGTGTTTGTCCTCGATCAGAAAAAGGCTCTTACAAAAAAACCGTTGCTCCAGGCCTTAAACGGAGAGACC
The DNA here is from genome assembly GCA_043798185.1 of Pseudomonadota bacterium. Taxonomy (GTDB): domain Bacteria; phylum Desulfobacterota; class Desulfobulbia; order Desulfobulbales; family Desulfocapsaceae; genus Desulforhopalus_A. Next base: position 104,792 of record JAZDOW010000035.1, on the reverse strand, counting down.
TATTCTATTGCCGATATACAGGAAATTCGCATGGCCTTGGAAATCAAAAGTGCTGAACTGGCAGCAAAAAGGGCAACTGACAAGGACATCCGGTTAATTAAAAAGGGAATTGAGCGGATGAAAAAGGAACGTACGGAACACGAGATCCAAATCAACACCGACATCAGCTTTCACATGAACATCGCTTATGCCAGTAAGAATGTAGTGCAGATCCACTTGATGAAGAGTTTCTATGAAGTGCAGATCTACGCTATGTCCTATTCGTATAGTAAGCTTTTGGAATCATTAAATATTGACACACTGATCGACCAGCAGCATGAAGAGATCTTCGAGGCTATTATCAGCCATGATCCGAACCGGGCGCGCCAAGCCATGGAAACGCATATCGGCACCATCCTGGAAATTTGTTTAGAGCATGGCCTTTAATTTTTTTCTTCTGAGGAATTACAGTTTTTTGAAATAATCGTAAGCCTGGTTGATTTCCTTCATCTTTTCCTCTGCAACCGACCGGAATTCCGCGCCTAAGTGACCAACCTTGTCGGGATGGTACTGCATACTGAGTTTTCGGTAAGCTTTTTTTATCTCTTCCATGTCCGCCCCTTTTTCGAGCCCAAGGGTGGCGTAATGCCGTGCCGCCATATCCTGGCTGCTTGTCGCAGTTTGCTGACCGTGGTAGCGGTATTTGGCCTCCATGGTTCGTTGAGTATACACCGGGATGTCGAGGAAGGCGGCAATTCGGCGGGCAATATCCAGTTCGCCCTCCGGCACGCTCGCTTTAGTAAAAAGCAGTTGGTAAACCAGTTCCAGGAGAATGATGCGTGGTTCATAAGCAAAAGTTGATTTGAACTCCTGCAGGAGGGTATCGAGAGACTGGGTGGAGTTGGTCGCTTCTTTGATTAGATCTTTTACCCACAGCATCTGGGTTTGGTTGTAATGCAAGTTATACTGGAAAAAACGATGGATGGTCTGGATCTCCTCGCGGCTGATCCGACCATCGATTTTTGCGATATGGATCAAAATCTGGACGAGAAGCGAGACAAAACGATTATGGCTGTCGGTCTGTGACTGTTCGTAGGTTGCGACTTTTTTCTGGATCCAGAACGTGAATCCCCAAAAAACGGCGATAAAAAGCAGGACGCCGGCAAGGCCTGTATAGACGAGGGTTCCGAGAAAAGAAATAAGAGCCGGAGCTCCTCCGGAAATGAAGATAAAAAGGAGGACGATGAGCAGGCATCCTCCACAACCTGGTTGCTGATGGCGTTGATAATTCATTATTTGCTCCGCGGGGATACAGAGATTCTTGCAGTTTTAAGGTAGACAACCAATTGAGGTTTTTCGGTGGAGAACATTGCAGCCAAGGCGCATAATATTCTCTTTCGTGTTTGCCTTCTATCTATTCTTTGCGGTTCTGGAAAAGAGCATCGGCGAATTCACCGGCGTCGAAATCGCGGAGATCGGTAATCTGTTCGCCGATGCCGATAAAACGAAGGGGTATTTTCATACCACGGCAGATATTGACGACAATGCCACCCTTGGAAGTGCCGTCAAGTTTGGTAAGGGTAATGCCGGTGACACCGATCGCCTCATTGAAGAGCTTCGCTTGGGAGATGCCGTTTTGTCCGGTAGTGGCATCAATCACCAGCATAACCTCGTGCGGTGCACCGGGCAATTTTTTGTCCATAACCCGCTTAATCTTTTTCAATTCTTCCATGAGGTTGTTGTTGGTATGAAGACGACCGGCGGTATCGACAAGCACCACATCGATTTTTTTCGCCTGGGCGATGCCCAGGGCATCGAAAACCACGGATGAGGGGTCGGCACCCTCCTTATGGGCCACCACCTGAACCTTGTTCCTTTCACCCCAGATCTGTAATTGTGCAACGGCTGCCGCCCGGAAGGTATCGGCGGCAACAAGGAGGATGGAATTGCCGGCCTCCTGAAATTTGTGGGCTATTTTGCCGATAGTGGTGGTTTTACCGACGCCGTTGACGCCAATGACCATGATAACAAAGGGGCCGGTGTCGGGCATGACGAGAGTGGCATCTCCTTCAGTATCCGTAATAAAAGATTTGATTTTTTCCTTAAGCGTCTCTTTCAGGGAGTTTGGATCGGATAATTCCTTGCGTTTCACCTTGCGCCGGACGTACTCCAGGAGTTCCATAGTGGTATCGACTCCAAGATCGGCGGTTATGAGGATTTCCTCGAGATTGTCGATCAGTTCGGTATCGATCTCTTTTTTCCCGAGGAACAGGGCGTCGATCTGGTAGGTGAAAGACTCTCTGGTTTTGCTGAGTTTTTCGGCCAGTCGAGAAAACAGCGATTTTTTTTTGTTTTCTGCTGTTACCGGCAATTCCGATTTTTTAATGATTCTCAGCGGTCGGTCTGTGGCTGGAGGAGCTGAGTCGACGGGAGGTACATTGGCAGGAGATGCCTGAGATACTTCTATCGCTTTGTCCTCTTCAACCGGCACCGGAACCACTACAGCTTCATTCCCGATCTCTTTATTTTTCTCGAGGGACACGGGTTGCACGGCTGTGATTTCAGGTTGATCAAGGTCGGAAAAAGGGGTATCAGTGCTCAGTTCATCAACGGCTGCTTCCTGTTGCGAAGGGGTGTCATCTTGTTTCTTAAACTTTTTTTTGAACCATCCTAGCATTGTATATTCCTGGATTCTTATTAAACAAGAATTGAAGAAAGTTGCACTGTCCTGGGGCAACGTCCTGAAGGTGAGGCTAACAGCAACATTGAACACCGCATCTTACGTAGAGATGGAGAAGAAAGCAACAAAAAGTCTCCTGTCTTGCCGGACACAGGGCGAGCAACGATAGTTTCTGATAGCTCTTTGTCTCTGATTCTGCTTAAGGAAATTGATTGCAATTCCGGGTAACGGCATTACTGTAGTGGGTGGCTTTTTCGGACATCATCAGTACATGACTGGTAAACAGTCTGTTCGAATATTATTTGATTTATTTTGCAGAATTTAAGGAGGATTGAAAATGGCCGGATCATCATGTGGTGGATCCTGTGGAACTACAACCAAGGAATCGCAGCAGGCTGCTGCTGCACAAAAGGAACTTGCGATCACCAGGTCTCTTGGCAAGATTAAAAACAAGATATTAGTAATGAGCGGCAAGGGTGGGGTTGGGAAATCAACTGTTTCCGTCAATCTGGCGCTCGGATTGGCGCAAAAAGGATATCAGGTAGGTCTTATGGACGTTGACCTCCATGGTCCGGATGTGGTGCGCATGCTCAACATGACCGGAACCCTTGAGCCGCCGGAGTCACCAGACGCTCTGGTCCCACCCCTTAAATATAACGACAACCTGAAGGTGGTCTCCCTTGAATATATGATGAGGGACAGGAATGAAGCAATTATTTGGCGCGGACCTTTGAAAATTCAAGCAATCAGGCAGTTTGTCTCCGATATGGATTGGGGAGAGCTGGATTATCTCATTATCGATGCTCCTCCGGGCACCGGTGATGAGCCCTTGTCCGTCGCTCAGACCATTCCCCACGTCAAGGCCATTGTCGTGACGACGCCCCAGAAAGTAGCCCTTGCCGATGTTCGCAAATCCATCAACTTCTGCAAAACTCTCAAAGTTGAGATTGCCGGTGTTATTGAAAATATGTCAGGTTTTGTGTGCCCGCACTGCGGCGAAACCGTAAATATTTTCAGCTCAGGCGGGGGAGAGGCCCTTGCCCGTGAACTGGATTTGCCCTTCCTTGGCAAGATTCCCATGGATCCGAAAGTAGTTATGGCAGGCGATGAGGGCGCACCGTATCTGACCATCGATAATGATAGCCCTGCAAGCCTTGCTTTTGCAAAGGTTGTCAATGCCATTGAAATAAGATTGCCGGCTGTTGCTGCTGCACCGGTATCCTTAAAGGTTGTGGCACCAAGCGATGGCGGCTGTGCTTGCGGGGGCAGTTGCCCGTCCCAGGTCAAAAACTGAACGTCGGCCAATTTTGATCGAAGTAATATACCGGGGGGTTGACGGTTTTTACCGCTAACCCCCGTCACTCTATTAAAAGTACAACACGCTATGATAATAAAACAGTTATTAGTCGGATCCATGGCAGTCTGCTGTTACATTGTTGCCTGTGAAAAAACAGGCAAGGCCGCTGTTGTTGATCCTGGTGGCGACGAAAAGAAAATTCTTGCCGAAATCAAGAGCAAGGGCTATGTGGTCGATTATATCATTGCCACCCATGGTCACCCCGATCACGTCTGCGGTAACCGTAAAATCCAGGAGGCAACCGGGGCTAAGATCGTCATGCACAGGTTGGACTCGCTCTTTTTTAATCAGCTGGAGGTACAGAATTATTTTTCCATGCTGGGCATGGAGCCATCGCCACCGACAGACCGGGAAGTGGAGGAGGGAGATATTATTGACATCGGCTCCACTTCTCTCAAGGTTCTTCACACTCCAGGTCATACCCCTGGAGGCATGTGTCTCTACAATGCCCCTGATCTGATCACCGGGGACACACTTTTCGTCGGTGGACTGGGGCGTACTGATTTCCCCGGCGGTTCGCATGAAGAACTCCTGCAGTCGATTCGTACCAAGTTACTGGTGTTGCCTCCGGAAACAGTGGTATGGCCAGGCCATGGATATGGCGGCAACCGATCGACAATCGGTGAAGAAAAACAATCGAATTTTTATCTTTAAATTGGCCGGAAGCCAAGTGAGTAACCTCTTCATCGAGAGCCCTCATTTTCTGGTCGGCTAGCTCAAATCCTTTTCCCCTCTTCCTGTTTTTAATGTATGCGCGAAATTGTACTTGGTACCGCCGGACATGTTGACCATGGTAAAACGAGCTTCATTCGAGCCCTGACAGGTTTCGAGACCGATCGCCTGAAGGAGGAAATTCAGCGCGGTATTACCATTGAACTCGGCTTTGCATTTCTCGACCTGCCCTGTGGTCATCGGATAGGTATCGTCGACGTGCCAGGTCATGAAAAGTTCGTAAAAACTATGGTTTCCGGTGTTTCCGGGATCGATATCCTGGCTTTTATCGTTGCCGCCGACGAGGGGATAATGCCCCAGACAATCGAGCATTTTGAGATTTGTCGCCTGATGGGGGTAAAGCAGGGAATTGTGATAATTACCAAAAAAGATCTCGTCGAACCAGAATGGCTGGAGATGGTGACGGAGGAAATTTCCGAGTTTTGTTCCGGGAGTTTCCTTGACGGTGCACCGGTTATTCAAGTCTCTTCGACGACCGGTGAAGGGATTGACCTTGTCCGCGACGCTCTTGACAACATTGTAAAAAAACACGACTTCCATGAAGTGTATGGTCCCTTCAGGCTGTCGGTTGACCGGGTTTTTGCAATGAAGGGATTCGGTGCCGTCGTTACCGGCACATCGATCTCAGGACGGACCTCGGTGGGGGAGGATCTTCGGATCTATCCTACCGAACAAGTTGCCAAAATCCGTGGCATTCAGGTGCATTCCCAGGCTGTAACCGAGGTTGAAGCCGGACACCGCACGGCAATAAACCTCCAGGGTGTCGATTTGGCCGATATCGAAAGGGGGATGGTTCTCGCTCCACCAGGCTCTCTCCAGGCACACTATATACTCGACTGCCAGCTTCTCTACCTGGCTGCAAATGCCAAGCCCTTGAAACACAGAACCAGGATTCGTGTCCACCTAGGTACATCGGAGATACTGGGCCGGGTGTCGCTGCTTGATCGGGACGAACTCCGCCCGGGAGACGAAGCAGTGGTTCAGTTGCTGTTGGAACACACCGCTTCGGTTTGGCCGGGCGACCGATATGTGGTGCGTAGTTATTCGCCGATCGCAACAATCGGTGGCGGCATGGTGCTCGGAAATGTTTCACCTCGCAAGCGCAAGCGACTCCTTGAGCAAGACCGCGCCTACAATGGACAAATACTGAAGACTCTCAAGGATGGTACGGTGGAGGAGAAAGCACTTTTTTTTCTAAGGGAGAGTGGGGAGCAGGGACTTACCGCTGATGATCTTGCAATTCGCCTCGGATTGTTTGGGAAAAACCTCAAAAAAGCCCTCAATGAACCTCTTTCCACGAAGAAAATGGTCGTTGTCGACTCGGCCTCGCAGCGTTATGTATCCCTTGAAATTGCCGAGAAAATGAAAGAAATGCTGGTTGCGCACCTCACAGCCTACCACAAGACTAATCCCTTGCAGCAGGGTATAGCCAAGGAAGAATTGCGTACCGGCCTTGGCAGGAGAGTCGATCAGAAGGTTTTTCAATATTGCCTCAACGAACTGATTCGCAAGGTGGTAGTAGTCCAGGAGGAATCAGTCGTTCGGCTTGAGGGACACAAAGTTGCCCTGAAAGCCGATGAGGAGAAACTTCGCAAAGATCTCAGCGAGTGGTACCGGTCAAGGGGTCTCTCCACACCGACCATCAAGGAGACAATGGAACATTTTGCTGAATATTCGCCGCAAATGGTCAAAGAGGTGCTTGACTTGCAATTACGGGACGGTCAGTTGTTTAAAATCAGTGAAACACTCTACTATACCAGGGAGTTGATAGAGCCGCTTATTGCTTCGGTCCTGCAGCATATGGAGAAAACCGGAGAAATTGACGCCCCTACTTTCAAAGAGTTGACTGGGTTGACCCGAAAATTTTCCATTCCTATCCTCGAGTATTTCGACCGGGTAAAAATAACTATGCGTATTGGAGATAAAAGAATTCTTCGTAAAAAAAGTTAATCTCATTGCCTTTCTTGCCAGCTCATGGTCAGTATCGTGGCCGTTTCCTCGGTTATTCTGAATTTGTGATCGATCTGTAGTCCAGGCAAAGCAATAATTTCTGTTCCAGACACTAGGACAGGCCAGAAAGCTCGATCCTTGGCCGGGATTTTCCGATCATTAAAAAACCGGTTTATCTTTCTTCGCCCCAGACCATTGCAGGGGTGAAAGAGTTCTCCCGGCAGCGGGGAGCGCAACAGGAGCGGGAAAGAAATCTTTTCTCTTGCAAGAAAGAGACGTGTTGTATCGTTTTCCCGGTAACTGGCGAAAGGTTTTTCTTCAAGCAGCAATTCTCTCCCAGCCTCAACCACAAAATAACATCCGGGGCCTGGAATGGAGATGTGAATACCTTCGCATGGTGACCTTGAGCCACGAATCCGGCCGTTTTCCAAGGGTCGGCATAATCTCAGGTGTTGGCCGCACTTTTCTGCCCGCACTCCATCTTCGAGATGAATTTCTCCCCCGTTTTCCCCTTCCTTTAAAAACTTGAGCAGGATACGGATTTGGCGGTATGTCGGACGTATTGCCATATGCCAGCAGCACTTTTCAAGAAGCCGACGGCGAACTGCCGGATGGCACTCATTAAATAATGCTATATCAATAAGTTGCTGGTCATTTCTCGATTCTTTTTTAAGTTGTTTTGAGGGGATTATACATCGCGCATAGGCTGCAACCGTGTGTTCTTCGAGAAACTGTTCATCTGTGGCAAGAATATCCATGGTTTGCAGAACGGTACCTCGGATTGCCGGATTAAAATCCTGCTCCAGTACTGGTAAGAGATCAAGGCGTACACGGTTACGAAGAAATTGTCGATCAAGGTTGGAGGAGTCCTGGCACCAAGAAATGCCAAGCGAATTGAGGTAGTCAATCAGGGAATTCTTGGTCTCTTGGAGAAGAGGCCGAATTATCCGGTCATGGGTGAAATGCATGCCGGACAATCCTTTTAGGCTGCTTCCCCGGATAAGACGAATGAAAAATTCTTCCACCTGATCATCAGCGGTGTGGCCAACGGCAATGACTCCGGCCCCGCACTCCTGACGGATTTGTTCAAGGGCGGCATAACGGAGGATGCGTGCCGCTTCCTCCGTGGAGCGTTTTTCCAAGGCCACCAACTGGTGTACGTTGACGGTCCGGACTAAGAGCGTTACGCCGAGGGCCTGACAGCATTTTGCAATAATCGTTTGCTCATGGGGTGTCTCCTGGGGTCGAAGCCCATGGTCGACATAGGCTGCCAGGAGGTGGAGATGCAGACCGGTCGCTTGAAGAATGTGCAGGAGGGCAAGGGAGTCCGAACCACCGGAGACAGCCACGACCACTTTTTCTCCCCTGACGACCAGATTGTGTCTGTGAATGAGGGAGGCAACGCGCTCAACAAGGGGTGATAGTGAAGAGTGGGAATATTTTTTGTTTTTTCGTTGTGCAGCTTTCATTTAATTGTTGGATTTGAGTTATTATAGGTTTAAATACTACCATGTGGATGAATATCCGGCACTCCTACTATGGGAAGTCTGCAGCATATGGCCAAAAAGTTAAAGTTTCTCATTGTCGAAGACGAGTTTATCAGCAGAACCCTGCTTAAAGAGATGCTCGAACCTTTCGGCGACTGTCACACAGTGACAAACGGCGACGATGCAATCAATGCGCTACGACATTCATACGACGAACCGGAGAACAGATACGATGTTGTTTGCCTGGATATCATGATGCCCGGGAAAAATGGTCATGAGGTTCTCAAGGAGCTTCGACGGATAGAAATGCAAAAAGGCATCCGGAATATCGATATTACAAAAGTATTTATGGTGACAGGACTGGACGATTCTAAGAATATCATGGAGGCTTTGGTTGTCGGTCGTTGTGAAGCTTATCTGACCAAGCCTGTTAGCCGGATGAAACTTGAAGAACAACTTCGCACGCTGCATCTCATTGATCTGACATGCTGAGTGAGCATAAAACGTGAACAAACCTATCGTCGGCATACTATTTTGAACAAGAATCAAAGCCTTGAAAGTATCAAGCACCATCTTGCAGAACAATTTAACTTGCCTATGGAGCAGATTGATATGTTGCTGCCGAGCTTCATTGCAACACTCGGAACGCATATGGGCAACCTGGAAAATGCCTTGGCGAATAATAACCAGGAATTGCTTGGCAAGGCTGGACATACCATAAAAGGGGCTTTCCTAAATCTGGGATTGAATGATTGTGCGCAGATCGCTCTCATTATTGAGGAAAAGGGGCGACAAGGCGGCAGTTTAGCTGATTTCAAAAAGCTTGTTGACGACTTAAGGTTTCTGGTCAGGCCGGTTCTTGAATAAATTTCCCTCCTAGCAGGCATCCCCTCGTCAGTGCATGGTTTCCACCACGAATCGTCGCTCCGGTTTCTCATGGCAGAATTCTGAGTTGCTTCAGTAATCGGGAATGAATGTTGTCAAAGCCGCCATTGGAAAGAATAACCACCACATCGCCATGACGAAGGGTGATTGTGAGCCTTGTCAGTATGCTGTCAGTGTCGGAAAAAGCCTCCGCGCTAAGATTCCTTTCGTTGACAAGCGCCTCCGCCAGGCGAACTGAAGAAAAAAGCTCTTCGGGTGGCAGACCGTCAAGGGGTGCCGGTTCTCGTAACAGAATGAGGTCGGCTGCATCGAAGGCGAAAACATAGTCTCTTTGGAATATAGCCCTTCTTGAAGAATTGGTACGTGGCTCAAATACGGCAATCAGTCGCTGGTTCGAGTAAGCTTGCTTTAGCCCGACCAGGGTCTCTTTAACTGCGGTTGGATGATGGGCGAAATCATCAATAACGGTAATCCCTTTTTCAATTCCTCGCACTTCCTGACGCCGCTTTACTCCCTCGAAACTGCAGAGCCCTTTATTGATGGTTTCCGCTGCAACTCCCAGATGATTGAGTACCGCACAAACCGCCAGGCTGTTGAGGCAGTTGTGGCGACCGGAAAGATTAACCCGCATATTTGCCCAGGGAACGCCATTTTTCAAAACTCTGAAATGGGTGGAGCTTTGCACGGTTTTAAGATCATCAAGAGCCCAGACATGCGAAGGATTGAGGCCGTATCCTTGAACGGCACAAGGGGCTTCGGCGCAAACTTCGGCAACATTCGGATCGTCTAGGTTGGCGATAAGTAAGCCGTCTTTTGGTAGTAAGGCCACAAATTTCTTGAAAGATTTCTTGATTGCCTCAAGATCTGCAAAGATATCAGCATGATCAAACTCAAGAGAGGTAATGACGGCCACATGGGGCCGATAGTGGAGAAACTTTGATTCCTTGTCGAAAAAGGCTGTGTCGTATTCATCACCTTCGACGACGAAATACTGGCCGCCACCGAGACGGAAATTGGCATTAAATTGACGGACAATGCCACCAATCATAAAAGAGGGATCGAGTCCTGCCGTGAATAGGGCTGTAGCCAGTAGTGAACAGGTGGTGGTTTTGCCGTGGGTTCCGGCAATAACCAGCGAGGTTCGCGTGCGGATAAAAAAATGGGCCAAGGCTTGTGGAAAAGAAAGATAAGGGATTCTAAGAGTGGCTAGGGCCTCTGCTTCAGGATTTTTCCGAGTGATAACATTGCCGACGATCACCAGATCAGGAGCGGGGCAGAGGTTTTCGGCATTATAACCGTTTTGTATGGGAATATTGAGGGAGTCAAGAAAAAGTGACATCGGTGGGTAAACATGGTTGTCGCTGCCGGTTACCGTAAAACCGGATTGTTGCAGCATACCTGCCAGGGCAGCCATGCCTGTGCCGCAGATCCCCATCAAGTGTATATGCTTGATCTGTGCCGGAGCATAATTGAGGGCCGCATCGAGAGTTATCATAACTTGCTGCCCCGTACTGTTTTTTCTATCGTAGCGTAGATACTTGTAAATGCAGATGGAAAAGTTGTTGGGGTTACCCGGCCGACCTCTATGAATTTCACCGCAATTTCTTTGGCGATTTTTAAAATTGTTTCGTCGCTGACCTTTCGAAGGTCGTCTGAGCTTTGTAAATTTTTATCCTGTCCAGCCATCTTTCATCCTTGTGGGTAATCTTGTTGGAATAATATTTGGTCGTCGAGATCTCTTCCAGAAGGGAACTCCAGCCCCTCAAAGTGGACATGAATAAATTTCCCTTTATCGGTCTCCGGCCCAAAAGACGCCTCCGTCGCATGAAGAAGGCCAGTTCGTCATAGAAGCGGCGGAGGCGCGGGTCGAGGTCAAGAATAACCGGTAAAGCCATCCTTGCTGTAACAACACTAATACGACAAACGACTTTTTTTTTCCAGGGAATGTTACTGGGATGCCATGCAAAAAACAATCCCAGAGATAATTCACACAAATTACCGGAGTTTTGACCCACGTCAAGGCGCATTGCCAGGAAATCATTATATATAAAGAAGGAGGGCAAGAGAATTTCAGGATCTGTTGGTTCTTGCCACCTCTGCTTAAGGACAATTCAAATTTTTACAAACAGAACGGAGGCATTATGAAACTGCTTGATCTCAATAAGACTCGAGAATTTACTGAAGGTGCGATGAAACGATTTTTCCTCGTTGAAGATTCCGAGTTCTTTAAAATAATTAATTTTAACCTGCGGGCTGGGGTCACTTTTCCCGTACACTCTCATGATCTTGATGGTGAACTGTCGATACAGGTGATTGAAGGTGAAGGCTTCTTTCTAGGTGAGAATGGTGCGCAACTTCCTGCCAGAACGGGTAATGTTCTCATTTCTGAGATCAGGGAGCCGCACGGAGTACGTGCGACTACCGATATGCGTATTGTAGTGACGATAGCCCCGCCAATTTGAAAACCAAGAACGGGAGTACTGCCCGGGAGTCCCCGTGAAGGCGGATCATTTCGAGAAGCCGGCATGGATTGATTGTCTAGACGAAGATATCTTTTTTAAAAGATTCAGCTTTGCGGGCCTTTTTGACAGAATACCATTTGTTTTTGACGGTCAAGTGACTTATCCCGTTCATCGGGGAGAGGTACTGGTGTTTCAACAGAGGAGGCCAAGACAAATAAACAGGCATCCATTCATCAGAGATGAGGTGGAGTCTGTTTACAAAGGATATAAAGAACGAAGTAACTGATGCTTCGACCTTTCTAAGTTTGATAGCAGTGCATAGGTATTAAAGGCTCAGGGATGTGTTTATCCTTTGACCTTTCCATCCACCTGTTCCCGCAATTCCTTACCAACCTTGAAAAACGGCAATTTCTTTTCTTTAACCCGAATCATTTTTCCGGATTTTGGGTTCCGCCCTTCATATGAGCCATAGTGCCTGACTACGAAACTCCCGAAGCCTCGAATCTCAATAGATTCGCCACGACACAAAGAATCTGTCATGGTTGTGAGAATGGTGTCGATAATCGATGCTGCTTCTCGAGAGGGCACTTTCAATTCGCTGGCAAGAGCGTCGATGAGATCGGATTTGGTCATGATGAACACCAGAGTTGTTTGTTGGAAAGTTAACGATAACAAAAAGATATTATAGTCTAATTGATTATATGGCAAAGAAGCAATAGAAAATATTCTGACTGGGCGAGCAGAATTTGCTGTTTGGGATGAAGTCATTGTCCGCTATTCATGTTTCAATGATAAGACTGGCGGTTTTGTGATTTTTTGCTTGGATCCAGGCTTAAAGCAGAGGCCTATTGCAATCAGGTTACGTTAACGATTGGTAGAAACACCTTGACCTGAGCGGTAGTGTGCGATGGGAGTTGTGGTATTGATATTGCTGGAAGGCAAGTATCGAGGGCAGAAACCAAAAACTGAAGAAAAGTACCCAGCGCTGCTTGCCAAATTACACGCTGTTATCTCGAATAGTTAAGCAGAATCTCATCAGGAGGCTATTGAGGGGGAGAGAGGTTTGTAGTTAAAGAATGGCATAAGTATTTCACTTGCAGCTCTTGATTTTGCTGCAACTTTATTAAAAACCGTGTGCGCTCCTTTTCTTTTCATCTCGACAATTTCCCAGTTCTCAGGGGAAGTTGCGATGGCTTGCATTAATCCAAGATGCTGGGCATGACCTGCCTTATACGTCTCGACGTGGCCAAGGACCGGACACCCCAAAAGAGCAAGATCACCCACAAGATCTAGCACCTTGTGTCTGATGAACTCATCGTGGTAACGCAGTCCGTCTTCGTTGAGTATGGACTTTCGGTTCCAATGGATGGCAATAACATTTGCAAGTGACCCACCAAGAGCTAAACCATTGGCCCAAAGTTCTTCCACCTGCTCGACATAGCCAAAAGTTCTGGCCCTGGCAATTTCCTCGCCGAAATGATCAGTAGAAAAATCAAAGGTGTATCGTTGTTTATCTATAAGGGTATCATCAAAGCAGATCTCCCCGGTCACCTTTAGACCATTATATGGAGAAATAGTGAGATGTTTGTCTCCTTCATGATAGCTAATGGGTTGGGTAATGCGAAGAATCTTACGTAATCCCTTTTGTTTCAATTTTCCCGATTCTTTCAGTAGTTGAAAAAATGGAGCGGCACTGCCATCCATAATTGGTACTTCCGCCGAATCTAACTCCACATCAGCATTGTCAATGCCAAAACCTTGTAATGCCGCCAGGAGATGTTCAGTGGTTGAGATTTGAAAATGTTCATTGCCGAGAGTCATAGCCAACTGTGTGTCTACAACTTTATCCATGTGCGCCTGAACATGGATGTTCGAGGGCATGTCTGTGCGAAAAAAACGAATGCCGTTATTAATCGGTGCCGGCTTAATGGAGAGATTAACGGTTCTCCCTGAATGCAAGCCAACCCCACAGCAACTGACTGGGTGCTGTAAGGTGTGTTGAAATGGATTTATGGGTAGCGACATGTCGTTGTCCTTGGGGGTGAATTTACGTTTTGTTGCATCATGCAAATTACGTGCCGTTAAAATGTTCTTTGTTGTCTGTAATATATACTGTGAATACAATATGATAAGGTAGTTTGTGTGTTCGGGGTCTAAGTCCAGAAGAGTGGGTAAAAAAACACTTCCGCGAGCAAAACAGTTGATTTTGACACAGTACATCCTCTCCTCGCGCATCTTGATCTACAGAGGTGGCTGTCAATAGCTGTCTTGAAATAATCGCTGCATTGACTGACTCACAAAGAGATCGAAATCTTCTCTTGGTTCAACGTTAATTTCCACAATATACCGGGGCAAAGGTGAATCAAAATTTTTGATTTTCACAAAATCTTTTTGAGTTGTAATGAGTTGGTGAGCTCCCGAAGCGATGGCTTGCCTACAAATATCTGTCATCATCGATTGGGTGTAGTGCACATGATCGGGGAGCGCCAGAAAACCGCTTTTCCGGATGGATAATGTTGTAAGCGAATCTTGAAACCTCGAGGGATTGGCTATGCCACAGAACGCAAAGAACGGTCCTTCTGCTTTAAGTCCGACGTCATTATTGTCTGAGCAGTGGATTTTCAACCTGCCAAGCGAAGAGAAAAAGACTGGTTTTGTCGTAAATCGGCTTTTAAGAAAATTACAGAATTGGATTGCCTGGTCTTTATTGTTCGCGGTAATACCGGTAATAATAAAGGCATCGCAACGATTAAGTGCCGTAAACGATTCCCGCAGAATTCCTCCGGGGAATATTCTGTTGTTTCCGGAAAGAACGGTACCATCAAAAAGTACAATATCAAGATCTCGCATTATTGCCAGATGCTGGAAGCCATCATCGAGAATAAGCACATCAGCATTGTAGCTTTCAATCGCTCGGCGACAGGGGTAGATCCGATGGGTTCCCGTAAGTACAGGAATCCCTGGGAGCGCCTCGGCAAGCATATAGGGCTCATCTCCAGCCTTTTCGGGTGTGAGAAGTATTGTCCGGCCATTGGAGACCACGTTGACTTTCTGTTTTGCCTTGCCGCCATAGCCCCGGCTTATAATTGCGGGATGATAGCCAAGTTGCAACAGGAGCTTTGTTAAATGGCAGACAGTGGGGGTTTTTCCCGTGCCCCCCAAAACCAGGTTGCCGACGGAAATAACCGGAACAGACAGGCAATGTCGCTGAAAGAGTCCCAGTGAATACAACTTTTCCCGTATCGTCATTGCCAGGCCATAAATGGGGCTTAAGGGACGACCGAAAAAAAACAAATATTTCATTAAAGTTAACATAACATTGAATGAAAAAACGGTTTCAGCTAAAGGCTTCTCGAGCTTTAAATTTTGCAAAATAAAACTTTACAGACTAATATCATTTCTCTGGAGGAGATGCTCACCCTTTCCGACGTGTTTTATGCTACGCCCATTTTTAAGTCAGAAGTATTGTGATCAATAACTGAAAAAGGGAGGAAAATTAATGAAGTTTATTGTAAGTGGAAAATTTCTGTCAACAGCCGCATGTGTAATGCTCGCCTTGTCAGTTCCCACGCTGGGGGTTGCCGGGGACACTATTAAATTCGGTATTGCCGGACCTCATAGTGGAGACCTTGCACCCTATGGTTTACCTACCGTCAATGCTGCGAAACTTGTTATTGATAAAGTTAATGCTAAAGGCGGTATTAATGGCAAAAAGATTGAGATGTTACAGGAAGATGATGTCTGTAAACCGGAGATCGCAACCAACACTGCAACAAAATTGGTATCAAGTGGGGTTGAAGTAGTTCTCGGACACATTTGTTCCGGAGCAACTATCGCCGCCATGCCGATCTACAAAGATTCAGGAATACTGGTAATGTCGCCATCAGCCACCAGCGATGAGTTGACGAGTAGTGGCAAATACCCGAATTTTTTCCGCACCATCGCTCCGAATGCCCTGCAATCGCCGGCAATGGTTGATTTTGCCACTGATAAACTCGGCCTCAAAAAAATAGCCATCATTCATGATAAAGGCGATTACGGTAAACCTCTGGCCGAAGGTGCCAAGGCCCATATCGAGCAAACCGGAAAAGGTACAGTAGTTCTCTTTGAAGGTATTACCCCGGGAGCCATGGATTATTCTGCAATAGTTCAAAAAATCAAGGAGTCAGGAGCTGAAGTAGTGATTTTTGGTGGATACCATCCCGAAGCCTCGAAAATCGTCTCCATCATGAACAAAAAACGGTTGAAAACTAAATTCGTTTCCGATGACGGCGTGAATGGTGAAGCATTTATCAAGGTAGCTGGTGCAGACGCTGAGGGTGTATATGCCACGGGTCCCCAGGATACTTCAGCCAATCCTCTTTCTCTCCAAGCAAAAGAAGAACACAAGAAAGCCTTTAACAGCGATCCCGGCATGTTTTTTGACGGAGCCTATGCTGCAACCATGGTTATGTTGAATGCTATCGAAAAGGCGGGTTCAACCAAACTTGAAGATCTGAAAAAAGTGTTGGAGACTGAAAAGGTCAACACCCCGGTCGGCGCCATCAATTTTGATAAAAATGGCGATGCAATTGGCTTGGGGTATTCAATGTATGTTGTCGAAAAAGGCAAATATATTGTAGTCAAATAACAACATATATAAATTCTTCCATATCTGAAGCAAGCATTATTGACTGAGTTTGCTTCAGATATTTTTTTATCTCGTATGGATTATTTTATTGAACTCCTTTTCAGTGGTTTAACCAGAGGCTCCATTTACGCGCTCATTGCCTTGGGTTATACAATGGTCTACGGCATTATCGGTCTCATCAATTTTGCTCATGGCGAGATTTACATGATAGGGGCTTTTACCGCCTTTATTGTAGCGACTGTCCTGTCGATCTATGGTTTTCCTCTTCTTGCCATTGTTATTATTGCCGGTGTAGCCGCTGTCGTCTGGTCCAGCTCCTATGGTTATACTATTGAGAAAATAGCTTACAAACCACTTCGCCACGCTCCACGCTTATCACCTCTCATTAGTGCCATTGGTATGTCGATCTTTTTACAAAATTACGTTTTACTGGCTCAAACTTCCGATTTCTTGCCATTTCCCAGGCTGATACCTGATTTTCCCTTTATGGAGCCGGTTGCCCATATTGTCGGCTCAACTGATCTGGTGATCTTGGTGACTACGGTTGTTGTTATGGTAGTTCTTACTTTCATTATAAAATTTACGCTTATAGGTAAAGCCATGCGGGCGACCTCCCAGGATCGAACCATGGCGACGCTTGTCGGCATTAATGTTAACAGGGTTATTTCTGCAACCTTTATTATCGGTTCGGGTCTTGCCGCAATTGGTGGTCTGCTTATTGCCTCGCATATTGGCCAAATCAACTTCTACATTGGTTTTCTCGCCGGAATAAAGGCATTTACCGCCGCCGTTCTTGGCGGTATCGGGTCTATTCCTGGAGCGGTTCTCGGTAGCCTGATACTTGGTCTTACTGAAAGTTTTGCTACCGGATATGTCTCCAGCGATTATGAGGATGTATTCGCTTTCTCCCTTCTCGTGCTGATTCTCATCTTCAAACCTTCAGGCCTTCTAGGCAAGGCAACTAACCAGAAAGTTTAAAGCTGCTATGGATTTTTTCAAAGAATTTAAGAAAGGTGTGTTGATATCACTTTGGTTCGTTTTTCTCACCTTTCCGATTATGGTAATAAAGGTTGACCCCATCGCCAGAACTGTTGTTTGGCGCTGGGAAAACGCCCTGTATATGGCTGTTGGCACCTTCTGTGTCTATTTTTTTGTACAATTTCTCATTCGAAAAAAGGAAAATAGGCAAGAGCTTCAGGACAGTAAAGAACCGTCTCTGTCGATAATCCACAGGATTCTCCAACATCGCACAGAGCGTAACTTTCTTCTTGCTTTTATTGCTGTTGCTGCAATCCTGTTCCCGCAGTTTTTGTCTGTATATCAGACAAATGTCATGACCACTGCCTTAATGTATGTAGTCCTTGGCCTGGGGCTAAATATCGTAGTCGGACTCGCCGGCCTTCTTGATTTGGGCTTTGTCGCCTTTTATGCAGTGGGCGCCTATACCTATGCTCTTTTGAATCTTCATTTCGGTCTAGGTTTCTGGGCGGCTTTACCGTTGGGTGGACTCCTTGCCGCAACGTTCGGCATCCTTCTTGGTTTTCCCGTTCTTCGCCTTCGCGGAGATTATCTTGCCATAGTTACCTTGGGCTTTGGAGAAATTATTCGGCTCATTTTAGAAAATTGGGGGGAATTTTCCCAGGGACCAAGTGGTATTTCCAGCATTTCCCGACCCGGCTTTTTCGGCGTTGAGATGAGTCTTGAGTCAGCGATTATTTACATATATTATCTCATGGTTCTTTTTGTTATTTTCACCATTTTTGTTGTCAATAGATTGCAGGATTCCCGTCTCGGTAGAGCGTGGATAGCTCTCCGTGAAGATGAAATAGCCTGTCAGGCAATGGGTATTGACAAGCGCAAAACCAAACTCGTAGCCTTCTCCCTCGGGGCTTTTTGGGCCGGAACTATGGGTGTGGTGTTTGCCGCCAAAACCACTTTTGTTAATCCAGCTAGTTTCACCTTTCTCGAATCGGCAATTATTTTATCTATTGTTGTGCTTGGCGGTATGGGTTCGATCGTCGGTGTTATCTTTGGCGCGCTCATTCTTATCCTCATGCCGGAATATCTGCGGGCCTTATCGCAATATAGGATGCTTGCTTTCGGAGCAATTCTCGTATGTATGATGGTCTTTCGACCGCAAGGGTTGATCTCGAATATCCGTCGCACGTATACCTATAAGAAAAAAACAACAAACTCAATCAGCAGATGACTACACAACCGATTCTTGATGTAAGCGGCCTGACCATGGATTTTGGGGGGATCCGCGCATTAAACACCCTTGATCTTGATGTCAAAAGCGGGGAGATAGTTGCCCTTATCGGCCCGAACGGTGCAGGAAAAACGACATTTTTTAATTGTATAACCGGGATATATACGCCTACCGCAGGGGATATTTGGCTTACGCCGAAAAAAGGCGGCAAGAAAATCTCCCTCAATGGCCTGAAGCCCAATCAGGTTACTGAAAAAGGGCTTGCCAGAACGTTCCAGAATATTCGACTCTTTCCTAAAATGACTGTCCTGGAAAATGTGATGATTGGTCGGCACTGTCGAACCAAGGCATTTATCTTTGGTGCAATCTTTAGAAATAAGGCAACGTTACTAGAAGAAAAGGGAATTCTTGAATACAGCTATGCAATACTAGAAAAAATTGGACTAGCGGATTACGCCGATGAGTTTGCCGACAACCTGCCCTATGGGGCACAAAGACGTCTGGAGATTGCCCGAGCTCTTGCTACGGAGCCTCTCTTATTGCTCCTTGATGAACCGGCGGCCGGCATGAATCCACAGGAAACCATTGGGCTAGAGCATCTGATAAAACAGATTTCAACAGAAGGACAGGCCATTCTTCTCATCGAACACGACATGAAACTGGTAATGAGCCTTTCGGATCGTATTTTTGTAATGGATTACGGTAAAAAAATAGCCCAGGGAACTCCCTTGGAAATCCGTGAAAATCCTGCAGTTATCAAGGCTTACCTGGGTGAGGAAGTCGATGCTTAAGCTAGAAAAAGTGCAATCCGGGTATGGCAACAAACTGGCGATTAAAAATGTTTCCCTGGAGATCAAGAAAGGGGAAATTATTACTTTGATCGGTGCAAATGGTGCAGGAAAAAGCACTACCCTGATGACCATTTGCGGAGTTGTTCCCTGCCGATCCGGGTTGATTTCCTTTGAAAACAGGGAAATTCAAAAAATGGCACCCGAGGAAATTGTTAAACTGGGTATCTGTCAGGTGCCGGAAGGAAGACACATTTTCCCTGAGCTGACTGTCAAAGAAAATCTTGATATGGGAGCTTTTCTCCGAAAAGATAAGCAAGGGATTAAAAAAGACATGGAATATGTCTTTTCCCTCTTTCCGATCTTGGCTGAAAGACGAAATCAGGACGGTGGGTATCTCAGTGGAGGGGAACAGCAAATGCTCGCGATGTCACGGGCACTTATGGCAAGACCGCAGTTGATGTTGCTCGACGAGCCATCCATGGGACTTGCGCCCCTCGTCATAAAGCAGATCTTCGAGATCATTAAATTAATAAATCAGGATAGCAATACCACTATTTTCCTTGTAGAGCAAAATGCAAATCAAGCTCTGCACATCGCTGATAGAGGCTATGTCATGGAAAACGGGGAAATCACCCTTACCGGCAATGCCTCGGAACTCCTCGCTAATCAGGATATCCAGAAGGCATATCTAGGCATTTAACAAAACCACTTTGGTTGTTTTTCGCAGAGTATTCATGGTTATCTTAACTACTTCACAGCTTACTTCTCACATTAGAGTGTTATGAAAAATATTAAGGTTGGAGTAATCGGCGTTGGCTATTTGGGGCGTTTCCATGCCCAGAAATATGCTGCCCTGGAAAATGTTACACTTATCGGAGTCGCAGACCTGGATGCACAGCAAGGGCAAAAGGTGGCCGGGGAATGCAACTGCCAATCTTTTCTTGATTACCATGAACTTCTTCCGAAGGTGGATGCGGTTTCCATTGCAGTCCCAACCTCGTATCACTGCCAAGTGGCCGGAGAGTGTCTGGATCGTGGCATAGATGTTCTCCTGGAAAAACCGATGACCGTTACCCTTGAGGAAGCAGACGAATTGATTGCCAAGGCTGAGGCTCGTCAGTTGATTTTACAGATCGGCCACCTTGAACGTTTTAATCCCGCTGTCCAGGCCATGGAACCCTTTCTCACTACGCCTGTTTTCATAGAAAGTAACAGGATAGCGACTTTTAAGAACAGAGGGGTTGATGTAGATGTCGTTCTCGATCTCATGATTCATGATATTGATATTATACTCAATATCATTAAGTCGCCCATCAAGACCATACACACGGTGGGTGCTCCGGTGGTGACGGCTAATACCGATATCGCCAATGCCCGATTGATCTTTGAGAATGGGGCGACCGCCAATGTCACAGTGAGTAGAATTTCCCGCACCAATGTTCGAAAAATGCGCATTTTCCAGCCGGGATCCTATATCAATGTTGATTTTGGCAATAAAAGGGTGATGACCATTCAGCTTTCCAACGAACTCCGTGAAAACGGTGTGCCCAAACAGGTGGTGAAGTTGCAAACCTTTGCAGATGGAGATGCCCTGAAAAGCGAGATAATTTCCTTTATCCATCACGTCAGGGAGCGATCCAAACCGGCAGTTTCCGGTTTCGAAGGCAGGCGTGCTCTGGCGGTTGCTCTGCAGGTGATGGCTCAAAACAAGGAACTCCAAAACCTTGAATTGTTCAAAATGGTAATGGACAGAAAGAAATCATGACCTCCCGTATTATGATCGTCACCGGTGAAGCCTCCGGTGACCTCCATGGCGCAAATCTTCTCCGAGCATTGCAAGAAAATTTTTACGATTTGGAAGTGTGCGGCATGGGAGGCGCTGAGTTGGCGTCCCTTGGGGTCGAAATCCTTTATGATGCGGCCAAGGTGTCGGTGGTTGGCATCATAGAAGTTTTCTCGCATCTCAAAGACATCTTTTTGGCTCAAAGAGTTCTTCGACGAAGGTTGGTGACACAACGGCCAGATCTCCTCATCCTCATCGATCTACCTGATTTCAATTTGCTTTTGGCCAAAAAAGCGAAACAACTTGGAATTCCGGTTTTCTACTACATCAGTCCACAAATTTGGGCCTGGCGGTCCGGTCGTATCAAAACGATCCGCGATCGTGTTGATAAAATCGGCGTCATCATGCCCTTTGAAGAAGAAATTTATCGCAAGCGAGGTGTCGACGCCGAGTATGTTGGACACCCTCTCCTCGATACGGTAGTAACGACTGCCACCAGAGAAGAATTTTACGGGCAACATCGAATTCCTCAAGATACGAGGTGCATAGGGATTTTTCCTGGAAGCCGTAAGCGTGAGGTCTCATCACTTCTCCCTGATTTTCTCGAGGCCGGTCGAATTCTCCAGAGCGCCACCTCCGAGAAGCTGGTATTTCTTGTGCCACAGGCCTCAACCATCACTCCCCGAGATCTTGAGGAAGCCGGAATTAACGATGCCAGGAAAGACCTGGATATTCGTATAGTCCGAGAGGAAAGGTACAATATGATGGCCGCCTGTGCTGCAGTTGTCACCGCATCCGGAACAGTAACCCTTGAACTAGCCATACTAGAAGTACCTATGGTCGTAGCTTATAAGCTGGCTCCGCTCACATACTTACTCGGCAGGTTGCTTGTGAAGCTTGAATATTTTTCTCTCGTCAATCTGATTGCCGGCTACGGCGCCGTACCCGAACTCCTGCAAGCAGAAGTAACTCCAAAAAGAATTGCCGATGATTTGATGGCGATCCTGTGGCAACCGGAAAAAAGACAAGAAATGAAAAACGCCTTACAGGCCGTCAAGGAGAAGCTTGGTGGTCCTGGGGCATCGAGAAAGGCGGCGCTTGTTGCCGCTGCGCTCTTGCGGGAAAAGATTCATGGATAACGAATTTGCTTCAGGTGATGACGCGCCAGTTTCCATTGAGATCGATGGAGAGCTTGATTTGCATACGTTTTTACCGAAAGATCTGAAAACGCTCATTCCGGAATATCTCGACGAATGCCGTGCCAAAAATATCCTGGAAATTCGGATCATTCATGGCAAGGGCAAGGGTAATCTACGGCGCTCGGTACACGCTCTGCTTGCTCGCAATCCTGCTGTCAATAACTTTTATCTAGCTGATGGAAGCTCAGGTGGATGGGGGGCAACGATAGTTGTCCTCACTAAAGAAGTGCTGTCTTGATCTGGTTATTTACCAAAATTGCAAACCGGATAACTACATGTCGGACAATTACGACACAGGCCGCCATGTCCCATTTCTGCGAGTTCATGCCTGCCGATTTTTTCTCCGCTGAGTATCCTTGGTAGCACGAGGTCCAAGACCGTTATTTTATGGAACATCCCGCAAGCTGGGATGCCAAGTACTGGTTTATTGCCGATTGTGCCTGAAAGAAACATCGCCCCTGGCAGCACAGGTGTACCGTATACTGCATCGTTTGCCCCCGCCAGTACTATACCTTCTCTAGTGACATCATCTGGGTCGACCGACATGCCTCCGCTGGTTACAATGAGGTCGGCACCTTGCTCGAAACAGTATTCGATCTCTTTGGCAATAATCTCTTTGTCGTCGGGAGCGAATCGTACCAAGAGTATCTTGGAGCCGAGTGCCTCAGCCTTTGCCCGTAGTACTTCCTCGAATCTATCTTTTATTCTGCCATAGAAGACTTCATTGCCGGTGATCACTAGGCCTATTTTAGCCTTTGCGAGAGCCAAGACCTCAACCACGGGAGATCCTCCGGATATAGCGATTCTTTCTGCATCGACAATAAGCTTCCGGGATGTGATAAGGGGAATCAGGCGTGTTGCGGCGACGGTCTCACCTTTTTTTACAGGGGTGCTGTCATGGAGGGTGGCACACATCACCTCACCAAGCATATTGAATTGCAGAAGGGACTCCTTGTTTATACGCAAAATCCCATCAATCCCTGCTTTTAAGGCAATTTTGCCCTCTTCAGGTGTGTCGCTATATTCAATTCCTTTACCGGAAAGGGCACGGGCTAGGATAACTGCGGCTTCATTCTCATGTATTTCTGTCGGATCGAGGGAAAGGATAAAAATATTGTCCTTACCCAACCGCTTGAGATAAGCAATATCTTCCTGGCGAATAATGTGTCCTTTCTTAAAAGCGGCACCTTTTTTTTCGCCTCTGACGATTTCAGTAATATCGTGGGGAAGAACCATTCCCACCGCTTTTTCAACAGCTACTCTTGTCTTCATAATAACCTGTAAATTTCAGCAATTGTTTTCGAAAAAATTGTTTTCTGGCCTTGTCCGTTTTGTTTGCAACAATGAAACTCTGACACAGTATCAATTATCTTGTCCTCTTGGGGAGCTAGCGCCTGTTTCCTTATAAGCAGCCATCAACTTGGTTGCTGGGGTAAAGGCTTTTTACATCATAAATCACAGATATTTTTTTGCAAAAGCTACGTAAGTCGGCAATGGAAATGTCGGCGAATTGTCTATGGGCAACGGCTACAACCACAGCACTGTAGGTGTCTTGTCGAAGCTCTTGCACGAGGGACAAGCCATATTCCTTCTCGGCCTCGGAAGGATTGACCCAAGGGTCATAAATATCTACGGCAATACCGTATTCGGTGAATTCTGAGATGATATCTGTCACCCTGGTATTGCGAAGGTCGGGGCAGTTTTCTTTAAAGGTAAGCCCCATCACCAGGATGCGGGAATTGGCTGCATCGATACCTTTTTTCACCATTTTTTTAATAACTGTGCCGGCAATGTAATGACCCATATTGTCATTGAGTCTACGGCCGGCGAGGATCATATTGGGATGATAGCCGACTTCCTGAGCCTTATGAGTCAGATAGTAAGGGTCCACACCGATACAATGGCCTCCGACCAACCCTGGGCGAAAGGGAAGGAA
Source organism: Pseudomonadota bacterium (assembly GCA_043798185.1). Taxonomy (GTDB): domain Bacteria; phylum Desulfobacterota; class Desulfobulbia; order Desulfobulbales; family Desulfocapsaceae; genus Desulforhopalus_A. The sequence goes on along the minus strand of JAZDOW010000035.1, from coordinate 80,712 downwards.
GTTCCATTTTGTACTGGCCGCGGCCAATACTTCGCTGGTGTTGATGTCGAGCTTTTCAAAAATGAGGGCCAGTTCGTTGATCAGGGCTATATTAACGTCGCGCTGGGTATTTTCAATAACTTTTGCAGCTTCTGCAACCCGAATACTGCTTGCTGGAAAGGTGCCGGCGGTGATAATTGATTTATACAATTTGTCGACCAGCAGTGCTGTTTCCGGGGTAGACCCGGAGGTGATTTTAACGATGGATGGCAATCGGTGCAGTTTATCGCCGGGGTTGATTCGTTCAGGGCTATAGCCACAGAAAAAATCCTTGTTATATGTGAGGCTGGACCCTTTTTCGAGCAGAGGGACACAAACCTCCTCGGTGGCTCCGGGATACACCGTTGACTCGAAAATCACCACGTCGCCATGCTTCAGAATCCCTGCAACGGTTCGAGATGCCCCTTCGAGCGGGTGAAAATCAGGACGTTTGGCGGCATCGATCGGCGTTGGAACCGCGACTATGTAAATATTTCGGTCACCAATTTCCCGAACATCAGCGGTGAATTTAAGAAACTGTGCGGCACTGAGCTCCTCGTTTGAGACCTCAAGGGTAACATCGTTGCCGCAGCGTAGTGCTTCAACCCGAGCAATGTTTAAATCAAATCCGATAGTTGGAAATTTTTTTCCGAACTCGACGGCCAAAGGCAAGCCGACATATCCCAGGCCAATAATACACAGCCGTATATCCGACAACTTATCCATTTGCTTCAACACTCCTCAGTTTAATTTCCATAATAGGTTAGCCCCTGATTGTCTGTCTCAAGAACGGTAACACTGTAAAGAGAGTAGTTTTCGTTTGTAAGTTGAGGGGAAACCTCATCGTAAATAAATCTGGCGATATGCTCAGAGGATGGATTTTTATCCTGAAAAAAGGGCAGGGTGTTGAGGTCGTTATGATCGAGTTTATCAATAGCTACCCCAACTATTTTTTTCAACACTTTGAAATCGATCCCCATCCCGTACTGGTCCAGGGCTGTGGCTCGTACTGTAACCTCGACTTTCCAGTTATGACCGTGGGGCTTTTCGCAATCGCCGGGATAATCTCTTAGATGATGGGCACCGGCGAAGTGGGTCTTTATAAAAATATCAAACATCCTACTCTCCTTTGAAATTATGGAAGCTCAATGCTTTTGCATGGGAAAAGAGGCAACTTTCCAACAAACTTAATACGTTCCAGCATATTAGTCATCTTTTTTTGCCGGTGGGATTTTGGCAAAACCGAGCAGGTTGGCATATCGTAACCAATCGGCACCGGAAAGGATAATCATGATAGGTTGATTATCATCTACTGACCGAGAAATCTTTGCGAAGAAATTAGATTTACATTTTCGCCAAGAGAGATATACATTCAATTGCAAAAAAAACAATATCTGCGATGTTCGTCTTACTCGTCATTTTCTTTTTTCACCTAGGAGGTTTTTTGGTAACATTCAGGACTACAAAAGACGGCGAAAAAGAAAAAGTATCGCCGGATAGTCTCTTTGATGGTGATCTGCAATGTTTCCAGTCAATTGAAGGTTACCGGTTCTCGGTAGATTCGGTGCTTGTAGCTCATTTTGTTGACGTCAGGGATGAAGATCGTATTCTTGATCTTGGTACTGGTTGTGGAATTATCATGCTGATCCTCCTGTATCGCTGGGGGAGGAAAATCAAAGAAATAGCAGGAATTGAATTGCAGCAAAACCTCGCAAATATTGCAAGAAAGAATCTGCAAGTCAATGGGTTCCAAACCGGAGGTCGAATTATTGAAGGTGATATTAAAAATCCTGCATCCCTAATAAATCCTGAATCGTTTGATATAATTGTCTGTAATCCACCGTTTTATGGTCATGGAGCTGGACGGCAAAATTCAAACTACGAATCTCGCCTTGCCCGCCACCAGATTCTTGCAAATCTGGATGACTTTCTCTTTGCCTCGGTCTTTGCAGTGAGAAATAAGGGCTCAGTATATTTCATATATCCTGCGGGACAAATTGGTGTTTTTATCGCATTGCTCGGCAAATATCAGCTTGAACTTAAGAGAATGCAATTCGTCTACAGTTACCCGGAGATGAATAACGACGCCCGACTGGTTCTCATCGAATGTACGAAACACGGTGGGGGTGGTGCCAATGTGCTTGCGCCATTGTATATCTATTCTCATAAAAATGGTCCCTACACCGAAGAAATGCAAAATTTTTATAAAAAAACATCTGTATAAACTGTTAATCGGATAGTCCAATACAATCATTTTTACTATGCTAGCGATCATTAGCAGTTGTTCGGTACTCGGTATTCACGGCTGGATTATCCAGGTGGAGGTTGATGTTGCAACCGGACTTCCGATGTTTTCGACGGTCGGTTTACCAGATAGTTCTGTCCGGGAAAGTAAAGACAGAGTCAAGGCGGCGATTAAAAACTGCGGCTACCAGTTTCCAAACAAGCGGATTACCGTAAACCTTGCACCGGCAGACATCAAAAAAGAAGGAGCTGGGTTTGATCTGCCCATTGCCATAGGTATTCTTGAGGCAACCGAAACACTGAAAAGGCAGCGGGCGGGGCAATACTGTGTTGTCGGAGAACTGTCTCTTGACGGGGCAGTGCACCGGGTAAACGGCATACTGCCGATGATTCTTGCCGCCCGCGAGCAGGGCCTTCAAGGAATACTCATACCCCAGGAAAATATTGAGGAAGCAAACATTGCTCCAGAAGGAATTGACGTTATTCCCATATCCTCTTTGCCCCAGGCGGTGGAGTTTTTGGCGGGGATGGAGAGTGCCGCGCCGTTTCGTCGAGCAGATCTGAAGACGATGGTCAACACCACATCGTACCAGGTTGACTTTTCGGAGATCAAGGGACAGCAACATGTCAAACGTGCCCTGGAGGTTGCCGCCTCGGGGGCGCACAATATCCTTCTTAAGGGGCCGCCAGGTTCCGGCAAAACCATGTTGGCTAGACGGTTTGCGACGATCCTGCCACCGATGACACTTGAAGAAATAATAGAAACAACGAGAATTTACAGCGTTGCTGGACATAATCCTGATAAATCCACGGTATTTGTCACCCGCCCTTTTCGGGCTCCACACCATACTATTTCCGATGCCGGTCTGATTGGGGGCGGGAGTATCCCGCAACCGGGAGAGGTTTCCCTTGCCCATAACGGGGTTCTCTTTCTCGACGAACTGCCGGAATTTAAAAAACATGTTCTGGAGGTTTTACGCCAACCTCTCGAGGACGGTGAGGTGACGATTGCCAGGGCCAATATGACTTTGACATTCCCGGCACGATTCACCCTTATTGCGGCTATGAATCCTTGCCCCTGCGGTTTCTTTGGCGACAGCCGCAACAGCTGCAACTGTAACGAGGCGGAAATTAAGCGTTATACCGGGAAAATCTCCGGACCTCTCATCGATAGGATAGATATGCACCTTGAGGTGGCGGGTCTAGATTATGGAGAGATGAGTGCCACAACCAAGGGTGAAAGTTCAAAAGAAATAAAAGCCCGTGTCGATCAGACCCGGGCTCTTCAGGGGAAAAGATTTGTCGACGATTCCGGTGTATACTGCAATAGCCAGATGAATAGCAAACTCATGGAAAAATATTGCATTCTGGATGCACCATCGGCGAAAATTCTTGAGAAAAGTGTCGCCAGATTGGGGCTTTCAGCAAGGGCATATCATCGCATCCTGAAAGTTGCCAGAACTCTTGCCGATATGAACCAATCACCGGATATCCAGTCAATCCACGTATCCGAGGCTGTGCAATTCTGCCGAACAGATCAATAGTCGGTAATTTCTTGTCAATGACAACGGAAAGCAATTCTTTGAAAGTCAATACATTTATCGCTGTTGCGACGTGTCTATTGGTGGCCACCTATGTTGGGGTCATGCGTATTCAGCCGTACAAACCGAGTGATATAACAAAATGTATACCCAGCACCACCCTGGTGTATTTTGAGCAAAAAAATCCCGTTGACTCGTTGGATAGCGTCGTCTTTTCATCGTTAGAAAGAAAAATTCTAGCGATTGATTTTGCTGCGGTTGCCAAGGAGATTGGTGTGGCGGAGGAAACCATTGCCTGGATGCACCATCTCGCAAAAGCTGCAAAATCTATACAAAATGATTCGCTCATACGAAAGCTTTGCGGTAATAGATTCGCCTTGGCAATATTGCCCCCCAGTGACAAAATGCAGTCTTCTCAAGATAGTGCCGAATTCCTAAAAGAAAATTTGGTGATTATTGCCGAGCCGCAAAAATTGATCAAAGTCCTCGGAAGCATCACTTCGATGCTAACAGACTCAGTCGGAGGAGTGAAAGGCACGAGCGTCCAATACGGCCATCACCGAATACTGCGGATTGTTCGGAATGGGCAATCCTATGCTCTTGCAGCACTCGATGATCTTGTAATAATCGGCCAAAGCGAAAGACAACTACGTAGGTGCATAGATACTTTTGACGGTGAGATTTCGTCTTTTTCAGACAATACTGAACTCCTTGCCTTTAAAAGCAGTTTTCCTGCTTTTGATAATTTTTTGGTCTTACCGTTTAAAAATATAGGAGAATATTTTTCGGCTCTTCTCGATGGTTATTACCTTGGAGACATGGCATTCATTTCGCGGAAAGCATCTTCGTTGGTCGGGATCACAGGGTTTTTTTATGGTGCCAAAAAACAAAAATCGATCTTTAAGGAAAAAATGATTGTTCGTTATGAGTCTCAGTCCATCAAGGGAATGTTCAGGGACCGACTGGCTACCCGGCCGATAAAACCTTCCAGATTTTTTCTCATTTCACCAAAACCCATGTTCTATCTCTGGTCAAACTCCTTTGATTCGCAGGGCTTTTTGAACTACGCACAAGGTTGGGGCAAGGAGGGCGGTGGCGATGCGGATATTGTCGCCCGTCTGAAGTCGTCTGTCATCGGCAAGGATTTTAAAGATCTCCCCATGTTTGGAAAAGAGATAACTGTGATTGCCGAACAGAGTCCTGTCAACACTCCTTTGCCCTTACCGCTGGCAATGATTTTTGTCCCTGTTGTCGACAAAGATACTCTTAAAGCAACAATGCTTGAACTTGTCGATACCTATGATATTCCTGTTAGTACAGAAGAGTACGATTCTGTAGAGTATACATTTTGGAGTCAGTCGCCGCAGGAGGGCCTTTTTCCACTTTATGGTTTTTGGGGTGAGTATTTTTTTCTTGGCAATAGTGTAACATTGTTGCAAAAGATCATTGATGCGAAGGGTCGTGGTCTTTCACTTCTCGACATTGATTCGGTAAAAAAAGATGACCCTGGAGTGACGGAGAAGAATAATCTCATGGTTTATAGCAATAATATACAAGTTATCAATATATTAGAAATTTTCCTTAGGGCTTTTGGTACGATCGCAGCCATTGAGGACCGAGGATTTGCTAAAAAGGCACGGGTGGTTATCCAAAAGATTATCTTGCCATTGCTCGAAGAAGTAAAGATCTTTGATACCAGCGTCACTCGGAGCTATTTTACCCCCGAGATGATAGTAGTCGATACATATACCAATATTTCCCATCACCCTTGAAAACCAAGGAATGAAAAATGAATAAGATTGTCGAAGAGTTGAAGCAGTTGATCACATTTAAAAAAACTACTGAAGCAGATGACATAGTCCTCATCGCCGCCAAAGAGCCGAAAATGCTCTTTTATGCTTATGTGAATAAGATCGAGAGAGATAGTAGCAGAAAAGATGAGTGGTGGCATCTCTCTCTCACGATTCTTTCAGTGCCTCTACAGAAGATAACCTGGACCCTGAGGACTGAACAGATGAGTGGTCAGGAAATTTTCACTATGGGAGGTGAAGAGCGATTTCTCCAGGCAGTTGACCTTGGGGATAAAAAGCGAGATCAGCCTGATGGTGGAAAGAAAATATCAATGCTGAAAAGAGTGAAATAATCGTGCCGACTTTCAAAAATACACGAGGTGGAGCCAATGAACTCAATGCTCAGGGGGGATAAAGCTTACCAGGAGGCTCTCAAGTTTGGTTTCTAAACGTCGATAGCTGATGCGTGAGCATTTATCCAACATAATTTTTGATGCCTTTACTTGGTCGGTGTCGCTATATTTGTCAGAAAGATAGATTATTTCTTGGATTCCTGCCTGGATAATGACCTTTGTGCACTCATTACAGGGGAACAATCCGACATAAATCCGGCAATTTCTTAAATCTGTTGATATGGCATTTAAGACGGCATTCAGTTCCGCATGGCATACATAAGGATACTTGGTGTCGAGAAACTTTCCCTGTCTATCCCAGGGCAATTCATCATCCGAACATCCCCAGGGAAAACCGTTGTAACCGACACCCACAATTTTGTTTTGATCATTTGCCACGCATGCGCCAACCTGGGTGTTGGGATCTTTGCTTCTCTGGGCAGATAAAAGCGCTACTGCCATAAAATATTCATCCCAGGAAAGATAATTTTTTCTTTTCATGTAGTTCCTCTATCCTGGTCGGTTTTGAATTCTCTTCGACGCTGACGCCAGGTGTTAACTCCGCAGACCTTGTCGACAAAGTCCTTGATCGTTGTGAAATAGAGACTGCCTCCTGTTTTCGAAACAGTGTGATGTTCCGCACCGGGAATGATTAAAAATTGTTTGTTTTTAGCCCCCGAGATTGCTTGTAACTTTTCGGCCTGGGAGATGGGCACCAGGACATCCCGGGAACCATGGAAAATCAGTGTTGGGGTCTTGATCTCGGCAATTTTCTGTAAATTATTAAAACCCTCTTCTTCGGAAATGAGCGTCGTCACCTTGTCTGCTTCGAGTGCCGTGAGTAGGGGCAGGGTTTCACATACTGCACTCTCGAGGATAAGTGCCTTTATCTTGTCTGGATGAGTATGTGCAACATCGATTGCGCAAACGGAACCGAGGGATCGTCCCATGACAAGAATGGCACCCGAATAGCCTGTTGCTGTTAGCCACTGAAGCGCCTGGATAAACTGTATTTCAGCATCTGTCGTCATATCCGAAAGGGAAGGGATGCCTGTACTCTTGCCGAAGCCTCTCAGGGAGGTGAGAAAAATATTGATTCCGACTTGGTTGAAATATGCAGCTTCTGCGTCAAAGGAAGCAGATGATTCATTGCCGCCATGGAAATAGATGAGAGTAGGGGCGGCTGGTGCGGATAGATAGAATCTGCAAGACAAGTGGACGTCTTTGCTGATTGTCAGCCTGAGGTCTTCGGCGTTAGCTGGACGGCTGCCACTATGATCGGAGGGTGGTTGCAGTAAAAGCGAACGAATTGTCGGATGGTCTAATTTGTTTAAAGATTGCATTGATGGTGAATGATAATGGTTAAAGTTTGGCTGGTTTTATACAGCAATCGGAGAATCCAGCCACACGGCCAGATCTCCATGGCAGATCAATAAGCTTTACCTTTTTGGCCATTTGCCGCCGTACATTAGGATAATGCCATAGATGAAAAGAATAAGGCCGAAGATTGTTTGGTTCAGGTTGAGAAGAATCAACGATGATAAACAGAGAAGAACGCCAATGGTGACTTTGCTCATTGTATCCTTAACATCTCGTCAGGGTTGACCGCCATTGTTCCTCAAGCTTTTTCTCGGAAACTGGTTGACGTGTTTTTAATTCCGGAGAAAATAGGGCAATCCTGTATTCATTTACCATCATTTTATACATGTCGGCAAGTTGCAAGGCTTCCCTTGACAAATCCTCTTTTTGCGCCGCAAGCTGAGCCAGGTTGCGGAGGTGCTTTTCGAGTGCCGCCGCCTTGAGGTTGTCTTTTCCCGGATTGGCATAGAATCTCTCGACTCGGATAAGCAGGCATTGCAGCTGTCTATCAAGGTCGGGCAAAGACGCTCCTTGATGCTGCAGCAGCAGATCTTTTGGGAAAATATCGTTGAGATGAGAGAATAATTCAACTTCCTTTTCCGGGAGATATAAACGATTTTTGTTTTCAGTGGTAAAGATTTTTCTGAGGAAGTCTGAAATCGAGCGGCGCTTTCGCAAAAGGTGTAGAAAATCATCGCACATTTTCTTTCCCAAAGAGTACAGTCCTTGTGCTTTGATGTCTGCAACCTTTGACATGAATTGATTTTCTTCAACAATTCCAGGCTGGAGCGGTCCAAAAATGAGGTAAAGAAGAAACTCCAGCAGCGCCTCTACAGCCTCTTTGTGCGTCATCTCGAGGTCAAAGAGACAGGCTGCCGAGGGTCCTGAAAAAGCTGTGGCACACATTTTCTTTAAGGCCTTGAACTGGTCGGCGAAGTGCAGCCTGTAAAGAAAGAGGGTACCGGTCCGGTTCTTTTGCTCGGCCAGGCGCATAATTTTTTCAAAATCGATAGTGACACAGCCTTTATCCGGCTGTGGGACGAGTACCGGATAGAGAAAACCTGAAATCTCCCCTTGCTGTGTAAAGGCGGGTATGGCGGGAGGCAGTCCGTGAAAGCTCCAGCTCCTATGTTCCGTCCCCAACCATTTTCTGACAATTGCCTCACCATCTTTGCGCAGCGTTGGTGCATGTTTGGCTCGTTTTTCTGCCGAACCTGAATCCAGCAGGTCTCTGAGACTGCGACCAGTACAGATTTCCTTGCCGTCATCACCGAAAAGAAGGAAGCGCGGCTGCAGATGGAGGGGGAGTTCCTCCGTCCAGTCGCTGCGTTGTATTAAAATCTTAAACCGTTTGAGGATGGCTGCTTCAAGTGCCGCATAGAGAGAACCGGAGTTGTGGGAGATGTTGTCCAGCAACCAGGGCACGGTGTCGTTTATCGGCACCAGTTTTTTCCGCAGGGTTTTCGGCAGGGCTTTGAGTAAAACGGTCACCTTTTCCTGTAATAATCCTGGAACCAGCCAGTCAAAAATGGCGGAGGAAACGGAGATGGCAAAGTCAATGGGCAATCGGAAGGTGACGCCATCCAAGTCGGAACCCGGCTCGAAATGATACTCCAGGCGAATCTGCATGGCACCGATGTTGAGTGTCGGTGGAAAATCGATGAGTTCAAGGTCATCGGGTTTTCGTTTGAGGACATCCTCTTCGCTCATCATGAGCAAGGATCGGTTTCTTGTCCCTTTCAAGAAACGGTTCAAGGTTCCCTGATCATAAACATCGGCTGGAACCTTCTCCGCATAGAAACGATAAATAGAGAGTTCGTCGGCGACTATGGTGCGAACCCGTAGTTTCTCTTCCACCTCCTGCCATTTGGCTACAAGCCCGAGGTTGTGTTGAAGAAAAGAATAGGTTCCATTCAGTTCTCCCCGGACCAGTGCCGATTGAATAAAAATATCTCTTGCTTCAGTTATGTTCTTTTTATTGCGCTTGCCGAAATTAACCTTAATACCGGAACTGATTATCAGACCAAAGAGGGTAACCGTCTCCTCGGCCACAACCTGTCCGGTCTTTTTCTGCCAGTGTGGGTTGGACCAGGAGTATTTGCAGAGATGGCCGGCTATCGATTCGATCCACTCGGGCTCAATGGTGGCAACGGTCAAGGCATACAGCTTGGTCGTTTCGATAAACGAGGCGGCAACCAGCCATTGCCCGCCCTTCATAAATTGGTGTGAACCGGGAAAGATCATCAGCTCCCGATTGTGACCACCTTGATATTGCTGACCCAGCTTTTTTCTCGCCAGGTTACGCAAAAATCCGGCGAGCAGTGATTTATGGATTGGCTCATAAGACGCATTGACAGTGTTGTCGGTAAACCCTTCCCGTTGCGCGAGAATGCGCTCCAGTTGATCATGGAGGTCGATCCATTCACGCATCCGTTGGAAGGACAGAAAGTAGCCTTTACAGTATTTCTTCAGCCGAGACCAGGATTTCACCTTATCCTGCACATCGTGGAACGAACTCCAGATATTCAGGAGGGTCATGAAATCGGATTGGGGGTGGAGAAAGAATTTGTGGATCTCGTCCGCCTCTTTTTCGTGATCGACGGGTCGTATCCGCGGATCCTGGATGGCCAGAACGGCGGCGATGATCTTAATTTCCCTGAGACAGTTATTTGTCTTGGCCTCGATGATGATCCGGGAAATGCACGGATCGATGGGAAGATCGGCCATAATTCGGCCTTTCTCGGTTAAGCGCATCCCGTCGTTTATTGCCCCGAGTTCACTGAGCAGCTGATAGCCTTCTCTTACGGCACTTTTGTGCGGAGGGTCGAGAAAAGGGAATTTTTCGGGATGACCGAGTTCGAGGGAGATCATCTGGAGTATGACTTCAGCAAGGTTTGACCGTTGCAGTTCCGGCAGGGTGTATTCCGAGCGGTCGTCATAATCTTCTTCCGAATAGAGTCGGATGCAAATGCCAGGGCCGATGCGACCGCATCGACCTTTTCGCTGATCGCAACCTGCCTTGGAAATTCTGGTTATCGGCAGGCTGGTGGTTTTTGCCCGGACATTATACTGGGAGATCCGCGCCAAGCCGCTGTCGACGACATAGCGGATGCCGGGTACGGTAATAGAGGTCTCGGCTACATTGGTAGCGAGAACGATCTTTACCTGGTTGAACCGCTGAAAGATTTTCCGCTGGTCGACTGACGGCAATCGGCCAAAAAGAGGCAGGACAAGAGCGCCGGGGATTTTTTTTTCCAGAACGAGGCAACCTTCGCGAATATCTTTTTCGGTGGGCAGGAAGACGAGAATGTCGCCCCTTGGTTCATTGTCATAAAGTTCACAAACGGTCTGTAGGCAATGGTCGAGCTCTTCCCCCTTCTCGTCGGATGCATCATCGGCTGGAGGGCAATAACGCACAGTCACCGGATAGGATCTACCGGCAATCGTCAGGATCGGGGCATTGTCGAAATGATCGGCAAAGGCCCGGGTGTCAATGGTTGCCGAAGTAATAATAACCTTCAGGTCGGGGCGGCGGGGCAGCAGCTGTTTGAGGTAGCCGAGAAGAAAATCAATGTTCAGACTTCGCTCATGGGCTTCATCAATGATCAGAATTCCATAGCGAGAGAGGCGACGATCTTGGCGTGTTTCAGCAAGGAGCACACCATCGGTCATGAATTTTATCTTGGTTGTTTCTGATGTGGCATCGTGAAAACGGATTTTGTAGCCGACCAGATCGCCGAGCGGCCCCAATTCTTCGGCAACTCTGGCGGCAACGGTTGATGCGGCAATACGTCGTGGCTGTGTACAGCCAATGAGCAGATTACTGTCGGGAAAAGCTTCAAGTCCCATTTTCGCCAACTGGGTAGTTTTGCCGGAGCCGGTTTCTCCAGCAATTACCACAACCTGATGGTTCTGCATGGCTGCGATAATTTCATCCTTATGGGCGCTTATCGGCAGGGTGTCGGGGTAAAAAATGTTCATGAAAAAAATGGCTGTCTAAAGTATGCTAAGAAGTTGTCTCAATCAAATGTTTGTTCTGATACATACCATACAACTGTCTTCCTGTTATCATAAAAGAGGCCTTCATGAAAGTACGTAAAGCTGTTATTCCCGTTGCCGGTCTTGGTACCAGGTTTCTGCCGGCTACTAAATCTATCCCAAAGGAACTATTAACCATCGTCGATCGTCCGACCATCCAATATATCGTTGAAGAGGTGGTAGCGTCAGGAATTGATCAGGTTATTTTTGTAACAAGCGAAGGTAAATCGGCAATTGAGAACCACTTCGATTACAATTTTCATCTCGATGCGGTCTTGAAAGAGAAGAAAAAAGTGATTCTTGGGGAAGAGCTCAACAACATCTCCAATCTCATCGATATCGTTTCGGTAAGACAAAAAAAACCCCTTGGTCTTGGACATGCTATCTGGACTGCCCGCCATGTGGTCGGCAACGAACCGTTTATGGTATGTCTTGGAGACGATCTGGTCCAGAGCAAAGTTCCTTGTGCCAAGCAGATGCTTGATCTCTTCGACGAGGTGGGGGAGTCCATTGTCGCCATCCAGCGAGTTCCTCAGAATGAAACTTTTCAATATGGCATTGTTGAGGGCGAAAAGGACGAGCGCGACCGAACCTTCAAGGTGTCCAGAATGGTGGAAAAACCGGCACCGGGAACCACCGATTCGGATATGGCGATTATCGGCAGATACATTCTCATGCCCGAGATATTTAACATTCTTGATACCACCACTCCAGGTCATGGCGGTGAGATTCAACTCACTGACGCATTGCTGGCCCTCACCAAGAAACGGGCTATGTATGCCTATGAGTTTGAAGGAACACGCTTTGATGCCGGCGATAAAATGGGCTATCTCAAAGCAATTATCTCTTACGGTTTACGGCACCCCGGTCTCGGCAAGCAGTTGCTTGAGTATCTGAAGGAGATTGTTGCATTGCAATGACCTATCTGGAAGTTGCTGTCACAGTCCCTCTCGAATACACCTTAACGTACAGTACTTCTACGGAAAATGGGGATAGCGAAGCCGGTTTTGAGCAGCTTCGCCTTGTCGGGCGCAGGGTCCTGGTATCACTTGGGAACCGAAAGGTAACCGGCTATATCGTCGGTATTCAATCCAATCCCCAGCAAACAGCGTATAAAATAAAAGAGATACTCGGATTTTTGGGAGATGCTCCGATCTTTCAGGAGAGTCTTGTGCCGTTTTTTCGATGGGTGGCAAATTATTATCACTATCCTTTGGGATTGGTAATGAAAACAGCCTTGCCCGGCGGACTTACCACGAAAAGTCAGAAAACCTTGGCTTTAAAAACTGATCCTGGAAAACTAGCCGCCTTCTTTGCAGGCGAGATCCCCATATGGATACAGCAGATTGCTACACAAGGCGAACTTGGCCCACGCGAAAGCGCCAGAGTTCTGGCCGATAAGGCCAGCAAAAAAATACTCAACCAGCTATTGAAAGCTCAAGCCATTTCCCTTGAAGTTTCATTGTCAAAGGATGGTGTTAGAGAAAAACGCGAAGTCTGTTACGCTTTTGCCCACGACTATTTACCACCTCCAGCAGAGAGTGATGCCGGCCCTGAGAGGATTAAAAGCTATCGGCAAACGATCAATGAACGAAATGGGATAGAGGTGAGTCTTTCCGAGGCCAAAGCCATATACACGCTCAATCTTCTGACCCAGGAATACCATGGTAAAGCGGTGGCCTTAAGGGAACTGCGTGCTTGTTATACCAATGTATCTAAGGCGATGATCAACCTGCAGACAAAAGGGTTGGTCGTCGCCACTCAGGAGCGAGTTTTTCGTTCCCCCTTTGGTGAGCAGTTGCGTTTTTATCCGCGGCCGGAGAAACTCTCAAGAGAGCAGACAGATGTTTTGAGAAAAATTCTGCCAGCGATAAAAGACCGCATTTTCGCTCCTTTTCTCCTGCACGGCATAACCGGTTGCGGTAAGACCGAGGTGTATCTCCAGGCTGCCGAATATACCCTGGCTGAAGGTCGAGATGTGCTCATTCTCGTACCGGAAATCGCCCTGGCTACCCAACTGGAGGCACATCTCCTGTCCCGTTTCGGGGATCAGGTCGTTCTCCTGCATTCGGGGCTTTCCGGAGCAGAAAGATTTGATCAGTTTTCTCTTGCCCTGGCTGGAAAGGCGAGGGTGGTTATCGGTGCACGGTCGGCAATTTTTGCACCCCTGAAAGACCCTGGCCTGATTGTCGTCGACGAAGAACATGATGCAAGCTATAAGCAGGACGACAGCTTTCGCTATCATGGCCGGGATCTCGCAGTGCTTCGAGCACGGCACCACGGCAGTGTGGTGATTCTTGGGTCGGCGACACCTTCAATTACTAGTTATTCCCATGCTAAGTCGGGGAAATACCACCTACTGAATATGACTGAAAGGGTAGGTAACCGGTCTCTCCCCACGGTAACGTTGATCGATCTCAACAAAACACAGGCAAAAGACAATAAAAGCATAATCCAGTCGGAATTATTTGAAAAGCTCAACTGTAATCTCAAGAATCATCGCCAAAGCATTTTACTCCTGAACAGGCGAGGCTTTTCCGCTGCTTTCCTCTGTCGGGATTGCGGCACGCCTGTGCAGTGCAGCCATTGTCATGTATCCCTGACCCTGCATAAAGGCAAGAACCAGCTCGTCTGCCATTACTGCGGTTTCACGATGTCCGGTAAAACCATCTGCATTCAATGTCGATCAACGGATCTTGTGCCGGCAGGTTTTGGTACGGAAAGGGTGGAGGAGGAAGTCCGGGAGCTTTTGCCGGACGCAAGAATCACTCGACTCGATTCGGATACCGCGTCGGACAGGAAAAAATTTCTTGCCACCCTCACTGATATGCATAATGGGAAAATCGATATTCTCATTGGCACGCAAATGATTGCCAAGGGACACCACTTTCCAAATGTCACCTTGGTCGGTGTGGTGTGGGCTGATGGCGGCATGAGTATGCCGGATTTTCGAGCAGCGGAAAAAACATTTCAGCTTCTCACCCAGGTTACCGGCAGGGCCGGTCGTGGTGATGAACCGGGAGAGGTTATTATACAAACCATGCGGCCGAACCATTACGCCATAGTTTATGCCAGGCAGCATGAATACGGGAAAATGTTTGACCATGAAATGCGCCTACGCAAAAACCCGTTGTTTCCACCATATGTTCGCCTCACTGTTCTGCGGCTCAAGGGCCGGGTGGAAACTGATGTACAGGGAACGGCATTGGCCGTTGCCGGATTTTGTAGAAAATCGGTGGGAAAAGAAAAATACCGAATAGAAGTGCTTGGCCCAGCTCCAGCCCCTTTGGACAAGATTAAAGATAATTATCGATGGCAGGTGCTCCTCAAGGGTGCTGATACGGAGGAACTGCACGCGTTGTGCACAACCATCCAAAGCGAGAGGAAAAATCTGATTAAACGTGATTGTGACCTTTCCATTGATGTCGATCCGGAAAACATGATGTAATTCAGAGGCTTGATAAGCAGGAAGTAACTCTAAGTTACTCCTTCAGACTTTTAGAAAAAGATACTGTAGCGACTCGAGGTCGGTGTCGAACTCCATCTCTAGTATCTGCCCCAGGCTGTTGAGAGTCACAATGGCATTTTTATCGGCGTCGAGAGCGGTAATGCTGAGAATCCGCTCAAGTATTCCCTTGTTTACCTGTTTGACCTGTGCATAGTGATTTTTAATATCGTCAAAGTAAAAACTTTCGCCCATTGCACCATCTTTGAGGTAGTATTGTCTGAGCATATACAAAGCGACAATCCTGAAAAGGGATTCATCGACAGAGGCAAAGGGCAGGTGAAATCGTGCCAGCGGTTTGAAAAAACCCATTATAGGACATCCGCTTACAGCCATTAACAGCCCGAGGATGGAAGCAAGGCCTTCTTGCACTATTGTTTGCTTAATTACTGTTCTTTCTTTGGAAACACAGGTTACAGTGCATTTGACATAGGAAGCGGTATCTTTAAAAGTGGTGACGAGATCGGCTATGCTGAGAGCGACCGGGCAAAAACGGTGTTCGGTCTCTCGCAATGGGCAGGGCGGGCATTGATGATATCCAAGTCGTGCCCATGCTGCTGGGCAAAGTGGGCAGGTATTGATCTCCTGAGAGACGGGGTCGATGGTAACTGCAAATTCAATTGTGCGCTGATCGGGAAGTAAAAAAGTATAGATATAGGATCGAGCAACAGCGGCCATTTCATTGTCTCGGCAATAAAGGCCGGCAGCTATTGCCAATCATCAGAAAGAAAACCATTTCTTCTTCGGGGTGAAGGACACCACCCTGTTGCGGCCTTTTTCCTTAGCTTCATACAGAGCCTGGTCGGCCTGGCTTATGAAGTTGTTTTTACTGAAATTGTCTTCCACGGCTGGTTTGCTGCATGCATGTCCAAAACTTGCGGTGACATGGTATTCCTCACGCGTGTCGCTGAAAATTGTGCTTTCAATGGCAACTCGTAGTTTTTCAGCGACCGCCAGCGCATCTGCGGTATTTGTTTCCGGTAAAACAACCACAAACTCCTCTCCGCCATATCTGGCCAACACATCATATTGCCGGATATTTTCTTTTATAGTCCTGGCAAATTGAGCAAGAACGAAATCACCGACCTGATGGCCATAGGTATCATTGAACTTCTTGAAGAAATCAATATCAATAAAAAGCAGAGAGATGGAGGAACCATTGCGAAGCGAACGGCTGATCTCCTGCTCAAGGGCATTTTGGAAAAACCGATGATTATTTATGCCGGTAAGACCATCGATATTGGCAAGATTGTCGAGAATTTTATTCTTTTCCTCAAGAGCTTTGGTGAGATTCTCCAGGTTAATTTTCGCCTGAATCAACTGTTTGTTCATTTGATCATAATCGAGATTAATAAGGCTGAGGCGAATGTTGGCTTCCTGGAGTATCTCCTGAACGGACTTGTTGCTTTTAACCTTCAAATTGAAATAGGTCCCTGCTTCTTTTACTCGGATATGAAGTTGGTCGAGAATTGATTCGATGGCTTCCGGAGCCAGGCCGAGGAGTTTGCTTGACTCCTTCTGAAATTTTTTATGATACGCCTCCGGCTTGTCGGAAAACAAGATATTGGTAAGATGATCGGAGAGATATACGGCCCTGATTGTTGTGCGGAGGTTGGCATTGCCGCCGGTATATTTTTCCGGATTATGGTGAAATTCCAGGGGAGCTACCAGTGATTCAGGAAAACCCCAGCTTTTAGCCACAGTGGTACCCACCAGGGTATGATCGACACCAAATATTACCCGCTCGGCGGCGCGGGTGTCCTCCTGATTGTCAGAGATTATTTCTAATACTTTTTCATATTCTTCGGGGAAGGTTCTTGCGTAAATTAATTCCCCAAGGTTTTGCAGTAATCCTGTAATAAAGCCTTCCTCGGCATCAATCCCTTTGACTTTTTCGAGAATCAATCTGGCGGCAACCGCCGATGCCAGCGATTTTTCCCAGAACGTCTCGAAATTGAAACGGTTGGCGGATCTCCCACCTTTAATAGTCAAAAAGGAAAATGATAATACCAGGCTGCGGACGGCGTTCATCCCGAGAATACTCACCGCCTGTTGGATCGAACCAATCTGTTGAGGAAAACTGTAGAATGCCGAGTTCGATACCTTCAAAATCTTTGCCGACAGAGAGATATCACGGGAAACAAGGTCGCCGATATCGGCGAGTGTGGCATCTTCTTTGGCCGTCATCGATATAAGTTTTGAGGCAACTGTGGGCAATGTGGGAAGCTCTGCAGAGTTGAGGATTTTATCCAGGAGTTCGTCTTGAGTCATTGTAGTGAGCCCGGTTGGTTAATAGAGGACGAGGAGAGTAGATCCTTTGTAGTTTAAATTATACCGATTCTGGCCTAAGAAGCAAAGGGCAACAAAACAATGAGGACTAAAAAGAGAGGAGCTACCAAAATTGATAATCCTGGTCTATATTGCTTCGCAATACATCAGAAACTTTCACCGGCTTCAGGATAAGTGCAGACTTCTCCTAGGTAGTTTTCAAATAGAAGGTTCTTGCCTTTTTGCAAAATGTATTGAGGCGTCAGAGGAATTTTTCCTTTACCTCCGGGGGCATCAAGGGCCAAGGTGGGTATGGCCATTCCGGATATATGGCCGTACAGCGTACGCATGATAGCTATGCCGGTTTCAGTCGACGTGCGGAAGTGATTGGTTCCCCGGGTGAGGTCGGCCTGGAATAGATAGTAGGGTTTGACTCTGATACGGAGAAGAGCCAGCAGTAGCTCTTTGATTGTCTGGGCATTATCGTTCACTCCTTTTAGTAAAACCGTTTGACAGCCGAGTGGTATTCCGGCATCTGCAAGCATTGTGCAGGCAAGAGAGGACTCTTCTGTGATTTCTAAAGGATGATTGAAATGTGTATTGATATAAAGCGGGTGATGTTGCTTTAGAATAGCGACAAGGCGGTGAGTTATGCGCATGGGCAGAACCGACGGCACTCGGGTGCCGATGCGAATGACCTCTATGGAAGGGATTGACCGCAGACGATGAAGTATTTCACCGATTTCTTCATCGGGCAGCAACAAGGGGTCACCTCCAGAGAGGAGGACTTCCCGTACCTCCGGATGGTTTCGCAGATAGTCATAACCAGCGGCAAGGGTCGCATTGTCAATTCGCATCCTAGTGGTGCCGACCTTGCGTTTTCTTGTACAAAATCTGCAGTACATGGCACATTGGTTGGATACCAAAAACAACACTCGATCCGGATACTTGTGCACGAGATTTGCGACCGGACTGAGGCTTTCTTCTCCTAAGGGGTCGGCCAAACAAACTGCATCGCCAATTTCTGCGACATCGGGAACCGCCTGTTTCCAGAGTGGGTCACCGGGAGATTGTATTAATTTTGCAAAATATGGATTTATTCGCATGGGAAAGTTTGCTATTACTTGCCCTAATGCGTTATCATCACAATCCAATTGTCTTCTTAGACCATCGAGTGTGGTTATGCTGTTTTGCAAAATGAGTTGCCAGGTTTCCATGGCCGGGCATTATGCGGCAAAGAATGATACTTGTCAATTGCACAATTCATTGAGATATTTGTTGGGGGGAGTATGGCGGCAAATCTATATCGCTTAAAATATGACGAATATGGTAACACCAGGGAAATATTTGTTTATGCCAGTGGTTCAGCGGCCAGGTCCTGCAGTTATATAAATAAGGGGACGGCATTTAGTTTGGAAGAGAGAAATCTTCTGAATCTTGAAGGGACACTTCCCCCGGGAGTGCGAGATCTCGAAGCTCAGGTGCAGAGCTCACGGATAAAAATCAATGAAAAGGCTGATGATATTGAGAAATTCATCTTTATCAGGGCGATGTTTGACCGAAATGTCACCCTTGCCCATGCCCTCATTAAAAGCGATATCGAAAACTATATAAAGATAATCTACACCCCCACCATTGGAATGGCGGTGCAGAAATATTCATCGATGTTTCGCCAAGCCAACGGGCTTCACTTTTACCCCGGCAATATTGATAGAGCGGAAGATATTTTGCGAAGATTTATCCACCGCGATATCCGGGTTGCTGTGGTAACCGATAACCAGGGTGTTCTCGGGATCGGTGATCAGGGGGCAGGTGGCATCGCGGTGTGTTTAGGGAAACTGATGCTTTACACCCAAGGCGCAGGAATTGCCCCTTGGCACTGCCTGCCGATTTCGTTGGATGTCGGTACTAATAATGAAAAGCTGCTTTCCGACTGTCAGTATCTTGGCTGGCGCCACCGACGATTAGAAGGTGAGGAGTATTTGTCATTTATCGGCAGGTTTGTCCGGGCCTTTCGCAATGTATTCCCCAACGCACT
The DNA here is from genome assembly GCA_043798185.1 of Pseudomonadota bacterium. Lineage (GTDB taxonomy): Bacteria > Desulfobacterota > Desulfobulbia > Desulfobulbales > Desulfocapsaceae > Desulforhopalus_A. The sequence goes on along the minus strand of JAZDOW010000035.1, from coordinate 61,519 downwards.
TTGTCAATGGGAGGATTTCTCTCAACATAATGCCTTCAGCATCCGAGATGCCTTCGTCGATGAAGTTATTTCCTTCAATGACGATATTCAGGGAACGGGTGCGGTCGCACTGGCAGCGATCCTTTCGGCAATGAAGATTAAAAAAGAGAAGTTGACCGAGCAGCGCTTCCTCATTAATGGCGCCGGGGCGGGAGGCGTGGGAATCGGAGAACAAATACGCAATGCCCTTGTCGTTGAAGGACTATCCGAAAAACAAGCTTTGGAGTGTATCTTTATGGTCGACTCGAAAGGTCTTGTTATCAATCATCGCGAAATATCCCTGTATAAAAAGAAATTTGCCAAAGAGAAGAAAAAGCACCCATGGATCGGCACAATTAGCCCAATAGATATCCCCGAAATAATTCGTCAGGCCGGGATTACTGTCCTGATCGGGACCACCGGCCAGGATTTCTTTTTCCGCACAGCGGCCGTAGAGGCTCTCAAATACAACACAACCCGTCCTCTAATTCTTCCACTGTTTCATCATATCTCCACTCCCGAAGTTTTTTGTCAGAACATCCGTAAGTGGAATGAGGAAGGAGTTATGGTAGCGACCAGTAATCCCTGTGCCGCCATGGATGCGCTTGAGGATTCATTTTTCGTCAGCCAGTGTAACAATGCCCTGGTCTTCCCCGGTGTGGGGCTGGGGGTTCTCGCATCAGGGGCACGGGAGGTACTTCCTGAGTTCTTCACCGCTGCAGCATACGCAATCACTGAAATGATGAGCCCTGAAGATCTTGCCCGTGGCCGATTGATGCCGCCGATCAGTATGATCCGCCAAGTCGGCAAAAAGGTGGCTCTGGCTGTGGCTATGAGCGCCGTCAAACATGGAGTCAGCAGACCTTGCGTGTATTCGGACTTTCAGCATGATAACGATGAGGCGAGAATGAAGAAGTTGATTGATAGAATGAGATGGGAACCTGAATATCTCCCCCTCGTGGCTATGTAAAAATAGCAAAGGCCTCCTGCCCACCAATGGAGGAGGCCTGTAGGAACAAGTTCTCTATGTGAACCTACACCTTTTTGACCTTGTCGGCGGCTGGACCTTTGGGGCCGTCAATAATCTCAAAAGTCACACGGGAACCCTCTTCAAGAGATTTAAAACCTTCCGACTGAATAGCTGAGTAATGCACAAAAATATCTTGGCCACCATCTTGTGCAATAAATCCAAATCCTTTTGCATCATTAAACCACTTTACTGTGCCTTCTGCCATATTTGAAATTCAACAAAATTGTCAGCTTCTGAAGGATAATGAGTCAGCAGATCTTTTTCCTGGCGATTCTGTGCATTTTTACCTTCGCTCGTTGCTCTTTTGTTTTGATAATGTAGGTCGATCTGTGGGTGACTCTGACGATAAATGGTTGACACCCTGTGTTGTCAGAGTATAACTGTGTCATGAAAACAAAAGGTTTGTTTTCTGGATAAACTGTAATAAAAACATGTACATGTTGATTATTTGCTTTTTGTGTCGCTTCCTATGTGTAACGGGCAGAACAAAGAGCAATAGGAAAATCATGAACACTTTTTCTCAGTTTTGAAATATGATCGGTATCGGATTTCTACGACCCCGACTAAAAGAGATCCTTTTTATATCGGCTGTTTTTTTCTTTGAGGATAAACCGTTTTACAATAATCCTTAGTTTTTTATGGGCAGGCAATAGCAACAAACGAGAAACAGTCGCCTGCCAATTATAACATTCAACAGCAGTTTAAAAAGTGTATACAGACTATCCTTTCACCAGCAACTATCTCAGTCTCCGAGGTGGTCGACTTCATTATATTGATGAAGGCACCGGTCCGGTTATTGTCATGGTGCATGGAAATCCCACTTGGTCGTATTATTATCGACAACTGATTGCCGATTTCCGAAAGAATCATCGGGTGATCGCTCTTGATCACATGGGATGCGGCCTTTCCGATAAGCCATCCGATTATTCCTATTGTCTGGACCAACATATTGAGAATTTAGAGAGCTTACTGGTTCATCTAGAGGTCCAGCGCTTTTCGCTCATCGTCCATGACTGGGGTGGGGCAATTGGCTTCGGCTGTGCAGTAAAACGACTTGATAACATAGAAAAAATAGTGCTCATGAACACGGCTGCTTTTCGGTCAAACCGACTTCCCTGGCGTATTCGCTTATGTCGTTTGCCGGTAGCTGGTGAAATTGTCGTAAGACTGTTGAATGGTTTTGCCGGTCCGGCGTGTTTTATGGCTGTTGAGAAAAGAATGTCGGTGGAAACCACCAGAGGCTATCTGGCACCCTACAACAACTGGAAAAACAGGGTGGCGATAGCCAGATTTGTGCAAGATATTCCAATGCATGAAAACCATCGAAGTTATGCCAGGTTGGAGGAAATAGAAAACCGCTTACCGCTCCTTATCGACCGAAATATCCCTCTTCTTATACTTTGGGGAGGGAAGGATTTCTGCTTCAACGACCACTTCTATAAAGAGTGGCTAAGACGTTTTCCGAAAGCGGAAAGTCATTATTTTAAAGATGGGGGACATTATGTTCTTGAGGATAAATTGTTGGAGATATTACCCATCATTAGGTCGTTTCTAATCCGGTGACAAAGGGAGAGGGCAGGATGGCAATGAATATTGCGGAATCTTTTGTCCAGATTGCCGAGCAGTTTGGAAATCGTATCGGAATTATCGAGGCAAAGACCGGAAAGAAAATGACCTTTGCCGAACTCAACAACAGATCCGAAGAATATTGTACCTATTTTTCCAGGCAGGGTATTGTTCCAGGCGATGTGGTAATCCTCATGGTCACTCCTTCTGCTGACTTCATCTCCCTGACCTTAGCTCTTTTTAAACTCGGTGCACCGATTGTCCTGATTGATCCGGGCATGGGTTATAAGAACCTGTTGCGCTGTGTTGAACGGGTAAGTTCGAAAGTGCTTATAGGAATCCCTAAGGCGATTGGTTTTGCTAAAATATTTCCAAAACCATTTCATACAATTGAAAAATACTTCTGTTGCGGCAACTCGTTCGGAGTCTTTGGTCCGGATATCAGGAAATGCTTGACAGCTGTTGATAATCCGGTCACCGTGCACCAACCTGGCAAAGATGATTTGGCGGCTATTATTTTTACCACTGGATCTACAGGACCGCCAAAGGGTGTACGCTATGAACACTCGATATTTAGTGCCCAACGACAATTGATTCAAGATTACTACGGTATCGGTTCAACAGATATTGACCAACCGGCTTTTCCTCTTTTTGCTCTTTTTTCTGCCGCACTTGGTGCTTGTTCAGTGATTCCAGATATGGATGCCACAAGACCTGCCATGGTGGATCCGGAAAAGTTTGTTGCATCGATCAATCGATATCAGGTTACCTATTCGTTTGGTTCCCCGGCGATATGGAATGTGGTGAGCAGATATTGTCAAAGTAAAGGGATTGTTTTACAATCCGTTCGTAAAGTCTTGATGGCTGGAGCGCCTGTTCCTTACGATTTGTTACGAAGGGTGACCGACATCCTGCCGAAGGAAGCCTCTGTGTTTACGCCTTACGGTGCCACCGAAAGTCTGCCTATAGCCTCTATTTCAGGCCGCGAGATCCTTGACGAAACTTGGGAAAAAAGTCGCCTGGGGAGTGGTACATGTGTGGGAAGAGCTTTGCCGGGCATAGAACTGCGGATTATGGCAATTTCGGATAGTCCTGTGCTGAAAATGTTTCCGGAGATGTTGCTGGAAAAAGAGGAGATTGGTGAAATCATCGTCCGTGGCGATGTTGTGACCAAGGCCTACCATAATAATCCCGAAGAGACCCAACTGGCTAAAATTGGGGACGGCAATTCGTTTTGGCACAGAATGGGCGACCTTGGTTATCTCGATGCAAGGGGACGGCTATGGTTTTGCGGCAGAAGGGCTCATCGCCTGGAAACAGTAAACGGACCGCTCTATACTATTCCCTGCGAAGCCATTATTAACGAACATCCTGCTGTCTACCGCTCTGCACTGGTTGGCATTGCAGACAGGAACAACAACTCTTGCCTGCCGGTGATCATTATTGAGCTTCATAAAGGAAAAAAGATCAACAGGGCGCATGTGCTGGCTGAAGTAAAAAAAATGAGCAAAAACAGTGAACTCACTCGAGGCATCGAGTTTTTTCTCATCCATAAAGGTTTCCCCGTTGATATTCGGCATAATGCCAAAATATTTCGCGAAAAACTGGCAATATGGGCACAAAAGAAGATTTTCCCCAGATAATAAAAAAAGCTTTAGTGACCGGTGGCGGTGGTTTTGTCGGCAAAGCTGTTGTTACCAGGCTTCTCGAATTGGGAGTGGAGACCCGAGTTATCGGTCGCCACCGATATCACGAAATTGAAGCAGCAGGTGCAGAGTGCTTTGTCGGTAATATCAAAGACAGACAGGCTATGATGGAGGCGGCTAAAGGCGTTGACATCGTTTTTCATGTTGCTGCCCTGGCCGGCATATGGGGACCTTGGAAGAACTATTATTCGACTAATGTGATTGGCACGGAAAATGTCATCGAAAGCTGCCTCGACAATAAGGTCGCTCTGCTCGTTTATACCTCGACCCCTTCCGTGGTGTTCAATGGTAGAGATATTCAAGGTGCGGATGAGGGACTGGATTATACACAAAAATCTCTTTGTCATTATGCGACAAGCAAAGTTATCGCTGAAAAAATGGTTCTCAGGGCCAATTCAAGCATCTTGAAAACCTGTGCACTTCGTCCGCATCTTATCTGGGGTCCGGGTGATCCCCATCTGCTGCCGCGGCTTCTCGCCAGCGGCAGAAAAAAACAGTTGAAAAAGGTAGGAACCGGTTCCAATCTCGTGGATATTTCCTATATTGATAATGTGGCCCATGCCCATATCCTGGCGGCGAAAAATCTTGCTGGAAAAGCCACAGCTAGCGGTAAATCCTATTTTATCAGTCAGGGAACCCCGGTTAATCTGTGGAACTGGATAAATGATCTGTTCATCGAAATGGCAATTCCGGAGATCCAATCATCAGTTACCGAAACTTTTGCCTATCGGCTGGGCTGGTTCCTCGAAGGTCTTTATACCGTCTGTCGCGCTAAAAATGAACCAAGAATGACTCGCTTTCTTGCCGAGCAGTTAGCGAAATCGCATTATTTCTCAATCACCAATGCTCGAAAAGATCTTGGGTACGAACCTATAATTTCAATTGAAGAAGGTTTGCACAGAACTGTGCAATGGTTAAAGGCACAATGAAAACGCTCTATTCCAAGAAAATGGTATGGATACTGGCTGTTGTTTTTTTTCAGTTCAGTATTGTCTCTCCTGTTTTCCCTTTTTCCATCGGCGATGAGCGGGAAGTCGGAGAAAAACTGCTTTATTCCGTTCGGTCTGCTTTTAGTCTGAGAGATGATCTGGATATTACTCAATATATCACAAAACTCGGCCAGAGTGTTCTTGAAGTGGCAGGAATCCAATATTTTGACTACCACTTCTTTGTCATTGATGATAAAGAATTCAATGCTTTTGCCGCACCATCGGGCCTGATATTCTTCTATTCTGGTCTGATTGGGGCAATGAATTCGGAAGACGAATTGGTCTCTGTCTTGGCTCATGAGATTGGCCATATACACAACCGACATCTTGCCTCAAGGGTTGAGAAGGGCACGTATTCAGGAATAGCATCCCTCGCTTTAGCTTTAGCTGCGGTTGCTTTTGGCGGTTCAACCGCACCGGTACTTCTTACCGGTGCACTTGCGACAGGCCAAAGCGTTAACCTGCATTTCAGCCGTCAGAACGAGGAAGAGGCCGATCTGTTAGCCTTCAACTGGATGAAAAAACTTGGCCGAAATCCTGAAGGTATGGTGAGAATGTTGGAAGCCATGCGGCGGATATCGCGCTACCGCAGTGATAAGCTGCCCCAGTACCTCCTCACCCATCCCGATCCGGACGCACGGCTTGATTATATCCAATCGCTCCTGGATGAAGATCATGGGAGTGACTTCGGGAGGAATAGTGTGCCGGAGGATTTTGAATTCTTACGCTGCAAATATCGAATTCTTGCCGATGTGCAGGACACAGAACTTTTTAAAAATTTTCTCGCCACCGTATTGTCTGATTCTCGTGCAACGCCCTTTTCTAAGACCATGGCCACATATGGACTCTCTCAGTTGGCAAAAAATGAAAATGACTACACCAAAAGCATGGAGCTGTTGACGAAGGTTATCGCTTTTTTCCCGGATAAGAATATTTTAAAAGTTGATAAAGGAGTCCTTGAATTTGCTGCCGGTAAATTGACAGAAGCCGAGGCAACTCTGCGAGCAACCTTGAGGGTTGATGCTTCTGATTTATATGCAGCCTTTACCTTAGCAAAGCTTTTAGTCAGGACCGGCAGGTCAGCCGAAGCGGAACCGTATTTTCAAACAGTCGTTTATCACATTCCGGAATATTCTCAGGTATATTTCGAATTGGGTCAGGTAGCCGCAGGGAACAAACAAGATGGCCTTGCAGCGCTCTATCTTGGAAAATTTGATCTTTACAGCGGGAAGATGAAACTTGCTGAACAAAGTTTGAAAAATGCCCTGCACGATAAAGGCTTATCGGACCAGAGTAAAGCTGAGACGAAAATGCTCTTAAAGAAAATTGAGCTGTTGAACAAATAGCTTAACCCGTATCCTGTTCTTCGGAGTTAGGTTCCTAAGGTCGGCATGCATACGAGTCGATAATTACCCGTAAATTCTGTAGTGTCTCCGCGGCAAATATTTTTACTCGCAACATTGAGCTTCCCGGTAGTCCTTTGAAATAGCGCGACATCTGACTTTTAATATGGCCAAGGAGCCGGTCAGCTGGAAGAAAATGTTCCATGAGACGGAGGTGTTCTTGTGCTCCAGCGACAATGTCCGGGAGATTCTCCGGCCTCCCGGTCTTTTGAAAGATCCAGGGATTGCCCAATGCACCGCGACCTATCATCACTCCATCACACCCGGTTTCAGTCATCATTTTCAGGCCATCCTGATAAGACATAACATCGCCATTGCCGATTATCGGGATCTTCACAGTCTTTTTTACATCAGTGATGACCGACTGGTCAATGTGTCCGGAAAAGCCCTGAGACCACGTTCTGGCATGGATCGTTACCGCTGCCGCTCCGTGATCCTCTGCCATTTTGGCAAAGATCCCGGCATTTATTGAATCTGCATCTTTGCCTGACCTTATCTTCACCGTGACAGGGATGGACACTCTGGCCACGACTTGTTTCAAGATGTTTTCCGCAAGTCTGCGGTCGGTCATCAAGGCAGCTCCAGCGCCTCGCTTGGTAACCTTTTTGACAGGACATCCCATATTTATATCGATCATTTCAGGAGAATGGGCGGCGAGAATTTCTGCCGCATCGGCCATTATTTCGGGATCCGCACCAAAAAGCTGGAAGGCGACCGGTCGTTCGTCTTGAACAGAAGTGAGCAATCTCAAGGTGTTTTGCTGTCGATGGACGAGTCCGTGACAGCTGATCATTTCGGAAACACAGTATCCCGCACCGTAACGCCTGCAGAGAAGGCGAAATGGCAGATCGGAAAATCCTGCCAGTGGAGCGAGCACAAATGGCGATGAAAAAGAAAGATGAGCAATTTGCAGCATGGAAAAAGGTGCGGAATGGAGGAGAGTCGGGCAGAACAGCGAAACTGTTCTGCCCGATAAATTGGACGATTATATGTAGTTAAAGTCTTGTAATTCCAGCTATAGTTCTTTGATAAATCTTTTGAGACATGTCCTCGATGATTTTATCAAGGGCTTTTGTTTCATTGTCCATGTTCGTTGAACTATTCGTTGAAGAAATATAACTTTCTTCCCAAGTCTGGTCAGGTATCTCAAGCAAAATATTGTTAGTAGCTATTTCTTTAACAATATAGCGGACTCTCAAGCGTACCTTTACCTCGGAAGTTATGCTGTTTGCTCCGTAAGAGAGGCTTGGCAATTCCAGGGAAACCACCTCTCCCGCCAGTATCAGATCAGCGCCTTCTTTTTGCCTAACGGTGGAAATCGATGACGATTTTTGGAACCAACTGGTCATTGATCGATAGAGCTTGGCATCAAGACTCAATTCGCTTGTTCGATTCTTCCATTCTGTAATATAGATGTTTTTGTGCGGTCCATTATAAATGTTAGGATTTCGATACCCACAGGCGGCAATGACGCAGGCAATAACAATCAACGGGAAAAGACGATAAACGGTTTTCACTTGCCATCTCCTTTTAATGTTTACAGCTTTTCAGTTTTCTCCATGCATATTGACCAATCATATTAGTATCAAACGACAATATTCACAAGTTTCTTCTTAACAACAATGGTCTTTTTGGCCGTTTTGCCTTCAATGAATTTAATCATGTTTTCATCGGCAAGGGCCAGTTGAACGAGAGATTCATCGCTGATATCCTCAGGAACCTGGAGTCGTGAGCGCACTTTGCCATTAACCTGCAGGACAATGGTGAGGAGGTCTTCTCTTGCGGCATCTGCGTCGAATTTCGGCCAAGGATGACCTTCGATAGAGTCAATATTACCAATCAGTTCCCACATTTCGGCAGCAAAATGGGGAACCATGGGTGAGAGCAATAGAAGAAGAACGGAGACAGCCTGACGAACGACCGAAGAATCAGCTTTAACCGGACAGTTTTCACCTGTTGCGGTTGAGAGGACATTAAACAACTCCATCATTGCGCTGATAGCGGTGTTAAAATGGAAATTTTGTTCAATGCTTTCAGTGACGCGTTTAATAGCTTGATGAATTTTCCGATGGAGTGTTTTCCCCGCTTCATTAAATTCAGTTGGAACAAACGACGGGGACAGTAATTGCTCCCGGTTTGACATAATCAGTCGATATACCCTGTTGAGGAATCGGGAAGAGCCTTCGACACCCTGTGCACTCCACTCAAGATCCCTTTCCGGGGGAGCGGCAAAAAGACTGAACAGCCGTACTGTATCTGCGCCATATTCCTGGATAAGATCGTTGGGATCGACAACATTACCCTTTGATTTAGACATTTTCGAGCCATCTTTAATAACCATCCCCTGGGTTAGGAGATTGGTGAAAGGTTCGTCAACTGCAAGATGACCAAGATCTCTTAGGACCTTAGTGAAGAATCGCGAATAGAGGAGATGGAGGATAGCATGTTCAACACCTCCAATATATTGGTCAACTGGTAGCCAATATGCTGCCTTGGTTTGCGAAAGAGGTTCCTCCGTATGCCTTGGACAGGCAAATCTGGCAAAATACCATGAGGATTCCATGAAGGTATCCATGGTATCGGTTTCCCGTCGCGCAGCACGGCCACATTTCGGACAGGTGGTAGCGATGAAGGAAGGTCTCTGATGCAAGGGCAGACAGGCAGTGCCAGCCTCAGGGTCTTCCGGAAGAATGACAGGAAGGTCGGATGCGGCGACCGGTTGCACACCACAACTCTCACAATGGACCATAGGTATCGGTGCTCCCCAATAGCGCTGTCTGGAAATTCCCCAATCCCTTAATCGGTAGGTGACATAGGCCGATCCGAAACCATGTTCTTCAGCATAACGAATAATGGCTACCTGCGCTTCTTGGGAATCCATGCCACTGAACAATCCAGAATTCGCGAGTGTGCCATGAACAGTTGAGGCTTGTTCCATCGTGTCTGCATCCAGGATCACACCCGGTGGAATAACTACGGGAAGAACCTGCATGTTGTATTTCCTGGCAAAAAGAAAATCTCTCTCGTCGTGGGCAGGTACTGCCATAACTGCACCTGTGCCGTACTCCATGAGGACAAAATTGGCGATATAGACGGGGATTCTCGCGCCGTTAAAAGGGTTAACGCAATAACGTCCGGTAAAAATGCCGCATTTCTCCGGTTCTTCATCCAGGGCTTTGCGTTGTTTTTCAATTTGTATCTGTGTGGCAAACACACGTACTTCCTCTTCTCTTGCGGTTCCCGAAATGAGGGTGTCGAGCAGCGGATGTTCGGCTGCAATCGACATGAAAGTCACTCCAAAGATGGTATCGGGCCGGGTTGTGAAGATAGAAATTTTACAATCAGCGCCTTCAACTGCAAAATCACAGGTAAGGCCGGTTGATTTTCCGATCCAGTTGCGTTGCATTGTGACAACCTTCTCCGGCCATCCGGGCAAGTTTTCCAGGTCGTTTAATAATTCCTCGGCGTATTGGGTAATTTTAAAAAACCAGCCGTTCATTTTCCGCGGATAGACCGGTTCATCACAACGCCAACATGCCCCATCAATCACCTGTTCGTTAGCCAGGACAGTCTTGCAGGACTCACACCAGTTGACAGTTGTGGTCTTTTGATACACCAGGCCTTTTTCAAACATCTCGATAAAAAGGAGCTGCTCCCAACGGTAATATTTGGGATTGCATGTAGCAATCTCACGGCTCCAGTCATAGGAAAGTCCGAGTTGTCGCAATTGATTTCGCATGTAATCGATATTGGCATACGTCCAGGTAGCGGGATGGCTCTTGTTTTTCTGGGCGGCATTTTCCGCCGGTAAACCGAAGGCATCCCAACCCATTGGATGAAGAACATTGAAACCTCTCATCCTTTTGTAGCGGGCTACCACATCGCCTATTGAATAGTTACGGACGTGACCCATATGAATTCGACCAGAAGGGTAGGGAAACATCTCCAGGACATAATATTTTTCTTTTGAGCTATCTTCCGTGACTTGATAAATTTGACCGTCTTCCCACAGCTTCTGCCACTTATTTTCAATGGTTTTGAAATCATATTTATTTGCAATACTGCCGTCGCTGGTCATTATCATACCTCAAAACAGTTGTGGGAAATGGGTTTTTGCTCAACAACAATCCTGTTGCATTTGTCCTTTGTTATTTTTTGATGCCAAAAAATTGTCTGGAGGGGTGTGACATCCTCACGGGAATGCGGAAATTGCACGTTTTTTCTCAGGATTAGTTGAAACCTTCCTGTTCGTCAAAATTGCTCATGTTCTCAAACATTGTGAATTCTTTAATGAAAGTCAATCTGGTAACCCCGGTAGGACCGTTTCGTTGCTTACCTATTATCACCTCAGCGACGCCTTTTTCAGGATTATCCTCGGCCTTATTATAAACCTCATCACGGTAAATAAAACAAATAACATCAGCATCCTGTTCAATTGCGCCGGATTCCCTCAGGTCAGCCATCATGGGTCTCTTGTCAGTCCGACTTTCAAGACCACGGTTCAACTGGGAAAGGGCAATGACTGGTACGTTTTGTTCCTTTGCCAGTGCTTTAAGTGATCTGGAGATTTCACTAATTTCCTGGGTTCGGTTCTCAATATCATTTCTCCCGCGCATGAGCTGAAGATAATCAACGATAATCAGCCCGATTTGGTGTTGGGAAGCGAGGCGCCTAATCTTGGCGCGCATTTCCAGCACAGAGATTGCCGGGGTGTCATCAATAAACATAGGAGCTTCGGAGAGCATTCCCACGGCACGAGTAAGTTTGGGCCAATCTTCACTGCGTAATTTGCCGGTACGAATTCTCTGGGAGTCGATCCTGCCGACTGAACTCAACAATCTCATCACCAACTGTTCTTTTGACATCTCTAGGCTGAAAATCGCAACTCCTATTTTTTCAACAAGAGCGGCATGCTGCGCGATATTCATGGCAAAGGAGGTCTTGCCCATGGATGGTCTGGCAGCGACGATAATGAGGTCAGATGGTTGTAAGCCGGCGGTCATTCTGTCAATTTCCGCGTAGCCGGTCGGAACACCAGTGATAAGCTCTTTTCTTTTATAGAGCTGCTCAACCATGGCGAAGGCCTTGGGCACGATAGATTTGACTGGAGTGAAATTCTGGTCGCTCTTTGATCCGGCGATATCAAAGATGGCTTGCTCAGCCCGGTCAACGAGAAGATCAATATCTCCCTGTTCTTCAAAACAGCTCGTAGCGATGTCGGTATTCACCGATATCAGTCTTCTGAGGATAGATTTTTCACGGATGATTTTCGCATAGCTTACGATATTTGTAGTAACGGGAACAATTGAAGTAAGGGAGGCAAGATAAGTAGGGCCGCCGGCCTGATCGAGTTTGTTTATATTCTTCAGGAGGTTGGAGACAGTCAGGAGATCAAGTGGTTCATTTTTCTCAAAAAGGTCAATCATTGCTTCAAATATAAGTCGATGACCGTCTTTGTAAAAATCTTTTGTTTTGAGAATTTCTAAAACTCCCCCAAATACCTCTGCTTTGAGCAGGATCGAGCCAAGAACCGCCTGTTCAGCCTCGATATTCTGGGGCGGTATTCTGGCTGCGAATACGGTTTTACTTGATTCATTCATGGGAGGATATTTTTTTGATCATTAATGAAAAATGGCAAGGCCACAGATCTGTTAAGAGCAGAGCCAGAAAAACACAATAAACGACAACACACCATTAAGGTCAAGCCTCACGGTGTGTTGTCGTAATCTTAATTGTGCGAATTTGTAATAAACCCGGGAAGAGAACATAATAATATCCTCGACCACAGGAGTGATCAAGGATGGTTCTTTTTCACTAAGCTTTCATCGGGACCACACTAATGCTGATTTCTGCCGTAACATTGTAGCCGACCTTGATTTGAACCTTCGCAGCCCCCAGGGTTTTTATAGGTTCTGACAGAACGATCTGTTTCTTGTCGATCTTGACATCAAAGGTTGCCAGTTTGGCACAGATATCGGCACTGGTAACAGAGCCGAAGAGGCGCTCGTCATCGCCTGCCAATTGTTCAATCACTATTGAAAGTCCGGAAATCTTTTTCGCAATACCTTCTGCAATCATCTGTTCTTTAGCAAGTCGAGCCGCGATAGTAGCTTGGTTTTTCTCAAGAGCAGCCAAATTATTGGCGGTGGCAAGAACCGCTTTGCCTTGGGGTAGAAGGTAATTACGGCCATACCCTGGCTTAACTTTCACTACTTCGCCTTCCCGGCCAAGAGAACTGATGGTTTCTTTTAAAATGAGTTCCATTTTTTAAACTCCTTTCCTTCTATTTCTTCTAAGCCGTAAGAAGCAACCAGTGCATTCTTAACAGCGTATTAAATTACGATTTAGTCGTTTCCGATTGCCGAATTTGCTTTCAGTTTTCGAAAGTCCACCCAAATATCTGCGATTCCGAAAAACAATAGAATCAGCGTACCAAGAGACTGAAAAACGATCATAACATAAAAAAATGATCGAAGCAGTGTGGGAACTTTCCATTTATTCATGAAAAAGACGGTTATCGACATACCCTGAAAACAGTAAATTATACTTAACAATAAGGTACAGTTAATTCCAATTCTCGGTAAGGGGTCAATCGGAATCAGGATAAAAGCTCCCATGCCAATGACTCCCCATATGAGTTTCTCCGGTAATACCCATTGTCGAAAGTGTGACCATGCCGAGATCCCACTCGTCTTTTTCAGTATGATATTCCCAAGCACCATTGTCGTCCAGATGATAAAAAGGACAACGCTGCCAAGAATACCCGGCATTATCGCCGGGATGATCACTTTCATTTGAGTGATCGTTGCCTCAATAACAACGAGTGCTTCAGCCGAAATACCGACACTTTGCCTGTATTGTTCCAGCGCTTCGGTTAACGCTTGATCCATGGTTTGCAGCATTTGGCTGTAAACCGATACTTCAGAGCCAGCCGTAGCCACAGCTACAACAACCAACCAGCCTCCGATAAGCGTAAGGCACCCTTTCAATCCGCTCTGGGCAGGAGACTCGCCATGTCCCGCCGAGCGATGAAGTACAATTCCCGGAAGAAGCATGGCCCCGGAAAAAAGAAAAACTTCAAAACTTCCCAGCAAAAGATTGGCTGCCAATGAGATTGCAGCGGCAATGAACAACAATTTTTTTCCGACATTGCTACCGAATTTACCATAAATAAAAAAGGCGAATAAAGGTAGAAATATGTATACCCAGCCGAAGAGAGACCACTGTAAGCCTGGGAGCAGCAGGGCCAGAGATACCAGCAGAACAATTACTACAATACTCTTGATGTCGGGTTGCTGATAACCCTGGTTCGCCACGTTCAATCCTTCTTCTCTAATCGCCGGTTAACCTTGAGCAGATCCGGAATACGGTAAAAAGGCAATTTGTCTTGCCTGTTTAATTGCTTCACATAACTGACGTTGATGGGTGGCGCAAGTGCCAATTATCCTCCGGGGAATAATCTTGCCCCTTTCAGATACATAATTTCTTAATGTTTTTACGTCCTTATAATTTATCTCGAGTTCTTTGTCTCCGCAAAAACGACATGTTTTCTTTCGAGTAAAAAGCTTTTTCTGTGGTCTTTGTGCCATGATGGATCTCTCCCAGGTCTAAAAAATATCTTGAGAATCGACTAACGCTATTCCTCGTCAGTATCTTCTTCGGTTTCCTCTTCGGCTAAAGGCTCAGCGTCATCGGCATCCCCATCATCTGCCAGAGCGGTCGCTTTTTCACTTACTGCAGCGATGGCCAACTGGATCCCTTCTTCATTGATGGACCCGGCTGTCTTGATGGTCATGTATTTCAAGACCAAATCATCAATTCTGAACTTTCGTTCGATTTCCGCAACTGCTTCGGGCGTTCCGGCAAAGTCGCAAAAAACATAATAACCTAAGCTTTCCTTTTTAATAAGATAAGCAAGCTTTTTCATACCCCATCTGTTCAATTCGATGATACTACCCCGGTCACCGAGAATGATTTGTGTGGTATTTTCAATGATCCTGGTGATCTCTTCTTCTCCAGCACTAGGACGAAGAATGAAGATCGTTTCATACCTACGCATGTGGTTCCTCCTCATGGACTCACGTTTGGCGCGATGGCGATGCCATCGCATGTTCGGCCCTCACACTTTGCTGTTTGGCAGAGAGCGAGAAGGTTGAAAAACAACAAAAAATAGCAACCGAAAAACTACTTTCGGTTTGCTGGACAACAAAAACTGACTATAATACAAATGAGAACTTGCGGTGTCAAACACTATTTTGTTTCTTCTCTTTTGCTTTGATTGCCAACCATTGGGCTGCGAGTTGTTCATCGTTTTCGTATGCTTGCCCGGCGAATACATGGGGGTGACGACGTATGAGTTTAGCGTTAATCGATTCCAGGACATTGCTGAATTCGAAGAGTCCCAATTCTTTATTGATTTGAGTGATCATGATGAGAAGATAAAGAATGTCACCAAGTTCTTCGCAGATGTTGACATGATCTTTATTATTAATAGCGGCTAAAAGCTCCTCGCATTCCGATTGAAGATATTTCTTTAAGCTATCACACGTTTGTTTTCTGTCCCATGGACATCCCTGTTCACCGCGGAGAGTATCTATGGTATCCAAAAGGATCTGCAGTTTAGAGTTATCGTTGTTCATGAAAGCGATTGTGTTAGGAATGACAATGTAGTATAGTGAAAATTACAAGAAAAAGAGCGGGCGTACTGAAAAGTCAGCGTATTTATTTTTGCTCCCGATTAAAAAAACAGTTGACAACGGCCTCCTGACCAACTAATTAGCTGTGCAGGAGACTGTTGTCAGGTTTTGTGCATTTGCCTGAACAGAATACCATGATTTTTTGGAATGTACATTTTAAAAGAGGCATCTTTGACATGAGGGTTTTCCCGTCATTGTAAGTAATAGAAACAAAAATCATTTTGAGGTACTTTTATGGAAGACGACAAAAAACAAAAATTACTCCTTGAAAAACATAAAGATATTGCGAGGATCGATCAGGAGTCCAAGAGAACTCATGGTTGGTACGTCAGGGTCAGATTTCTTGGCAGAACTCATTCTAAGTTTTTTTCTGACAGAAAATGCGGCGGACGCTATTCCAGTTTGTTGTCAGCCATCTCATGGCGCGACAAGACTGAGAAGAAGCTTGGTAAGATCCGCACCAATAAACACATGGTTACTGTGAGCAATTCCAGTACAGGTGTAGTCGGTGTTCGTCTCAATGACAAACTCAACAGGTATGAAGTGAGTTGGGTCACCCATCAGGGGAAACAAGGGAAAACTTCCGTTTCTATCTCCAAACATGGGAAAAAGGCTGCTTTTACTCGTGCATGTTCAATTCGCTCGGAAAAAGAAAAAGCTCGACTGGAATTCGCCGGATAAATCTTTTCTCTCAAAGATACTTTCCTGAATAATTCATCAACGCAAGGTGTACCTTGTTGTAGACAGTTACACGTGTTCTTGCTGATGTATGTCTGCGAATCCTTACAATCCAGGTTTTTTCAGCTACTGGATCTTAAGAAAATGTGTTGACAAAATAAACACAAACTGGTTAAATATCGTGTTCTTGTAATAATTCGCAGTCACTTGCTAAATATAGAGAAGGTTTACTCAAAAGAGGTTCATTATATGTATGCGATAGTTCGTACCGGCGGTAAACAGTATCAGGTTGCTTGTGGAGATCAGCTTCGGGTGGAAAAACTCGAAGGCAATATCGGCGACAGCATTGACCTCAATGATGTGCTCATGGTCGTTGATGGCGATAGTGTTAAAGTCGGTCAACCTGTTCTTGAAAATGCCAAAGTCACCGCCAAAATTGCAGAACAAGGTCGGGCAAAAAAAATAATTGTTTTCAAGAAGAAACGTCGCCAAGGTTATCGGCTTAGAAGAGGGCATAGGCAATCTTACACTGCCTTGAAAATTGAAGCCATATCCGCATAAAGGTCGCATTATATTATGGTAATATTAAAGGCAACGGGAATTATCTCCGTTGAAGTGAAGGAGTAGAAGATGGCTCATAAGAAAGCAGGTGGGAGTTCACGTAATGGTCGTGACAGTTCCGGGCAGAGAAGAGGTGTTAAACGATTTGGTGGCCAAGTAGTCAAAGCGGGTAATATACTTGTTCGACAACTTGGCACGAAAATTCACCCGGGAACCAACGTCGGTTGTGGACGAGATTATACGTTATTCGCCAAAGTTGATGGTGTGGTTACCTATGAAGATTTCGGAAAAGATAAAAAACGCGTCAGTGTCTATCTGCAAGCCTGATCTGTTGTAACTCTATCTTTCCTGGAATCGCTCTGTGAGTGATTCGTGCGGGAGCATAACTCGACCTCAATGTATATTGACGGTCGAGTTTTTTTTTCTCTGAAGCTAGCCATTTTATTTAACTAAATACATTACAAACCTATGGAATTCAGTCATGGCATTTATTGACGAAGCAAAGTTTTTTGTAAAAGCTGGAGATGGCGGCAATGGATGTGTCAGCTTCCGAAGGGAAAAATATGTTCCGAAAGGTGGTCCCAACGGAGGTGATGGAGGCAAGGGCGGTAGCGTCATCATACGAGCCAAAAAGGGTATACATTCACTTATTGACTTTCAATACCGTTCACACTTCAAGGCGGAACGCGGTGAACATGGCCAGGGAAAAGACATGCATGGCCGGGCTGGCCAGGACTGTATCGTTGATGTGCCGGTTGGAACAGTTATCCGAAGTGTTGAAACTGATCAAATCCTTGCTGACCTTACTTTTGAAGGCGCAACCTTCTTAGCTGCCGCTGGCGGTGAGGGCGGACTGGGTAACCCTCGATTTGCCAGCGGCACCAATCGAACCCCAAGAATTGCCACCAGCGGCAAAACTGGAGAAGAGTTCTGGCTGAAAATTGAACTCAAACTGCTTGCTGATGTCGGACTCGTTGGCTTACCCAATGCAGGGAAATCGACACTCCTTTCAAAACTGTCAGCCGCCCATCCCAAAATTGGCGCATATCCATTCACCACTCTTGAGCCTCAACTGGGGGTCATGCAGTATAAGTATCATGACCCTTGTATAATAGCTGATATTCCAGGACTCGTTGCCGGTGCCCATGAAGGCATTGGTCTTGGACATAAGTTTTTAAGACATATTGAAAGGACCAGTATTCTATTGCATGTGTTGGATGCCGCCGATGAGAAAGTTAAGGAAAATTATAAAATAATCTCAGAGGAACTCTTATTATATAAAGAGGATCTTGCTCATCGTACCCATATTCTGGTATTGAATAAACGAGATCTTTTGGATGATTGCGATATGGAGGTGCTGATAGATTATTTCCACAAATATTGCCCAAATGTTATGAGCATATCCGGGGAGACGGGAGAAGGTATTGACAGTCTCAAAGAAACAATTGCCATCACCTTGGAACGAAATAAAATCTGACAATAAAGCTACTTATATATAGAAATTTCCTAAGGAAAGAAAACCTCTATAAACAGGAGGATACCTCTCTTTGAAAGAGCCGGGAACCCAAGTGAAAAGGTTGAACTTTCTGGACTGTTCGGGATAGACAATGAATAATAAGGTTGCCCTAGAAGAAGGACTGTTTAATCGACAAACTCTTTTTAATAAGGCCAAGAGAATCGTCGTTAAAGTGGGAAGTGCAATTCTCACAGGAAAAGATGGCCTCAATGACGAGGTTATAGGTAATCTCGCTCGGGAAATAGCTTTTCTTCATAACAGCGGCAGGGAAGTAATATTGGTGACCTCAGGTGCTGTTGCCGCCGGGAAAAGAAAAGTGAAGTTCCCAGATAACCAAGACCCGACTATGCGTGAGAAGCAGGCCCTAGCCGCAATAGGCCAGTCTCGTCTTATGCATGACTATGACGAAGCATTCGGAAAACATAAGAAAAATATCGCTCAGATATTGCTGACCCATTCTGATCTGGCGGATCGAAGGCGATACCTCAATGTCCGTAATACCATCCTGACATTACTCAAATTCGGCGTCATTCCTGTCATTAACGAGAACGATACCGTATCCACCGAAGAACTGAAATTTAGCGACAACGATAACCTTGGGGCATTGGTTGCCAATCTTATCGAGGCCGATATGTTTATCTGCTTAACCGACGTCAATGCCTTGTATGATAGAAATCCCCTTACTGATCCACAGGCCAAGGCTATTTATACCGTTACTGAAGTAACAGAAGAGATTGAAGCCATGGCCGGCAATAGTAAGAGTGCCTTGGGTACGGGTGGAATGCGTAGTAAGATTCATGCCGCAAAAATGGTGTCGGCGGGCGGGGGGAGTTCTTTTATCGGTCCGGGACGACAGAAGGATATTCTGCAGCATCTTTTTTCAGGAGAGATGGTCGGAACCTTTTTTCTACCACGCACCGAAAAGATGCAAAGCCGGAAACGGTGGATTGCCTATGTTCTTAAGCCGCAAGGCACACTGGTCTTAGACGAAGGCGCATGTTTGGCAATAACAGAGAAAGGCAAGAGTCTTCTTCCTTCCGGTATTCTCGATATAAAGGGGCAGTTCGAACAGGGGGATTGTGTTCACTGTGTTGATAAACAAAATCATCCTATTGCCGCGGGGTTGGTTAACTTTTGCTCCGATGATCTGAAAAAAATCAGAGGATTACGATCCGATAAAATTGAGAACGTTCTCGGTTTTAAAGAAAGTGACGAGGTGCTGCACCGAGATAACTTGGTGATCCTGTAATTACTCCTGTCTAAAATGTCCCTGGAAAAAGGAGCCATATGACACTTGAACAAACGATTTCCGATATTGCCAGACGGGCCAAAGTTGCGTCAATGTCCTTAATGTCCCTGTCAACCGCAACCAAAAACCGGGTGCTGGTAAAAGTTGCCGAGTTGCTGCTTGAAGAGAAAGAAAATCTGCAAATAGCAAACAGCAAAGATATGCAGATTGGGGCTGGAAAGGGACTTTCGACGGCAATGTTGGACAGGTTGCGTTTGACTGATACCGTTATCAATTCAATGGTAAGCGGACTGCAGGAACTTTGTGCATTGCTTGATCCGGTAGGGAAAATTGAAGATTTCGTCAAACGACCAAACGGCATGATGGTTGGCCGAATGCGGATTCCTCTTGGGGTTATTGCCATGATCTATGAATCCCGTCCCAATGTCACAGTCGATGCTGCCGCCCTTTGTCTGAAAACCGGTAATGCTGTCATTTTAAGGGGTGGTTCGGAGGCAATTCACTCCAATCTTGCCCTTGCCAATATTTTGAAAAAAGCGCTTGTCTCGCAAAATGTCGACGAAGATGCCGTGCAAGTCGTCCCCACCACTGACCGACAAGCAATCAATGTTCTCCTCACCCTTGATGAGGATATCGACTTGGTAATTCCCCGAGGAGGAGAGGCGCTCATCCGATTTGTTTCCCAGAATTCTCGAATTCCAGTCCTCAAACACTACAAGGGAGTTTGTCATCTTTTCGTTGATAAGGATGCGAATCTCGATAAGGCGGTTCCTTTAGTCATTAATTCAAAAACACAACGGCCTGGAGTGTGTAATGCTTTGGAAGGATTGCTTATTCACCAGGATGTTGCTGACCATTTTCTCCCGGTACTGGTTGCGGCACTGACCGAAAAAGGTGTTGAATTGCGAGGATGTCCGAAAAGCAGAGTGATTTCCCCACAAATCCATGCTGCCTCTGAGAGCGATTGGGGAACGGAGTTCCTAGACCTTATCCTTTGTGTAAAGGTTGTCAGGGATTTCGAAGAAGTAAAAGCCTATATTCAACAATATGGGTCTCGGCATACCGAGACGATTGTTACTGAGAATTATAGCACGGCACAAAGATTTCTGACCGAGATTGATGCTTCAGCGGTAATGGTGAATGCTTCAACCCGGTTTAATGACGGAGGCCAGCTTGGTTTGGGGGCAGAAATTGGAATCAGTACAACAAAATTGCATGCCTATGGCCCGATGGGTCTGGAGGAACTCACAACCCGCAAATTTATCATCTACGGTCAAGGACAGATTAGAGAGTGACCATGAAGAGAATCGGGCTGCTGGGGGGCACTTTCAATCCTGTGCATTTCGGCCATTTGCAATTGGCAAAAGCAGCAATGGCCGAGTGTAGCCTGGATCAAGTTGTTTTTATTCCTTCAGGTCAGCCTCCCCATAAGGATGAGGCGATAATAGCCTCTTTTGCCGATCGCATCGCCATGCTGCAATTAGCCGGCGCAAATGATAAAGGGTTTACATGCACGGCAATCGAAGAAGAACTTCCTGTCCCCTCCTATACCATAGATACCCTGCGGGCGATTGGCGGCAGATTTCCTTCCCCGGCGATTTTTTTCTTTATTATTGGAGCTGATGCTTTTTTGGATCTGTTGTCCTGGAAAGCATACGAAGAAATATTGCGATGCGTGACGCTCATCGTTGCCGAGCGAAAAGGCTGTCACCCTGATCGACTTCATGAATTCCTGAGAAAACTGCAATATGTCGATCGTGGCAACAACGTTTGGCAGGGAAAAGACAGCTGTAGAGATATTATTCTTCTGCATACGATACCCGGAAATCACAGCTCTACTGCTATCAGGGCCAAGATAAGCAAGGGTGTTTTTCCCGAAAAAGATACCCCGAGCGGAGTGATTGCATATATAAAAGAATATGCACTTTATCAATCTAAAAAAATCATTGAAGATCCATGTACTTGTATGGATTGACTAAGAGTAGCGAGGGAGTTCTCTATTAATGGATCATGCTAGACAGAATCATGTTCCTTCCGCAATATCTGTTTTGATAGTTGATGATTCGCTGGTGTTTCGCTGGTGTTTCGCAGATTCTTGCGAGATATTTTTGAAGAAATTCCGGATTTTCTCATTGTTGGGGAGGCACAGAACGGTATTGAGGCTCTCGATATGGTTTTGAAGACTGATCCGTCGGTAATTCTCCTTGATCTCGAAATGCCCCTCATGGACGGCATGACCGCCTTGCAACATCTGATGATTCACCGCCCAACTCCGACCATCATGTTTTCGAGTCTGACTGAAGAGGGAACTGCCCGAGCCTTCGACACTATGAAAAATGGTGCCGTGGATTTTATCTGCAAGGATTTCATCTTTCAAAAGAACAGTTTACAGATACAAAAAAAAGTGCTCACAGAAAAGGTAAGAAAAGCAGCGCAATTTCAGGCCAAAGCACGGGAGCCATTCTTTGTCTCCGAAAAGCAAGCTGAGGCGAATGAAGTAATACGACGCGTAGTGTTCTGCGAAGAATGCGGCGGACGCGAGGTTGTCTCGTACCAAAAATCACAACCCTTGCGCAGCACAATCTGTTCACACTGTGGTGACAGTATTGAAATTGGTTTTGTTGTTAATTCACAGTTCCGCAGGAATACCTTCATCTCTGTGATTGGCGGTGGAGAAGGAAGCTTTTTCAATCTTCTGGAAATAATCCCCCAACTTGACCCGAACATGGGCGGTGCATTGATTGCTGTAATTCATCAAGAAATCGAGCATCTGAATCGTTTCACAGAGTATCTTGATGCCATTTCAGCTATGAAGGTTGTTCGAGCAAGAGAAGGAATAAACATTGAGGGCGGGAACTGCTATATAGTTACAGGGCATGAATATATGCACTTGAAACCATTCGCCGCTCAATTGACATTACAATTGTGGCAGAAAGGGACATTAAACTGCGGACCCCTAGATGTTCTTCTGACCTCCGTCAGTTCACTTTTCAAGAAGAAGGCCTGCGGAATTATTCTCTCCGGAAACGAAAATGATGGCGATAAGGGAATGTCAATTCTTCAAAAAAACGGCGGGACACCAATAGTTCTTAATGGACTTGAATGTTATTGTAAAAATATGGGCCGACATATTCTTAATAAATGTGCAGCGTTAAAACCCGACGGGGCGCAGGGTATCTTGGAAAAGATCAAGGCCCTACACTACCAAGCCAGAGACGGTATGGTCGTAGATTGAATTCGCCCATTTGCTGGAAGGTGGGTTTCAGTTACCCTGGAAAACACCGGAAAAAATAAAGACCCGTCTGTGATCCGGGATATTTATAATAGCGGAAAACCACATGGAATGCCAAAAACAGCCTGAATCAATGCTTTGGGAGGAAAGTGTGCCTTTGATGCAGCAAGGCTTTCATAAGAAGCTTGTCCATCTGGCATACGAAAATCCAGACACTCATCAAAAGGTTTTTCCGGCCCGAGAGAATGTCTTTTCGGCAATGCGAAAGACAAGCCTCAAGGCAGTTCGGGTAGTGATCATCGGCCAGGATCCTTACTTTAATGAACATCCTGGAAAAGGTCCGGAAGCGCATGGATTATGCTTCTCGGTAAAGAAGGGTATTCCAATTCCACCATCATTACGCAATATTCTCAATGAGGTAAACTCGAGTGTATACGAGGGTCGAACAGTCAGTGTCGAGAGCGATTTGTCCCGTTGGGCAGAACAGGGAGTCCTACTGCTCAATGCCGGCTTGACGGTCATTGCCGGACGGCCGAATTCCCATGCTCATTTGGGTTGGCATAAATTAACAGACGATATTATTGAAACTATTTCCCGAATGAAAAGCAATATTGTATTTATGCTCTGGGGAGCCTTTGCGCAAAAAAAAACCGCCCTTATTGATCGAGAAAAGCATCTCATTTTGGCGACAACTCATCCGTCGCCGTTATCGGCGCACAAAGGTTTTCTCGGTTCTGGGGTTTTTCTGCGCTGCAACCAATACTTGGTTGATAATGGCTTCACACCGATCAAGTGGTAGTCGGGGGCAGGTTGTTCAATTACCGAAGAGATGTCTGGTAAGCCGCTGCGGGAATCATGTCGGCAACCTCGGAGGCAAGAAAGCCGACTCCACGCTCATCATACAATAAATCAGCTGCCGAGCCGTGCAGAAACACGCCGGCGACCGCCGCATTCATCGGCGACAAGCCTTGGCAGACTAGTGCGCCGATCATTCCTGCTAAAACATCACCCATCCCCCCTGTAGCCATTCCCGGATTACCTGTGGTGTTGATGATGGTTTTGCCATCACCACTGGCGATAATCGTTCCAGCGCCTTTGAGGACAAGTATTGTCTCATGTTTGTCATTGCGGAAAAGGCTGCTGCCAAGCAGGGCGGCATCGATTCTGTTGTCCTGAATATCTCCAACTTCTTTGTGTAATAATCTGGCGAGCTCCCCAGGGTGCGGGGTGAAGATCCTCGGTCCACCCGGAGTGTGCAGGTCATCATGGTAAAGTGCGAGAATGTTCAAGGCATCAGCGTCAAGAATTACCGGGCATTTGACCTCCAGGTAGATACGCATTACCAGCTCAGCAGTGAGTAGGTCGAGCCCTATTCCTGGTCCAATCACCACCCCTTGTTTGTTCGCAAGAGCGTTAGTAATGGTTTCCCAGTCGTTGATAGACAGGTGATTATGGCTGCCAGGCAAGACGATGGTCATGGCCTCCAAGAGGGTAGACTCAAAAATCGGGTTGAGGTTTTGCGGCACACACAGACTTACAAGTCCGCTACCGGTTCTTAAAGCACCTCTTGCCGCCAGAAGAGCTGCCCCCGTTTTTCCGGATGACCCGGCAAGAACAAGGAGATGACCATGCGTTCCTTTATGTGAAGCTTTCTGGCGTTTCAAGGGTTTTGAAATTTGTCGATAGGTATCAATCGTTGCAAGTTCAGTGGCGATACCGGCCCTCTCGATTGCCTCCGGAGGTATGCCGATATCAATAATGGCCAATTTGCCTGTCAATTCAGAACTGCCATGGATAAAGTGCCCCGGTTTGGCACAACAATATGTGGCAGTGTAGTCAGCACGAATGCAGGTGCCCAGAACCTTGCCGGTATCTGAATCGATTCCGGAAGGAGTGTCAACAGATACCCTTGGAACTTTATTTGCAAATCCCTGTTTGTTTATCAGGTTAATGGTATCTGCAAAGTGGTCTTTCACCTCACGGTTGAGGCCTATGCCGAAGATAGCATCCACAACTACATAGCAAGGGAGGCCTCGGTTTTCGAATTGCTGTAAAAGAATAGGAATTGTTTCAACTCGTTTTCGATTATCAATAATATGATAAGGTAATCGGAGATTTTTTATAATAGACAAATTTACGGCAGCGTCTTTTTTGAAAGAGCCAGGGGGAACGAGAAAAAAGAATACCGGTTGGCAACCATGCTGATGGAGATGTCGACCAATGACCAAACCGTCACCACCATTGTTTCCCGGACCGACAAAGATAACAGCGAAGGTGTTGGCGCATGGACCCAGTTCCCTTTCGATCATGGCAACCGTTCCCACTCCTGCGTTCTCCATCAAGACGATGCTTGGGATTCCGAAATCCTCACTTGCCGCGCGGTCAAGTCTTTGCATTTCGAGGGCTGTGGGCAGTTTCATGTCTTTCTCCTTAAGGTGTTGCAGTTTTCTTTTGGTGTTTCTGAATGAGCTCCTTGCAAAACTGGCATGGTTCAAACCCTGCATCCATAGCAACATCAATATCTTTAAAAATGAGAGTACAATTTTTGCAGTTATAGTATTCACAAGAAGGCAGATGAAAAACCCGGCTTTTTGCATTGCCTTTTATGGCATTATTGTACATCACAAAGCTTTTCTCCGAATCTGTTCGATTGCTTTTCGTCGATTTTTTCCATAGCCCATCTTGAATGGTCCTCGCAAGTAAGGTGAGAGGCGCAACACATTTTCCCCAAAGCTTTTTCAAAAATCGGGTAATGGTCTCAGGGATAAGTGCTTTTTCATTGGAGATTCTCACTATCCAAAAGATAGCAAGCACAAAAAAGAGCGCATTTGGTGCCCACATAGCGAGGGTTACCGGCAGGGTACCTCCTTCCGCCAGAGTTTTGCCAATGGTGAAAAATATATAGTAGAGAACAAAGATAGCTAAGCCCGCCTGGATACCGATTGCTTTTTTCCCCGGACGAGCCTGCAGTCCAAGAGGCAAGCCGATCAGGCTAATGATGAGACAACCAACAGGCAGTACAAGTCTCTTATGTGCTTCGATGAGGAATTTCCGCTTGTCCACATTATTTTCAACAAGATTCGCTTCAGCCCGTAATTCCTTCATTGACAATGCTGACTTTTTCACGGTGGTTGAACTGTTGGATGGTGGGTGGAGAGGGATATTGATTTGATATTGTTCGAATTCAACAACTTGAGCGCTTTCGTTACCTGGTCGATGGAGGCTGCCGTTTCGCAACACTATGGACACCATCATATTAGAGATATTGCTTGTCATCGAACCGGTCGAAGCCATGGTTATAACAGGGTTGCTAACACCTCGGCTATCCGAAACCCAGACATTTTTCCATTCCCCTGTCGTTTTTTCTATTTTGTCAATATATACAACAACATCGCCTAATGCTTCTGTGAATACATGTTCCTTAACCTCTTCGTTGATTTTTTCTTTGAGCAGTTGATAGGTGAGTTGTTTCATCGACACTTCGCTCAAGGGAATCAGCTTTATGGAAAAGTAGCTCGTTAAAAGTGCAATGAGGGAGGCAACAATAAAAACAGGCGGCAGGATTTTGTAGATGCTAATCCCACTTGCCTTAAGGGCGAGTATCTCGGAATCACTTGATAACCTGGCAAATCCAATAGTTACCCCCATCATAGCGGCCATGGGAAGTGAATAAAGAAAAATATTTGGAAACAAGTAAGAAAAAAGACGGATAAAATCAGAAAAGCCGATATTGAGATCGAGGACAAAATTGAGAAAGGGTATCAGTTTGACAAGAAAAAAAACGCAGTTCATTATTATGAAGCTTGCAAAAAATGGTGCCAACATTTCCGTTGCTAGATAACTATAGAGAAGCTTCGGTGTCTTGGAGTATAGCTTCATTGCCATCATCTATAAAAGAATTGCAAAAAATAATCGGGCAGGAATGGCGATTTCCGGGTACATGAAACGATCCTCAAAATAGTAAATGGACGGCAACAGATACCAGTTCCATGTTTATTGCAAATAAGATTAAGAAACAGTTGAATATTAATTATAAAAAGGAGAGACACTATCATGCATTTATTCGAAACCGAAGAAGGGGATAAATGGATCTGCATCAATTGTGGTACCGAAGAAGAGGATATGATAAAGGAAAAAGGTTGGGAATGGATTTTTGATAAACATGATCAGACCATTCGTTGTTCCCTCTGCGGCCACTCTGATTATGATTTCGAGGACTAATTGTCTCAGCCTGTTTGAGTGTTGTCTTCTCCTCGATTTTTTTCCAATCGTTGCCATGAGACCAACATCTTTTCGTTTTTCTGACGGTCCTTAAAATTTTGACTGACTGAGCGGTGTCTCGATGGTCACTTCAATCCAGTGTTCGTCCCACCACTCCTTAGGCATTACAAATACACCGTTGACGAGCATGGAAAAATGGAGGTGATCTCCCCCGGCCATCCCTGTGGTACCCGTTAAGCCGACAACCGATTTTTTATCAACTTCATCTCCAGGCGCGACATTCATCTGGCTTAGATGAGAATAAAGACTGAGAATACCCTGACCGTGATCAATCATGACCATGTTGCCATAAATTCCCAAATAATGGGCAAAAACCACTTTGCCCTTATTGGCGGCTCTCACCTCGGCTCTACTGGTTGAAGCAATATCCACACCAAGGTGAACCTGCTTATCGATAATTATGCCGCCATATATATAACTTCTGTGATCGGCAAAGCCGGCTCGGGGGCTCCCGGCCATCCTTTGAAAATGGCCGTGCCAGAGCCTGTTCGGAGAAGAATTCCGGCAGAGTTCGCTAATCTCTTTGTTGTTCAGATCTCTTACGGTGGTATTGGTATAGAGATACTGCTCAATGAGATCCCCTTTCATCTCTGGATAATATTGCTGAAATTCCGGAATCTTGGTTCCGATAAAACTGTCGCTCAGGGTAATTGTGTCAGTTTTTTGCGCAACACCTTTGTAAACAGTAGTAAACGGAATGACCGTCTCATTACCTGCCGGATCTACGGCAGAGACTATTAAACTGTCGATTTTTTGAGCGTCATACGGCAGAGCAAAATAAGCAATATAGGTATCCGCTCTTCCATCACCAACAGGAAAACCGGGGTGGTGCCGGCCATTAATTGTTACACCGCTGGTACACTGATTGTCGGAAAGACGGTAAATCGCTATTCCTGCACCACCAGGGGATATATACTTTTCACTCTGAAGGATCTGAAGCTGTGGTGGCACAGTATCTACTGTCACGTCTTTGTTGAGAATAGTTTTGTTGCCCTGCTGCCACCCTCTTAGCGAGTAGTCAGTGGCTTCAATCCTGATGCTGAGAGGTCCGTCGGTAAACCCTTCTTTTTTAGTGTCAAAGGTGACGGTTCCTTTTGTCTCAGCTTCGCCAATCTTGCCGGTGGAGGAAGAGCGGGGGAAGGTGGAAGTGTGTAACACCTTAATAATATTGCCTTGCGAACCCCATATGGTAAGACTGCGCAAGCCACTTTTACCGTCACTCGCCGAAAAGTGAATTATCCCGTTTTTACCGATATAGTCAGCGGTTTGCTCAAGGCTTACCTGCGGCTCTTCTCCTTCAAAAAAAAGAAAGAAAACAACTAAGCAGCCACCGCCAAGAATGACTCCGAGTATTGCTAATAATGATTTGAACGTATTCCGAGGTTTACTGCTACTGATAGGCATTGTCAAGGTTTGTCCTTATACTTAAATGGCTGGCTTCTGATAATCCTATCTCTGCCAGATTATTTCGTATTTTTCGAGATGCAGGTCTTTTGAAGGGGCGACAATAATTCTTTTGCCGATATCCTTTTCAACCCGTGTTCTGGTTTGCTCTTCCTCATTATGGAGGAGATCAGCCAATTTGGGATGCACCCGCAGGGTGATAGTATTGCCCTTATGCTTACGTGCATGCCGAGTAATTTTTCTGAAAATATCATAACATATTGTCCGTCGTGATTTAATCATCCCTTCACCGGCACAATAATGGCAGGGTTCGCACATTAACTGGTGCAGATTCTCACTGTTTCTCTTGCGGGTCATTTGGACCAGACCAAATTCAGATAGTTTCAGAATATTGATTCGGCTCTTGTCTTTTTTTACAGCCTCTTTAAACGTGGAATAGAGTTCCTCTCGATGTCGATCATCCTCCATGTCAATGAAATCAATGATTATAATTCCCCCTATATTTCTCAGGCGCAGTTGGTATGCAATTTCGATGGCGGCTTCCATGTTGGTTTTGAAAATAGTGTCGTTTAAATCACTTTTTCCAACATATCTTCCAGTATTTACATCTATTACCGATAGGGCTTCGGTGCTCTCAATAATGATGTATCCCCCGGAGCGCAGCCAGACCTTTTTTTCAATGGCCCGAGAGATTTCCACCTCAATATTGTTCGCTTCGAAAAGTGGAATGCTGTCTTTATAGAGGGTGATTTTCTCTGCTAGAAATGGGGCAAATGTCTTGACATGGACAAGGAGCTTTTCATATGCCTGTTGGTCGTCAATGATCAGGGTATCGACATCTTTGGTGAAAAAATCGCGGATGGAACGTAGGGTGATATCTAGATCTTCATGCACCAAACATGGCGCCTCCACATTTAACGACTTGTCGACAATACCCTCCCAGAGCAGCATGAGATACTCCATGTCTGCCTCGAGCTCATCCATGCTGGCATGTTCCGCCACAGTCCGCACGATGAAGCCGGACCCTTTGGGGCGAATTTCTTCGATGAGATTCTTGAGCTGTGTCCTGATCTCTTCGTCTTCAATTTTTCGCGAAACCCCGATGTGATCGGTGAGTGGAATAAAGACAAGATTACGACAAGGCAAGGTTATATGGCAAGTGAGTCTTGCGCCCTTTGTGCCGATTGGGTCCTTGCTTACTTGGACGAGAATGTCCTGTCCATCACGAAGAATATCTTCGATGTGCATACCTTGGGCACGAATATTAGTTTGCGCGCAATCGGTGATGCAAGGGCTGAAATCAGGTGAATCGGATGAAACGCAGACGTCATCAACATAGAGAAATCCGGTGCGTTCCAGACCAATATCGACAAATGCCGCCTGCATTCCGGGCAAAACTCGCACTACTTTTCCTTTATAGACATTCCCCATCAGACCTTTTTCCGTCGGTCTCTGCATGTGGAATTCGCTGAGATTGCCGTCTTCCACTAGGGCAAGACGCACCTCATAGCTTGTAGCGTTGATAAGTATTTCAGTAGCCATTCTTGAACCGTTTTTACAATATTTGTAACTTCCGTATTCGGAAGGGATATATTTTTTTAAATTCTGTAGTATACAGCATAGACAATGTATAATGCCACAGCTAATAAAATTTAATTTATTTAAAAATAACAGTGAGTAAGGTGGTAGGCTGAAAGATTTATATGGGATAGGTTCACTCTCGGTTTGCTTGTGATACTTACAAGTATCATCATCGGAATACCACGGGATTTATTTTCCGGAGTATTTTTTTTTCGCTTGGCCTCATTTTTCTCGTTTATTTATGGTAGCTCACCGTCAATATATCTTGCGAATAATGATGAGCAAAAGAAACTCCACGAAAGAGATTTGTTCTCATAAGGAATTGTAATGACAGCAAAACAATCATGGAAGGATCCTTCCCGCTACATTAATAGACTATTTGTCGAGGAATCGTGCTTCCATCTCGATTACACTCAGGAAATTCTCGCTCGCTCAAAAATTCCCTGGACTATTGTTTCAGAAAGGCAAAAACCAAACGATCTTGATGATAACTTTGTTGAAAATCTCACCATCGGCAAAAGGCAACTCTATCTTTGCAATAACCGTGGTCTTTTCTTCAAACCTTGTCCCGGAACCCGAGAATACCAATGCTGCGAATATCAGGTCTTAAACACCGGCTCCAACTGTCCGATCGACTGTGCGTATTGTATTCTTCAAGCGTATCTGAATACTCCCTGGCTTACCTTCCATGTGAACACCGGCCAGCTTTTTCATGAGCTTTCAGAGTCTTTGACGGCAAATCCGGAGCATCTGTTTCGCATCGGCACCGGCGAATTTACCGATTCTCTGGCTATCGACCGCTTGACCTGCCTTAGTCGGCCCCTCGTAGAGTTTATTGGCCGGAGAGACAACGCTATACTTGAATTGAAAACAAAAAGCGCGGTAATCGACAACCTTCGAGAGCTTCCCCATAACCGCAGAACGGTAATTGCCTGGTCGCTGAACGGCACGTCAATTATGGCCAGATATGAATTACGATCGGCGACTCTTGAAGAAAGGCTCGATGCAGCCCAAAAGTGTGCAGAATGGGGCTACCGCCTGGCCTTTCATTTTGACCCGATAATCGACTATCCGGGATGGCAGACAGAATATGCCGCGACCATCAATCGACTTTTTAAAAAAGTTCCTGCTTCGGCAATTGCCTGGATTTCCATGGGAGCCCTTCGATTTATCCCAAGCTTAAAGGAAATAGGTATTATGCGCTTTCCTGGAGCAAAGATATATTACCAGGAATTTATCATGGGTCTTGATGGTAAAGCGCGGTATTTTCGGGCAAATAGGATACGATTATATCAGCACATATTTGCTCTTCTAAAAGAAAAAGTGAGTGACCGGACCTGCATATATTTTTGTATGGAGAGCGATGAGGTGTGGCGGGAAGTAATGGGCTATGCCCCAGATGAAATGGGTGGACTTGCAAAAATGCTGGACAACACAGTTCGTTAAAATCATGGCTTCCGGTAACGCGACCGTCGCAAACGAGAAAAGAATTTTGGTCTTGTTCTTTCTATATTCTTGCGTATATTGGCAGTATTCATTAGCAAGACACAAGCCATTGAGCCGTCGTCCTAGGTTAGGGATTGCAGGCTCCTAAATTTTATTCCCTCTGAGGATTTAATTATGGTCAACAAAGTTATACTTATTGGAAATCTCGGTGCCGATCCGGAACTTCGCTATACTCCAAGTGGAATGGCTGTAGCCACTCTAAGAGTCGCCACAAGTCGAACATGGAAAGACAAAGATGGGCAAAAGCAGGATGAAACGGAATGGCACCGGGTTATTGTCTGGGATAAAAGTGCCGAATTTTGCGGAAATTACCTTTCGAAAGGCTCAAAGGTATACCTGGAAGGGAGGTTACAAACCAGAAAATGG
Source organism: Pseudomonadota bacterium (assembly GCA_043798185.1). Taxonomy (GTDB): domain Bacteria; phylum Desulfobacterota; class Desulfobulbia; order Desulfobulbales; family Desulfocapsaceae; genus Desulforhopalus_A. The sequence continues at coordinate 29,737 of JAZDOW010000035.1, read as the reverse complement.
AAGGATCAGGCCGGTGTTGATCGTTATACAACGGAGATTGTTGCTGCAACCGTACAGAATCTGACGCCACGTGCCAGTGAGGGTACTGGGGGAGGAGGGTTCGATCAGCCACCACTCCCAACGGAACCCTATGGCGGGGTGATGGGCGGGAGCGGTACAGGCGAGGATGTCCCATTTTGATGGACAGAGAAATATCACCACTATCCTTAATGCTCATAGGCTGATTCAGCACCAAGTCAGAGGGTCGTTTGTGATATCTGTCGTGTTTTTGTTAATATTATAAGGCTATTTGGCGGTTTCAAATGGCATGGGTTCTTTTTTCCCCTGGAAAAAGAACCCATGCCATTTGATAATAGGCACGTAAATACTTCACGAATAACTCACAATAGCCATCTTGTAAAATTAGTTGGCGATGCCATCCCAGATAATCAGCCACCCGTCTTTTGTATGCGATTAATCAATCGTATCAAAAGTGACTCTTGTTTGGATTTTTTCCCTGACAAGAGCCGAGGGTATTTACCCCACGCATTGTCACTCTGTTTTATGTGTGATTATCTTTATGATCCCACAGATAATGACAGCAGCTGACCGCAGCACAAGATTGTTCCCCTTTTGGTCGTGATTGCCATCTGAAACAACACAAGATAACAGCAATACTGGAAATGGAAAGGAGTGTTGTAGTAAGGCCAAAGCCAAATTGATAAATTGACAAACTCGTTACCGAGAGTAGCGCAACAATGAGGAGAAGCTTCAGCTTTATAAGCTTTGTATTAAAAACACTCGCCACTTTGTTTTCCCCCCTATTTCATATTTTATCATGACTAACAGGATTGAAGTGTTTTCTTGCCATATTAGTTAGGTGGAAGCAATTGTCCATAAGAGTGAAACCGGTAAGTACCTCATTACTACAGTGTATGTATCGTTCCGGGATATTATTAAACTTGTAGGGAGATTGTCATCAGAAAGAAGGCAGGTAGCTTTTCAATTTAACATTTCTCTGTATTACCGGAGAATCGTTTTCTCTCCATGATAGCCGCTTTTCGCAGTAGCGTTGGGCATGAGGATTGCCCCCTTGGCCAAAAGAGTGCCGGGACTGGTAACCGAGTTGCATCCCGTCTGGCTGGTATCGCCGAGGATGGCGCCGAACTTTTTCAGACCGGTATCGATGCGCCCGCTCTTTTGAAAAATAGTGATAGTGCCCGGTAGAAAACGGAGATTGGCGAATTTTGTCCCGGCGCCGAGGTTGGTGTCGTTGCCAAGGATGGAATCGCCGAGATAGGAGAAATGGCCGGCTTTCGCGTCATTTAAAAAGATCGAGTGTTTGATCTCGGTGGTATGACCGAGTACGCATCTTTTGCCAGCCAGGCAGTAGCCTCGCAGATATGCACCCTGGCGGACTTCCGTCATGTCGCCGATGATAGCCGGGGATTTTATCATGGCCCCACTTTCCACCAGCACGCCGCGGCCGATAGCGATTTTATTGCCCATAAATGTAGCGCCGGCCATAAGCAGTGAAGCACCTTCGAGAATCCTGCCGGCAAGACTTATCCGCAGTTGGCCCTTGGTGGCGTCGCCAAAGACGATTTCTGCTCCGGAGGAAGGTATAGCCTTTCCTTCGTGGATAATGACATGGCTAGATAACGGGATCCCGTCACCAATCAGAGCGTGGTCGTATTCCGGGTAAGTGAAACCATTTAAATAATTTTTAAGCGCGTGAAGCGGTTGCCAAACGTAGGTGGTAGGTTCAAATAAATCGCTGTTCGGGAAATCGCTCAAATCAAAAAAAGATTGCACTGTCAACATGTTGTCCTCATTGTAAGAGAAAGGAGTAGGTATGAAAACTGCCATAACAGTCGTACTATGCGAAAATCTTAGCAAGAGTTCAAGAAAAAAGCTGAAAAGATGGGGCATGGCGGGCGAAACCTTACTTGACTTAAGTTGTTCTGATGTTTAGTATTTCCGAGCCTTTCACAGGTAAAAGAATTGTTTTATTGCTATCTATTTGAATAAAAAGATAATTAAGGTGCATAGAGGAAGGGGTTTGAATGTGGGGCGGGTTATCTGCCCGAAGCCCTTTGTAGAGTGTTAAGCAGGAGGATTGAGTGGAATTTAATGATTCATTAAGCATCGGTATGGACGATTTTTCTAATAACGAAGATATGGAAATACCCGAAGTTTTACCGATGATGGCGGTTCGGGACGTGGTGATTTTCAATTATATGATTATTCCGCTGTTTGTTGGCCGTCCCAATTCGGTGGAAGCCGTCAATGAGGCCCTGGGGGCCAATAAACTGCTGATGCTTGTCACCCAGAAGGATGCCACTAAGGATAATCCTGATAAAGAAGACCTGTATCTGGTGGGGATGGTCTGCATGGTTATGCGGACATTGAAGCTGCCGGATGGACGGCTTAAGGTATTGGTGCAGGCCATGTCCAAGGCCAGGATCAAGGACTTCATTCGAACCGAGCCTTCGTATCAGGTATCGGTCGAGGTGATTGAAGAGGTCGAGGTCAAGGAGATAAGCGTTGGGACGGAGGCCCTGATGCGAGCTGTTCGCGAGCAGACGGAGAAAATCATGTCGCTGCGTGGTATTCTCTCCGCCGATCTTATGATGATTATCAATAACATCGAGGAACCGGGGCGCCTTGCCGATCTGGTAGGCTCCAACCTTCGACTGAAGATTGCCGAATCCCAGCTTATTCTTGAGGAGACTGATCCGGAAAAACGCCTCAAACTAGTAAGCGATCTGCTTACCAAAGAACTTGAGGTATCGACGGTTCAGGCCAAGATCCAGAATGATGCAAAAGAGGAGATGAGCAAATCCCAGAGGGAGTATTTCCTCCGTGAACAGATGCATGCCTTGCAGAAAGAATTGGGCGATACCGATGAGCGCACCCAGGAAATTGACGAACTGGAACGCAAAATCAAAAAGACCAAAATGCCGAAGCCCATCCGCAAAGAGACGATGAAACAGCTCAGTCGGATGGAGATGATGCACCCGGATTCTTCGGAAGCGACTATTATTCGCACTTATATTGATTGGATACTTGATATACCCTGGAAAAAGAGCACGGTGGACATTCTCGATCTGGTCAAGGCCAAAGAGGTGTTGGATGAGGACCATCACGGTCTGGAAAAAGTTAAAGAGCGAATCCTTGAGTATCTGGCAGTGCGTAAACTCAACCCAACCAGCAAGGGACCGATTTTGTGTTTTGTCGGTCCGCCAGGCGTTGGCAAAACTTCGCTGGGACAAAGCATAGCCCGGGCCATGGGGCGTAAATTTCACCGTATGTCGCTCGGCGGCATGCGTGATGAAGCGGAAATCAGGGGACACCGTCGAACCTACATCGGAGCAATGCCAGGTCGTATTGTCCAGGGATTGAAGACTGTCGCTTCAAATAATCCGGTTTTTATGATGGATGAGATCGACAAGATAGGTTCCGATTATCGTGGCGATCCATCCTCAGCCCTCCTTGAAGTTCTGGATCCGGAACAGAATTTTGAATTCTCCGACCATTATATGAATCTTCCCATCGATTTGTCGAAGGTGATGTTTATTACCACCGCCAATATGAGCGATACTATCCCCAGTCCATTACTTGACAGGATGGAGATGATTCGATTGTCCGGGTACACCCTTGAAGAAAAGGTGGTGATTGCCAGGAAATATCTATTTCCCAGGCAATTGAAGGAAAACGGGCTGAAACCGAGTCAGTTGAAGATGGAAGATGAGACGTTGGAATATGTTATCACCCATTATACTTATGAAGCCGGTCTCCGGAATCTTGAGAGGGAGATTGGTAAGCTGTGTCGCAAGACGGCGAGAAAGATCGCCGAAGGCGGGAAGGGGCCATATGCCATCTCAGAACGGAACATCAGTCGGTATCTTGGGCCACCAAAAAATATTCCGGAGTCGGAGATCGAAAGGCTGGAACAGCCCGGCCTGGTAATTGGGCTTGCCTGGACCGAGGTTGGTGGGGAGATCCTCCAGATTGAGGTCAATCTCATGCCGGGCAAAGGTAAACTGACCTTGACCGGACAGCTTGGCGATGTCATGAAGGAGTCGGCCCAGGCCGCCTTGACCTACTGCCGCAGCCGTTCGGTGGAATTGGGACTTGCCGAAGATCATTTCGAAAAAATTGATATACACATTCATGTTCCTGCGGGAGCCACCCCTAAAGATGGTCCTTCTGCGGGTATCACCATGGCAACTGCTCTTTATTCAGCCATCACCGGCAAAACTGTGGCAGCTAAGCTGGCAATGACCGGGGAGGTTACCTTGCGCGGCCGCGTTTTGCCAATCGGCGGCCTGAAGGAGAAGGCACTTGCCGCCCTTCGCGCCGGGATCGACAAGGTGATAATTCCCGAACAGAACAAGAAAGATCTGGAAGAAATCCCGAAGGATATCCGAGAAAAAATGGAGTTTTTCCCGGTCAAGGACATGGATGAGGTAGTGCGAATAGCCTTTGCAAGTCCAGCTCCCCAAAAGGTTAAAAAAGGCAAAGTAAAGCAGAATATCGACGGTGCCTGATTCTAATTTGTTAATAAAACACAGATCAAGACTTTTCCTTAAGAGGATTGTCCTTGCAACAATCCTCTGTCTTCTTGTGCCGACGCTGTTATTTGGTGGGTGGTTGTCTCTTTACGGGTTTCGATCCGGTCCGAAGACTTCCCTGCCAAATGCGGTGGTGGTAATTCCCAGGGGATCATCTTTGCAAAGCATCGGTACCATTCTGGCCGCCAAGGGCGTAATTTTCGAGGATGTCCGGTTTCTTATTCTTGCAAAGATTTCAGGTTATTCCAGGGTGCTACGGGCGGGCGAGTTTCGTCTCGATACCGGCCAGAAACCTTTGGAAGTTTTAAGAGTTCTCGCATCGGCCAAGGCCATCCAGTATGCCATAACCATTCCTGAGGGACTGCAGGCGAGTGAGATCGCCGAGGTATTTGGCGAAGGCGGGTGGTTTGATCCGCGAAGTTTTGCCAATCTTATGGTCGACAAGGAGTTTATTGCCAACCAAGGTTTTGCCGGGGTCGACAGTCTTGAAGGTTATCTGTTTCCCGACACTTATGTATTAACGCGAGATGTTCGGGGTGCAGAAAAAATCATGGGCCTTATGACGAGTCGTTTTAATAAGGTGTGGGCAGAAATAACCGCAAAACTTGAGGAAAAACCTAATCGGCAAAGAACGGTAATCCTCGCCTCCATGGTTGAAAAAGAAACCGCGGCACCGGCTGAGCGGCCCCTGATTGCTGGGGTCTTTATCAACCGATTGCAGCTGGGCATGCGTCTGCAATCCGATCCAACGGTGGTCTACGGTCTGGGAAAACATGCCGGAACCATCACCCGCAGTGATTTGCAAACCCCCACCCCCTATAATACCTACACAATTGCCAACCTGCCGGCCGGGCCAATATGCAGTCCCGGTAAAGATGCCTTACTGGCGGTACTTGTGCCAAAGGCGACTAAGGATCTGTATTTCGTTTCAAAAAATGACGGAACACACCATTTTTCTGAAACCCTTGCTGAACATAATAGTGCTGTACAAAAATATCAGAGGAAAAAAAAAGGCGATAAAGGGAGATAGTGACATGGGTTGAGGAGGGGTAAGATGAAGATCAGCTCCGCCCATGATTTTTTCTGACAGATTATTTTAGTGTTACAAGGGGGAGAACAAGGTGAAAATTGCCCTGGTCCAGATTAACCCGGTTATTGGTGACTTCACAAAAAACTGCGAGAAGTTGATTCAGTGGGCAGAGCAGGCAAGGGAGCGGGGCTGTGATCTCGCAATCTTTCCCGAACTTACGATTTCAGGGTATCCGCCCCAGGATCTCCTGGAGCGTCAATCGTTTCTTGCCGCCCATGATCAGGCGGTCTCGACTCTGCTCAGCAAGCTCCCAACTGATATAGACGTAATGTTTGGTTGCCTGGAACAGCGGAACGGAAAAAGAGGCAAGCCTCTTTATAATTCAGTGGTGGTTGCTCGGCAGAATAAAATCGTCTACCGGGCTCACAAGCAGTTGTTGCCGTCCTATGATGTTTTTGATGAAACCAGATATTTTGAACCCGGGGAATCTTCAGTCCTCTATCGGGTAAAAGGTATGTCTTTCGGAGTTACCGTCTGTGAGGATGTCTGGAGTGATGAGGTGAATGAGTACCAGGTGGATCCGGTGGCGGATATTATGACCGCAGCTAAATCCCAGGGAGAGGTGGTCGACGCCATCATAAATATCTCGGCTTCCCCGTTTCAGCGCGACAAAGAGAATATCCGCAAAAATATTTTTGCAAGGATTTGCAGTGGCAACCAAGTGCCCTTTCTGTACTGTAACCAAATCGGTGGCCAGGACTCCCTGCTTTTCGATGGACGAAGCCTGGTAATGAATAGCCGCGGTGAGGTCGTCACCCAGGCCCATGGTTTTAAAGAGGATATGATACTCGTTGATACTGCCGACTGGCAAGGAGATATGCATGGTGCACCATTTATCTCCGAGCAGGAGGCGGTTTACCAGGGACTAGTCATGGGGGTCGGCGATTATGTACGCAAGTGTGGCTTCTCTTCAGCTGTCCTTGGCCTATCCGGAGGTATCGATTCGGCTCTGACTGCGGCCATTGCCGTTGATGCCCTCGGGGCTGAAAATGTCTTGGGGGTGGCTCTACCGTCGCGGTATAGCTCGCCCGACTCCCTGGAGGACGCACAACAGCTTGCAGTCAATTTGGGTTGTCGTTTTTCGGTGTTGCCGATTGAAGAGCTTTTTGCCACTTTTCGTCGGAGCCTCGCTGCAATCTTTACCGGTCTTGCTGAAGATCTCACCGAACAGAATCTTCAGGCCCGCATCAGAGGCAATCTGCTCATGGCTCTTTCCAATAAATTCGGCCATCTTCTGCTTACGACCGGTAACAAGAGTGAAATGGCCGTCGGCTATTGCACTCTCTACGGCGATATGAGCGGTGGTCTGGCGGTCATTTCCGATGTCCCTAAACAGCTGGTCTATGGGCTAGCCGCCTATGTGAACAGAGGCCGTGAGATCATTCCGGCCAGGACCATCAGCAAGGCGCCTACCGCCGAACTGAAACCTGACCAGAAAGATCAGGATGATCTGCCTCCTTACGAAATCCTTGACCGGATACTGGAACTGCATCTTGAGCAGGGTAAAGGCCAGGCTGAGATTGTTGCCATGGGCTATGCTGAGCAGATGGTGAGTGACATCCTGCGGCGGGTGAGAATAAATGAATACAAACGAAAACAGGCACCAATGGGACTGAAAGTTACTACTAAAGCCTTCGGATATGGGCGTCGCTATCCTAATGTGCAAAATTATCAAGGATGATGAGTGGTTATTACAGATATAACCAGTCGGAAGAGATGTGACTGGAAAACCGTGAAGGTGAAGGAGAAAGTGTCATCGGAATAGTTACTGGAAATACGGAAGGGTTGAAGAGCAACCAATTAAAACTTCTTGAGCGTCTTGGTGCCAAGCGGGTTCAGAGGGATATGATTATTAACCCGGAAATGGCCAAGGCTCTCTGCCAGTTGTCATTTGAGCTCAATAGACAGATAGGCGTTCTGGTTCATCGCTCCGGCAAGGTTGAAAATGTCATCGTTGGAACCCATTCACAAATTGTAATTCCGCAACTCGGTAATGTTCGGGCATCAGGCGGCAGACTACGCGGTTTGCGTCTTATTCACACCCATCTGGCGGGTGAGGATATCAGCGATGAAGACCTTATGGATCTGCTTTTCCTCCGCCTCGATCTCCTCTCGATCATTAAGGTATCAGAAAATGGCCTGCCGGATAAGATGTACTCCACGCACCTTTTACCCGGTGGGGCTGAGGGTAAAAACTGGGCCTTTCTAGAACCGGTCCATCCCGCCAACCAAAGAGAATCGGTCGAGGATCTGATCGCTGCCATAGAAGGGGAGCTCAGCGCCGGTAGAAAAGCCAACGAGGTTGACCAGAAAGGGGATCGAGCTATTCTCGTCAGTGTTACGACAGAGTCAAAAAAAAAAGCAGAGGATTCTCTGGCTGAATTGGCCGAGCTCGCCAGGTCGGATAATGTGACGGTTCTTGAAACCGTTTTGCAGCGGCGTAGTCAAATCAATCCACGCCTCATCCTCGGCAAGGGCAAGCTGGCAGATATCATGATTCGCGCCTTGCAGCTTGATGCAAATCTGCTCATTTTTAACCAGGAGCTCAATCCCTCACAGATTCGGTCGATAACCGATTTTACCGATTTGCGTGTAATTGACCGAACTCAGCTTATCCTCGATATTTTTGCCAGTCGGGCAATGAGCCGAGAAGGCAAGCTGCAGGTGGAAATGGCGCAGCTCAAATATATGCTCCCGAGACTTTCCTCACGAGATGATGCGTTATCGCGGCTGACAGGGGGAATCGGGGCACGGGGACCGGGGGAAACCAAGCTTGAGATTGACAGGCGGCGCATTAATGACCGGCTAACTCGACTGGCCAAGGAACTGCAGCAGGTGAGCATGGAGAGGTATCGACGGCGGGCTAAACGGCGTAAAAAAGAGCTGCCGGTGCTCTCTTTGGTGGGATATACCAATGCCGGCAAATCGACGCTTCTCAACACCTTAACCAACAGCGATATCATTGCCGAAAACAAGCTTTTCGCCACACTCGATCCGACCAGCAGGAGGCTGCGCTTTCCCACCGACATGGAAGTGATTATCACCGACACTGTTGGGTTTATTGATAATCTCCCTGCCGATCTCCTCCAGGCATTCATGGCAACCCTGGAGGAGTTGCAGGAAGCTGATCTGCTCATCCATGTTGTCGATGTTTCCAGTCCGACCTATCGCGAGAAAATGGCAGTGGTTGAGAGATTGCTCAACGAACTGGAGCTGAGTGATTTGCCGAGAATGACTCTTTTTAATAAAATCGATCTTCTAGAGCTTGAGGAACGCCACCAGGTTTTAAAGAATATCGGCAATGAGGGCTTTGTGATCAGTGCTATAAATGCTGAAACCTTGAGGGGATTCCTTTATCATGCAGATCAAACAATGAGCAAGGTGCTGAATATTTCCTCAAGGCAGCAAATAGAAACCTAATTCCTTTTCAAAGGCACGGTCTGCCTCAAACTCGCTGCCGATGCGGTTGTCGATAATACATTTGATAAAAACGGACTTGGTGAGGGTTGTGGTTTTCCGATTATCAAGAGTGAAAATGAGAACTCCTTTCTGACCGATTTCTAGGTCATGGATACCGTGCATATCAAAACAAGCCCCACTGAGAGAAAGATTGAAAATCCTGACTTTCCCACCACCAATAGCTGGCGGCAAAGGTTGGTAAATGCCGGAAAGGTCTGTCTGTTTACGGTAATGACGGCGAAATTCAAGTTCTACTTTGAAAAAATAGCCGCACCGGCATTTAACGTTCAGCAAATGCAGACGCTTTTGGAATCGCTGAATTCCAACAACCTTTCCGCAATTACACTGTGGGCAGACTATTGCCGCTTTGTCTCCGGCTTTAACAAACGACTTTAGGATAGGCGGTTGATTCATAATATGTAATCGTTGCTGTAATGAATGATATCTTCAAGTAACAGACACCTCATTATACATGTTTCAGAGTCTTTTGCAAAACTTTGATATTTTGGGTTTATCGGGGTTGCATTGTTGTTTGATTCGCTATTTTAAGGTGTTATCTGCAATTCGGTAAAGGCGCCGCCCTGAGGGGTTCGATAGCGGACTATTGCTGAGATATCGCCAACCAAAGGGCTGTCGAGGTGAATTGAGAGGGAGAGTACTCCATTCCGGGTATTCTTGAAGAGCCATTTAGCATTCCCCTGATTATTATCGATTTTTTTTGCTTGTGGTGAAGTATCGATTATTCTATTTTCCGGAGAAAGATACTGCTCGACAATGAGATTGGCTGGAGCCGGATTCTGAATGGTAAGATTGAGAATGATATCCGCTCCAGATGAGAATATATATTTTCCTGTCACTAAACTATCCGCAGCATTGACTTGATGGATTGATGCAGCAATGATCGTCAAGGCTAAGACTGCTGTTAAAATTAAACGATATCGGTTAACCGGCGAGATTGACATAGGGTGTTCTCCATGCATAAAAAAGGCTTATTCCGTTATATTTTTTTGAGAATCATTCGAGAATTTCCAGAGTTTTAGTGGTTTGATTCCACTTGTATCCCGAACCCAGCCAAATTTTTTCAATAGTATCAATGTCAATATCGATACTTTCAACGTCGTTATATCGATCGTGTACTGCGAGAATTTCGTTGTCGCTGATGGTATTGTCTTTATCCGTATCGGCCCAATGATACAAACCGATACTTGTAGTGCTGTTGCCAGCAATTGGTGGAAGTGAGTCCGAATCGCCGCCGATTGCAGCCGTTCCGGAAAAACCGATTTTATTCTCTTCTCCACCGGTGACACTTATGACGTAGATAAACGTTGCAGTAGTATTAATCTTCTTCAGCCATTTGATCATATCCTTCTTCATTCCGCCTCCGGCAACTTCCGGTGAAACCTTGAGGACGGTCGCGTAAGCCGGTATGTTTTCGCGGATAATGATGGCAGTTGGTTTGTCTTCAGGAATTCCGCTAATTCTAATCATCACTGGGAAAGGCTGTCCCGCGATACAATGTTCAGGAGCGATCCGTTCGGCGGTAATAGTAGGTTCGGGAGAAGAAAACAGGGAGTACCAAACAATGGCTGCGACAATACATACAGGAGTCAGGGAGAGAATAGTAAGGAAACAGATTCTTTTTACACGGGTTTTCGGCCTTTCGGATGTCGGTGTGTAATTAACAGTTGGGATAAGCGGGGGAGGAGGGTCAGTAGCCTCAGTTTTTTGTAGTAGATCTTCAAGGTTGACGTTAAGTGCCTCGGCGAGTTTAATACCATTTTCTTTCTTAATACTTGGATAGCGTTTATTTTCCCATCTTGAGATGGTGTCGGTGGTGACATGCACTGCCGTTGCCAGATAGAGTTGAGTCAAGCCCTGCTCTTCACGCAGATGTTTAATTTTTGACCCATCAATTTTCACCATACACATTGGGCCGGGAATTGAATTGTCTGTCATCTATAGTTCTGGTTGAGGAGAAGAGATTTGTGCGGTACCATATACTTGGGGGTTGCGACAAGATCCTCAGAATTGATGTCTATTTTTGTATGTATACCAATTTCTGGTCTCCCATTAAAGAATTAATTTCTGTTGTTTTTGGTTTGAAAGCATAATGATACTTTGACATAGGGCGATCCTACCTGATGCCAATCAGCTATTCCTGATGGCGGCAGAAAAATCCACTTACAGCGCAAAGTGTTGTCAACAGAATTGATAAAGAATAAGTTGTGAGAGGTTCGATTACCAATCAAAGCGAATAACGTTATCAAGTGGATCGACTTTGACAATTTGCACTTTCACTACGTTGTTCGGGCTCACGCTTTTCCCACCCGGTGGAGGAAGATCAACATCCATGAGGAGGTCGGTGAGAAGAAGATTGATTCGCTTGGGACCTGCCTGAATCACAAGTGCATCAATATATTGGCCTTGCCTGTCGGCCAGATACTTGAGTAGCCAGTATCGCTGCCTTTGCTGACGGACGATTTGCGCGTTTGTCAGGGTTCTGGAGAGGACCGAGATGAAATCTTTGCACATTTCTTCAGTGAAACTGGGTTCCTGACGACGAATGATGGAATTCAGTTGATGTTGCATGACCAGATCGAGAAGCCGACGAATCGGTGAAGTGACCGTTGTATAGTGTGATACTCCCAGGCCGCTGTGTGATTTGGCTGTTGTCGAAAGTTCACCGCGAGGAATATTTTTACGTTGCAGGGTATTTTGAAAAAGGTCATCATCTTCCCCGAAGACGATCCTGTTCTGGAGTGGAGGTTGTGATCTGAACAGGCCGGGAACCATTCGATCCGCCACATATTTTGCAGCTTCACTATTAGCCAGGATCATCATTTCCGAAACAATAGTTCTGGCTGGGGTATCACTTTTGCTGAGGTTGACGTGTACTTTTCCCTGATGATCTATAAAGATGTTCAAGTCAGGAAACGGCAATAGAAGTGCACCATTTTTCAGACGTTGTATTCGGAGTTTACGACGCAGCATGTCCAGCAGCAGTATTTCAGGATCAGTGTCCAGCATCCTGTCAACTTCTTCATATGTAAGACGTCGCTTGACCTTAATTATTGACGGAAATATCTTTACTTTGAGTACTTCAGCCTCGGCAGAGAGCAGAACCATAAAACTTAAGGTGGCGCGAGTTTCGTCTTGAATTAGGCTGCAGATTCCCTGGGAGAGGTGGCGGGGTAGCATGGGGACCTGCCCCTCGGGAAAATAAATTGAGGTACCTCGGCGCATTGCTTCAAGAAATAGTGGGTCGCCCGGACGAACATAGTGAGCGACATCGGAGATATGAATTCCGACAAGATAATTGCTGTCTTGTCTCTCAATGGTGAGGGCATCATCAAAGTCAAGGGTCGTAGGACCATCAATGGTGATCGGCCGAAGATGGGTGAGATCCGTCCTGCCGGGATCATTGAACAATTTTTCCTGGCTGCGCTGCAGGATCAGTTCTGCCTGCTGTCGGGCAGCCAGTGAAAAATTGACAGGAAGTTCATGGCGAAGAAGGGGTATATTTTCATTGGTCGACCAGATGCCGGATTTAACGAGTAGATGAAAAGGATCGTGGGGTCTATGAAGCCCAGCCGTTTTTAATATTTTCTGGGCGAGATCGGCTTCCGACGTTTCGTTGCTAAAAAGATAGTAGTCACGAATAATTTTAAGAGTTTCCTCTTCCAGAGGCTCAAGTTTTTCCGGAGGAGCGTTGCAAGAGAGTATTCTGACGATGAAGGCTGCACCCTCTTCGATCAGCTGCTCTCGTTGAGCTTCTTTGGCCAATTGGATCTGAAGCTGTTCAACTTTCTCAGGATTGTTGGTGAGAATAAGACCTTCTTTGTATTTAAAAAACAGCTTATCCTCAAATACACACCGCAGGAATGCCGAGATGGAATCATCGTCGGCAACTTCACCAAAGGTCAGTTCGGCGAGAAAGGCGGGTGTAAAAGAATGGGAAGCTTCTTCAGTTGTGAGTTCCCATAGCTCTTGCAAGTTGATGTCTTTCATCAGGGAACAGCGTTTCTCTGTGGTCTCACGTAGTTGCTTGGTCAGAACATCCCGACCGACACTCGTGATGTGGGTTTGCTTTGAACAATGAATGACGCGAGATATCGGGAGATTGACTTCTCTACCGTTTTGGTTGATAAGTTTGAGCCGTTTAGGCTGGCTTTCCAACACCAACGCGCAAATAAATCTGCCGTTATCAAGATATTCTATAAGTTTTCCCGCAACAATCATTGACCAGCTAACCGTTCCAAGCCTTTTGCCAAAAAGTATTATTTCTATTCCGCATATCTTGGAAATGGTATAAGTACTAAAGCCAAGGCGTATTATTATTGTAGTCCGACGTTTTTCCATCTATTGGACAAACGTCAGATAGTATAGTGTGGAATGAAATTTTGCCCACACTTATTCTTCTTCTTCAGCAAGTATTTACTACTTTTTTCCTATGAATCTTTCAGATAAACCAGTCAAATCAGGTGTCGTTGCAATTGTTGGCCCGCCAAATGCAGGGAAATCTACCCTGATGAATCATTATCTCGGCCAGAAAATTTCCATTGTTACCCCGAAACCACAAACCACTCGTAATCGGATTGTTGGGATAGCCAATGAAGAGGAATATCAAATAGTTTTCCTCGACACACCTGGACTTCATCAATCACGCGAACCGCTTAACATTGAAATGGTGAAGATTGCCATGGACAGTCTCGCGGAAGTCGATCTTGTCCTATTTCTGGTCGATGTTTCTTTGCCCCTCCCCAATAAATTAAAAGAAGAGAGGCAGGCAGAGTTGATGTCCTATTTCAGGGAAATAAAGGGCCCGGCCATCATGGTCTTGAATAAAGTCGACCTCATAGACCGAAAAATACTTTTGCCGATGATTGAAGCGTATGCCGGTTTGTTTCCGTTTAAATCGATTATCCCTATTTCCGCGCTCCGTGATGACGGACTGGATGATCTCAAGAGGGAGATTATTGCACTCTTACCTTTTGGGCCACGGTTATTTCCCGAAGATATTCCGACAGATGCCTCCGAGCGTTTTCTTTGTGCTGAAATTATTAGAGAGAAGGTTTTTCTCCTGACCGGGCAGGAAATTCCTTATTCCACCGCAGTTCTCATTGAGTCCTTCAAGGAAGATGCAGCCAAACATCTGGTGACAATTCATGCTGCGATTGTTGTCGACAGAGATTCACAGAAGGGTATTGTCATCGGCAAGGGTGGGCAGAAGTTGAAAAGTATAGGAATAGCTGCCCGAAAAGACATTGAAGTACTTATCGGAGAGAAAATCTTGCTGAAATTGTGGGTTAAGGTTCACAGAAACTGGGCGCAGGATAAGCATTTCCTCAAGGAACTCGGATATTAGTCACCTGTTTTGTCGGAAGCTGTAAAAAGGTTGAGACTTTTGACAATATTGTAGGCAGTTCGAAGCTGATTGTCCTGTTGCAGTCGCTCCTCCAATTTGGATGCTGCGTCGTTCACCTTTTTGTTTTTTTCCTTCTGTGTTCCGGGTAGGTGGTTGGCAAGGTCTGCTTCCTTCATAAGTTTTTTTCCTGTGTTTGGTTTTTCCGGTTCTACACTGGGTACGAAGGGTACTTCGACATCGGGAGTTATGCCAAGAGCCTGGATCGAGCGATCATCGGGAGTATAGTAGGTAGCAGTTGTCATTCGTAGACCAGCTCCATCCGGCAGAGGAATAATGGTCTGAACTGACCCCTTGCCGAAAGTCTGACTACCGACAATAATACCTCTTTTATGAGCTTGAATTGCCCCTGCAACGATCTCTGCCGCACTCGCTGATCCTTCATTCACAAGAACTACCAAAGGATATTGACGTTTGTTCCCACCGGCATGAGCGGAATACACTATATTTTGATCAGGTCTTCGACCTTTGGTGTAAACAATTTTTCCTTTGTCGAGGAAAATATCGGCAACAGCTACTGCTTGGTGGAGTAACCCACCAGGATTGTTGCGGAGATCGAGAATGAGACCATCGATTTGCCGCTCGTTTTTCAGCTGCTGCAGTTTCGTTTTTAGTTCAGTACCGGTATGACTCTGAAATTTGGTGATTCGCGAGTAGACAAAACCTGGTGAGATGAATTCAGCCTTGACCGACTGAATGGGTATTATCTCTCTTTTTATGGTCATCTTTTTGAGATCATCCCAACCTTCCCTATGAATTATCAGGGTCACTGATGTGCCCGTTGGCCCACGCAGCTTTTCAATAGCTTCGTCAGGACCAAGATTTTTCGTTTTTTTTCCATCAATTTCAAGAATAACATCATTTGCTTTAAGTCCGGCTTTATCAGCCGGGGTTTCGGCGATGGGGCTGACAATTGTTAAGAGATCGTTTTTAATCGTTACTTCAATCCCGATACCGGAAAATGAGCCACGGGTATCATCCTGAAGATCTTTGAAGCTTTCAGGGGACAGATATGAAGAATGTGGGTCGAGAGAATAGAGGAGTCCCCGTATTGCTCCATTCAGAGCCTCCTTGGTGTTGATCTCTTCTACATAGTTTTCCTGGAGAATGCTCAGGATATTGGAAAAAAGCTCCAGCTGTTTATAAGTAGCCTCCTTGTCGGCCTGAGAAATTTCGGCCGAACACGGATGAGTGAAAAATAGAATGGCAAAAATTAGGAAGAAGGGACGCAGTTGGTGAATTACAAAAGTAAGCATTAAAATCCTCGAATCTGTTGAGCGTGTTATCGACCAGAATGAGCTTCGTTCGGCAGTTCCTCAGGACGCTCTGGTGAGACCCTGAGTCTGTTGGGATTAAGCCAAATGAGAGGGTCCAGTGATTGGCTGCCGTGGCGAATTTCGAAATAGATGCCATCTTCAAAGAGGGTGGCTGTACCTCCCATTATTCCGATGGTTTCATCTCTTTTTATCTTTTGTCCTTGAGCGACCTGGATTGTTTCAATTCTCGAGGTCACGGTGTAATATTGAAAACCGTGATGTATTATAACCGTATTGCCATAGCCACGCAAATAGCCTGAAAAAATTACCTCACCGTCAGCAACTGCGACTATATTGGTTCCGTCCGGGGCTTGCAATTCGATACCCAGAGACTTCCTGGAAATTCCCAGTTTATTGACCTTTTCCTGTTGAAAACGGGTTATAAGTATGCCG
Source organism: Pseudomonadota bacterium (assembly GCA_043798185.1). Lineage (GTDB taxonomy): Bacteria > Desulfobacterota > Desulfobulbia > Desulfobulbales > Desulfocapsaceae > Desulforhopalus_A. The sequence continues at coordinate 13,501 of JAZDOW010000035.1, read as the reverse complement.
TCCACCGGCGGTCGGAGATTGCCTTTCTCGGCAAGAAAAATCTGGTCTTCAACTTGGTTTTTGCTCTTCATCGCCACAATAGACTGGGTGAGATCTTCCGAGGCCTGCTGCATCTCGTCTATCGCCTGCTTATGCAATTTTGTCTGGGTACGAACCTGGGTAAGCAGGGTATTTTTATCAGCCTTGGTGCTTTCGAGTATTTCTTTTTCTGTAACTGCCTGGTTAATAAACTCCTGAAGAATAGATTTTTCTAAATCGAGCGCCGACTTTGTCCGCTCTGTTGCCTTTATTGTCTCTTTGTATATCTTGATGACATCCTGATCATATTTAATAAGAACATCAAAAGCGTCGTGGAATGTCAACAGTTCGGGAAGAGTTTGAGTGGAAAAAGTCACATTGAGGAGACCGATGTCGCCCATGGTATAATAGGCGGCGATTCTTTTCTGCAAATGATCTTCGACTATTGCTTTTTCACCTTTAATCTTGCCCAGAGCGGATTCTTCTTTATTGATTAGAGTCTGTTGGTTCTGCATCTTTGTTTCAAGTTCAGTAAGTTTCTCCTGCTGGCGGATAATTTTTTTATCAAGAACCTCTATTTCGTCGAGAATACTCTTTTCTTTGGTTTCGGTCTCGTCAAGCTGATCTTCTTTAAATAAGATTTCCTGTTGCAGACGCCTGATTTTAACTCTGAAACTACTAATTTCCTTGCCTTCTGATTCTGTTGCAGAAGAATCTCTAGCGACAAGCAAATTTGTTGAAAAACACTGCAAGGTGAAAATGACCAGAAGCGTAAAGGTGCGCAGAAAGGGGAGGTGCTTTCGCCAGACGATGGAGGTGCGGCTAATGCCAACGGTGATGCAAAAAGCGCTAAATCTCATAGTCTAAGAAGGCAAGAAAAAGTTGGGTCAAATACGTAAAAACTTCCGCATGGTCGAATAACTTCCAACAGTGCAGAGGAGTATGGAGACGCAGATAATGCTCACACTGACTTCAGGGGCGAAGAATGAAAATTCAAAAAGATTGAGAAAGCCGGGCCCCGAGAACCTCAGTTTGATCCATTCATACAGGGTATACAGTGAAATAATTCCTAGGGAAGAGCCGATAATTCCCTGGAGAAGTCCCTCGAGCAGGAAAGGTGTTCTGATATAATTGTTTGTAGCGCCGACAAGTTTAAGGAGTTCTAATTCCGACTGGCGTCCGAGGATGGTGAGACGGATGGTATAAGCTACCATGAAAATAGTGGTCAGAATAAGGAGTGTACCGCTGAGCAGAACAATGATCGAAAGGAGCTTTGTGAAATAATAGAATCGTTCCACCCAATCCTGTCCATATTGCACCTTGAAGGTACCCGGAAGACGAGAGAGATAAGCCGAAAAGAGCTTCACTTGATTCAGGCTCCGCAGATTTTTCAAGGGAATGACTTCAATCGAAGGGGGAAGAAAATCTTTCGGCATATCGTTTAATACATCCTGGTTTGGGCCAAGTTGGCGGGCAAATCGCTGGTATGCTTCTGCGCGTGAAATGAACCGAATTTTTTCAACTTCGTCAAAGGTGGTAATTTTTTTGGTAAGCTGTTGCTGTAATTCTGGACCGGGTTCCTCGTCCAGATAGACAATAAGGCTGAGGTCATCTCCAAGTTTTTCTCCGAAAGTCAGCATGTTAGTGTAGATAAGATAAAAAAAGGCAAAGATTAACACCGAAAGGCTGACAGTAAGCAGGGTCATCAATTGGGAAGCCCATGTCTGGCGAATATTGCGGCCAACTTGCCTGAAAACGGTTAACCAGAAGCTCATTAGATACCTCCGCTCATCATGTGAAAGCGGCCTTTGCGGAGCTCCATGACCCGGTGAGAGGTGTGGCGATAAATGGAATCGTCGTGGGTGGCAATAACAATAGTTGCCCCGGACTTATTGCATTTATGCAATAAGTTCATCACCCTCTCAGTTGTTATCGCATCAAGGTTGCCGGTTGGTTCATCAACTAATATCATTGTCGGTGAATTGGCTATAGCGCGGGCTAGAGCTACCCGTTGTTGTTCGCCGCGGGAAAGTTCGCCGGTAATAGTGTCGTGTTTGTCGGCAAGATCAAGTTGATCAAGCAAGTCGCGTACCCTCTTTTTGATAATTTGTGGTTTCTTGTATGAGACTTCCATAGAAATAGCGATGTTTTCGGCTGTTGTCCGGTCATTGAGTAATTTGAAGTCCTGGTATGCAACTCCTATTTTTTGTCTGAGTTTAGCGAGTTGAAAACCTGACAGCTGGTTGATTGGTTTTCCGGAAATCTCAATGAGACCATTACTGGGTGTTTCCATGTTACAGAGAAGTTTTAGCAAGGTGGTTTTCCCTGCTCCACTCATGCCGATAACAAAGAACATTTCGCCGCTGGCTATCGATATTGAAAGATCTTTCAAGGCAACAACGTCAGGAGGGTATTCTTTTGACACTTTGATCAATTCGATCATCGTCTCCATGCCGTTGTGTGAATGTGTTTTCATTTATCACCGTATCAAACGAATAGATAAAAATAGTGCGGTGGTTTGCGCCGAAAAAAAATAACCGATTGATTGAGTGGGTATCATGATTGTTGGCGTGAGATGCAACGTTGCAAATCGTTAAGCAAAATCTATAAAATCATATAGTATTTCCAAAAGAAACGCAATCTATCAGACGCTTTTCAAATGAAATTAGACCTTCAGAAGAGTACTTGAAGTATTTGAACAAAGAAAAAATGGAGAATTCATGGTTTTCGTAAATCTTGTGAGCAGGTTGCCAAATTACGCTTGCAACTTGGCTTGCAATTGTTATTGTTACTGGTTTCGCAATTGTGACTGATCATAATGGCTTTGCTAATTGTGTCGGACTAAAAAGCTGAGAGGCCTCCGGTTCGACTGAAGAATGATTTGAAGGAGAACAACATGGATTATAGGGATACCCTTAATCTGCCGCAAACCGGGTTCAATATGAAGGCAAACCTCGCCCAGAAAGAACCCCAGGCACTGAAGCGATGGGAAAAAGCAAATCTCTACCAGCGCATCCAGGAAAACGCTAAGGGCAAGCCCCTCTTTATTCTCCATGATGGTCCTCCTTATGCCAACGGTAATATTCACCTTGGGACTGCTTTTAATAAAATACTTAAAGACATCATCCTGCGATCAAAAAGGATGGCGGGTTTTAACGCCCCCTACGTTCCAGGCTGGGATTGCCACGGCCTGCCCATCGAGCATAATGTCGATAAAGAGCTTGGCGAAAAAAAGAACACCATCCCCAAGCTGTCCAAACGCAGCGCCTGCCGTAAATACGCCAACAAATGGATTAAAATCCAAAAGGAGCAATTCAAGCGGCTCGGCGTAGTCGGAGACTGGGATAAACCCTATTTGACCATCGATTACTCCTACGAAGCGGCCATAGCCGGAGAGTTTAACAAGTTTCTCATGTCCGGGGCAGTAATCCGCAACCGCAAACCGGTGTATTGGTGCTCCACCTGCACCACAGCCTTGGCTGAGGCCGAAGTGGAGTATGCTGATCATACCTCGCCCTCTATCTATGTAAAGTTTGCCGCTGCTGAAGATTTCTCGGATATCCATCCATCGCTCGTCGGCAACAAAGTGTCCTTTGTCATCTGGACCACAACCCCCTGGACCTTACCGGCGAATCTTGCTATTGCTCTGAACCCTGATTTTATCTATGCGGCCGTCGCTGTTGCGGGCGAGATCTGGATTGTCGCGGAAGATCTTGTGGAAAGCGTCATGGCTGCAACAGAGGTGAGTAACCATAGCATCCTTGGGACTTTTGCCGCCAAGCCATTTGAAAATCGCAAATGTCGCCATCCATTTATGGACCGAGACTCTATTTTGGTCTTGGCAGATTATGTCACCGCAGATGCCGGCACCGGCTGTGTACACACTGCACCCGGCCATGGAGTAGACGACTACCTCACCGGTCTGAAATACGGTTTGGATATCCTATCACCTGTTGACGACCAGGGAATATATACCAAAGATGCAGGACCTTATGCCGGTCAGCGTGTACCCCAAGTTAATAAGAAGATAACCACCGACATGGCAGCTTCCGGCGCTTTGTTGAAAGAAGGTGCCATTCGACACAGTTATCCTCATTGCTGGCGTTGCAAAGAACCGGTCATGTACCGAGCCACTCCGCAATGGTTTATCTCTATGGACAAAAATGACCTGCGAACAAAGGCTCTGGCCGCAATTGAGAGTGTGCAATGGACTCCGGTATGGGGCATGCAACGCATTTATTCGATGATTGAGGGCAGGCCCGATTGGTGTTTGTCGCGGCAACGAAGCTGGGGAGTGCCTCTTACGGTTGTGAGTTGCAAGGAATGTGGGGAAATAGTTGCATCCCAAACACTTGTTGACAAAATCGATGAACTCTTTCGGAAGGAAGGGGCCGATGCCTGGTTTAGCCACGATATCCAGGATTTCCTCGGTTCCGGTGCTGCTTGCCAGAAGTGTGGTTCAAAGGAATTTGTCAAAGAGGAAGATATCCTTGATGTTTGGTTCGATTCCGGGGTAAGCCACGCCGCTGTCCTCGAAGAGCGTGATGAACTGAGCTCGCCTGCAGACCTTTACCTGGAGGGCAGTGACCAGCATCGCGGCTGGTTTCACAGCTCACTCCTGACGTCGACCGGTACCAGAGGGAGGGCACCATTCAAAGGGGTCCTAACTCATGGCTATGTGGTTGATGGCCAGGGGCGAAAAATGTCAAAATCGGTGGGAAATGTTGTTGCTCCTGGAGAGGTAATTGAGAAATACGGCGCCGAAATCCTACGGCTCTGGGTAGCCAGTGAGGACTACCGCGATGACATCAAAGTTTCCGACGAAATTCTCAAGCAGGTCTCCGATGCCTATCGGAAAATCCGCAATACTATTCGCTATTTTCTCAGTAACCTGAATGATTTTCAACCTGAGAAACACCGGGTTTCAGGCAATGAACTACTGGAGATTGATCGGTGGGCGTTGGCCAAATTTGAAGAACTGAAGAGCAAAATCAAACAATGTTATGAGAAGTATGAGTTCCATGCAATCTACCATAGCATAAATTATTTTTGCGGCACCACCATGAGTGCCTTCTATCTCGATATTCTGAAAGATAGACTGTACACCTCGGCTCCCGATTCGCATGCAAGGCGTTCAGCACAGACAACATTATACGAAATACTCGATGGACTGCTGCGTCTGATGAGCCCCATCCTCTGCTTTACTGCGGCAGAGGCGTGGAATATTTTGAACGGCCTTGGTGAAAATGGGCCAATTGAGCAAGAAATACATTTTGCTGAGTTTTCACCGACAAAAGACATTGCCTGCGATGCGCAGATGATGGGAAAATGGACGAAGCTTATCAGTGTCCGCTCAGAGATCACCAAGGCCTTGGAAATGGCCAGGCGCGAGAAAGTTATTGGTCATCCTCTGGAGGCTGAAGTATTAGTGGCTACCGGTGATGAACTGAAGAAATTTCTCAGTGTTGAATGGGACACTATTAAAGAGATATCTATTATTTCCGAATTGACAGCCTTGCAACCCGATACGCCGTTGGCCGGCATACGCTTTGTTAGTGAAGAGATCCCCGGTATGGTCATCCAGGTGCAACCAGCGCGGGGTGAGAAATGTGACCGTTGCTGGATACGATCTACATCGGTGGGGACAATCGATGCCCATCCGGCAATTTGCGATCGGTGCGCCGGTGTGCTTGTGGAAATGAAGCTATAAGCGGAAGGAAATCGTGGGTTACATAGTCATCTTACTCATTACAATTGCCATTGATCAACTGACCAAGGCCTGGATTGTTGATTCCTTTCGGTTATATGAATCCGTGGAAATTGTTCCGGGTTTTTTTAATCTGGTGTATGTAACCAACAGTGGCGCAGCCTTCAGCCTGCTTGCAAACGTCGATTCACCGTGGCGCCATTATTTTTTTCTCGGAATCGGCATGCTGGCCATGGTAGGGCTTACTGTAGCTTATATTAAGTTACGGAAAGTTAACCGTTATTATTCTTTAGCATTGGCCCTCATTGCCGGCGGTGCTGCTGGCAATCTTATTGATAGAGTGCGATTCGGGGCTGTTGTCGACTTTCTTGATATCTATGTGGGCCATTACCATTGGCCGGCGTTTAATGTTGCTGATTCGGCTATCTGTATTGGTGCAGGCGTGTTTCTTATCTTAAATATTTTTGAAGTCAGAAATCAGGAAGTGAGGAATCAATAATGAAGATAGCGGTACTGTTTCCTGGACAAGGATCTCAATTTTTGGGTATGGGGCAGGAATTTGTTAAGGAGAATACGGCAAGTGGTGCCCTGATGGCAATGGCAGAAGCGGCATGTGAGATTAATCTCGGATCTCTTTGTGCTGATGGGCCGATGGAAGAATTGACCAGGGCAACGAATTTGCAACCAGCCATAACCATCACCAATATTATCTGCTGGGAACGATTTAAGGAAGAACTCGGAGGTAAAGTTTCCGTGAGCTACCTGGCCGGGCACAGCCTCGGCGAATATTCAGCACTTTGTGCCGCAGGAGTTGTAAGTGTTGAGGATACTATACGTCTGGTTGCAAAACGAGGTGCCCTTATGGAACGTGAAGGCATCAATAATCCAGGTGGTATGCGTGCGGTACTTGGCCTGAATATTAAGACTCTCGATGCAATTATTGACGGTTATCAGGGTGAGGGTGTGGTTACCACCGCCAACCATAACACCCCGGAGCAGATTGTCATTTCCGGCTCCCAGGCAGGCCTTGATGGGGTAAGCCGGCTAGCTGAAGAAAAAGGGGCAAAGGTAATTCCGCTGAATGTCAGTGTCGCCAACCATAGTCCGCTGGTTGCTGCGGCAATACCTGATTTTGCTCAATTTATGGCGGATATAGAATTCAAAGTTCCTGCCACTCCGGTATATTTCAACGTATCTGCCGATTTGGAAAATGATCCTTTGAAAATTAAAGATATGATGGCCAGGCAGATCGGGTCGCGGGTTCGCTGGTGTGAAATTATTGAAGCCATGCTTGTGAATGGGGTGGATACCTTCATCGAGGTTGGTCCTAAAACTGTATTGAAAGGAATGATGAAGAAAATCACCCCAAAGGGAACAAAGGTTACTGCTCTGCAGCTCGACTCGCCTTCTACCTTGCGCAGCTGCATCGAACATATCAATAAAGAACAATAAAATTATTGGTTTTTGCATGAGACCTCAGGTGGGAGTGGAACTGGAGTGATTAAAAAAGCTTTGCAGCAGGTCTTGTCCGGCAAGAATCTGGAATTTGATGAAGCGATGACACTGGTGCAGCAATCCGATCCGACGGAACTGTTTCAGGCCGCCGATGAATTGCGTCGGAAACTGCACAAAAACCGTCTTGACTTATGCTCCATCGTCAATGCTAAATCGGGAAAATGCAGTGAAGATTGCAAGTTCTGCGCGCAATCCTCGCATTACGATGTGGAAGTTGCCAGCTATGAAGTGGTTGATAGAGAGAAAGCAGTTTTCCTCGCCAAGGAAAACGAGCAGTATGGCATTCAGCGTTTTTCCCTGGTGACTGCAGGGCGAATGGTTGCCGAGAAGAATCTCGAAGAATTTAAAAACATATACCGGCAGCTTCAACAAGAAACCAATCTGTCATTATGCGCCTCCATGGGCTTTCTCACAAGAGAAAAGGCCCGGCAACTCAAAGAGATGGGGGTGACGAGATACCATTGTAATCTTGAATCTTCGAGGAGCTACTTCCCAAAAGTATGCAGCACCCACACCTGGGATGAAAAGGTTGTAACCATCAGGATCGCTCAGGATGCCGGGCTGGATGTATGTTCCGGTGGTATTATCGGCATGGGAGAGAGCCTTGCGCAAAGGCTTGAGCTGGCATTTGAACTGCGGGAGCTGAATATTCTCTCGATTCCATTGAATATCTTGACGCCGATAAAGGACACTCCGTTTGCTGACCTTAAGCCACTCAGCGTTGCCGAGGTGCTGACATGTGTGGCGATGTTCAGGTTTATCAATCCTATGGCGATTATCCGTCTGGCCGGTGGCAGGATCCTTCTGGGTGATGAACAACACAGATGTTTTGCATCCGGTGCCAATGGATCGATCGTCGGCAACTACCTGACCACCATCGGCAACAGTCTCGCCGAGGATATCGCCATGTTTCGGTCACTTGGTTTTGATATAGTCGACAACACCAAACAGAACGGGTAAGACAGGAGCTGCGTGGACAAGAACATTGCCAAGCTGCTGCAGTTCGACCGGGAGCATATCTGGCATCCCTACACCTCCATCGACAATCCGCTGGAGGTATTTTTCGTCGAATCAGCCGAGGGAGTACGCATTCGCCTGAATGACGGACGCCAGCTCATTGACGGCATGGCGTCTTGGTGGTCGGTTATCCACGGCTACAACAACCCACACCTCACCCGTGCTTTGCAGGAGCAGGCGGGACGACTTTCCCATATAATGTTCGGTGGGCTCACCCACGGTCCGGCAATTGAACTGGCGAAATTGCTCATTGACATTACTCCGGCCGGCTTGAATCGGGTTTTCTTTTGTGATTCCGGATCAGTAGCTGTTGAAGTGGCAATGAAAATGGCAATTCAACACGCCTTTGCCAGAGGACTGTCCGGCAAGAACCGTTTTCTTACTATCAGATCAGGCTATCACGGAGATACCTTCCATGCCATGTCGGTATGTGACCCGGATACCGGAATGCACAAGATTTATCAAGGTATCCTGCCGCAACACTTTTTCGCCGAGATGCCGAAGTGTCGTTTTGCCGATGCATGGGATGAGGCGGATATTCAATCCCTGCAAAATTTACTGGTAGAACATCACCGGTCAATTTGCGCGGTCATTCTCGAACCCATTGTTCAGGGTGCAGGTGGCATGCGCTTTTACCATCCCGAGTACTTGCGAAGGGTACGCCAGCTTTGTGACGAATACCAGGTGCTGCTGATTGCCGATGAGATTGCCACAGGCTTTGGCCGAAGCGGCATGATGTTCGGTTGTGACCATGCCGCCATTTCGCCCGATATCCTTTGTCTTGGCAAAGCCCTGACTGGTGGTTATATGACGCTTGCGGCCGTACTGGCTACCGAAGAGGTTGGCCATGTGATTTCCGGGGGAGAGCCTGGGGTCTTTATGCATGGGCCGACGTTTATGGCCAATCCGCTGGCCTGTAGCGTTGCTATTCGCTCAATCCAACTACTCCTCGAATCGGACTGGCAAAACAATATCGCGCGCATTGAAGAAAGTCTGCGACAGGGTCTTGAACCCTGTCGGAATCTTCCGGGAGTACGTGATGTCAGAATTCTCGGGGCAATAGGGGTGGTGGAGCTTGACCGACCGGTTGTTATGGCCAGGGTCCAAAATTTGTTTGTCGAAAATGGGGTATGGATACGGCCTTTTGGGCGTCTGGTGTATGTAATGCCGCCGTATATCATCAGCGATACTGATCTCAATACTCTGACAGATGCGCTCTGCCGGGTAGTGGCAACTGAAACTTCGATATGAAAGATTATTATTCGGAATCCCTCGCCCAACTTGCAGCCAGTGGGCGGCTCAGGACACTGAAACCCCTCGTTGGTCGCAATGGTTGTCGGATTTTTTACCAAGGCCGGGAAATGCTCAACCTGAGCTCCAATGATTACCTTGGGCTGGCCGGTGACAAAGGAATACATCAAAAATTTTATGCCGGTATGGGCGATGGCAATATCCTTGATGATTTCGGTTTGGGCGCGGCATCTTCGCGTCTTCTGACCGGTGACAGTGCCAATGCCCATATGCTGGAAGAGACACTGCGATCCACTTATGGTAAAGAAGCATGTCTCCTCTTCAATTCCGGCTACCATGCCAACATCGGTATCCTGCCGACCTTGTTTGGAAAAAATGATCTCATTCTGTCCGACAAACTCAATCACGCCTCGATTATGGATGGCATGCGTCTTTGTCAGGCGCAACATAAGCGTTATCGCCATTGCGACTATGCCCACCTTGCCGGTCTCTTGGAAAAACACTGCAATGGTTTTCAACGGGTCGTTATCGTCAGTGAGTCGGTTTTCAGTATGGATGGTGATGTCGCCGACATCGGTGCACTTGTTGCCCTGAAGGAGCGTTTTGATTGCCTGCTGTACCTCGACGAGGCACATGCCGTTGGATTATACGGAACCCTGGGGCTCGGGATGGCGGAAGAGCAGGGACAGTTGGCTAGTGTCGATCTGCTGGTTGGTACCTTCGGCAAGGCATTGGCTTCGGTTGGCGCCTTTCTCCTCTGCTCGGCACCCCTTCGGGAGTATCTTATCAACCATAGTCGTTCGCTGATTTTCACTACGGCGCTGCCGCCGGTAGTGCTGTCATGGAACCATTTCATTTTTCACGAGATGCTCACTTGCGGTGCACGGAGAAGTGACCTTAAAATTCTGGCGGCGACTTTGCGGCAAAACCTCCGGGACAACCGCCTGAGCACCGCCGGTTCGACAAATATTGTTCCAGTGATGCTGGGCGATGACACCCGAGCGGTGATTTTAGCCGAGGCAATGCAGGAGAAGGGATATTTGATTTTTCCGGTACGACCACCAACGGTTCCGGAAGGTACGTCGCGTTTCCGCTTGTCCCTTACCGCAGATATGGTAGAAACTGATATTGCATCAATTGCCTCTGATCTAGCAGTACTTATGGAAAGGCTGTAGAAATATTTTTTGTAACGTCATGAAAGGATTGTGGTTACACAGGACTGGAAAGCAAAAACTCATTATCTTTTGTAACGGTTGGGGAATGGATGAACACCCGTTTCAACCGCTATCAAGCAGTGAGTATGATGTGTACATGCTTTGCGATTATCACGATCTCATCCCGCAGGAGCCACTAGAAAATATTGCTCATGGCTATCGGCAAGTCTCACTGATCAGCTGGTCTATGGGCGTGTGGGTCGGCCAAAAACTCTTTTCCGATTTGGCTTGGGATTTTCATAGTACCATCGCAGTTAATGGAACGCTTTACCCCATCGACGACGATCTCGGAATACCGGAGAAGATATTTTCGGAGACACTTTCCGGCTTTGATGAGACTAACAGGATGAAATTCTATCGACGAATGTGTCGGGAAAAGACCAACCTTAAAATGTTTCTGATGCGGCAACCCAAACGTTCAGCAGATGAGCAACGGGCTGAGCTGGCTGCCTTGGAAAAAAATATTGAAAATATTGCCGTTGAACAGTCAATATACCGGAAGATCATTATTGCCGAATATGATTGGGTAATTCCTTCAGCAAATCAAAGGCGGTTCTGGTCCGGCAGACAGACAACCGAGATCGCCGGATTTCACTTTCTCTTCTATCTCTGGCCAAGTTGGGATCAGCTGTTGCAACTCGATTCCGCTCTGCACATTTAAATCAAAACTCTGGTACCGCATTTTGGAAAAAGGCCCTTCCGACCCTCTCGACAAAAAACTCGTGGCCAGCTGTTTCCGGGCCAGTGCAGCGACATATGAGGAAAGCGCCATTGTTCAGAGGGAGATAAGTCGGCAACTCATTGCAATTATTCAACGCTTTACCCGTTGTGACTATTCTCGGGTCCTTGAAATCGGCTGCTGCACCGGCAATCTCACGGAGATGCTGAGCAATGCTCTTCGTATCGACAGCTTTTTTATCAATGACCTCGTTGCAGATTTTTGCAGGTACACTGAGGAACGCATAGCCGGGCGGGTTGGCCGAATATATGCTCTTCCCGGAGATATCGAAAAAAATCTTCTGCCGAAAAACCTTGACCTGGTCATTTCGTCCTCCACCTTTCAGTGGATGGTCGATTTCCCTGGCCTCCTCACCAACATTTCGTCAGCATTAAACGATGCAGGTCATCTGGCATTTTCGATTTTCAGCCCGGGAACGATGGGCGAGATAAGTGCTCTCACTGGTAGAGGTCTTCGCTATCATACCAGCGACGAGATTGCCACCATGCTCACTGACCATTTTCAGGTAATCAGCATCCATTCGGAAACGAAGCGCCTTTTTTTTCCATCGGTCAGGGCGGTTCTGCGTCACATTCGGCAAACCGGGGTAGGGGGTGTGGACCCTAAAAAAATGAGTATCAGACAACTTAAAGAATTTGAACGTCGATATGTTGAGCAATTTTTATCCGAGGACGGTCTTCCGGTGACATATATTTCGACTTTCGTCATTGCCGAGAAAAAGAAGGGGGCCCGACCATGACTCTTGCCAAAGTTTACTGCGTCAGTGGCATTGACACCGATATCGGCAAAACAATTGCTACCGGGTTGTTAGCCAACTCTTTTGCCGCCAATGGGATAAAAACCATCACCCAGAAAATAGTGCAAACCGGTTGTATCGGGATAAGTGAGGATATTCTCCGTCACCGACAACTTATGGAGATAGAGCCTTTACCTGTTGATAATAGCGGACTCACCTGTCCGTATGTCTTCCCCATTCCTTGTTCCCCTCATCTTGCGGCAAAATTGGAAGGACGAAAAATTGATTGCACTGTTCTCAGGCAGAGCACAGCTGAGCTTTTATCACTCTATGACCTTGTTTTCTTGGAGGGCGCTGGGGGACTGGCCGTGCCCTTGGATGAGAATTCAACCCTGCTTGATTATCTGGAAGAAGAAAAATATCCTTTGATTCTTGTCACTAGCTCACGACTCGGGTCAATAAACCATACCTTGAGTGCTTTGGAGCTCATCCGCTACCGAAAGATGCAGATAGCTGCGATTATCTATAACCGGATTACCGATACCGATCCAAGAATCGTCGAGGACTCTCGCGAGGTGTTTGTCAGACATCTGAAAAAGAATGGCTTCTCTGCGCCAGTTATCGATATGTTGCCCTTGAGTTCTTACGAAAAGACCGGGAAAAAACCAGATTTCCACAAGTATTTTTCAACTAAACGACAAATATAAGGATGTGCCTTATAAAATGGATGGATCAATATGAAGGATGCCAAGGGTTATTGCCTAAGCTGTAAATTTTACCGTCTGGACGATATAAACTCAGGAGTGTGTCGCGTAGACAAGGGGACTTCCGCAGATTATCCGCAAAAACACACTGATGATCAATGCTCTCGATGGCTCGATAGCGGGCAGCAATATTTTATCAGAGTTGGTTGGATAAAGGCCAAGAAAGCTGAAAGTGAGGAAGAACCAACTATAAAAAGAAGAAATGACGGATCATCTTCCGGCATGGTGGGAATGTAACAAGAAAGTCTAACTCGAAGATCAGCTTGGGCGAGAGTGTCAGAAATCGCATGAGTACGTTTCGGTCCCGGGCTTTTCTCAGTTTGTTACAGCAGTGCGTTTGGCTGATCGAGGCTTTGATGTCCTGATACTGATAATAACACCTCTGGCGTCAATCCTCAGTTTTTTTGTTCAATCCAGCGCACCGCCTGATGGACAAGTTCAAAGGCATTCTGTAAGCCAAGTTTCTCTTTTATACGCTCACGATAGGTGGCCGATAGGTTCTGTCGAAAAGAATGCGCATCCTTTGCACCTTCCCCGGAG
>JAZDOW010000029.1:0-60395 GCA_043798185.1 Pseudomonadota bacterium | reverse complement strand
CATCGGTGTTGCTCCCGGTGACGAAGTTATTGTACCTGCTATGACCTTTGCCGCAACCGCTAATTCGGTAGTTTTCCAGGGTGGTGTTCCAATTTTTGTTGATGTTGACGAAGATACGCTCTTGCTCAATGCAGAACAGGTCGAATTGCATATAACGCCTCGAACAAAGGCTATAATCGCTGTTGATTATGCCGGGCAACCCTGCGATTATAGAGCGTTAAGAGAAGTTTCCGATAGACATAATCTGGTTCTTGTTGCGGACGCTTGTCATGCGCTGGGCGCAGAGAGCCACGGTTGTCGGGTTGGCTCTCTGGCAGATATTACGGTTTTTAGTTTCCATCCGGTCAAGCATATCACCACTGGCGAAGGCGGGATGGCGGTTACAGATAATATTGAATATGCCCGTCGCATGCGTCTTTTTCGAAACCATGGCATCTCAACCGATTTTCGCGAACGAGAAAAGCAGGGGTCATGGCATTATGAAATGGTGGATTTGGGCTTTAACTATCGGATGACTGATTTTCAGTGTGCTCTTGGCATATCACAGATGCATTCCTTGCCCGATTTTCTGGATCGCCGCCAGGAAATAGCTAGGCAATATACCGAGGCTTTTCAGAATAATAATGATGTCTTTCCTTTGCATCTCCACCCAAACAACCACCATGCCTGGCATCTGTATGTGGTTAAACTTGCGGGACGACTAGCTGACCGAAAAGTAGTGTTTCAGGAGATGCGAGTTGCCGGAATCGGAGTCAATGTGCATTATATTCCCGTTCATTTGCACCCATTTTATTCACATCGTTTCGGCTATAAACCTGGACTTTGTCCTGTGGCAGAGGAGGTTTACCTACATATACTTTCCTTGCCGATCTGGCCAGGCATGAGTAATGATGATGTGGATACTGTTATTAAGTGTCTACATAAAATTGCCAATCAACTGCAACAGGCAGCACTGTAATGAGTCCAACTTTCAAGTCAACTGATCGCAAGGCTCTTTATTTTCTGTTGCGCCAATATGCTTGGCCCTATTGGCGAAAGATTGTCTGCCTTGTTTTGCTCAGTGTTCTGGCCGCCTTTACCATGCCATTGACTGCCCTGGTTTTGGCACCGGCGCTTCATATTATCACGTTGTCGACTACTGCACCAGCAGTCGGCATGGCGGATCTTTCGCTGAATAATTTTGGACCGACGCTTTTGTCAGTTTTGCATATTAACGCCGGAAATACATGGAATGTAATTATTTCTGTTATTATAGCTTATATGTTGGTCTCTTTTGTTTACGCCGCATTGAATTTCAGTGCTTATTTGATGGCAATGCATATTCGTACCCATGTGGGACGAGATGTCGAGGTTGATCTTTATCGCCATGTTCTTTCTCTGCCGCTTTCTTTTTTTCAAGTTCAAAAATTGGGCGATCTTATTAGCCGTTTCACAGAAGATGCCAGGGGGACCGCTTATGCCTTGGATGGAATCGTCCGTGGTATTCTCCAATCCGGTATTCAGATCGTCGTCAGTATTATCATTCTTGTAAAGACGGAACCTATTTTGGCTGTTGCCGCCTTTGCTTTGGGTTCCGGACATTTTTTGATTACTCGCCTCCTGGGTGGCCGACTGAAGTCTAGAATGGTGGAACAAAATGCTGCATTGGGACAATTGAGCTCAGTACTGCAGGAAGCACTACTTACGATCAGGGTAATAAAATCTTTTGCCGCGGAAAAATTTGCTATAAAGCGGTTTGGTGTTGAAGCCGAGAGCCATCGCAGCATGATGATGCGATATGTATTTGCAAAACACCTTGAAGAACCTCTTCGCTTTGCCGCAGATGCGGTAGCCGTTTCGTTGATTTTGTTACTTACCTTTCAGGCTATGAAGGCAGGGCGTCTTTCTCTTGAAGGATTTGGTCTGTTCATTGTTTTGGCAAGACAAGTCATCAGCCCAATTTCAATGTTGTCGACTCATGTGTTGGCAACTTCGGGGATGTTGGGCTCAGCTCAAAGGGTCATGGAAATATTCAACACCAAAAGCAATTTGATTGGTGGTAATGTATTAGCAAATCCAATGGTCGATAAACTGGAGCTGAGAGATGTCTCTTTTGGATACAACGATCATGATGTTTTGAGAAAAATTTCGCTTACGATCAACGCAGGTGAAACCATCGCTCTTGTCGGTCCCAGTGGTGCCGGGAAATCGACTCTGGTAGATCTGGTGTTGCGATTTTACGATCCTGTTCAAGGAACTCTAGAGCTTGATCGGCAGGACATAAAAATATTTAATCAGGAAAGTTATCGTTCATTGTTCGGCGTCGTACCACAGGAGTGCCAACTCTTCAACGCCAGTGTTCGAGAAAATATCGTGTACGGAAGACCATATGATGAGGAACATTTACAGCAGGCAATTACTATAGGAAATGCATCAGAGTTCATCAATTTGATGCCGGAAGGCCTTGATACTATATTGGGCGAGCGTGGTATGCGGTTGTCTGGAGGGCAAAGGCAACGCATCGCAATAGCTAGAGCAGTATATGGCGGACCTTCAATTCTGGTCCTTGATGAGGCAACAAGCTCTCTTGATGCCGAATCGGAAAGGGTTGTACAAGAAGCGATCGACCAGGCAGTACAAGGCGCAACGGCTATAATTATCGCGCATCGTTTATCTACTATCCGCAATGCCTCGCGGATAGTGGTTTTAAAAGATGGAACGATTGAGGCTATTGGCACTCACGAAAATCTCATGCAGTCTAGCAAAACATATATGCAGCTTTATGCAATGCAAACGGAGCAACAATCATGACTTTACAGAGCGGCTTAACTTCCGAAGATGTTTCGTTTCTTAACGATTCTGTTATCCTTATTACTGGAGGCACAGGATCCTTTGGCAAAAAATGTGTCGAAATAATTTTAAAACACAGTAATCCCAAAAAACTTATAATTTTTAGTCGAGATGAGCTGAAACAGTTTGAGATGGCTCAAACGTTCAATGACTCTCGATATAAGTGTATTCGTTATTTTATTGGTGATGTACGCGATAAAGAACGATTGCATCGCGCCTTTGGAGGTGTCGATTACGTTATTCATGCTGCTGCATTAAAGCAGGTGCCGGCAGCGGAATATAATCCGTTTGAGGCTGTGAAGACCAATATTCTCGGAGCCCAGAATATAATTGATACAGCTATTGATAAAAATGTAAAAGGAGTCGTCGCCCTTTCAACCGATAAAGCCTGCAATCCCATTAACTTATATGGCGCAACAAAACTGTGTTCGGATAAGCTGTTCGTAGCTGGCAATGCCTATGTCGGCAAAGAAGAAACACGCTTTTCTGTAGTCCGCTATGGCAATGTCGTCGGCAGTCGAGGCAGTGTAATACCTTTTTTTCTTGGTAAGAGATCATCTGGTGTGCTTCCGATTACTGATCCTCGCATGACCAGGTTCTGGATTACCCTGGAGCAGGGTGTGCATTTTGTTTTACGCTGCCTGAAAAACATGGTTGGAGGCGAAATCTTTGTACCTAAGATTCCCAGTATGAACATCATGGATTTAGCCAAGGCATTAGCCCCTGAATGTCGTACCGATATAGTCGGGATACGTCCAGGAGAAAAATTACATGAGGTAATGATCTCTCGGGATGATGCAAGAAATACCATCGAACTGAAAGACCACTATATCATCAAACCTCAATTCTGGTTTTTCGATCGTCGCTTCAATGCGAACGGCTCTTCAGCGGTTCCAGAAGATTTTGAGTACAGTTCTGGGGGCAATAGTGTCTGGTTGACCATTGAGGAATTGCAAGCGATGTTTGCCGGGATTACCGAGATTGGTGAATAAAGGAAACCGTGGATGGCAATTATTCCTAATCGCCTAGTATTAGGTACTGTACAATTAGGGATGCCATATGGCATTGCCAATAATTGTGGTCAGCCTGATTATCAACAGGCACGTTCAATCATCGCCGCAGCTTCGGAGGCCGGCATCGACAAATTCGATACTGCCCAAGGGTACGGTGATAGCGAATCTGTTCTGGCAAAGGCCTTGACCGAACTCGGACTTTTGTCGCGGGTTCGTGTTTTCACTAAACTGCATCCAGCTCTCGATCATACTGATTCGGACGCTCTTCGGCAGGCAATTGGTCAAAGCAGTGCACTCTTCGGACCTGCCCTGTATTGCCTTATGCTGCACAGAGAGGAGTTTCTTCAACGTTGGTCGGCCGGCTTGGGTGAGCAATTGCGCAATTATCGGGATCAGAAGCTTTTTTCTTCACTCGGGATATCTGTGTATGACCCTCCTGCAGCCAGAAGAGCTTTGGAGACTGAAGGGATTGACCTCGTTCAATTACCGGCAAATATACTTGATCGAAGACATGAGAGAGCGGGAGTCATGGACCTTGCCCGAAGTCTCGGCAAAACCATCATGATACGGAGTGTATTTCTGCAGGGGGCTCTATTGCTGCCTGTTGAAAATCTGCCGGAACGAATACAACATGCCCGACCATATTTAGATCCAATAGCAAAAGCGGCACAACTATCAGGAATAACGTCCAAGGAGCTCACCTTAGGATTTGTGCGTGATCACTGGCCGGATTGTCTAGTTGTGTTCGGTGCGGAACAAGCTGAGCAGGTCCATGAGAACGCCAATGTGTGGGCAAGGACCTTGCCAGCAGAAGCGCTCAAAAACCTTGAAAAAAACAACGCTGATATTCCTCCTCTTGAGGTTATAAGACCGGATCTCTGGGAAGATACCCAGCCTCTGGTTGTTGGTAGCCGTCTCCGCCTTCGACGTATGCGGCCGTCCGATGCTTTGGGCGAGTATGTGCATTGGATGAACGACCCTCAGGTGACGCGTTTTCTGGAAAGCCGATTCCACTCGTATTCCAGTGAAGATCTTGAAAAATATATTCTAAGCCAACGCAGCAATCCCGCAGTCCTATTTTTAGCCATAGAAGAAATACGTTCTGGTCGGCATATAGGAAATATTAAAATTGGCCCGCGTCATGAAATCCATGAGACTGCGGAACTCGGCTTTTTGATTGGGGCAAAGGAATGTTGGGGTAAAGGATATGCCACAGAAGCAATTAAGTTGGCAGTTAAGCTTGCTTTCGAAACATTATCTGTTCGAAAAGTTGTCGCTGGATGTTATCGGAATAATGTTGCTTCGGAGAAGGCATTCATCAAAAACGGATTTATTTGTGAAGGCGTTTTGAGTGGACATGCTACAGATGGACAAGACGTGACTGATGTGTTGACTTTCGGGCTTTTGCGTGATTCGTGGCAGGAGAACAGGCACTCGAATACTCCTAGTGTAATAACTCATCAATGTGAGAAAATATCGTGAAGACCGTAGCTATCGTACAAGCACGTATGGGTTCAACGCGTTTACCCAATAAGGTGTTGCTGCCAATTTGCGGTATACCGATGATTGAGATTTTGCTGAAAAGGCTGGCTTCAGCGCAACGAATTGATCAGATTGTTTTAGCCACATCCATGGACCCATGCAACATCCCATTGGCTGATTATGCACGAGATTTAGGCTTCACGGTTTTCCAAGGCAGCGAAGATGACGTCCTTGACCGATACTACCAGACCGCAAAACAGGTAGAGGCCGATGTAGTAGTGAGAATTACCGGGGATTGTCCCTTGATAGATTCGAAAATCGTCGACGAAGTTATTGATTTTTATAATAGCAGGAACGTCGATTACGCAACCAATACCAACCCGCCCAGTTATCCTGACGGGCTTGATGTTGAGGTTTTTTCGTTTTCTTCTCTAGCAAAAGCCTGGGAAGAGGCGCATGAAGCTTTTCAGCGTGAGCATGTTACGCCTTTTATCCGAGAATCGGCGCTTTTAAAACAAGCCAATCTCAAATATATCCTTGATGAATCGTCAGAACGTTGGACAGTCGATGAACCTGAAGATTTCGCGGTAATTCAGAAGATATTCGAACATTTTCATCCACGCCTCGATTTCAGTTGGTTAGAGGTGTTGTCACTTCGTGATCAACAACCTGAAATGTTCGCAGGCAATCGTCATTTTGTGCGGAACCAAGGGGCGCATTTAGGTACAGGACAAAAGCTTTGGAAGCGTGCCAAGCGTGTTATTCCCGGGGGTAACATGCTGCTTTCCAAACGTGCCGAAATGTTTCTTCCTGAACAGTGGCCTGCATATTTCAGTAAAGCCAAAGGATGCAAGGTTTGGGACCTGGACGGTAGGGAATACATTGATATGTCAATCATGGGCATTGGCACCAACATTCTGGGATATGGGCATCCAGAGGTTGACGATGCTGTGCGCCGCACGATTGATCAGGGCAATATGAGCACCCTGAATTGTCCTGAAGAGGTTTATCTGGCTGAAAAGCTTGTAGAACTAAACCCTTGGTCGGATATGGTTCGTTTTGCCCGTTCCGGTGGCGAGGCCAATGCCATTGCTGTTCGTATTGCCCGCGCTGCAAGTGGCAAGGACAAAGTGGCTTTTTGTGGCTACCATGGCTGGCATGACTGGTATCTTGCCGCAAATTTGGGCAACGGAACAAATCTTGCCGGTCATTTGCTCCCTGGCTTAGAACCAAATGGAGTCCCCTCCAATCTTCGCGATACTATTTTCCCTTTCAATTACAACTGCTTTGATGAACTCCAATCATTGGTTGACACAAAGGATATTGGTGTCATCAAAATGGAAGTATCGAGAAACCAAGGACCTGAAGACGGTTTTTTGGAAAAAGTTCGAGAATTGGCAACAAAAAAAAATATAGTCCTCATTTTTGATGAGTGCACTTCAGGTTTTCGCCAGACCTTCGGCGGGTTGCATAAACTCTACGGGGTTGAACCGGACATGGCTATGTTTGGAAAAGCCCTTGGCAATGGTTATGCCATTACCGCTACTGTCGGCCGGAGAGAAGTTATGGAGGCTGCACAGACAAGTTTCATCAGCAGTACCTTCTGGACAGAGAGAATCGGACCAACCGCGGGATTAAAAACTCTGGAGGTTATGGAGCGTCTCAAGTCCTGGGAAATCATTAGCTCGACCGGCACCGAGATTAAACGTCGATGGCAGCAACTTGCTGAAAAATACAATCTGCAGATTGATCTTTGGGGACTTCCGGCTCTCGCCGGATTTACGATTGTTGGGGCTCGTTCTTTAGCCTATAAGACAATCATCACCCAGGAAATGCTGAAGAAGGGCTTTCTCGCCAGCAATTGCGTTTATACCTGTATTGACCACATACCTGACATTATTGATGAGTATTTTAATGCCCTTGAACCAATATTTTCCCTTATCAGTGAATGCGAGGATAATCGTGATATTAACAGTTTGCTGAATGGGCCAGTGTGTCATGCCGGTTTTAAGAGATTGAATTAATACAAGTAAGAAATTCAATGAATGTTGTAATACGCACAGACGCTTCAAATAAAATTGGTACGGGTCATGTGATCCGATGTTTAACTTTAGCTGAACGGCTAAGGGACAAGGGCGTGTCGGTGTATTTTATAAGCCGTCTGCATGAGGGGCATTTATGTGATGTGCTTGAGCAGCATGGCTTTACTGTATATAGACTGACATGTTCACAGGCAGAACGGGGAGTGGATTTTAGGCGAAGCTATGACCAGTGGTTGGGAGGTTCCTGGCAGGAGGACTCCCTCGAAACCTCAAAAATTATTGCAAATCTAACCACAAAGCCAACTTGGCTGGTCGTTGATCACTATGCCTTGGATTTACAGTGGGAAAAGCAACAGCGATCTCTGGTTGAGCGAATCCTTGTCATAGATGATCTGGCTGACCGAGAGCATGACTGCGACCTTTTACTTGATCAGAATCTGGTAGAACAGATGGATGCACGCTATACCGGTTTAATTCCTGATTCTGCTTCGATCTTTCTTGGTCCCTCATATGCCCTCCTCCAACCTCTTTATGCAGAGCTCCACGATTGTATTCCTCAGCGCGAAGGAACAATCAGGAGAATTCTCATTTTTTTTGGTGGGGCCGATACATCAAACCTGACTGGGTTGACTCTTGAAGCATTAATAGGTCTGCAGCGAACCGATATTGCAATTGATGTTGTTCTGGGGCGAAGTTGTTTAAATAAGAAAGCAATTTGCAAACTTGTGCAAGGAATTCAGAATATCAACCTCTATGAGAGTCTGCCTTCTCTTGCCCCTCTAATGGTCAAGGCTGATTTGGCCATAGGAGGTGGAGGTGCAACAACCTGGGAGCGGCTTTGTTTAGGATTGCCTTCTTTAGTCATTACCCTGGCCGACAATCAGAAACCAATTGCTGATATTCTCCATCGTCGTGGTGTTCTTTATTGGCTTGGACATAGTGAAGAAGTAACTCTTGATCTCCTGCAGCAAACACTCAAGCGAATTGTCGAGGAAAACTTGGAGAAGGGCTGGTCGGAACGATGCTATCAAACGGTCGATGGTAAAGGGACAGAACGGATAGCCACTCTTATGCTATTGGATTGCGTGAGTCCTTTGCAAGCACGACGGGCGAGAGTTACTGATGAAGAACTTATACTTGAATGGGCGAATGATGGTGAAACCAGGAGGAATGGATTTTGTTCAGAACCCATAACCCAAGAAGTGCATCATCAGTGGTTTATTTCGCGACTACGTGATATTGAAGGATGCTTCATGTGTATCGTCGAATCTCAAAATGGCGTTCCAGTGGGACAAGTTCGATTTCAAAGAGCAGAGGATGAAATATACGAAGTGCATTATAGCCTTGCTAAATGTTTTCGTGGACGAGCCATGGGGCAAGAAATGTTGAAGACCGGAATGCAGCATTTCTTGAAAAATCAAAAAGGTGCTACCCTTACAGCTTGTGTAAAAAAGGAGAATATTCCCTCACAGAAAATTTTCCGGAAGCTTAAATTTGTACTTCAGAATGAGTACAGTCAGCCTGAAATCTTGAAATATCAATTACAAACATCCTGAGGATTTATGCAGATAGGCCATCATCATATCGGTCGTGAATTTGCCCCATTTGTGATTGCAGAAATGTCTGGTAATCACAACCAATCATTGGAAAGAGCCCTTGCACTTGTTGAGGCGGCTGCTGATTGTGGTGTTCATGCTATAAAACTCCAGACGTACACTGCAGATACCCTGACGTTGGATATAAGTGAAGGGGAATTTTTTATTAATGATCCTGACAGCATTTGGCAGGGGAAAAGCCTTTACAAACTTTATCAGGAAGCGTTTACACCATGGGAATGGCATGCTCAAATCATGCAAAAAGCGCGTGAACTAGGATTAATCTGCTTTAGCACACCATTTGATGAGACCGCTGTGGATTTTCTAGAAACACTCAATGTCCCTGCATATAAAATAGCTTCTTTTGAAAATAACCACTTGCCTCTCATCCGTAAGGTCGCATCAACAGGCAAACCAATCATTTTGTCAACAGGCATGGCGACCCTGGCAGAATTGGATGAAGCGATAACAGCTGCTCGTCAAGCAGGATGCCAAAATATAGTTCTGCTGAAATGCACAAGTACATACCCGGCAACCCCTGAAAACAGTAATGTGGCAACAATTCCCCACATGCGAGATCTCTTTGGATGTGAGATTGGAATTTCAGACCATACGATGGGGATCGGTGTGGCTGTTGCAGCGGTGGCTTTAGGGGCAACCGTGATTGAAAAGCATTTTACTCTACGTCGTGCTGATGGGGGTGTTGACAGCGCATTTTCATTAGAACCTGAAGAGATGTCTTCTCTGGTTAAAGAAGTGGAAAGGGCACGGCTAGCACTTGGAAAAATTCAATATGGCCCAAGTGAAACTGAGGTTAAATCATTACTCTTTAAGAGATCTTTATATATTACTCAAGATATGCAAGTAGGCGAATGCTTGTCAAGCGAGACATTAAAGTGTATTCGTCCAGGTTTAGGGTTGTCGCCCAAATATTATGAAATGGTTTTAGGCTGCCCACTGCAGGAAAAGGTGAAAAAAGGCACACCACTGCAATGGACACATGTGTTGTCACACGGTGATCAGTGTTTGAAGAGTTAATTTTAAATGAGGTTGCGGAATATAGTTTCTTTGTGAATGTATTTTTATAATTGAATGGGATTAGTCTATGAAAACCGTTGCAACAATAGAAGCACGGATGAATTCAACCCGATTGCCTGGAAAAGTACTCAAAGAAGTATGCGGAAAACCAATTCTAGAATTGATGGTAGAGAGATTGCAAAGATGTGAGAATCTGGATGACATTGTTATTGCTTCATCAGTGCATTCGTCCTGCGATGCAATAGAAGCTCTAGCCAGAAGGATTGGTGTTCATGTCTATAGAGGGAGCGAAGATGATGTGCTCGGACGTGTTTTGGAAGCAGCCAAGTATGTTCAAGCAGATGTTATAGTAGAGTTGACAGGAGATTGTCCGCTCATTGATCCAGCAATAATTGATCAAATAATAAAAGAATATTTTGTGAACGGTACGGATTATTGTGCCAATGTTTTGAAAAGAACCTATCCGGCAGGGATGGATACACAAGTATTCAGCTCCGTAATCCTTCAGAAGGTAGCCCAATTGACTCAGGATCCAGCTGATCGTGAACATGTTTCGCTGTATATCTACCAGCACCCAGAATTGTTCTCATTGTATAATGTCGAAAGCGATTTGCCGGATTATATGAAGGATTGGCGACTGGTGGTTGATACAGCAGAAGATTTTGAACTAATTCGACGGATATTTGAGGATATATACCCCAATAAACCTGCTTTCAGTTTGGTCGACATCAGAAAAACACTTGAACTGCACCCGGATTGGCTTGAGTTGAATAAACATCTTGTCAAAAAGGCTGACTGATGGCTCACAAGAAATACCGTGCAGCATTGATTGGATGTGGTGCTATTGGATCAAAAATAGACGAAGGTGGCAATACCCTGGGGATCCAGACTCATGCTGCTGCATATCAGGCGTGTTCACGAACTGAATTAGTTGGTATCTGCGATGTAGATGCTGACCGGGTTGCAGCTTGTGCAAAAAATCGTAATGTTGTGAGGTATTATCAAGATCACCGAGCAATGCTAGAGTCATGTTTTCCAGATGTTGTTAGTATTGCGACGGCAACTTCCTCCCATGATCATATCTTGCACGATGTTTTAGACTTTCCTGGCGTGAAATTGGTGATCTGCGAGAAGCCTATTGCCAGTAATTTCCAAATTGCCTTGGATGTAGTCAGAAAGGCTGAAGCTGTGGGATGTCGATTGGTAGTGAATTACAGCAGGCATTACCTACCTGTTATGGCGCAGGTGCGAAACATTATTGGCGATGGCAAGATTGGTGCAGTTCGGTTGGTGAATGGATTTTATACTAAGACATTAGTGCACAACGGCACGCATCTGCTGGATTTATTGTTTTGGTGGTTCGGGAGAATGCAGTTGGTTCATGCTGAACCGGGGAGCTGGGCAAAAAATAGTAATGATTTCTGTAATGTAACATTGAAGATGGCTGGCGGGATGCCGGTTTATTTACATTCGCTTGATGCCAAGGATTATAGTTTGTTTGAGATTGATATCATTGGCTCGTCTGGAAGAATATCGATTACTCATGGGGGAAATGTCGTCAAAATTTGGGAAGTTGAGGACCATATGCTGTTTGCTGGTTACCGGGAATTCGCAGCTAACCCCAGAGTAACAGAGAATTGTTTGAATGATTTAATGTTAACAGTTATTGAGACATCTTTAGATATGCTTGGTGGCGATGAAGATGCAGCGACAAGGTGCTGCATGGGAAATGATTCATTAGCTGTATTGAAGTTGGCTGAAGATGCTGTTGATCTTGCAGGAGCACGCATTTGAGTGGGAGTACTATTGCATGTATATGCGGTCAATCCGGCTCAGCCATGGGATTGGTTCCAGTTATACGTTCAGTTGTAGATTTGCATGGATGGGAATCATCTGTATTAACTTACGGAGAAGCCACCGCTGTTTTTAAGTCAGAAGGAATACGTGCCACGGCATGTAGCAATATAGGTTTGTCGGTCTCCGAGGCCTCTTCCTGGTTAAAAGAACAAAATCCACTGGTAATACTTTTAGGTTCTGATGCTTCTCGTCATGTTGAGAAGAGTTTCATTCGGGCAGCTGCTGGGCTGCGTATCCCAACAATCATGTATATCGATTATTGGTCGAACTATGAGCGTCGTTTTACAGATTTGGTGGGAATGGCTGTCCCGGATAGAGTAGCAGTTATTGATGAATGCATGGCGACAGACATCATGGCAGTCGGTGTTTCTTCTGCACGGATTTGCATTGTTGGATCGCCCGCGCTGGAGAACGTATCGAAGGCTGTAGCAAGTGTTGATAGTTTACATCGGAAAAACATGCGAATAGCCAATAATGTTAGTGATGATTCAATATGTATTCTCTTCCTGTCGTCCCCGGACTCAGAGCTTGATTTTGGTGACAAGCCATTACTAGAGAAACGTCAACATTCATTATTTGCTGTTTTAAATGATGTGGCAAAGATATTGGCTGACATCGGAAGGTCGATAAGTTCAAAAATACATTTAATTGTGAGGCCTCACCCACGTGAAGCAACTTCTTCTTTTCAAGAAGTAGATGCTGGAGGAATTCAATTCACTGTTTCGTCTCAATCTACATCATTTGAGGCATTGTGCATTGCTGATTTGGTCGTAGGTTTGGACACCATAATGTTGATAGAGGCAATACTGGCCAAAAAAGTTGTGATCAGTATTGGCTATGTTCGTCCATTGAATAAAGCAATAAAATCCCTAATGGCGTTGAATGGTGCGTTTGTATCATCGAGATCTGAACTCTCCGCCGTCTTAACGAGATATCTTACTGGCGAGCGATGTGCTCAAGATACTATAAATATGTCTTTGGCAGATAAAGCGATCCATCAGATGGTAGAATTAGTACTGGAACTTTCGTCACATGATAGCTTAGGAGCTACAATCCATGGAAAAATTGGCAATTAATGGTGGTACACCCGTTCGTACTAAACCTTTCCCAGCATATCGGACGATAGGTAAGGAGGAGGAGGCTGCCGCATTGGCAGTAATTCGGGATGGGGTATTATCGAAATTTCTTGGTGCTTGGACACCAGATTTTTTTGGTGGACCGCAAGTTCAAGCCCTGGAAACCGAATGGGCGTCCTGTTTTGGTGTGGAGACTGCAATAAGTGTAAATTCTGCGACTTCAGGTTTGTTCGCTGCTGTTGGAGCATCTGGAGTGGGACCCGGTGACGAAGTTATTGTCTCGCCTTATACAATGAGTGCTTCGGCAGCCTGTGTTTTGGGATACAATGCGGTTCCCGTGTTTGCCGATGTTGATTCCCGGACATTTTGTATTACCGCGGAAACAATTGCACAAGTGTTGACGCCAAGGACAAAGGCAGTGGTAGTTGTAGATCTATTCGGTTTGCCGGCAGATTTCGACTCTATCATGCTACTGGCTGATAAACATAACCTTGTCGTGATAGAGGATGCGGCCCAGGCACCTGGTGCGTTGTACAAAGGTCGTTTTGCGGGGACCTTAGCGGATATAGGAGTTTATAGTCTGAATTACCATAAAACAATCCACTGCGGAGAAGGTGGTGTTGTTGTAACTTCTAACAGCAAATACGCCGAGCGAATTCAACTGATAAGAAACCATGCGGAAATAGTGGTTAGTCAGCGGAACTTGAATGACCTGGTTAACATGCTAGGCTTTAACTACCGAATGACTGAGATCGAGGCTGCAGTAGCACGCGAACAACTTTACAAACTGAATGGGCTGGTCAGTTGCCGATGGAAGAATGCTGAGATACTTCATTCGGGCTTGAGAGATTTGCCCGGCATTAATATACCGTATGTTCCGAATGATACAAAGCACGGGTATTATGTCTATCCTTTTACAATCGATATGGACAAACTGGGCATACATCGAAAGCAGTTTGCCGCAGCGCTCCAGAGAGAAGGGATTCCTGTATATGAAGGATATGTGAAACCTATTTATTGGCAGCCTTTATATCAGCAAAAAACACTCTATGGAGGAACTGGATGTCCCTTTTCCTGTGCACATTATACAGGTGATGTCAGCTACGAGAGAGGCATTTGTCCAACGACTGAACGACTTCACGATTATGATCTTCTTTATGGTGATTGGTGTCATGCTGGAATGACTGAAAGCGATATTGATGACATCGTATCGGCGATTACAAAAGTTTGCAAGAATGTGGTTTAAAAGATGGTGGTAATAATTATGTAATTACCCAATAGTAGCTAACAGGAACTACAATGATATTTTTAGAAGGGAAACGCCTATATCTTAGAGGGTTGGAAGAAGGTGATGCAAATGGAAACTACCCAATATGGTTAAACAATGAATCGGTATGTAGGGAGAACTCTCATCATATTTATCCATATACTCGAGAAGATGCTGTCTCATATATTCGTTCAGTACAAGGTTCCAGAAGTGACCTTGTTCTTGCCATTGTCTTAAAAACCGAACAACAACATATTGGTAATATAGCATTACAATCTATTAACCAGCTCAACAGATCAGCTGATTTGTCGATCCTTATCGGAGAAATGGATGCCTGGGGTCAGGGGTATGCGAAAGAGGCTGCTAAAATAATTTGTTATCACGGTTTTGAGGCGCTAAATTTGCGTAGAATCTCTTCTGGGACTTTTGCTAGTAATATTGGCATGCAGCGAGTTGCTGAGTCGTTGGGAATGTTAAAGGAAGGTATCCGTCGTAAAATGATATTTAAAAATGGCGACTATCAAGATGTATTTGAATACGGAATTTTGAAAGATGAATTTATGCAAAAGATTAATAATGGAGATGCAAGATGAACAACAACTACGGAAAGCCATTATTTCGTAATATGCAATATTGTGTGCGTTGTTGTATGCCTATGTCGAATGAAGGCATGGAATTTGACGACATGGGTATTTGTCGAGCCTGTCAATCTTCAGAACAAAAAATTCATATAGATTGGGTAGCTAAAGAAACAGAGCTTAAAAAACTTCTAAACTATTATAAAAGTTTAGACAATGATTATGACTGTATTGTGCCAATTAGTGGCGGAAAAGACAGTACATTCCAGCTCCATATTATGACTAAAGTTTACAATATGCGTGTACTCGCGGTAACATTTTCTCACAATTGGTACAGTGAAACCGGAAAGTACAATCTCGAGAATGCCTTAGAAAAATTTAATGTTGATCATATCATGTTTACTCCCAATCGAGATTTGGTGAATAGATTGGCGCGTCATTCGCTGTCTCAAATTGGAGATTCATGCTGGCATTGTCATGCTGGTGTTGGCGCTTTTCCCTTGCAGATTGCGGTCAAATATAAAATTCCATTACTTGTCTGGGGTGAGTCTATCGCTGATGTGTCTGGGAGAGCATCACACTACAACCCTGTTCGTCGTTTTGATCGTGATTATTTCACGAAAGTATCTGCAAAAATGTACCCTGAGGAAATGGTATGTTCCAGTATTCGGCTTCGCGAGTTAGCAGGCTTTAAACTTCCGAGTTATGAAGAAATGGAAGAAGCCAATGTTGTCGGTATTCACTTGGGAGACTACTTGTTTTGGGATGATGAAAGGCAAATGGAGTTTGTTCGCGACATATATGATTGGCGAGAGGACAAAGTTGAAGGCACGTATAAAGGGTATAAGAGTGTTGAATGCCGAATGGCTGGGATGCATGATTATACAAAATTCCTTAAACGAGGCTTTGGCAGAGGGACAGATCACGCAAGTGCTGATGTACGTTGCGGCCTTTTGACTCGAGAGGAAGCCTTCGAATTAGCAAAAAAACATGATACTGAGCGACCAGGAGCCCTGGATTATTATTTAAAAATTACGGGCTTTAATGAAGATGAGTTTCTTGCAGTCATGGGTGAACATAGACGTAAACTCAAGATTAAGGGGTTGTCAGAGGAAGAGTTTAGCAAGGCGCTTGAGATGTATCGAAGCATTAGATGATGTGAATCATATACAATTTCGATGATAATAGGAAACGAACAACACATGAAAAGTTCCAAATTGAATGAATTGACTGCACTACACTGTCTGAATCTGATTAAGGCGGGTGAATGTTCTGCGCAAGATATAGCTTTGGCATGCCTGAAACAAATCGAGACATATGACAAAACGATTCAAGCATGGGTGCATGTTGACCATGAACTGGTTCTTGAGGAAGCAATCAGGGTTGATGGTCGAATAGCTCGGGGACAATGCGGCGACCTTGCAGGTATTCCTGTTGGAGTGAAGGACATTTTTAATACCCACAATATGCCGACGCAAATGGGGAGTCCCATCTGGAAAGACTTCCGGCCTGGAAACGATGCACGTGTAGTGCATAACCTGCGAATGGCAGATTCGATAATCTTAGGCAAAACTGTGACGGCTGAATTTGCAGTACATACCCCAGGGCCTACCCTTAATCCTCATAACTCAGAGTATATGGCTGGAACATCGTCAACAGGGTCGGCTGTCGCAGTTGCTTGTTGCATGGTTCCCTTAGCGCTTGGCACACAGACTGCAGGGTCAATTATTCGTCCGGCAAGTTATAACGGAGTGTATGGTTTCAAGCCATCTTTTGGATTGATCCCACGAACTGCAATGTTGAAGACTACAGATTCATTGGACACAGTAGGATTTTTTACTCGATCGGTTGATGATTTACATATCCTTTTAGATGTGCTGCGGGTGCATGGCTCGAACTATCCTATACAGGAGGCAGCTTTAGACGAATCTAAAAGGAAATCTCAAGCTAAAAGACCTTGGAAGGTTGCCATTATTAAGGGTCCGAAATGGGAGTGCTCTGAACCTTATGCTCAGAAAGCTTATATTGATTTTTCGAAACGTTTGAGTCTTCATCGTAATGTAGAGGTTTTTGAAAAAGAATTACCAGAATGCTTAAAAAGAGCCCATAATGTTCATTCGACTATATATGATCGAACCTTAGCTTACTATTTTCGACAAGAGTTTAAAAAACAAACTCTTGTCAGTTCGATTATGTATGAAATTATTGAACGAGGAAATAGCATATCGCTTGAGGAGTATAAAGCAGCACTTGAAGATCAATACAAAATCGCTAGTGCGATGGATATATTCTTTACCGAAAATTGTGACATAATGCTGGATCTCTCTACAGGTGGTGAAGCATTGAGAGGAATTAATTCGGTAGATCGACCCGATAATTGTTTAATCTGGACCTTAGGTGGTTTACCAGTTGTAAACGTGCCAGTCTTTGTTGGACCTAATGGATTACCGTTTGGAATACAAGTGATTGGTAGAAGGTACAATGATTATGGTTTGTTAAGTTTCCTCAATTACTTGAAGAATGCTGGAATCTTAGGCTCCTCTATATTTCCTGTCCGATCGGTTTCTAACTAGGTATTTGGAAAGGTTTTGCGAAATGAGTAAATTGAAAATTGTTTTTCATATACCACGAATGAATTGGTATCGGGTTCTTTCGCCACTAATAGATGAAACAATTAGACGTGGTCATATAGTTGAGTGCTGGCATCAAAGCGGGGCGAAAGCTCTAGGAGAGAATTGTCCAAACAATGAGAAGGTGCCAGAATTTGAAAAAGGAATACCCGTAATTATTGACTATGAAAAGCCAGAAGATATTGTCAAACTTATTACGCAGCGAAATCCCGATGTTGTAATAGATCTTTATCCTCCGAGATATTCCAATTCCCAATGGGATGGAAAAATTTGGCCAAATAAGCCATATTGGCTTCTTGTTGATTTACCTCCTTCTGATTGTTTATTAGAGATTAAAAACGATAGTGAACTTTATGCTTGTGATGCTTTTGCGGTGTGTAATGAATACTATTTAAATGCATCAATCAAGTATGGTGGACAAGATAAACAAAAGTTGTTGGAGTATGTCTTGTCTCACAAGGATGAACTCGGTGAAGGTGCGGCAGAATGGATATCCAATCAGTACATGTATCAATTAAAAGAGAAACAAATTAATTATATTAAAGAAAATTCAATAATTGTTGGGAATTCGGGTTTTGATGGGTATGGTAAAATAGATAAAGAAAGGGTTCGTAAAAGCTTTGGTATATCTCCGACTCAGAGGATTGTTGTTTTGTTGCCGTGTCCCTTCGGTTATGACTTTTCATCTCCATGGGAGCAACTATTTGTTAGATCATCTATATTTCACCGATTGTATTGGATCTATAAGACAAAACGTCTAGATTGTTTGGTGAGGGCAGTCACCACAACTTCCAATAAAGACCTATTGATTGCATTGCGCAAGTTTTGTGATTCTAACAATGCATTACTTGTAGCTAAATTAAGACACTCTCGAAATCCTAGCTCCGAATTGCGTAGAAATTGTCATATGATGATTGGCGAAATCGGATACTATCCTCATACGGCGGTTGAGCTATTTTCGATTGCTGACCTTGTCGTGGGTCATTATTCTTTTGCTTCAATTGAAGCACTCGCCTTAGGAATACCCTATTTAAATATTAACATACCGTATTTCCCCAAGAAATATTATTGTGATACTCGTACTCCAATTCATAATTGTGATGCATGGCCAGGAGCTGTGTGGGAGATGGAGGCTTCTGATGCTGTACGCGACTTGCCTGGAAAATCGATTGATGACTTTTGTATTGACCAGTTTGCGCGCCAAAGCTTTTTAGAAAAATTTTCATCATGGCCAATTAGTGGGGCTAGTGTACGGATTTTAAATTATCTTGAATCTAAATTAAAAGAAAGATCCGGAGGGATTTAATGGCAATTTAATAGAGCACTATATGTCCTTATTTTACCTATGGAGACTCGGAGGCTAAAAAGGCAATTTCAGTTAGATAATTGAAGTGGATTGATAAAATCGACAATGAAAATATTATTTATAAACCCTTTTTTTCCTCCGTGGGTTCCTGGTGGTGCTGAACACAGTTTGGAACAGATGTGCAAACATTTTGCCAGGGAAGACTGGGATGTAGAGGTTCTAGCGACAGCTTTTGATAATCGGGAGTTAGATGAACAAAGGTCTGGTTATTGGGTGCGTTGGATACAAGCACCTTTCAAGGTTGATCCAGGGCAGAATGTCGAGACCGAAGATTATTTTCGGACGGATCATTTTTATGATACTATGCTGAATCGTTTGAAAGAGCTTGATCAACCGGACGTTATTATTGCTAACAATGCCCAGGTTTATGACATAGCAGGTGTCGTGGCTGGTAAACTCGGAGTTCCAATAATCGGGATTGTTCGGGACACTCAAATGTTGTGTGAATTCGGAACTTGTATGGACAATAGATCTGCCGAGGAGGCGTCTCCATGCCATGGATATTTAGGATCAGCATTGTGCGCTATCAAATTTCATCGGGTGCGTGGTGAGAGAGGATGGCGACCGATTCCCGCTTGGGCTTGGGCAGGTATTCAGATGCATAAGCGCAGAAAAAAGTTAAGATTTGTCATTCGGCAGTTTGATCAAATTGTGACCATCAGCGAAGCATTGAACCTATTAGTATGCAATGCTATGCTTGACCTAAAGGTGAATCGTGTTTCAACAATAAGGAATTTTTCAACACAGGTCGAACCGATTGATAAGTCGAAGGTTAGTCAATTTCTGGAGCATCATGGGCTTATTGCGGGGAAGTTTTTTATTTTTGCTGGAAGAAAGACATACGGGAAAGGTGTTGACCTTCTCTTGAATGCCACCATGATTGCGCAAGATACAACCCCAGCCTGTCAATGTTTGTTGCTAGGCCGCGGTAATTTTAAAGGAAAAATTGAAAATGGTTGTAAGGATATCGAGTCAGTTAGTCAAGATTTATTGCTGGGGCTGGTAGAGCAATCTGCTGCACTGGTTATTCCAGGTCGCTGGCAAGAGGGGCTGCATCGAACAATGATTGATGCAATATGGTTAGGTGTTCCTGTTATTTGCACTCAAGCTGGAGCACCTCCCTTGGATGGTGTGATTGATGGCTATACTGGTTATGTAGTTCCTTGTGAAGATAGCGATGCGATGGCATCAGCGATGATTAAAGTTCTGAATTGGTCAGAAGAAAAACGAGAAAGTTGCAGGGAACATTCAAGAAAACAATATGCACGAAATTTTGAAACAGCAGATTTAATGGGGAAATGGAATGAAGTATTGAATAAGGTGATTCGGTCAAATTAGAATCAAGATATGCTGGTTAAAAGATTGAGGAAATTGTTTGAAGCTGTGAACAGAAAGCTATCGCATACATAATTTAGACTGCTGGCATAGTTTTGAACATTTATCCTATTGAAGAGGCGGGAATTGAGAGAAAAGATAGTCTTTTTGCTTAGAGAAATTGTTACGACTATAAATAATACAATTTTAGATTTTATTATCGGTTTTCTTGTTTCATCACACCCGGAATGGAATCCAAGAATTTGGTCCAACATCGAATTAAAAAAAATTTCTAAAACAATTTCCGGCAGTGTTGTTAATGTAAGTGCTGCAGAGGATGATGATAAAGGTGGAGGAAAATATAAGCGCTATTTTCCTCTTGCTTCGGCATATGATATCACAAACTATGGATTCGGAGAAGAGGGAACAAGCATATCGGAAAACGAAAAAATACTTGATTTGTCCGTAAAATATGCTGGACAGTATGGAAGATATGATGTGGTTTTGAATCATACCGTACTTGAACACTTAAAATCAATTGAAATTGCGATTGATAATCTCTGTGCATTATCAAATGATCTTATCATAACAGTTGTCCCATTTTTAATGGGATTCCACGGTCGAACAGGTGGATATTCTGATTATTGGCGTTATAGTCCAATGTCTTTAATTTCGGAATTTGATAAGCGGGGCTTTTCAACTGTTTATATTAATTGGAATACGCATCATCCGCTAATGAATGTCTATATTTTACATATTGCCTCCAAGTTTCCAGAGAGGCATGTTGATTATTTCGACAGAGTAACACTTCCAATTGTTAATGAATATGGGCCTGGTGTCAATTTCAGTAGTTTTATATGGGGGTGGGGAAATGAAAAAGGTAAATCATTATCAAGAAAAATTGGCGAAGCGATAGGATGTAGATTAGTTTAAAAGTAATCAATATATGAATCTTTCTATGCTACACTAGCAAGAATTACGTGTTCTCTTTGCCGTATTGTCCCGATAGAGATTATGCTCAGAGAAGATGGTCAGAAATACAAGAGGTCTTATAATATGAGTTATTTTTTGGATATACCTGAGCAAATTAAAATTAGTCTTACAAATATATGTAACTATAAATGTAAGATGTGCCCAAATCAACTACTTAAACAAAAAAGGGGCTTTATCACGGATGATTTAGTCTATCGGATATTGGATGAGTGTGCTGAGTTAGGTGTCAAAAGTATTTCACTGGGTGGGACAGGTGAACCATTGATGCATAAAAAACTCATTGAATATCTTGCTAGGGCAAAATCGTATGGATTTTATGTTTCTACAACCTCGAATTGTTCATTAATGAATAAAGAAATCGCTGAAAAGCTACTGTCTGAGAAATTAGATCGGCTTTGTATAAGTATTTATAGCTCAGATAATAAATCTCATCAAAATTATACAGGTACAGATTCGTTTACACAAGCCTCCGAGAATATAATTTATTTTTTAAAATCTTGGAAAGAACGGAAAAGTGAAATGCTGGTCAATATGTGGTTCCTCTCTATTCCTGGGATTAATGATCAAAGAGAATTCTTGAACTTCTGGCAGCCAATAGCGAATGAGGTTGGGCTTCAACTTACTATTAAACAGCCAATAAATTGGGGTGGAAGGGTAGAGATTTACGGTGAGGATATATCAAAAAAGAAGATATTTGTCAGAAAAAATGAAACGAATTATGAAATAGTCAATAAACAAAGTATTAGATGTGAGCACGTTCGAAACTATTTGTTTGTTTTGCATGATGGCACTGTGGTGCCTTGTTGTAATATTCAGGAAAGTGATCCAGAAGGAAAAATCGTTTTTGGGAATTTAAATAACGAAAAAATTATTGATATCTGGAAAGGTGAAAAATTCTTAGCATTTAAAAATGCGCATTATAAGAAGAAAATTCAGCAATATCCTCTTTGCAGAGATTGTTCAGAAGTTATCGCTGAGATTACATGGCAACTTAGTCTTGGGCATTATATAGAAAAGGCTAAAAATCGGTTATTGGCAAAGTAAATCGTTTCTAACGATTAATCACATTGGGATTGATATGTCTATTATTAAAAAAAATATTTCAAATGATCGGCTTACTGAGTTTTTTAACGATGCATATTGGTATCACACTTTTGACCTTGGGAATGGTATTGTAACAAAAGGAACGTATGATTTAAGGGCAACAGTTCCATTAAATAAATTCCCTGGATCATTAGAAGGAAAGTCGGTGCTTGATGTTGGGACTTGCGATGGTTTTTATGCTTTTGAGTTTGAAAAATTAGGTGCAAAAGAAATCCTCGCAGTTGACACTAATCGTTATGATGGTTCTCTTCCCTTCGATCCTTCACCGTCAAAAATAGATTCTTTTATTAATAAACATAGTCGAGAGTCTAAGGAATTTGACAAATACAATGATATTTTTTCTTTGCTTGGCTTGAAAGGATCAAATAAGCTAATTGTTCTTGCAGATTACTGGAATTCGATAGTTAAATTTCAACACTGTTCTGTTTATAACTTGGTCGATTTAGATACAAAATTTGACTTTGTTTTTTGTGGGGCACTAATGGAGCATTTGAAGAATCCTTTAGCAGCTATTGAGCAATTGAGGTCTGTAACAAAGGAAATGTGCATTATATCTCTCTCAAGCGCATTGCCAATTTCTCAATTTAACAATAAAAGCTTAAGATTGAGGTTGGCAAACATTCTCTTAATTCTATTTGGATTAAAAGATGAAGTTTGCCTTTCCCATAGAGATTTGGTCTTAAAATACGTTGGTGGTGGGGGTGGAGGGGCCTTTTTCAATATTCATCCATCTACGTTTTCAGAAATGGTCCTTGCTTCTGGATTTAGTAGAGTAGAAATTGTCAACGAATTCGGCGTAATCAACCAGCGGCACTCACTTCCCAACCACAATGTCGTATTTCATTGCTTCGTATAGTTATATTTAAGGTGATGTTGTGGATACTACATAGAAGTTGAGAGTTTGAACGATTCTGCTACTAGTAGTCAATAGGTTTAAATAACATGTAGTAAGCACGATGCTATTTTGATCCACTTGGCTTTTTCGCCATTTATGAAGAATATCTGCCTTGCTTCATGAGAAAGTCAAAACTCTTATGGAAAAGATTTTAATTAATCTAACATCAAAGGCTCTTTTGCAGCTAATCGTTGGACATTACAAATGAAGCAGATATATCAACTCTTTTGGGCTAGACGCAATTACGGTTTTTCCTGAATTGGATTCTTACTGAGGAAATGTCTGTAGACAATAATTCCAGTATGGCTGAAGGAAAAATTTCAAATTGGATAGGTCCTCGCTGACTGAACGCACAGAAAAAAATAATCACACAAGAATAGAAAGCTAGTTTTGTGTTGAAATATATTTTAATAACTTGGAGGTGAGTTTTGATAACTGAAGATGTTGAACTGGGTGATAATGTTGTAATTCGTCAACCTGATTTAGTTAATTTATATGGTTGTTGTGTTGGCAATGAAACACGCATTGGAGCTTTCGTTGAAATTCAGAAAAATGTAAAAATTGGTTCAAATTGCAAAATATCTTCTCACTCGTTTATTTGTGAGGGAGTGGTGATTGAAGACGAAGTATTTGTTGGGCATGGTGTGATGTTTATAAATGACCTTGTGCCAAAAGCAACAACTATCGAAGGAAAGATGCAAACTGAAGAAGACTGGAGGGTAAGTCCAATAATCGTAAAAAGAGGAGCGTCTATAGGAACCGGGGCTGTTATAATGGGTGGCGTGGTTATTGGTGGCGGCGCTATGATCGGAGCTGGTGCTGTAGTCAAAATGGATGTTGCTCCTTTTGAGATAGTGGTAGGTGTTCCGGCAAGAGTCGTTGGAGACATGAGGGAAAGAAATAATTCTTGATCACTGAAGGACTGAAAATGAAAGTTGATAAAGTCAAGATTGGGATGGGGCAATTACTTGTCGAGGGGGGTGAGCCAGAGCGTAACCTGAAAAGAGCTTTGGATATGATGAAAAAAGCCGCTCTTCTTGGTTGCGATATCTTACTTCTCCCGGAGTGCCTTGATTTAGGCTGGACACATCCTAGTGCACTTTCAGAAGCTCAAACCATACCCGGTCCTTATAGCAAAGTGATGTGCGATAATGCAAAAGAAAACAAAATATATGTTTGCTGTGGGCTTACGGAGTTCGATGGTGGAAAAGTCTATAACTGTGCAATTCTAATTGATTCATCCGGTGAAATAATACTTAAGTATAGAAAGATAAACGTACTCGATGTTGCTTTTAAATTCTATGCAATAGGTCAAAACCTGAGTGTTGTTGAGACTCCCTTTGGAAGAATCGGCGTTAATATCTGTTCTGATAATTATAACGACGCTCTTGATATTGGGTATGTATTAGGGCGTATGGGGGCTCAAATTATTCTATCGCCTTCATCTTGGACAGTTGACTGCTTAACGGTTGACTGCAAAAATCCTTATGGCGACAAGTGGCTTAAGCCATTCAAAACATTGTCAAAAATGTTCAATATGGTTGTCGTGAATGCCACCAGTGTAGGGGTTATTCTTGGAGGCCCCTATGAAGGGAAAAAGAGTGTTGGTTGTTCCCTCGCCGTTGGTCCAGAAGGAAAGGATGTAATAATTATTAAACAAGGTGGGTATAATGAATTCGCTGGAGAATTGGTGGTTGCAGAGGTAAATGTGCCAGAGCCTTACTGTAAGGGCACTGATATTGGCAAAATGCTGGTAACTAAAAAAGGATTGCTTACACCATGATATCTCAACAAGTTTGTACTCGTTGTATTATGGACACCACTGTCCCACGTATTACTTTTGATCGTGATGGAGTCTGTAATTATTGTCATCTTCATGACGTTCTGGACGCTAGATATCCCCTTAATAATATGGGTGAGCAGCGGTTCCACTCCTTAGTGAACAAGATGAAAAACCATGGACGAGGAAAAACATATGACTGTATATGTGGGTTCAGCGGTGGTCGTGACAGTACCTATACGCTCTATTTGGCAAAAAAATTAGGATTGCGTCCTTTGGCTGTGTATTTTAACGACGGGTTTGGAAATCCCATAGCCGGTGAAAATATGCAAAAAGCGATTGCAAAGCTTAATGTGCCGATGCGTACAATTACTGCAGACTGGCGTGAATCGAAAGATTTAAAGATAGCAGCTCTTAAAGCATCAATCCCGGAACTCAATTTAGCTACAGACATTGGAATAGCATCAGCACTGTATGGTGTGGCCACAAAAGAAAGAGTGAGATATATATTCATAGGACAATCTTTTCGAACAGAGGGGATAGCTCCACTTGAGTGGCATTACCTGGATGGCAAGTATCTTCATGCTATTCACAAGGAGTTTGGGAGTGCACCGTTAAGAAGATGGCGACCTACGGCCCCAGGGTTTCACCTCGATTTACCGCAAATGGCTTATTATCTGCTATTCAAAGGGATACGAACTGTAATGCCGCTATACCACGTTCGCTATGTCCGTGAAGAAGTGGATCAATTACTTTTGAGGGAGTTGGATTGGGTAAATACCGGGGCCCATTACTTTGATGATCTTTTTCAAGCCCTTCTTAGTTACGTGTTGCGAACAAAATTTAATATAGATAGAAGAAAATTTAACTACGGAGCCTTAATCAGATCTGGGCAGATGACTAGAGAAGCAGCTCTAGAAAAAATTGGTGCGATACACGTAATTGAAGATGAAAAGATTATTAATTTATGTATTAAACGACTTGGACTGAGCAGGGAGGAATTTGATGCAATGCTTGCTCAACCACCTAAATCCTTTTGGGACTATCCTAATTTGGTCGTTGTTCTCAAACGATTCAGATATTTGATTAAAGTATTAGCGGAAATGCATGTTGTGCCAGGTTCAGCTTACGAAAAGTATTGTAACTTATGGTGATTATATGAAATGTTCGTTCTGTATTTTAATTTTTATAACAAACAGAGATGCTTGAACCCTTTTTAGATATGGTGACTAAATGATTGGTATTGGAGTTGTAGGCTATGGTTACTGGGGGCCGAATTTGGTGAGGAATTTTTTTGCCACAAAAGGGGCGAAAGTTACGGTTGTATGTGATCTATTTCAAAACAGGCTGAATATCGTTGAAAACAGCTATCCTGGAATTAAAGTATGTAATAATGTTGAAGACCTCCTGAATGATAGGTCTGTTGATGCCGTTTGTATAGCTACCCCCGTTTCAAGCCACTTCGAAATTGCTCAAAAAGCGTTGAATGCTGGAAAACATGTTTTAGTTGAGAAACCAATGACGTCAACCGTTGAACAGGCTGAGGTGCTTTTGGAACTGGCCTCAAAACGTAATTTAACATTGATGGTTGATCATACCTTTCTTTTTATGGGTGCTGTTCAGAAAATAAAAAGTGTAATAGAAAGTGGGGAGCTAGGCGATGTCTACTACTATGATTCTACTCGCATAAATTTGGGATTGTTTCAGAATGATGTCAATGTCATTTGGGATCTTGCAGTTCATGATTTATCTCTTATAGAGTTTTTGTTCCCATATAAACCTGTTGCGGTTTCTGCAACTGGAATTTCCCATTTGGGAGGAAATATAGAAAATATTGCATATTTAACCTACTTTTTTCAAGAGAACGCAATAGCACATATAAATGTTAATTGGTTATCTCCTGTAAAGCTACGTCAAACGCTCATTGGCGGAAGCAAGAAGATGATCCTTTTTGATGATTTACACCAAAGTGAGAAAATTCGAATTTATGATCGAGGAATATCACTTGTATCGGATCCGGAGCGCAGATATAAATTTATGGTTGATTATCGCACTGGTGATATGTGTGCTCCTTGTTATGATCGTAAGGAAGCTCTTCTTGTTGAGGCTGAGCATTTTGTTAACTGCATAAATGAAAATCTACAACCTGTCACGGATGGTTTGATGGGGCTACGGATAGTGAAGGCTCTTGCTGCTGCAAATCAATCACTTAAAAATCAAGGCCAACTTGTGAAGTTTGGCTGAGAGGAATTGACATGATACCGTTTTTAGATTTGAAGGCTCAATATAACTCAATTAAAACTGAAATAGAAGAAGCAGCGCTTAAAGTTCTTGCAAGTACTCAATATTCACTAGGTCCCGAGGTGAAGGCATTTGAAGGCGAATTTGCGGGATTTTGTAATTCGGAGGAAGCAATCGCGGTCAACTCGGGAACATCCGCTCTGCACATAGCTTTGCTAGCAGCAAACATACAACCCTCTGATGAGGTTATCACAACATCTCATACATTTGTGGCTACTGTTGCTGCGATTTTATATGCTGGTGCAAAGCCAGTTTTTGTTGATATTGAAGAAGGCTCTATGAATATTGACCCGAAAAGGGTTGAAGCGGCTATAACTGAAAAAACAAAAGCCATCATTCCAGTGCACCTTTATGGACAACCTGTGGATATGGATCCAATAATGGCTCTAGCTCGAAAGAATAATCTTGTGGTTATCGAGGATGCGTGCCAGGCGCATGGTGCTGTTTATAAGGGAAAACATGTTGGAAGTATAGGTGATATGGCTTGCTTCTCTTTTTATCCAGGAAAGAATCTCGGAGCTTGTGGTGAGGCTGGCATAGTTACTACAAGCAATTCAAAACTTGCCCATTCCATGAGAATGCTGAGGGATTGGGGCGCTGAGCGTAAATACCATCATGTGCTCAAAGGGTATAATTATAGGATGGACAACATCCAGGCTGCAATTCTTCGGGTGAAACTCAAGTATTTGAAAGATTGGACTGAGAAAAGAAGAAAAAATGCAAAATTATATGATGAAAATTTTAAAAATTGCTGCGTTAAAGTACCCAAGTGTCATGAATTTGCTGGAAGCGTTTACCATATTTATTCCATACGCACTTCGTTGCGGGATGGCTTACAAAAGTATTTAACATCCGAAAATATTCATACAGGAATCCATTATCCAATTCCTGTTCATCTTCTCCCTGCTTATGCGGACCTTGGATATGCCAAAGGCTCTTTACCTTTGACGGAAAAAGCTGCCAATGAAGTGCTTTCATTGCCAATGTATCCAGAACTCACTGAATCGATGATTATTGAGGTTTGCGACCATGTGAAAAGATTTTGCAACGAGAACGTATCATGATGATTGAAAAATCAAAGGTAATTGTTACTGGAGGGGCAGGTTTTATTGGAAGTCATTTGGTAGATCATCTTTTGCAGTATGACAATGAAGTTTTGGTGTTAGATGATTTTTCAAGCGGCAACAGAGATAACCTTAAACAACACGAAAGTAGTACTGCTCTTACGATTATCGAAGCTGATATTACAGACGAAAATGCTCTATATGAATTATTCAGTGGGGTTGAATATGTTTTTCATCTCGCTTGTCGAAATGTCCGTACGAGCATTCGACAACCAACTATTGTTCACGATGTTAATGCAACAGGTACTTTGAATGTTTTGAAAGCATCAGCAAATGCTAAGGTGCGACGTTTTCTTTATTGCTCAAGCTCCGAAGTGAACGGTTCTGCTGATATTATTCCGATGCCGGAGGACTACCATTTCAAACCAGAAACAATATATGGTGCCTCTAAGTTGCTAGGTGAATATTATACGCAAGTTTTTGAACGGTCAGGATGGATTAATTCAGTAATCGTCAGGCCACATAATAACTATGGACCACGAGAGCATTATTTCGGAGTAAAGGGGGAGGTTATACCCCGCTTTATTTTGTGGGCCTTGGCAGGAACGCCACAAATCATATATGGTGATGGAAAGCAAACACGCGATTTCACATATGTGACTGAGACGGTACAGTATATGTTGAAGCTCATGGCGTTAGATAGCGCACGTGGTTCAACATTCAATTTATGCCGAGGAGAGGAAGTCTCTATAGCTAACATTGCTGAATTAATAAATGAAATTGTTGGTACATCCCTGGCTCCAATATTTTGTCCAGGAAGGCCAAGCGATGTATTGCGGCTTTACGGTGATCCGTCGCGCTTGAAAGAGTTTATTGGCGATTCTCCCTCTATATCAATACGGGAGGGGTTGAAACGCACTGTCGCTTGGTTCAGAGAAAATGTACAACTTGATGAAGAGCTCATGTTATCACTACAAGCCAAAAATTGGGAATTGGGTAACCATGAACCATGGTTGAATACATTAATGGCAAGCAAAAATGAATAATTCCTCTGAAATAATTCCTGTGGCTTTGCCGACGCTAGGTGAA
This sequence comes from Pseudomonadota bacterium, assembly GCA_043798185.1. Classification (GTDB taxonomy): domain Bacteria; phylum Desulfobacterota; class Desulfobulbia; order Desulfobulbales; family Desulfocapsaceae; genus Desulforhopalus_A. Next base: position 31,082 of record JAZDOW010000029.1, on the reverse strand, counting down.
GAAGAGGCTGAAGCTGTAAGAAATGTAATATTATCCGGTTGGGTCACTCAAGGTCCGAAAGTTCTTGAATTTGAGGAGTCATTCAAAGCGGCGGTTGGGGCACCATATGCTTGTGCTGTATCAAATTGTACGGCTGCGTTGCATTTATCACTTTACGCACTGGGCGTTAGACCGGGAGATGTTGTACTTACTGTAAGTTATTCATTTATTGCTACAGCTAATGCAGTGCGTCATTGTGGTGCTGAACCGGTTTTCGTTGATATTGATCCTTTAAGCTTGAATATGGATCCCTCCGAAGTTCTCAGAGTTGTAAGCAAGCAATTCCTCGAAAGAGATGGAGTTTACTATTTTAAAAAATCCCATGAAATATTTGCTAACAAATCACTATTTAATAGTTCTACAAATAAAGACCTAGGCAGGTTGGCCGCAATCTTGGTAGTGCATCAAGTTGGAATGCCCGCAGATCTCAGCAAGATTAAAAAAATCGCTAGTTCAATGAGCATTCCACTTATTGAAGATGCAGCATGTGCTATTGGTAGTGAATTGTTATGGGAAGGAAAGTGGGAGCGAGTTGGAAAACCGCATTCAGATGCAGCCTGTTTCAGTTTCCATCCACGTAAAATATTAACAACAGGCGATGGCGGAATGATAACGACCGCAGACCCGTTGCTTGATAGACGATTACGTTTGTTGCGTCAGCATGGGATGAGCATTTCTGATACAGTTCGCCATAAAGCGAGGGATATAATATTTGAGGAGTATATTGAAACTGGATGGAATTATAGGATGACTGATATCCAAGCTGCGGTTGGATTAGTACAACTTAGTCGTCTAGATGGAATTATTTCTCATAGACGGTTCTTAGCTCGGCGTTACCAAACTCTTCTGCAAGATGTTCCTGGGGTTAGATTAAAAATTGAACCGGATTATTGTCGCACTAATTGGCAAAGTTATATAGTTCATCTGGAGAATCCATCCCTGCAGAAGGATTTGATGGAATCCTTGCTAAAGGAAGGAGTCCATACCAGACGAGGGGTGATGTGTGCCCATTTGGAATCAGCATATAGAGATAGGGGAGTGGGACAGCGAAATGAAAGTCTCCCTAATAGCGAAAAGGCAATGTCAAGTGGAATTATTCTGCCTCTTTATCATTCTCTGAATGAAAGTCAGCAACAAAAGGTTGTAGATGTTTTGATTTCAACCTTAAATACTCAAATTATCCACCCTCAATAGATATAAAAATATCGGTAAAATCATGCTAAAACAACCTAGCTTCATTATAGCAGGAGCGCCAAGGAGCGGAACAACATGGTTGTGCCAGGCTCTCGATAAACATGAAGAGATCTCCATGGCTAAACCGTTTGTCCCTGAGCCTAAGTTTTTTATTAAGGATGATTTGTATGAAAAAGGAATAAATTATTATATTGAAACGTGGTTTAATAAAATTCCTGACGGCCTTCTTGCCGGAGAAAAAAGCACAAATTATCTTGAAAATAGTATGGCAGCCGAACGAATTGCTTTTCATTTTCCTCAAATTAAACTCATTTTCATGCTTCGAAATCCGGTTGATCGTGCTTTTTCAAATTGGCTTTGGTCTTGCCATAATAAGAAGGAAACTGAGAGTTTTGAACGTGCTTTGGAACTTGAAGAAGAACGAGAACGTCGATATCATAGCGAGCTGCTTATATCAAGACCCCATTCCTATTTTTCCAGAGGATTGTATGTAAACTTTCTTCAAACATATTACGATCTTTTCCCGAAAGAAAATCTCCTCTGTATTCAGATGGAATCATTTTTTGACAATGTCGAGCATGGACTGAGAAATGTGTTTGATTTTTTAGAAGTTGCGCATAGTCCAAAAATTGCCAATGGACTTGGTAAAATTAATCTTGCGAATAATGAATCTCATGCAATCTTGGATTTTGATTTGAGATTAAAGCTTGACAGGCTATATCAGGATTCAAAAACTAAATTGTTCGACTTAATAGGCCAAGGTTTTCATCCTTGGTGATAATTGTTCTGAAGTAAATTTTGTATGTAAATATAAATGGTTAAAAAATTTTACGTTAAGAATAAGTGAGTATGGTCACAAAAAATCAAGTTAAGAAAATCACGATTGTAACTCCAGTATACAATGAATCTGAGTCGTTAGTAAGATATCATGAAACCATTGAACGTCAACTCTTCGGCCTTAATGGTTATGATTTTAATGTTATTTTAATCGACGATGGGAGCGAAGATAATAGCTGGGATATAATAAAAAAAATTTGTGAAGTTGATAAACGCTTCTCAGCGCATAGGTTATCTCGAAATATGGGATCACACATCGCTATTTGCTGTGGATTAGACAGCGCTAATGGCGATGCGATAGCAGTTCTAGCCTGTGATTTGCAAGATCCTCCAGAAGTATTATTGAAAATGATAGAAAGATGGGAGTGGGGAGCAGATATTGTCTGGGGACGTCGGGTTTCAAGAAACGAAGCCCGTTGGCGCATTATTTCAAGTCAATTCTTTGCCGTGCTTTTGAAACGTTTTGCTATGCCCAAAGGGTCAAAGTTCACTACCGGCAGCTTTCTGGTAATGGATGCAAAAGTACTTTCTTATGTGCGCAAATTTCGTGAACATAATCGAATTACCTTCGCCATTGTTGCATGGACAGGGTTCTCACAAGATGTCGTTAATTATGAGCGACCTGCCCGAGAATCTGGCCAATCGGGCTGGAAATTAGCGAGTATGTTTAAGGCAATGTATGATGCTTTTATAGGATTTTCCCTTTTTCCAGTTAAATGTATAACAACGTTGGGAGTATTGTTGTCAGTTGGTAATCTACTATTTATTTTATATCTTGTTGTGTCATGGATGTTTGGCGACCCTAGGCCCGGTTGGACAAGTCTCATGGCATTTAACAGTTTATTATTTGGAATACTATTTCTGATGCTTGGTATTATAGGAGAATATTTGGCAAGAATTTATAGTGAAGTTGTTGCAAGGCCTCTTTTTTGCATAAGGGATAGTTGCGGTTTAATACCACAAGGGAATAAACTCAATTAAATATCTGATTACCCCTGAAACTCAGCTTGTGAAAAAAAGTCACTGGGGCTCACTATATGATACACATGGTATGTCATACTCCTTTTCTGTTTTTATCCTTTTACTAATGTTGAAAAAGGAACCCGATTTCTCTGCAGAGGAATTATTATCGTCGGTTGCTTAATCTTCGATTTGACCAGCCAAAAAAACGGGCATGTGCCACCAAAGAGTAAAAATTATTGTGGCTAGGTGTGTGCCCCATCAAACTGTGGGGAAAATCTCTAGGTCCCCTGCGAATCGCATCCGTAAAAAAAATGCAAAATTAAGTGTAGAGAGGGATGGGTGTTGTCGCGAACGTGGTCCCGTTGAACTCAAGATATTTTATTTATATTATTGAGCGATCTACATTCGTTAAGATAGCAACAATGTTGTTAGTGGCTAATCATATAAAATTAATTTAAACAGTATTTATGAGAATTCCTCGATCAATACGTGCAATAGTCTCTTGTGGACTATTGGTTTTTTCTGTATATATTTTGGATTTTACCAACGTAAAAAATATGGTCCTAACAGCTGATAAAGGAAACCTAATTATTTCAGCAGTGTTAGATATAATTGCCCTTATTGTTATGTCAAAACGCTGGGAATACTTACTGTCGGGAATTCTACATGTTAAACCTAAAGAAGTTATTGGACCTTATTTATATTCTAGTTTTTTGAATCTCTTCACTCCGGCTAACCTTGCGGGTGATGTCTATAGATTGTTTTATTTTGCTCAAACGCCCAATCTTCGTGGTTCAATATTTCGAGTAATTATTTTAGAAAGATTGTTTGGTCTATGGGCATCATTTACGTTAGGTTTAGGTGCTTCATTCTTGTTGTTCGGTAATCAGTTGAACGATAAAGCATTCATTGCGATTCTAGTCAGTAGTATTGGGTTTAGTGCCGGAATATCGTTGTTATTGCTATTGCCGAAAATTGGCCTATGGTTTTCGTTGTTGTTTCGTTCAAACGTTCATATTGTTAGTAAGTTTTTTAGTTCATTTCCTGATTATTTTAATGTTGGTTTGAAAACAAAGGCTATTGCCTGCATATCTTCTCTAATTGTGCAAATATTATGGTGTTTAGCCGTGTATGAAACTGGACGAGCACTTGGAATTCATGTTTCTTTTGTGTTATATCTTTGGATATCTATTGTGACCGAATGTGTTCGCTTAATTCCCATTACCATCCAAGGCATTGGTATAAGAGAAGGAAGTTTCGCAACGCTTTTTGCAATGTTCGGATATTTGGCGGAAGATGGATTCGCTTTGGCTGCGGTTGCTTACATTGTATATTCTCTAGTTTTATGTGTCAGTGGATTAGTGGGTATTATCCTAAAAGAAAAAGCTACAAAGTGAAAGTATTTAATTTATAAAATTTGAGAATAGCTCAACTCGAATCAACGTATTAAAATATCCCAGCACATTAGCGTGTGTTCACTTTTCAGTAAGTAATTTTTCGGAGAAACAATGGGTCGGTTTGTAAAGACAAAGTATTGGATATTTTTAATCTATTTATGGACTGGGATAATAACTCTGTTTCTTATTATCCATAATCCTAACATGATGGGAGGAGATGGTGTTCGCTATCTCGTTTCAGTTTTTAACTGGTTTCATGGAGGGTCGTTGAGCGTCAATGGAAAGATTGAGCTTCTTTACTCTCCGGGATATGGATTTGTAGCCAATATAATCAATCTGCTAATTAGTGATTTAGAATTATCTGGGATGGTTGTTTCAGGTTTAAGTTTTTGTGGAATTGTCGTGCTAGCATATACTGGCACAAAATTTTATGGCGGAGAAAAAGCTGGTATTATCGCAGCATTTTTATGTTCGTTTTTTCCTTTACTTTTGTCACAAGCTAACACCACGCTATCTGATACTTTATATACATTTTTACTTCTTGGATCGTACTTATGGTTTTTATACACTTTAACTACAAAGAGTCTAGGTTTAACAAATGCTATTTTAGGGTTCTTGCTTGGCCTTGCTTGTTTGGTAAGACCAGATACTTTCATTGTATTGCTAGCATTAATATTATTTTATTCTGTTAACGCGCTTTTTAAATTGAACAATAATGTTGGTGAAATTGCGTCAAATACGAAGAAAATTCTCATATTAATAGGTGCTTTCGTAAGCACGGTATCCTCTTATGTGGCATATCTCTATTGTCAAACCAATCAAGTTACAATATCTCTTAAGTTCTCAAATAAAATCTATCGTGCCTTAGGGCTTGGGGAGCCACCTGGAAATTATTATGAAGGCGGTGATTTAACATTTGCAATGAAAAATTTTGCAAATGGCATTGATTCAATGTTATTAGTATTTTTTAAAAATATCCTGTTGTTTTTAAACGAATCGGTTTTCCAATTATTCTTTGCTATTTGGCCTTTATTTTGTTTTTTCATTATCTTCCTTGTTCTAAATAAATTCAAAATTTCATCTGTTGCACTTGATGCTAACTCAAAAAATCTTTTATTAGGTCTTGTTCTGTTCTCTATTCCTATTGTTCCAATTATATTAGATGACCCAACTGGAAGATATATTATGCCCTACTGTGTGCTCTTTTTTGTTTTCATATCTTATGAAACAAGCCGAATAATGAATTATTTGTTCAAGATTGAAGCATCAACGAAAAATTTCAGTTTCGGTATAATTTTGTTTATGTCTCTATCAATTAGTGCCCATGTTTTTCCAGGGCTAATTATTTCAAAAAATATCCCTCATGTTTTTAATGTGTTTAGCGAGCGACAAGGACATTTAGGTCTAAAGACAGCTGGGCTTTGGATTAATAAAAATATGTCGGATAGCCATTCTATTTCAGTAATCTCTCGTAAACCTGGCGTGGTACTCTTTTTTGCTGCTGGAAAGAGGGATTATAATGGAAAAGCTATTGGTCTTCCAGATAAACCAGAAGAAATATGCCCGATAGCTTATAATGAAGACATCGAATATGTGGTTTTCGATAATTATTATACTGCAAACATGAAAAATTATAAGAAATACTGGGATAATCCTCAATTGGCTTATGAAATTGGCCTTGAGTTGATTTATCAGAACAAAGATATTTTTCAACTATATAAAATATCAAAAATGAATGAAAAGGGATCATCCGGCAAATGATAACTGTGAGTATATTTGAAGAATTAGATGCTATCTTTTCGCTAAATCAAGATCCGCACCGGAAAGAAAAAAGTAGGGCGATTCAATAAAATTAATGAAGCCTCTGAGGCCGTGAACTGGTCAAAGTCACGGAAAGATAGGCCTAATGAACGAAATACAATGTCTATGCCACACGAAATGTGAATGCAAGTGTAATGTTGTGTTGATAGCAAAATACAGGTGCAAGCTGTTATTTTGTGAACTGCGCAGCAATTAGGTCGAGGTATTCCATGAACTGGCAACACACAAAGAAAGCACGATTGTCGAGGGTCATTTGCAGCCTGATCATGTCCATATGCGGATTTCATACCACCCAAATATTTAATTATGCACGTGATAGATTATATGAAGGGATAGTGATCTATGCACTTCGCACGAACCTGCTTGGGTCAGATAAAGAACTGCAATGGTAATAAAATTTTTGGCGAGGGGCTACTTTGTCACCACAGTTGGGGTAGATGAGGAATCGGTGCGAATTTTATTTCAAAGATTAAGAGAACGAGACTGTCGAATTGAACACCTTAAACTGATGCTATTTAAATTCTGATTACGTACAGTAGTGTCCGGTTAGGAAATTGCATGAGGTTTCTTTAAACGTTTAATGTGCCTTCTTTGTTTTCGATTTTGAACCACTATCGTTTCCGCAGCTTGTTGTGTTACTTCATTTAGAATCTGATTGCGAAGCTGTCGTACCCGACGAATAGAAACAGACTCCCCGTGCTGCTCTTGGCAGTAGATAGCTAAAAGAAGATAGGTGATAAGACCAGAGATGATTTGAACCATTAGGCCATTCTTACTTCGAGCAAAAAGGTGATAAACTTTGAGGTGCCGTTTCCACCATGCGAAAAAATTTTCAATGTCCCAGCGGAGTTTGTATACCAGCGCTACTTGTTCCGCTGATAAGTCAAAACGATCAGTGGCTACCCAGTATGATTTACCTTCAATATTATAGCCAACAAGATGAATAGGCTTTTTAGTTTGATTAACATTGGGCGTTCCAAGCAAAACCATGGCATCAAAGAAAACATGGGAATTTTCCTTTACAGGAAATTGTTCTATAATTTCTCTATTCGTAGCTTCTTTAATGCGGCATACAAAATGACATCCATCCTGCTGCCATTGATCGAACAAATGATGTGCCTGATATCCCCTATCCAGCACTCCTGTTTGACCAAGCTCGATGATTCTACTGACAAAGGGTCTTTCGGCTCCATTACCCTCTGTCAGAAACAGTTTGTGCGGTATGCCATGATTCAGGTCGAAGCCAAGGTGCAGTTTTGCCTTTTGGGAATTTGTTCGATATTCAGCCCAGGACATGGAAAGTACTGAATCGATCAACGACCCATCTATGGCAACAAGAGCACCGAGTTCGGAATACTGGGATGGCAAAACTCCTGTAGCCTGACGCTGCAGCTCGGTAAACACAGTAAGAAGTTGTTCAACTCCACGGTCATTGACGGTATCAAAGAAAGTTGAGCGTTTAATACCACCAGCAGGTGCAACGAATTGTCTGGCATAATCATCTTCCTGCAGAGCTTGAATTAACTCAGTGCCTGATGAGAACTCTTGCAAATGGTAATATGTCAGAATGTTAATCAACTCTTCGGTGTTCATTGCCAATGGTTTATTTGATCTTGACCTAAGTGGTGGTATTTTGGCCGATATATTTTTGAGTGGTTTGAGTAATTGCTTCTGCGTTGGTACATTATACTGCGGTAAATAAAATGTTACAGATTTCATTAAATGCCCCTTTAAAAGATTTTTTCTTTTAAAGGGGCCCGAAGAAATTTTTATTCTTTGTCAAGAATAAAATGAGCCAACATGTTGATATTTATTAATATTTCACATTCAATTTTCTAGCCGGATGTTACTGCTATCGAGTTGAAGTAAGAATAGTTTGCCCATTTCGCCTGAATTAGTTTTAACTTTTAAGATCACTGACTCTCTGTGTCGGTGATCTTATTTAATGAATACTCAGGACCGGAATTGTATGTTTTAGGAAGTATTGTATATAATTATTGATAGTTGAAACAAGGTCACATATGAGTGGAACACTAATTCGATTAACATTAAAACGAATTGTCAAAACTGCATTTTTCTTATGTTCAGCGCGGTTAAGACCATTCAGCCGTCTAATCCCAGTTAGCGATTTAGGTAAGTGGGTTATTGGTCGTGAAATGAGAGAAATCTCATTTTTGGCTAGTAAGCTTGGAATCAAGATTGGTTCGCCTTGGCTGGCTGTCCATGGAAGTCAACAGGCAGTGTTTATCGGAAATCATTTTGCCTTATTGCTTTCCGATAATTGGTTTCAGTCTAATCATAGACTAGCAACTGCCTACTTTCATGGGAAGCCTGGGCAAGGTGTATCAGAATTTGATCGATGCTTCGATTCGCTTGGAAAAAGACATAAATTTATCCACCGAGTACAAGTATCTTGCAAAGAAATGCAGCAGGTCGTTTTGTCTAGCGGTATCGATCATGAAAAAGTTCATCTGATTCCTATTGGAATCAACTTAGACTACTTTTATCGACAGACAGCTGCGTCTCGTCGTTCTGCAAGAGATAGGTTTAATGTGCCGCAAAATGCTTTTGTGGTCGGATCATTCCAGAAAGATGGTGATGGCTGGGGTGAAGGACTGAAACCTAAAATGATTAAGGGACCAGATGTCTTTATTGAAGCAATGAGTCTATTAAAGAAAAGTGTTAAATCTTTGGTAGTATTACTCTCTGGGCCTGCGAGAGGATATGTGAAAGAGGGATTACAAGCTGCTGGGGTGCCCTATATTCACCATCAATTGGAAGAATACTCTGATGTTGGGTGTCTGTATCAGGCGTTAGACGTTTATGTTGTAGCCTCTCGTGAGGAAGGTGGGCCCAAATCGGTGTTAGAATCAATGGCGAGTGGCGTTCCTTTAGTAAGCACTCGCGTCGGCCAAGCAACCGATTTAATGAAACATGAGGCAAACGGGTTTCTAGCTGATATAGAAGACGCCAATGAAATTGCAAGATGGGCTACCCATGTTTTTGAAAAAGGGAGTGCGTTACTACCCATGATTCATGCTGGCAGGGTGACAGCTGAGCGTAATTGCTATAATGCCCAATTGCCTCTTTGGGAAAAATTTTTTGATGGATTTGTTGAGTGAAGTTTCGTGCTTTTATATTATGTATGAAATTATGTATCAGAGCAATTATGCAAATTCTTCCAAGATGTTGAATTCATATTTGATTATGTGTATTGTGATGGAGTGAAGAGAGATAAGAACCAATCGTAGCTCTTTTTGTTTGAATCCAGACTTATAATGAAGAATTTATAACTCAAATATTTTTCAATACGTCTTCGCTGAGAAGTAGTGTTTTTGATCTGCAATGAAACATAATTTTAAAATCATTTATTTTATTGACTGGTGTCATGAAACTGGGTCAAATGCTGTTGATTTCATGAAGAAATTAACAGCATTGAGTTGGTAGTTGCTTCTACTGAAACTCATGCGGTGATATTTGGACTCAATGGCGTCCTCTTACATCACCAATTTGAACGAGGGTTAGTAAAATCAGGCAGGTTACATTCGGAAATTATATAATGGGGGCGCTGTTTTACTTCAAGGAAAATTTTCCCAATATATTCACCACAAATACCAATTGCAGCTAATTGCAAGCCACCCAAAAAAAAGATACCTGCCATGATCGAGGCCCACCCAGGCACTGCTTGCGTGGTAAAGAGACGTACTGCGAGCGCGTATAGACCATAAAAAATGCTGCAGAAAGAAAAAAGAAAACCGGCTAAGGCAAGAATCCTGAGTGGAAAAATACTGAAGCCGGTTATACCACTAACGGCAAGATCCAACATTTTCCGTAAGGAGTATTTAGTGCTTCCATGTATCCGATTGCCGGGAATGTAGTCTATCTGAGCTTGCTTAAAGCCGATACTGGCAATAATCCCACGAAAAAACAAATCATGCTCATTGAAAGCTCTCAAGGATATTAGGGCACGTTTGTCAATCAAACGAAAATCAGCCACTCCCGGCTTGAGCTGAATTTTAGAAATTTTATTGATAGAGCGATAAAAAAGATTTGCCGACATCTTCTTAAATAATCCTGTCGCATCGCTATCCTGCCTACATGTGTAAACAACATCGAAGCCATCTTCCCACTTGCATAGCATCTCAGGGATTAACTCGGGAGGATGCTGCAAGTCTCCATCAAGTGATACAATAATATCACCGCGACAACAATCAATACCGGCTTTTAAGGCATTTTGGTGACCATAATTTCTGGAAAAGGAAACATAATAGACATTGTCGGCAGTATGGCATGCTGTCTTGATGACCGCTAAAGTATCATCTGTGCTGCCATCGTCAATAAAAAGGACTTCATAATTGACAGTTTTAAGGAGAACGGATTTGAGGCGTTCTAGGAGGATAGGTATATTCCGCTCCTCATTAAAAACTGGAACTATAATTGTTAGTGATTTGTCGTCAAGGCTTCGCTTCATCGAGTCAAGTTTCATTAAAGAAGAAGAAAAATTGATATAACTCCAAAGAGGATGCCTGTCGTTTGAATGGTTGAGAGAGCTTCTCCTGTGAATATACCAAAAAATACCACGAGAATTACTACACCAGTGGTCATAATAGGGGATATCTTGCTTATTGGAAAATATTTCAATGCAAAATAATACATAATAAACGACAAGAAATAAGATAGAATGCTGCTGGTAATAAGAAAAAACCACGTGACACGAAAAGTATCATGGCGAGTAGCCAGTTTCATGAAAATCTGAGCAGTCGAAGAAAATAAAATTCCGGCACCTACGTAAGCATATTTTGAGTCAAGATGCTGAAGATAGAACATAAAATATCCAATTGAAAGATGATAACAATTTTTAGGAAGGAGGCTAAGAGTAATTTACTCTTTCCAGTTTTATATTGCAAAATATTTTAAGATGGAATGTTGAGCGAATTGTAGTGGTTAATTTTGCAATGAAGTGTGGGATGATATTTGCATGTCTGGAAATAAAAAGAGGAAACATGGCTTTGTTGAATAGTTGAAAGCTGTTTATTTTCAATAATGATATCATGACTGCCCTTGCCGTCATGATAGTCTAGCAAAACAATGCTCTAAGCTATACAACATTGAAAGAAGATGATTAAGGTATAGCGTTAAATAATAGTTAGTACTCCTAATAATAGAGAAACAATAATTATGGCATTTTCGCAATATTTAAATAATGTTTTCGTTAAGATTTCCCTAATTTCTCTTGTTACGGTTGCAGTCTTGTTCTATGTGCATCACAGTAGTTATAAAAATAGTTTGCGATACACCATGATTGCCGAGGGGAACATTTCAGTTGCAATAGGTGAAATATGGCTGAATGGTTTGTCTGCATTTAAAAGCATAGTTATTAATAATGAAGCTGAAGATACCGGGAGAATACGCCCGGCGCACTGGCTATTATATCAAATTCCGTTTTTGATCACCTTAGTGAGGAATGGAGATATTGTGGCTAACGAAGATGGCTTTGATATTGTGCATAGAATAAATGGTGACCTGCAAACACACACTGTAGTTTTGTTGATGTTCGTCTCTATTGCAGTTGTAATGATGTCTTATGTGTTGCTAAATATTTGCGAGTCATGGTTTGCCTGCCTTTTATTTATTGTTATTTTTTCTGGATCATTGACTATTAGCCAAAATTTATTACGAAACTATTGTGATAGTGGTGAAATATTCCAATTATTTCTTATATCATTGTATGTTTTTACTGTATTTATTGTTTGGAGAAGTTCAGGCTTTCGGCGGCATTTCTTTGAAATATTATCAGTTATCTCCCTATTTTTAGCGTATACGATAAAAGAAACTGTGCTGACTACTCTGCCGATTGCAATTGTTTCCCTTGGCTTATTGTATATGCGCAATAAAAAAAATAGCCGTGGCCGAGTAATGCTGCTACGTCAATTGGGATGGCATATTTTATTTAGTTTGATTCTGCTGTTTTCAATATACTCTTTTAAAAACAAGGGATATTCAACAAATTATAGTGTAGTTGGGGTAGATTATTACTCTCGTGTTCAGACAGCAATTGATTTTCTTCGTTTGGGTTTTGATACTGGCTATTTGATCTTGCTAAGCGCTTTTGCTTTAATAATTGCAATATGTTTACTTACACAGAATTATTTTTTAGGGGAAAAAGCTGTATTTCCATTAAAAAACAGTCATAAGTTCTGGGATAATATTTTCTTCACGTCCATTGCATTCGGAGGTTGTGTTGCTTTTATAGCCATAAATATTCCCTGGCAGCTTATGATTTCAAAATATTTTATTGCCCCATATTTTTTTCTCTCACTTGGATTGGCTTCATTGCAAAGTTTCTTCTTGAAGATCTTTCATTATTTTTCTTTGAAATTGGTTTCCCAGTCATTTGTTTGTATTGTGGTATTGTTTTCTGCTCATGAGATAATGATTGCATCTGCAGAAGTTAATGATTTTTATGAATCTGAATATGGCATAATTGACTCAATACCTGTTGTTACCAATGATATTGTTAGTGATGCTAGAAAGTTAGGCAAAATTAAAGCAAGAATAATAAATAATCCATTCCATGATGGGGGGATTGCATTTTCAAGATACATCAATTTAGTTAATGGCGTTAACATTGAACAAAACGGAAAAGTGGTATCAAGTATTTCCGCTCCTGAAAGAAACTATTTTCATATAAGAAAAAATGCCCCATCTGCAGAACTAGTCATTTTTGAGCGTTTAGGGGAAAGTTTGTCCCAAGATATCGATTCTATATATATATGGAACAAGTTTTATGATGAAGAGGCAAAGAGACTTTTGGCAACTCATGGTTTCGAAGAGGCAAGTATATTAGAAGTTGGATCACAAGATATCGTACGAAAATTTTGTCGACTCAAAAAGATGTTTTTCGAAAATTCAATTGTTCTCCTTTCTTTTGATGAGATTAAAGACACTCAAGAGAATCTAAAGATGAATGATATTGAGATGATCGTCGATAAGAAAGATTTGCTAACACTTCAGGCAATAGGTGATGACCCTTATTTTTTATTGCCTGAAGTCAATGAAATTGGATGGAAGTGGGGTATTTTACGATTGGTGTTGAATAGCACCCAAAAGACTGTTATTTCCTTGTATCATCGTACTGTAACTGACCAGACATTTAGCGAAAGTCGAAGATATAGTCGTTCGATTAACGCAGGAGAAAATGAGTTGTATTTTTTCCTGCCATTTGAACATTTTCATGGTTCTCTGAGAATTGATCTTGGTGACATGACAGGCATTTATCTCCTGAGAGATATTGAGGTTCGAGCTATTTCGACCAGGGTCAAATCAATTCCTTGAGTGAGTATCAAGATATCCTCTAAGATGTAAATGACTTTATGATTACTTGAAAGATCAGTCAAATCTTTTTCAGTTAGGCGCAGAAACAAATTAGAAATCACTCTTAATGTCGTTGACTGTTAATATTTTCCTGCATTTGATTATTGCGGAGCCTTATTCTTGACCAGCTTCATTCAGTAGGATGCAAAAATAATACATAATAGTCTAAATTCATAAAAGCTTATAAAGATTGCTAGATTTGCCTAAAATGTAGCTGAGTTTCATGCGGAGTCAGGAATGATTTTGTATATGAGTTTGAATTGCTAAATAGTCTTAGATCCCTCCTCTATTTTTATAATTAAAAATTATGCTAAAGAGAATTCTGTCTCCAATAGTTTTGAGATATTCGCGATTTAAAGTGTACTTAAAGGAGAAATCTCGTTGGAGACTAAAACGACCTTTGGTGCACTCACAACCAATTATTTATTATGGAATAGAATCTATCCCCACCCAAAGGGAAAAAGCTTCTGGAGGAGTAGTTAAACTTCAAGATCTTCAACAAAAATATTCAAATAACTTCATTGATGCCAATATATTATATTTGGTAAGTAGTGCTCTTCCCATCTATCCAAAGTATCTTATCAATAATGCGAGGAAAAATAAGCTTAAACTAGTGTGGAATCAGAATGGGGTAGCCTATCCTGCTTGGCATGGCCCAGGGTGGGAAAAAACAAATAAGCCTTTGGCTGATGGTTTACATCTGGCTGATCATGTGATATTTCAAAGTCTCTTTTGTAAACTAGCTTCTGATCGATTTCTCGGTGCATTTGAGGGCCCACATACCATTCTATATAATCCAGTAGATACAATCAGGTTTTCCCCCTCCCCGTCAAAACCTGATGGATATAAAATTTTAATAGCGGGTACGCATAATGAGTGGTATCGAGTGAGGGTTGCTCTTGAGTCGTTCAAAAAGTTTTCAGAACGTTTTCCAGAGGCTGAATTGATCATTGGTGGTCCGCTGAGGTGGAGTGAAAACGTGTCTGTTGCAAGGTCCGAAACTGAGCAATATTGCAGAAAGTTATCCATTGAGGAGAAAGTTCATTATTTGGGTCCTTATTCTCAAGAGGATGCTGTAGAAATGTTTCGGTCTGCCCATGTTCTTCTTCATATGCAATACAATGATGCTTGTCCTAGATTGGTCGTAGAAGCGATGGCGTGTGGATTGCCGATTGTGTTTTCTTCTACGGGGGGAACACCAGAACTAGTCGGTCCAGATGCAGGAATTGGTGTGACTAGCGTAGTCGACTGGGAGCGAATACATGAGCCAGAACCTGAAAAGGTTGCCGAGGCACTATTTGAAATATTTAATGATTTGAATAGATATTCAAAAGAAGCACGAAAACGGGCTGTTGGGCAATTTGGAATTAAATTTTGGATTGACTCACATGAAAAAATATTTCATTCGGTGTTGACATAGTTGTTTAGGAATCATGCTTATCACCCAAAACAAAAAAATCACCGTATTAATGCCAGTTTATAATGCTGGGGCTCTTGTCGGCACTTCAGTTAGGAGCGTTATTAATCAAACCTTCACGGACTTCGAGTTTCTTATAATAGATGATTGCTCAACAGACAACACAGTAGCGATTTTAGAATCATTTTCGGATAGAAGAATACGGCTAATCAAAAATGACACTAATTTGGGAGTGGCAAGAACACTCAATCGTGGGCTTGATTTGGCGTTTGGAAAATATGTGGCTCGAATGGATGCCGATGATATTTGTTGTCCAGAACGATTAAAAAAACAATACCATTTCATGGAAAGAAATCCCAATGTAGGTCTTGCAGGAACTTGGGTGAAATACTTTGGTGATCAACTTCCTGTTGTTGAGCGAGCTCCTTCAGGGCCTGAAGTTGTAAAAGCGTTTATGATTTTTGATAATCCTATTTTTCACCCATCGGTTATCATAAGGAAAGAAGAATTTGATAGGAATAAGCTAAGATACGATCCTTATTATAACCGTACTGAGGACTTTGAGCTTTGGTTGCGTGCATCTGAGTGTTTTGATCTTGATAATATAGAAGAACCTTTGTTGAAATATCGTTGCCATAAATCAAGTGTTACCAGTAGTGCTTCAGAAGTGATGAATCAACAAGCATGTGGACTGTTGAAACATGGGTTAGAAAAATTCAGAGAATCTATATCAAGTGAAGAATTATTATTGCATTACAAAGTGTCAAAAGGCCAAAGAATGCAATCCGTTAAGGAGCTTTGTCAAGCAGAAATCTGGTTGACTAAACTTGTTCAATTAAATGATATAACGGAGGTTTATAATAATGAAGCTTTTCGAAAGGTTGCTGAAATGATTTGGTTTCGATTATGTCAAAATTCAACAAATCTTGGAATATTATCATGGAAGATGAGCAAAAGGGGTTTGGGTGAAAGATTCTATGCACCACCTTTTACGACCAAGATTCGTTTTATACTGTCAATATTGTTTAACAAATATTCTTTGAAAAAGTAAGTTGCTAGATAGTTAAGGGAATTAATGAATATTTTATATCACTCTTGGGAGTTTGGTCCGGGCGCCGGAGGTATTGGACAATACTTATATCAAATGGCCAAAGGGTTAAGTGAATTGGGACACAAATGCATTATTGTTACTGGACGAGATCAGGCAGTTACATTCTCTCAAGATGAAGTAGTTGGTGAAATTTACCGGATTTATACTCGAAGTGAAGTGGGATCTGCAAAAGTAGCTGCGAATGTTCTTGAGTTAGCAAAAAAGCATTTTGTCGATATTATCGAAGGTACTGATCATTGGGGTGAATGTCAAAGAATACTTCGTTCATCAAATAGGCCTAAGGTGTTGATAAAATTGCATAGTTGTCAATATCTCAAGAAATTAGAAGAAGCAAGTATGTTCTATTGGTGGCAAAAGTATTTTATTAAAATAGCACAGCTACGTATAAGATCACAAATTTGTGCTGAAAAATATTGTGTTGAAAATGCAGATGCTATTATCGCTCCTTCAAGAAAAATATTTATTGAGTATAAAAAACAGGGCGCTAGATTACCTCCAAAATCAGCTTTGATTCCTAATATTTTACATGAGATTCCTGAAATCGAGTCTGGATATGTAAAAAAAAATCCAGTTATGTTGTTTGTCGGAAGGTTGGAGATATTAAAAGGGATAGAATATCTCCCGGAAATTTTAGGAAAAGTTGTAAGAAAAGTTCCCGATGTTATCCTAGAAATAGCAGGAGATGATCAATATGCCCGTGGAATCGGTTCTCTCAAGGAATGGCTCACAAAACGATTTGGATCACTGATTACTTCAGTTAGATTTCTTGGAAAATTGAATGCAGTGCAAATGTCAGATGCCTATAGACGGAGCAGTCTTCTTGTATTTCCATCAAAATGGGATAATTTCCCAATGGCAGTATTAGAAGCAATGTCTTATGGAAAACCTGTAGTTACAACATGTAATGGTGGCATGCCTGAAATGCTAGCAGGAACAGGGGGAGTCTTAGCAGATCCAGAGTCAGAGGAATTCTCTCAAGCTATAGTGACCTTGCTGAGTAACGAAAAGTTGCTATATGATATTGGCAATGCGTGCAGAAGGAAAGTTGTTGAACATTATACGCCAAATAAAGTAATGCCAGGATATTTGAAGTTTGTTGAGTCCTGCTTATGAAAAGTCTCGTTCTGGTTCCTTATTGTCCTTGGCCTCCCGATACGGGAACTCGAGTTGAAATGATGAAACATCTCGATGTTCTCAAGGATCTCGGAGAGTGTACAATTGTCAGTGCTCGACAAAAACCCGTAGGGTTCGGTTGGGATGAGAAATCGATTAATGTCTTGAAAGAGAGAGGTTTCTCGCTTCTTTTTCGTGAAACATCGCAAAGATTTACAGTTCTCAATATTTTGGGGTCGCTATATGCCCTAGTTTGTAAAAGCCTTAAACTCGATAAGGCATTTGGACACTCTAACCCTTATCACCGGTGGGCATTTTCAAGGAAATGGCTTAACAGTTTAAGCAAGGGCTACGATCTGTGTTGTATGCACTACGGATTTTGGTCTGACTTTGATGTTCAATGTCCAAAGGCCGTTGTGGTCCATGAACTTCTTTCAAATTATCATTGGGAAAATTATTCTAAAGAAGTTAAAGATTTTAAAAAATCCAACCTTATCATCGTGGTTGGTCACGATGAAGAGGTGACACTTCGGAAGAGAGGACTGACTTCAGTTCTTTGGAGTCCACCTGCGGTTAAGTGCAACCAATATCCTGTTAATGCAAAAGTTGGTTTGATAGGCACCAAGGCGCCGCAAAATTTAGACGGGTTGAGATGGCTTGAGCAGGCCGAGAATTATGGTACCCTTAGAATTCATGTTTTTGGAAATCTTGCTGACGAGCTTAAAAAACCTAACTTTGAACCGGTCGGTCGCTACGGAGCGCAGAGCGAACCTTATGCAAAGTGTGGTATTCTTTTACTTACTCGACCGGATAGACCTGGTTTGCAAATTAAAGCTGTTGAGGCCCTTGCTTATGGCAGAGTAATTATTGCTCGTAAAGGAAGTATGAGAGGGTTACCGGAAGGAAAAGATGCTTGGATTACGGTTGAAACGCCCGAAGAAATGATACAAGTGGCGAAGAGACTAGAAATGAATCCCAAAGAGAGAGAACAATTAGCAATAAGAAGCAGAGAGTACTACATGAAGTACCTTAATTATGATTTGATAATTCAAGAATTAAGAGAGGCTTATCTTTCTTTATTGAAATAATTATTTTGAGAGAAAAAAATGTTTAAATGTTTAGTAACAGGTGGTGCTGGGTTCGTTGGTCGTCATTTAGTACATCGTCTTTTAGAGCGTGGTGATGATGTTCATTGTGTAGATAATATAGTTCCTTTAACCGGTGGATTACCGCTTAAGAATTGGCCATTTTTCAATCCTCAAGATTATTTGAATTTCCATTGGTATGAAAAGGATTGCAGACAGTATTTTAATGAAACAAGAGATACGGATTTTGATTATGCTTTTCATTTAGCCGCTATGGTTGGGGGAAGACAAATGATCGAAAACAATCCTCTGGTTGTGGCTGAGGATCTCTCTATTGATTCTGAGTATTGGAGTTGGGCAACAAAGGTAAGACCTGAAAGAACCGCATGTTTTAGTTCAAGTGCGGCTTATCCAATTAAGTTCCAGCGACCGGATAATTATTTTTTATTAAAAGAAGATATGGTTTCTTTTGGCGATGATATCGGTATGCCTGATATGTCTTACGGATGGGCAAAACTCACATGTGAGTATCTGGCAAGATTGGCCTACGATAAATATAATTTAAAATCATGTAGTTATCGCCCATTTTCAGGATATGGTGAAGACCAAGATGATACATATCCATTTCCAAGTATTTGCAAGCGGGCGATTAAAAATAAAGGTGCCGAATTGCTTACGGTATGGGGTTCTGGAAGACAGATGAGAGATTTTATTCACATTGAAGATTGCGTAACGGGGGTACTTCAAACTATTGATAAAATTGATAATGGAGATGCTGTTAACCTGTCTACCGGCATTTATACGAGCTTTATTGAATTTGCCAAATTGGCCGCCAAGGAATGTGGTTACAATCCTGAAGTCAACGGGACGAGTCATACTCCAGAAGGAGTTTTTGCAAGAGGTGGAGATACAACAAAACAGAGCCAGTATGGATTCAAATCAACAGTAGCATTTGAAGATGGCGTTCGAAGGGCTATTAATTATTATGCTGAGCACAGCAAGATATCACTGTAAGTAGTTTTTGTAATCATTGTGCAACTCGCATAGAAAAGATTAAAGTGAAATCTTGCATATTGCCCGATCACTTATTTGTTTTCATCAAACATCAAATTCTGGTTATCTGGACCAGATCAGAGCTTTATGGCCCATGCCCTCTTGGCTTAAACCAATGCCGGCCCCTCAGGTTGGACTTTTACTGGATTACTAATGGAAAGACGAATTTATAATAGTTTTGGACATCGGGTTAAATCAGCAATAAATCATAAGTATTATTTGCTTCAGCAAAGGCTGAAAAGATGTTTACCAGGTGGAAGCCCTATGAGTGTAATGGTCGAGTTGACGAACGCTTGCAATTTGAAATGTAAGTTATGCCCAAGTGGGAATGATGCTCTAAAGAGAAAAGTTGGGTTTATGGAGGAGGGTTTATTTCGAAAAATTGTTGACGAACTTGATGACACATATGTTAGAGATTTTATTCCAGCTATGTGGGGTGAATCATTGCTACACCCAAAATTCGTAGAATTAATGAAATATGCTCGGAAGAAGACATGGCGCATTTCTTTGTCAACTAATGGAAACAAAAAAGGCGATGACTCATTTTTTAAAGGACTAGTTGACTCAGGAATTGACGAAATTGTGTGCGCGGTTGATGGGCACACCCAGGAGAGCTATGCTAACTATCGCAGAAATGGAAATTTGCTGGTGGTTCAGGAATTTTTGCGTAAAACTCGAGCGGCCCGAGATGCAGCAAATGCAAAATCTCCTTTACTCATTGCACAAATTCATCTATTTAGTTCAAACGAAAATCATATAGATGATATTAAGGCTAACGTAATTGACTTTGTTGATAAAATACAAACGAAAAAAACTCGTACTTTCTTCACAGATAAAGAAAATATATTGAATATTGGTGATGTCAGAGAAGGACTTAAACCTAAAAAAGAGATATTTCAATTTGAAGGTGGAAGACCTTCTTGTCCATCCATGATGCATTCAATTAGTATTAACTGGGAAGGTGAACTGCTTGCCTGCTGTAAAGATCCATGCAATATTTTGAAGTTTGGAAATGTACAGAATCAAAGTATCCGAGATATTTTAAGATCAGATGATTATGTCCGAGCAAAACAAAGATTATTTTCTGGGGATTTTTGGGAAGATGTATGCCGTGATTGCTATAAATTGTAGGACTCGGGAAACACAGTATGTAGAACAGACTAGATTTGAAAAAGTAAGTGAATTGAAGACATGACTTTTATTCTCACACTTAGAAAAGGGTTGTAGTTAAAAATTAAAAAGGCTCCTTCCAAAACTCACTCAATCGTGAAGAGACTTGGCCTCCTGCACTAGTAAGAGCGGGTTGCTGATGAGGGCATGCTGAATAAGTTCGGCAATCATTTCGAAAGCCACGGTAATGGTAGGTTATTAATTATTGCTGCTCTGGACTTTCACTCAGGATATTTTAGCATTGTGCTAATGTTGTGGAATCGACATTACAGCAAAAGAGCAGGTTTTTTGCTGGGCATCTTCATCTAGGTCTTGTTCATATCTTTGTTCAAATACCACTGAAATACTTAGCAGGCTTGCGGTAGAGTGTCTGATTGCAAGTGAGTGCAATCCGCATTGTATATACCTTCTTTTTTCAGAAAAAACTTGGCAAAGCATGACGCATTTCTGTGTAGGAAATTGCCCAGGATTTGGCGGGTCATGTTGCGGTGTATCTGTTTGTTATGCACGGTTGGGGGAAAGGATGACGAAATTAGCGATACTATTTTTCATTCTTCTGATTTTCGCTATTGGAAATACACTTGCCAAGTGTAGGCTTGCGAATACACAAGTGTCATTAGTCATGGCATTTCCATGCTTAATCGCTTTGGAAGCTATTCTCCTTAACTTTTTGAGCGTTTTTAAGCTTGTAAATTCAACCTCACTTGTCGTTGCACACTTGATCATTTTGTCTTTCTGGATGGCTTGGGGTTATTATTACAATAAAAACAGGAAGAATAGTGTGTTGCACATTAGTAATTATTTTGGGAAATGTATTAAGTATCCGGCATACTATGCAGTTATCCCGATGATTATATTGGTGTTTATTGCTGCTTTAGTGTATCCTCCCAACACATATGATAGTTTGGTTTATCATATGTCTCGGGTCGTACGTTGGATAGAAAATGGCAGTGTTGCATATTTCCCCACTGCAATAGATCGACAAAATGTGATGGGTCCTGGGGCGGAGTATTTGATACTTTTTCTACAGGCAATTTCTGATTCAGACGCGTTGGCAAATTTTGTACAGTTCTTTGCATTTCTATTTATTATATTGGGTTTGTCTCATCTCGTAAGAATTATAAGAATTCCTCAACGATGGGCAGCATATATTGTTATTTTAACCGCCACGGCCCCTATGGCAATAATGCAAGCTTCAAGTACAAAAAATGATCTTGTTGCTTCACTAATGACTGTTTCTATTATTATTTCAAGCAAACGAATATTTTTAGGTGATATCAGAAAACTGAAGATTAAAGGGTATCTCCTGATAGGAATCTGTATTTCTGCAGGTTATTTGGTAAAACCAACGTCGATAATAGTTTGTCTGCCATTATTGATATGCGCTGCTTTTTTGAAAATATTTGCACTAAAAACAAGTGAAGATTTGAAAAAAATAATGGTTGGCATTTGTGTATTGGTGCTAACGATAAGTTTGATAGATGGACCGGATATATTTCGAAAAATTACAAACAATGTATCAAGACATGAGGTTTACCCAATTTTATCACAATACGATGTTGATCGGTTGTGGAATCCCTTAAGAGGGTTGGCTCAAAACATTCCTTTTCCAAATGAAACAAAAAAAATCCTTAATGAGTTGGGCTACAATGGAATATTACGAACCAATAACGTAGTTAATGTACAAGAGGATATGGTCGGAAATCCTTTTCAGGTGCTTTCCTTTATTTTTTGTCTGGTCTTGTCTGTTTTCCTAATCCCTTTCGTGTTTACCAAGCGACTTATCAATCCCTTTCTGTTGGCTATGTATCCCGCTGTTGCTTGGTATAGCTTTGGTCTCATAGTAAGAGACCAGCCATGGCTTACTAGGCTGCAACTGCCATTAATTACTTTGCTGCCTTTTTCCTTTATATTATTTAGACAATTCAATAAGTTTACGTCGAAGATTTTTACTTTCTTAGTCTTTATATTCAGTATGTCTTCATTGGCGTATGGGACATTAACCGCTGCCAATGTGCCTCCTCGGCTTTTGAATCTTGCTTTATTCTGGGGTGACTGGGGCAACAGGGTGAATAACTATTACAATAATGTGGGATTACAAAAGGAACATGATTTTCTTTTTACTCAGGCCGAAGAGAAACACTGCTCTCGTATTGGTTTAATTTTAGGGGACAGTTCTGTGGAATACCCGATTTCCTGGCGGGCACATCTGAAAAGTTTGGAAACGCGTCATTTATGGAAATCAACTCAAGAAATAGGGGAGAGCACTTCGCGCACATTCACTTTTTTAGATGAACAAAAGGATTGGGCGTGCATTTTATATGTTGCCTCTGGGTCACGTGAAGCTGTGCCGATGTTGGGTAAACAATGGCTTTCTGTGAAGGATAATTACCACACTCACATAAGAAATTTTGAATGGGAATATCTGCATTCTAAAACTGTTTGTTTTGAAGCTGATGCGAGTGAATTATTAAAAAAAATTGAGTCAGCAAATGGTATGCAAGTAACAGCTGAGAATGATGCTATATTGATAACTGCAATTAATGATGATCCATTCTTTATCATATCCGATGTGAATTGCACTGAAGGACATTCAGCAATTATGAAAATTGAAATTAAAAGTAATGTCAATACGCATATTAAAGTATATTATCAGACCCAAGTTGAGAGAAGTTATAAAGAAAAAAATATTCTTAAAGCTGATATCAAAATAGGTGCAAATACCGTTTATTTTTTCTTGCCGTCGGATAGTATTATTGGATCTATCAGGATAGATCCTGGAGCTCAAGCGGGTATTTACGAATTGTCCTCCATTGGTGTTCATCGGGTTGAAAAGATAAATGAGGCTACTGAACCTGATCAGATATTTCACATCAGAATGGAATAATACCCTTTTCGATTGTTCCAAAGAAATGTATTCAACGCCTTCTGTGTAGAGTTTATGCTTTGATGAGATATTGAAAAAATATTGGGAAATTAGGGATTTGTAAGTGATGGAAAGTCGAGTGTGCATTGTTATACCGGCATTTAATGAAGCGGCTGTAATCGCTGATGTTGTTCGCGAAGTCCGAGAAGCCGGCAATTATTCGATTATCGTCGTTGATGATGGTAGTCGGGATGCTACCTATGACAGTGCAGCAACTTTACCCAATGTTATTGCTCTCCGTCACAAAATCAATCGAGGCAAAGGTGCTGCGACAAAAACCGGGATTGCTGCTGCCAATAAGATGAGTGCTGATATCATTGTTACCATAGATGGAGATGGGCAGCACGACCCTACAGATATTGAAGCTTTAATTGAGCCAATTCGTACTGGCAAGTGTGATGTGGTTCTCGGGACTCGGCCAAAAGTCAAAGGTGAGATGCCGGTCATAAAAATTATTGCCAATAAAATAGGTAATATCGTAACATGGCTCCTCTATGGAATACATGTCTCAGACAGTCAATCTGGTTTCAGGGCTTATTCGCGTTTTGCCGCGACAATTATCGATACCAAGGCAGACAAATACGAATATGACAGCAAGGTTATTCGTGAAATTAAAAATAATCGATTGAAATTCACCGAAGTGCCGATCAAGGTGCGATATACCGAATATTCAATGGGCAAACCACAGAAACAGGGGTTTATTAATGGAATCAAAACCCTTGTTCGAATGATTTGGGGCATGCTCGTGTAAAAATGGAACAGTTGCAATCATGAAAATACATCTTTATCAAATCGCAATTTTATGTATCTCCTCAGTGATGCTTTTTCAGGGAGGACGAGAGTTCTTTAAGCGCGAAACAGGACAGACTTTTTTGAAGTTTGTTGTGCGACTAATCGTCTGGGGAGGGATGGGGCTAATAGCTATCTACCCTAACTCAACAATCATCTTCGCGAAAATGATTGGCATTGAGGGCAATATCAACGCAGTCATTCTTACAGGTTTTCTTTTGGTCTTTCTTCTTATTTTTAAACTGTTGTCTGCGATCGAAAAAATTGAACAGAATATTTCTGAATTGACTCGAAAAGAGGCTCTAAGTCATCTTCCTGAGCAACTGGAATTAAGAGATAACTCGGATGAAGAACTTTAATCTCATTCGCTATATACTTCCAGGGGTACTAGCAATCTGGATAATTGTTTCGATCGCTGCTCTGGGGGGGATGTACAAACTCTGGTGGGAACGAGAGCGGGTGAATTACCTCGGTAAGTCCATCGAAGTGCAAAGGAGTGCGATCTTTCATAATGTCGGTTTTTCTGAGGTGCTTCTTGATGCGAATAGAAACATTAATAAAGTCTGGCCTCAAGATATCAACTACACCGCGACCGGCGATAACAACCAGCTCTCCTACTTGAAATACCTGCTTCTTCCGAGGATACCATCTGGATCGACGCAATACTCAGTCGACGCCGGAGGAACTTTTACGTCGGCCGTTCCAAGCGCTTTACTGGTGAAACCAACACACTTTGGATCTTCCATTTTCGCCTTGCTTGGTTCGTTTTTTATTCTCGGAGGAATGACACTGGCACTTACGTATTTGCTTGAGCGCATCCCTTTCAGTTTCCCTGAGCTGTTCGGTTGTTCCTTGTTGGTCTGCATGGCTTGTGTTGTATTGTCGAGGGCGTTTCTTGCTGTTGCAACACCTGCTTTTTATTTGCAGACCTTTGTTGGGATGTTTGGATGGGGGTGGTTTTTAATGCGAAGAATGAACGGAATGAGGGAACGTTCTCTTTCAGTCGTATTCTCTGAAAATTTTGTCCATAAAAATCTTCCCTATCTCGGCCTGGGAAAGATCTGGAAAATGCTTTTTCTCATCATCATTAGCTTGAGTATTCTCTGGGCATTGCTCATGTCAGTTATTGTCGTACCAGACGATTGGGATGCCTGGGCAATCTGGGCGGCAAAAGCTAAGGTTCTTGCACTTGGCCATGGACCTTTGGCGGATGTCAGCTATTTCGGTCATGCCGATTACCCACTGTTATGGCCGTCGGTATGGGCCTTTGCCGGCTGGTTTAACGGTGGTTGGGAAGAAATGTGGAGTCGAGGCTGGGGAGGAATATTCCTGCTGCTTACTGTCTGGGAAATAGTCGTTATCGTCAAGAGGCTGACTGGGCGAGCGGACCTGGGCTTGCTTGGCGGTGCATTGTTTGTTTCAATGCCCATGGTGCCTTTAGTTGCATCTTGGAGTTATGCTGAGGCTCCGTTTTGGCTCCTCATTACAGCGTGTTCTGGCTGTTTGGTGTTGCGGGGGATAGAAGATAACCGAATGGTTGCCGTAATCGCGGCTCTGCTAGCGGCCGCAGCGGCTTATACCAAAAATGAAGGAGTGATGTTCGCCGGTTTGTCGGGGTTCTGGATCTTATTGCTGCCTGGTCGGAATCGTATTCGAGCTATGCTGGTATATTTTGGGGTTTTTGCGGTTTGTTACGCACCATGGGTGATTTGGACGAGGTATTTCATGCACTTTGGTTCTCACGCCACGGTCGGGTTGCATTTCGATATCCAAAACATTCAGAGGGCTGCACATCGTGTGCCGGTAGCCATTGAAGCAATATCAAGAATGTGGAGTGATATCAGGCAATGGAATATAGTTCTCTGGCTAGGTTTTGGATTTGCTCTCTTTGGTTTACGAAAAGGCCCCTGGCGTGTGTGGCTTTTTCCATCACTGTCAATGTTGCTCGGATATGTTGTCATTGTAGTCTTCCATGAGGCAGAAATTTATTGGCAGGTCGGCACTTCATGGAACCGCCTGACTGAACATATCCTGCCTTTCCTGCTGATTTGCCTGATATGCCAATGTGCGGCAATTCTTTGCCCTGAACAAGGGAGGGACGATGTTCTATCTTTCAAGAATGGTCGTTGAACTGATTGCTCCATTTCCTTTCAGTCTTGCCTTGCTTTTTCTAACCTTGTTTTTGTTGATGTTTCGCAAGGTCAAGCTTGGGGCTTTCTGTCTTATGCTTGCCCTCTTATTGCAAATTTTCTGTGGCTATGGCTTTTTGACGCGACAGCGAATAGTTGATCAAGAGGCCGTTTACCCTGCTATAAATGAAGTAGGCCTGCGAGAACTGAAGGAGAAACAATTCAACTACATCGTAGTCCTTGGCAGCGGCCATGTCTCAGATAGTCGCTTACCCGCTGTGAGTCAGTTGGGTGGCTCGTCTTTATATCGCTTAATTGAAGGAATACGACTTTTGCAGCTGAAACCTAACGCTAAGCTGGTCTTATCAGGCGGAATCGGCTACGACCCGGTTGCGAATGCCGAGGTAGTCAGGCGGGTGGCGGAAAGTATTGGCGTTCCTAAAGAAAGGATTGTCGTCGAGAATCGACCGCGAGATACCTTACAGGAGGCGGAAATGTTGATACCGCTTCTTGGGCAGGAAGAGTTCGTATTAGTTACCTCGGCAATGCATATGCCTCGGGCTATGAAGATTTTTCAGGAACGTGGCATGCATCCCATTGCAGCGCCGACCGATTATGTGATGAAGAAGGAGGTGGTCGAGCCGCCTGGGAGCCTGTTTCCTAGGGCCGGCAATCTTGATTTATCGAAACGTCTTCTCTATGAATGGTTGGCTGAGCTGTGGATGAACTTAAAAAAATCCGTAAACAAAATTTCAGGATAATTAGTCGATAGAATTTACCTGGGTTTTTACAGCTCTCCCCAGTGTTGTACGTTGGAATAAGCTATTGTCCCAACGTAATTCTGGGTGTCAACCCATTAGAACTCCGGCAAAATAGTCAATGGTCGGTTGCAATCCCTGCTCGAGAGTAATCTTTGGTTCCCAGCCAAGTTTTTCCCTGGCAAGAGTAATATCTGGCTGTCTTTGTTTCGGATCATCCATGGGGAGGGTCTCAAAAGTGATTGTCGATTGCGACTTGGTCATGGCAATGACTTTCTGGGCGAGTTCGAGGATGGTGAATTCCCCTGGATTGCCAGTGTTGACGGGGCCTGTAAAGTCGTCGGGAGAATCCATAAGACGGACGAAAACTTCAATGAGGTCGTCGACGTAGCAGAAGGATCTGGTCTGGTTCCCTTCGCCGTAGACCGTTATCGGTTTGTTCTGCAAGGCCTGGACGATGAAATTCGAGACAACCCGACCGTCGCCAGGGTGCATGCGAGGCCCGTAGGTGTTGAATATCCTAGCAACTTTTATCCGCAAATTGTGTTGCCGGTGATAGTCAAAAAAAAGTGTCTCCGCGCAACGTTTCCCTTCATCATAGCAGGAGCGGATGCCGATCGGATTAACATTGCCCCAATAGCTTTCAGGTTGCGGATGGATTTCCGGGTCGCCGTAGACCTCGCTTGTCGAGGCTTGAAAAATCTTTGCCTTGATTCTCTTGGCGAGTCCAAGCATGTTGATGGCGCCGTGGACAGAGGTCTTGGTGGTTTGAACCGGATCGTGTTGGTAATGAATAGGCGAGGCGGGGCAGGCGAGGTTATATATTTCGTCAACCTCGATATACAGCGGAAAGGTCACGTCGTGGCGAATCAGCTCAAACCGTGAATTGTCCAGGAGGTGACGAATATTCTGCTTGGTACCAGTGAAGTAATTGTCGATGCATAGCACCTCGTGACCATCACGCAAAAGCCTTTCGCATAAATGAGAACCGAGAAAGCCGGCCCCGCCGGTAACTGCTATCCGCTTATTGGTATGCATGGTTCTTCCCGTCTGGTTGAATATTTCTGTATTTTTAGTATTGCAGTAATTCGTTTCTTGTTTTTATGGCCGATCTACGTCAAGGTGCACTTTCCATTCACTGGGGTTATTTCCAATTGCAAAGGTTACAGTGATAATAAACCATTGCCAGGCCGATTGCAAAACTAAGCTGATTTTTTCCGGCGATGTCGCAAAACCCGATATTTGGGTTCGACTGTCAGAGAATCAACTTCAGTGAGAATCTGCAAGTAGGTAGTGTAACGTTCGTCTTTAATTTCTCCAGCCGCTCGGAGTTCACTGACGGCACACCCCGGTTCTTCGCGGTGGCGGCAATCTCGAAAACGACAGCCCCGTTCGCGCGCCGGTTCAAAACCCGGGAAAAACAGGGCGAGCTGGCGAGCAGTGATCGCCACTAGACCGAAATCATTAAAGCCCGGGGAATCGACCAGTTCCCCGCCACCGGGCAGGGTATGCAGGGTGGAAACAGTGGTTGTGTGACGACCACGCTTGGAAACCTCATTTATCTCGCCTGTTTGCAGATGCAGGGCAGGGAGAAGGCTGTTGAGAATGGAGCTTTTGCCGACGCCGGTCGTGCCGACAAAAATGCCACGCAAGCCTTGGCCAAACAATCCTCCAAGTTGTGATAAACCTGTCCCGGTGATGGCGCTGAGTGATATTGTTGTCAGTGAATCACCATATATTCCAATTGTTTCTGCACGATAGGTGGCGGTGCAGGGCAGATCTTCCTTATTAATGATGAGGATTGGTCGGAGCCCGGTGGCTCTGGCGGCAACTATCGCCCGGTCGATAAAGCCCGGGGGTGGCAATGGTTCGCAGGAGACGATTATACCGAGTATATCAAGATTGGCACCGACTAGGTGAATGCCGCCGCGGGCATCCATGCGCGACAGTTCTGATGTCCTTTCCAGCCGGGTGAGGATATCATCTTTAATCATTACTCGATCACCGACCACATGTCCTGAATTGCGTTTGACCCGGATCATCCGCCGATCATTATCTGCCGCAAAAAGAACTTCAACCGCGACCCCATAATGGGCGACAATAAGACCTTCCTGGTTAGCATCAGACATCTGTGTTGTTTCCAAAATATTCCTTATGATGTGATGGGTGATCGGGTGTGTTATTTATCGGTAGCCAGTTTCAGGGTGGCGAAGGTCAGGGCATCCATGAATTCTCCTTGATTGTTCATTGATGGATATTTTATTCCAGGTATTATACAATCTTTTCCGTGAGTACCTTAGAAATTCTTTTCTTGTTTTTTGAGAAAGAATTTCGTGAAGGTACTTATCCCCCCTTGTGGGGGGCTAGAGTTAAGATTAATTATTGCCCGCCGGGTGCCGGTTGGTTCACCGGTGCGAGCACGTTAAATTACTTCGACGTTTGATCCCTTGCCGATCATTCAGAAATCTCAAGGAGAAACCATGTTTTTAGATCTATTAAAAAAACGAAGAAGTATCCGTCTGTTCACCGAGCAGCCAGTTGAAAAGGAAAAAATCGACCTTTTGGTCGAGGCAATGTTACGTTCCCCTTCCTCCCGCGGGCTCAACCCTTGGGAATTTGTGGTGGTGAGTGATCGTCAGCTTGTCAACGACCTGGCAAAAGCTAAAGCGCATGGTTCGTCATTTTTGAAAAACGGGCCACTGGCGATAGTCGTTTGCGGTGATCCTGACAGATGCGATGTGTGGATTGAAGACTGCTCAATTGCTGCTCTTGTAATCCATCTGGCCGCAACCGATTTAGGACTTGGTAGTTGCTGGATTCAGATCCGTGAGCGCCCGCATGACGAGACAATGTCGGCGGAGGAGTACGTGAAGAAGTTGCTGGGAATAAAAGAAAATCTGAAGATCGAGGCAATAATTGCCATCGGCTACTCCCAGGAGGAAAAACCTGGCCATCCCCTTTCCTCGCTGCCAGAGGGGAAGGTGAGGTATGTATAAGGTGGGAAGCGTTGGACTGGGTGTGAACCGTTGGTCTAACTTGCGATTCTGAGAGGTGCAGTATGACATATTTTCACGATCCTGATCCGCAGGAAACCGCGGAGTGGCTTGATTCCCTTACAGCAGTAATTGAAAATGAGGGTGGGGAAAAGGCGGACTATCTCCTCGGAAAGTTGACCGCAAGAGCGAGGGATCTCGGAGTCACAACATCACCCGGCCTCCTGACGCCCTATTGCAATACCATCCCACCGCGGCTAGAGGAACACATCCCCGGCGATTCGTTGATTGCCAGAAATGTAGCCGCCTATGTACGCTGGAACGCCATGGCCATGGTGGCTCGGGCCAATAAAGACGGCAAAGGTTTGGGTGGCCATATCGCCACGTATACCTCGGTGTCGGCGATGTATGAGGTTGGATTTAACTGGTTTTTCCGCGGTCCGATGGCAGCCTTCGGTGCCGATATGATCTATTTCCAGGGTCACAGTTCACCAGGTGTGTACGCCCGGGCCTTTGTTGAGGGAAGGCTGACCGAAGAACAGCTGGCAAACTTTCGGCAAGAGGTCGGTGGGCATGGTCTTTCTTCCTATCCCCATCCGTGGTTGATGCCCGACTTCTGGCAATTTCCGACGGTCTCCATGGGCCTTGGCCCGATGGCCGCCATCTACCAGGCACGGTTCATGCGCTATATGGAGAGTCGCGGCTTAAAGGTGGCTGGCGATCGAAAAGTCTGGGTATTTATGGGCGATGGCGAATCCGACGAGCCGGAATCCCTCGGAGCCCTATCGCTTGCAGCGCGTGAGAATCTCGACAATCTCATCTTTGTCGTCAACTGCAACCTGCAGCGGCTTGATGGCCCGGTTCGAGGTAACGGCAAGATCATTCAGGAGCTGGAAGGGCGGTTTCGCGGTGC
>JAZDOW010000006.1:0-9613 GCA_043798185.1 Pseudomonadota bacterium | reverse complement strand
GACTAAAAAGGGGACGGATTTACTTTTATAACAAA
The DNA here is from genome assembly GCA_043798185.1 of Pseudomonadota bacterium. Taxonomy (GTDB): domain Bacteria; phylum Desulfobacterota; class Desulfobulbia; order Desulfobulbales; family Desulfocapsaceae; genus Desulforhopalus_A. Next base: position 9,578 of record JAZDOW010000006.1, on the reverse strand, counting down.
ATTATGCACCGGATAAACCGGTGATCATTAGGTTGTTGAACGATTAAAAAATACTCAAGAGGGAGCAAAACGTGAACAACCGAACACAACCAGCCGATGACAACTCAATCCAGCAACCTGTATCTCAGAAAACAGGAATTAGTGACAGTGCAATTTTGACGGGTTGTGCTATAGCTGGAGGGTTGCTTTTTAATATTCTTAACATTGCCACAAACGGTGATGTTCCCGGAGGTGCAAAGGGCGGTATGTATGGTGGTCTCTTGGGTGGCATTGTCGGGAGCGCTATCAATTCATTTCGAAAGAAATGAGTATAGCAATTTACGGTAGTCTGACACTATTAAATTTGACCAGAACCCTTCTCATTGCGGGTAATCATTTCTGCCTTGATTTTTCCAACGAGAACATTCATCAATAACAAAATGATATCATTTTCTTAGTCAGAAGTTTAGACATCTAATTTTTAGAAATTCAAACCAAAGGAGAATGCTCATGAATTTACGCAACATTTTTATTTTTGTACTGTTTATAATCTCCTCATGTGCGAGAGGAGATTCTTTCATAGAGAGTGCCGATAAAGGAAACATTAATTTCGTAAACCAATATATAAATAATGGAAATGATGTAAACGTAAAAACTGATCAAGACTATACTGCATTGATGGCCTCATCAAGATCAGGAAATATTGAGATAGTTAAGTTATTAGTTTCGAAAGGGGCTAACGTTAATGCAGAAACAAAATCAGGTTGGACATCATTGATGCACGCATCATATAATGGAAATTTTGAAATTTCAAAATTACTTATATCAAAAGGCGCTAATGTTAACGCGAAAAATAAATCAGGCTGGACTCCTTTAATGTACGCATCTTCAAGAGCAAAACTAGAAACAGTAAAAGTGCTAATTTCTAACGGTGCTGAAGTTAATAGTAAAAATAACGATGGAGACACAGCTTTCTCCTTAAGTATTGATGCTCATGATTTAAATATCCCTTTTGATCTTAAAAAAATGCGGTCATCTCGTTCGCAAGGAATGATGATTTCTGGCAACGTTAACGGTAACAATTTAGAGAAAGAGTTGGAAAAATATGAACCCATAAGGATTGAAATACAAAATGAATTAATTAAAGCTGGAGCTAAGAAGTAAATATTTTATTAGTAACCAACAGCTTAGAGGTATCTTTGATCAAATTACTTATGATATCCGATGTATTATAATATCGTTTAAAGCAACAATCAAATTTTTTCTAACAACCGCATTTTGCCGACTCTGGATAGCACCGGGGTATAGCTTGGTCACCGATTACCGGCGCGGCTGACGCTATCGTTGCTAACATCATCTTTTACTTGAAGGAGAAATCAATGAAACTAAAGAATTTAAAAACCGATCCAACGACATATGCTGCCATTGCTTTGTTTCTTCTCTTGAATGCATGTACCACCCCTATCCAAAAATTTCATCGAACTGGATCACCAGCTGATTTTAACAATGGCACAAACTCAAGTCAGTTTAAAGCTGGCTGCCCCAGTGTATCAGTCTCGATTGCTAACGTTGGGAAAAACCCGTTCCTACAAAATGATGGGTCACTGATGGGGGCGATAGTATCCGGGTCGGTTAAAAAATCCGATAAAAATCGAAATGATGAATATTTAAGGTTATTGCAAAATTCAGATATTCAAAAATATACTCAAGATACAACCACTCAATTCATCAATACTGTCATTTCCGATTCAAACATACTTAGCATCAATAAAAAATGCGAATTATCTTGCCCAGAAAATTCAGCGAAAATCAATGAGAATGATATCGAAGCGTGGAAAAAATGTCCAAAATCAAATGAAAACTTATTCTCAATGGGCTCCGGGTTACTCTATTACGCGACCGAACAAGGTGACGTAATGGATATGGTAATTTATTTAGAATATTTTGATTCAAGCATACCGAGAAAAGCTATTTATTCAGAAAAATATGTATCCATCGAAATTACTGACATGTTCAATAATGTCGACGCTATTAACGATTCTTCAAAAAAATTAGTTGACATCTCGTTTGGAAAATTAAGTCCGTGGATAAAAACCGATTTGCTGAAAAGAGATAACTGGTATGAGGCATATCAATTAGTAGATGTAGAATTCAAAAATGGTAATAAACGTACAGGATATAAATTGGAGGAGACCGATAGCCACTTAACTTTTCGATATATAGATGGCGGACTCGAAATAATTCCTAAGAAATTTGTTGAAAGTATCAAGAATTCTTCTTCAGTAAGGAGCTAAGGGGAAATATGGGGACGCTCTTAACGTATTAACTTTCTGGGCTCCTGAGAATTTTATCTCATTTAGTAAGATGCTACGATTAAAGAAGTTAAATTCCAACAGCCAATCATTGCCGACCGGAACAGCACCGGGCGGAATATCCGCAAGTTGATTTAATAAAAAGGATAACAGCATGAAGTCTATTATATTGGCAATTTTCGTTCTGGTAATATCAGGATGTGCTTCGCTAGATACAACACCATTAATAACCGAGATAAAACCAACAGAACGTCCTCGTGATGTACAACTAAAAGGACTTAACATTTCTGTTGCAGATTCATCATTAACACATGATGTCAAAAATAAAAAAGTTGAAAAACACACAGGTCCTATTTCAATAGGGCATTCAGTAAGGAACCATCTTAAATTTTTAAATGTTAATCCTGCATGGAATAGCGGCATCGTAAACGCTCTCAATAAAGCAAATATTTTCTCCAATAACAGCACAAGGATCATCTATATAAATGCCACATTACTTAATTTTGTTTTACAATCAAAGGCTGAATGTTTATTTCAGGCAAATTATCAACTAATAGATTATAATACAGATGAATTATTAGTTGAATTCGATATTGAGTCAATTGGGACAATGAAAGACCCTTGGTCTCATCCTGCTACAAATTGGACCGAACAGGCTGTTAAGCAAGCATTACTCTCGAATATAGAGCAGCTTATCGACAAACTAAATCAACTCGATGATAAAATTTTGCCTATAAGGAGATAGTAATCATATCCCAGCAAGGCCGGGGAGGTATCAGGGGGGGGGGGGGGAATAAATTGGTTTCGTAAGTATTGTTAAGGCGGTCGTTAATCGGCCAACACTGAGCGATCTTGAAACTGTCTATTTCATAGACTCAAAAGATATGGTGCCATAGAAGATATGGTGCCAGATTTATTTTCGGACAAGAATAAGGTGACACGTTACACATTTCCAACAATAAAATGCACCAGTCAAGCTGGTGATTTTGCCGTTGTTGGCTTAAGAAGATAATGACAATGAGATATCTTAAAATTAAAGCTATAGTCATACTTGGAGCAGTGATTCTATCACTCCCCGGAAATTGTTTTTCGAAAGATAGCTCTAGTTCACTTCTAGAAGTAGACCTGACTAATTCGTGGTTCGTGCCAAGTTTAGTTTTGGACGCTGATCCGGTTTGTGGCTCCTTTCTTGCGGCAGCACGAGAAGAGTTCGAGTCAACTAATTATCAATACAAGAACCTACCAGGTTTCAAGAGAAGCCCTGGACCGTTCCAAAATTTTGATAAAAGCGACCCGAGTATTCAGCTAGAAGATGATGACCCACATCAATTTAAAATAAAAGTCGACGCAGCAACTCACTATGTCAAATTTGTAACCCATGGAGGTTGTGGTGGTGCCTGCGAACGCGACCAATTGCTTGTCTCTGATGAAAAAATTACCGGGACACAGGGGAAGGCATCGACTCCTTCGGCTCCAGACTGGCATCTCGTCAAAAAGAGCAACGGAGCATTTTTCGCGCTGGGCAACGTTGATGATCACCTGCAACTATATCGTATCGTCTCACCACAAGACTGGCGACTTTCATGCGATGTAGCGCTTAAACCTGACAAACCACATGAAATAAGGGACAATGAAGTGCATAGTGCACTCAAAGCCGTCCTTAGCTTAAACAATAGAATTAATGCACTATCTGGTGGTGCAGGTGATTGTGGTAGTATGGGGACGGCATGGCGATGGAAGCGTTTTATAGAAGAAGGACTTATTGAAACTCTCTATCGTCCTTGGGCGTTAGCCGCATCAAGGGTCAACAATTACTATAGCGAAAATAGTTATGGTGACTACCCAAGAATCAATGAAAGTCTAAAACTTTGGTCACTTGGCGGTATCAATCAGTACAAAGCTTATGCGAGCTATCAGACGCAACTTAACGAAACGGTAGGTATACTCGCACAGTTCTATTCAAAACAATTCGGCTGGTCAGAAAAAGTATCGTCTGAAACAGCGTGGTCGGCAACCACGAACGTTATTAGTGATGGTTTTGGTTTTTATATGTACGACCCATTTCCAAACAAAGGAGAACAGCAGCTTAGGGCTGCCATTCTTGAACGAAAACCCATAGAAGAGATTCGAGCGATAGAACTAGATAGGAAAATAACTGGCCAGGCCGAAGAATTGACTGGCGATAGCATTCTTAACATTGCGATTCTCTACCCGGAAGCATTACGTTACCTTTTGGCAATTGGTTCATCACCGAACTTGCCTAATGAATTTGGCAAGACACCATTGATGTACGCTGTTCAACAAAATCAGCTTGAAGCAGCAAAAATACTATTAGCGGCGGGGGCAGATCCTAATTCGACAACCATCATTCCTTCGAATCGTTGCGAATACACATTAAAAACCGCGCATATGACAGCATTGCATTACGCTGCACGATACGCTTCGGCAGAGATGATCAAGTTGCTCATTATAGGGGGCGCCAACCCCTTTATTCAAACGGATAATCCAATAAAAAGAGATGAATATCCTATCGATTGGCTACGTCGATACACACAGGAAGTTGTTGCAGAGGAAAGAAATCCAAATATTTTCCCAGAAGAAATCGAAGAAGCCCAAAATCTGCTTCGACTTCCTTCCGATCTGGAACGAAATAGTATTGCAAAACGCATGGTTCTCCTTGCTGAGTTAGATTATACAAAAGGGAATATTGAGGCGGCCTATCGCCACCTTCAAGTCGCTTTGGCCGCACAACCCGGAAATATAAAAGCTATTTCTGATCTTCCCTTGGTTGCGTTGAAAGCAGGACAATTCGGACCTTCAATTAAGGCTGCAAACCAAGCAATAGAAGTCCTCAAAGCACCTGCCCAGTTATCGGCAGCTTGGTTCAATAAAGGTTTGGTCTGCGAGAATGAGTCAGCGAGGTCCATTACGGACTACGATGGCCATAAATGTGGTAAGGACTGGCTTCAACCTTTTATACGTGCATTTAAGATTGAAGCAACATCTGCAAGAACAAAAAAACTCAAGAGATTGTTTGATTCTGACGATGCAAATGTATGTGTTATTCCAGTGACTGATGAAGAGTACTTTAAAGTAAGATATTTCAATGTTATGGGAGAAAATTCTATTCGCATTTACGTTTTTCATAGCGCCAATAAGGAAATCGACCCGAACAAGGTGCAATGGTCTGTTACATTCTCTGGAGATGCTGAGGCAACAGTGATGACTGCAAAAATTGTGGAAAAAATTAACCTTGATCAAGATACCATTACTATTCTCGAAGGCACTAATTACGGCTTGCCATCAATTAATGGACACATATGCAAGGAAAAATAAGCTTGTACCATAACTTCAATTTTTCCCACCCCGGGCTCCACTCGGACCCCGCAAACAGCGCGGGTCCGGTGAGCCGCATCGTTGGATGAGGAAAAATGAGAAGAACATCTCTGGTGGTTATATATGTCTGACACTTCAGAAGAGCTTTTGGTTTCGAGGTTGGACAGAATAAACGTGGCGGACCTCTCCTATGGTGCAGAAAATTATGGTGCAGAAAATAACCTTGGTATTTATTTCGGATGCAGTGAGGGTGCCGGGCTCATGCTATCCCATTGGTTAGCCTCTAAAGAGATGCGATAATCAATTTAGAGGCAATATTTTTCATTTTTTCTGCATTTTATACTTGAAATGTTGTACAACGAGGGTATAAGTTTAAATATAATGGCGCCCGGATAGTGGCCGGATAATGTCTCTCACCCTTCCTTTTCAAGGACTACAGTCATGCTTATCGAGTTCAGTGTCGCCAATTTCCGTTCCTTTTGGGAGCCTCGGAAACTATCCTTGACCGCGACTCCTCAGAAAGAACTGCTTGAGAACAATACTTTCGAGAGTCCGGTTGCCGGTCTACCTCGGCTCCTACGTTCAGCGGTTGTTTACGGCCCCAATGCTGGGGGTAAAAGCAACTTTATCCGAGCCATGGGCTTCGTGAAACAGTTTATCATTTCCTCGGCCAAAGAACTTCAAGAAGGGGAAGAGATCGAGGTCAACCCCTTCCTGTTCAATCAACTTGGCCCAACCCAGCCAAGTGAATTCGAGGTGCAGTTCATTCAGGAAGGCGTTCGTTATCAGTATGGCTTTGCTGTCACCAAGGAAAAGGTAACTAATGAGTGGCTGATCGCCTATCCGGAAGGTCGAGCCCAGCGCTGGTTTGAAAGGACTCTTCAGTCGGATAGCAATGACTACCTATGGTATTTCGGCAGCCGTTTCATCGGCCGCAAGAAGCAGTGGCAAGAGATGACCAGAAGTAACGCTTTGTTTCTTTCCACCGCTATTCAGTGGAACAGCGAGCAGCTTAAACCAGTCTTTACTTGGTTTAAGAGACTTTTCATCATCGGCCCTAGCACTTTGCTTTCTCCGACATACAGCATTAATGCTTGCCATGACGTTGAAAAGAAAAAGCGTATCCTCGCCTTCATGAATGAAGCGGATATTAGCATCTCTGATATCCAGTTGAAAACGAAAGATTTCTCCCCCGAAGATCTACCGTCCGAGATGCCGGAGCTGTTGAGGGAGGAGATCCACCGCAGCATGGATGGCAAAAAGATGACGCGAGTGCAATTTATTCATCCAGTCAATGGTAATGAGTTTCAAGTAACTCTTCCGCTTGAAGAAGAATCGGATGGTACTCGAAAACTCTTCGCCTATGCCGGTCCTTGGCTTAACATTCTCTCCCAAGGCCGAATCATCTTTGCCGATGAACTGGACAACAGTCTCCATCCAAAGATCATGAAATTTTTGCTTTCCATGTTTCATACCTGTAAAACCAACCCTGCAAACGGGCAGTTAATCTTCAGTACCCACGACACCTCTCTTTTGGATCAGGATTTAGTCCGTCGCGATCAGGTCTGGTTTGTCGAAAAAGATACGTCCAACGCCAGCCAGCTCTATCCGCTCACTGACTTCAAGCCCAGGGCGGGAGAAGCCCTGCAGAAGGGATATCTGAGCGGCCGCTACGGAGCATTGCCATATACCACCATTGAGGCACACTTTTGATGGCACCGGATCAACTCTTTCATCGAAGAAAGGCCAAAAAAGCCGATGCACTGCGCCGGGAGGCACAAAAGCGTGAGGCCTATGATCTGGTGTTGATCGTTTGCGAAGGGGGCAAGACAGAACCGAAATATTTGCAGGAACTTTGCGATACCTTCAAGCTGAGCACCGCCAATATCAGAATTGTCGGTGACGAGTGTGGCTCATCGCCACGCAGTGTTGTGGATTATGCCTTAACCGAGTATCGAAAAGAAAGACGGTACAACCGGGTTTTCTGCGTTTTCGATAAAGACCGGCACCCCACCTATCATGAAGCCCTGGAACGAATTCGGACGACGAAAATGGGCAAGGGTGATTCTATAGAGGCTATCACGTCGGTACCTTGTTTTGAGGTCTGGATACTTTTGCATTTCGGCTATACCACTAAGGCGTTCGGTTCCACTGGCACGTCCGGCTCCATCTGTGCCTCGGTCATAAAAGTTTTAAAAAACATATCTCCGTCTATGACAAGGGCACGGGCGGCCTTTTCTCTTCCCTCAGAGAAAGACTGCCGGAAGCCATGATACACGCCAGTCAGTTAGAGAAACATACAGAGGAGTCGGGAAGCGATAATCCCTCCACCAAGATGCATCAACTGGTCGGATATCTGCGCGACCTGAAAAAGTGACTTTGCGAGTGGAAAGGCGTCGGTTTGGGGTGATGACTTCGCGGTCTCTCAGCCCCTTTCCAACAAAACGTTTCTGCGGACAGGGCCGCAGAACTTAGCGTTGTTGTTACAAATCTTCCAAATCACATTAATTGCTATGAAGATCAATTCCTTTAGAAATTCCATAATAACAAATATGTTATTAATTGCTAGTGTCAACCTAGCATTTGCCAGTGATTATGCAATCGTTGAGGACGGCAAAAAATATGAATGTTCAAATTTCTCAGTTGAAAACGACTCAATTAAATGCTCTCACGATAAAGCAATGTTTATATACAAAAAAACGGAAATAGACAAAATTTTATATAAAAATCAAACTATTTACCCATATAGCTACGATGAGAACAAGATATTATTTTCTTTAAAGAAAAGAGAATGTAATGACATAATTAGCTCTCTGTATGGGCCTTTATATATCGACAAGCTTGAAAAGGCTAACATGTATCTAGGTGTGATGTACGATCGTGGCATATGTGTTTCAAAGAGTCTCACTAAGGCCTTGGAATATTATAAATTATCAAAACTATCTGACACCCCACTTCTGAGCTCTAGAGTTAGCGAGATAAACCATTTACTAAAAGTGGAGAAAGAAGCGGAAATACAAATGATTGAAAATAGAAGAATTGAAGAAGCAAAATTGAAAAAAATCGAACAAGAGAGAATAGCTGCGCAGAGAAGGAAAGAGATCGAAAAAGAAATTGAACATCAAAAGGATTTAAAGTTATTGAAAGCTAAAGAAGACAACCTTCGTCCCATTTGTGAAAAAGATTGCATAGTAAACAAATATCAATATGACACATCATGTTTTAAGGCGTGCATGCATCACCATGGTGCTTGGTGGTTTGGTACTGGTCTATTAGAAGAATAACATCGTTACTTGGCCTAATTTTGGATTGAGTCCGGGGTGATCAGTTTGGCAGAATTGGCGGTAATGTTGGGAGAGTGAGTTTACTCGAAAAGCTGGCACCAACCATGTCAACCAGGAATTTAAACGGGTTGATACCATTGCTACGGCAAGTGCCAACGACAGTGGAAAGTCGTTCGGTAACCGTACCTAGCCTTGATCGAAGTAAGTTGTTTTTGGGTCTTATTGTATTTGCCCCGGCCCGAAGTCAGGCCGAGGAAGATCCAGTTGGCGGCCTTGTAACAGGTGCCCGCGAATCGTTCGGTATCGATGAAAGTCTCGAGCCAGAAGAGAGGAGGATCGCAGATTTTCTGCCGATCTTCGAAAATGGTCCGGGAAATGCGGCCAAGCAAAGGGGAAGCAAGATACGGAACTCGTACCCATGACACCTCCTATGGATCTTCACTTGTCAGTGCCGAAGGAAATTGCCTGAAAAAATCTCCTGTCTCTCACCACTTCTTTCGGTTATGATATCTTGGAATTATATATTTAGTGCCTGAAAAAAAACTATAAAATCGACAACAAATCAAGATGATATCACGACACCCCATAGACGAAGAAAGAGAGAGAGCAGAACGAGGTGGATGTTTAATAATGATGTAACATATTGATTGTTATGGTATATTCATTT